>NZ_JBEOXO010000037.1:0-77915 GCF_040296605.1 Streptomyces sp. NPDC002088 | reverse complement strand
TCCACGGTCGTGAAACGACGGGAGCAGTCAGGGCACTGGCGGCGCCTACGGATCGACGTGCCGTCGTCGGTCGTACGACTGTCGACGACGCGGCTATCGGGGTGCCTGCAGAAGGGGCAGTGCATGGACTCCCAACCCTCCTCACAGCAGACTCAACAGCCTCGAAAGACCTCTCAGGTCCCTCGAAGCAGCCCCAAGCATAGGCGATAGCCGAGGGCTCGAAGACCCGGGGGACCACAACTTCTGGGCTGCTACTGCAATCCAACCACTAGATGTGGGGATTGACTCATACATGCACACCGATCCCGCGTGTCGCATGAGGATTGGCACATGCCGGGCGCCAGTACCACCGAGCCGGGTGCGCGGGGTCCTGTCCGACACGCGGATGCGCGGTCGCCGCGGGATGCACAGCCGTACCGTTTCGGCACTTGCGGAGATACCGTGGGCGCCGCACGGAGGACGCATGGGACTCCCGCGCAGAGCGCGGGCGGTTCACGGTGGACGGGGCTCCGGATGGCAGACTGGGGCGACAACCCAAGAGGCCATCGGCCCCGGCGGTGAAGGGTACGACAATGGGCCCTTTTGTCCGCCAGGCAGCACGTTAGCCATACACCCAGACACATGATCGCGACAGATAATCCGCGATTTTTCACTCGAACGTGTGTTTGGCGCAACCTTTCGAAAGCAACTACCGTTGTCTGGCAGGGAGACCATCGAGAGGGGCCGACGTGACCACCACCGCAGACAGTGCCACCATCACTGCCCAGGACCGCTCCCAGGGCCGACTCGAGCCGGTGCATGCGATGAACGAAGCCACGAATCCCGAGGGGCACAAGCGCTCCCTGCCGGGCCGACCTCCAGGGATCCGGGCGGACAGCTCGGGACTCACCGACCGGCAACGCCGGGTGATCGAAGTCATCAGGGACTCCGTGCAGCGGCGCGGCTACCCGCCGTCGATGCGGGAGATCGGCCAGGCGGTCGGCCTCTCCAGCACCTCCTCGGTCGCGCACCAACTCATGGCACTGGAGCGCAAGGGCTTCCTGCGCCGCGACCCGCACCGCCCGCGCGCGTACGAGGTCCGCGGCTCCGACCAGGCCGCCTCCGTGCAGCCCACGGACACGGCAGGCAAGCCCGCCGCGTCGTACGTTCCGCTGGTCGGCCGCATCGCCGCCGGTGGCCCGATCCTCGCCGAGGAGTCCGTCGAGGACGTCTTCCCGCTCCCCCGGCAGCTGGTCGGCGACGGTGAGCTGTTCGTCCTGAAGGTCGTCGGCGACTCCATGATCGAGGCCGCGATCTGCGACGGCGACTGGGTCACCGTCCGCCGCCAGCCGGTCGCCGAGAACGGCGACATCGTCGCCGCGATGCTCGACGGTGAGGCCACCGTCAAGCGCTTCAAGCGCGAGGACGGCCACGTCTGGCTCCTCCCGCACAACGCGGCGTACGAGCCGATCCCCGGCGACGACGCGACCATCCTCGGCAAGGTGGTGGCCGTTCTGCGCCGCGTCTGAGCACAGCAGCGGGGAGGCTTCGCCGACCCGCCGTCTGACTGGGCCCCGGGACCCCTGCGCCGGTTCCGGGGCCCTGTGTTGTGCGGGTTCCGTCCCGGCCGCTGCTGCTTGCACGTCGTGGGTTGGCCTGTCGCTGCGTCGCAGCAGGCCAACCCACGACCATCACGTCGCTTCCGCCTGCTTCGCCGTCGCGTCGATGGCCGCCAGCGACTTCCGAACCTGGTTACGGTCCGTGGTGTACCAGAAGTCGGGCAGCGACGCCTTCAGATAGCTTCCGTAGCGCGCCGTGGCCAGTCGCTGATCCAGTACGGCGACCACACCGCGATCCCCCGACGCCCGTACGAGGCGGCCGGCACCCTGGGCCATGAGCAGCGCCGCATGCGTGGCCGCGACCGCCATGAAGCCGTTGCCGCCGGCGTCCTCCACCGCTTTCTGGCGGGCGCTCATCAGAGGGTCGTCCGGGCGCGGGAACGGGATCTTGTCCATGACGACCAGCTGGCAGCTGGGGCCGGGCACGTCGACGCCCTGCCACAGGGACAGCGTGCCGAAGAGGCAGGTCCTGGGATCCGCCGCGAAGTTCTTGATCAGCTCGCCGAGGGTCTCCTCGCCCTGGAGGAGGATCGGGAACTCGGGGATTCGGCTGCGCAGTTCCTCGGCGGCCAGCTGGGCGGCGCGCATGGAGGAGAAGAGACCGAGCGTGCGGCCGCCGGCCGCCTGGATCAGTTCGGTCAGCTCGTCGAGCATGTCCGCGCGGTCGCCGTCCCGCGCGGGGCGCGACAGGTGCTTGGCGACATAGAGGATGCCCTGCCTGGGGTAGTCGAACGGGGAGCCGACGTCGACGCCCTTCCACTGCGGGACGTCCTCGTCCTCCGCACCCACCGTGCCCTCGGGAGCGAGGCCCAGGGAGGCGCCCACGCCGTTGAAGTCGCCGCCCAGCTTCAGCGTCGCGGAGGTCAGGACCACCGAACGGTCCGCGAAGAGCTTCTCCCTCAGCAGGCCCGACACGGACATGGGGGCCACGCGCAGGGAGGCGCCGAAACGGTCATGGCGCTCGTACCAGACGACGTCCCACTCGGAGCCGTTCACGATCCGCTCCGCCACGTCGTGCACGGTTTCCACGGAGGCCAGCGCCTGCTTGCGGACCGCGTCCTCGTCCTGCACGGACTTGTCGCGGGTCGCGCCGATCCCGGAGATGACGGTGCGGGCGGCGTCCCGCAGCGCCATCAGCGCGTAACCGAGATCTTCCGGGAGCTCCTCCAGGCGGCCGGGCAGCGCCAGCTCCATCAGCCGCTCGAAGCCCTCGGCCGCGGTCTGGAGCTGGTCCGCGGCCTTCTCGTTGACCAGCTTGGCGGCGCGGCGCACCGCGCGGTTGACCTGGCCCGGAGTGAGCTCGCCGGTGGCGACCCCGGTAACTCGCGAGACCAGCTCGTGCGCCTCGTCGACGATCAGTACCTCGTGCTGCGGGAGGACAGGAGCTCCCTCGATGGCGTCGATCGCGAGCAGCGCGTGGTTGGTGACGACGACCTCGGCCAGCTTGGCCCGCTCACGGGCCATCTCGGCGAAGCACTCCGCGCCGTACGCACACTTCGACGCGCCCAGGCACTCCCGGGAGGAGACCGAAACCTGGCCCCAGGCCCGATCGGAGACACCGGGGGTCAGGTCGTCACGGTCGCCGGACTCCGTCTCGTCCGCCCAGTCCCGCAGGCGCAGCAGGTCCTGGCCCAGTTTGCTGGTGGGCGCGGCGGCCTCGAACTGGTCGAAGAGGCCCTCCTCCTCGTCCTGCGGAACGCCCTCGTGCAGGCGGTGCAGGCACAAGTAGTTCGACCTGCCCTTGAGCATCGCGAACTCCGGTCGGCGGCGCAGCAGCGGGTGCAGCGCGTCGACCGTGCGCGGCAGATCTCGCTCCACGAGCTGACGCTGGAGGGCCAGGGTGGCGGTCGCGACGACGACACGCTCCCCGTGCGCGAGCGCGGGCACGAGATAGCCGAGCGACTTTCCGGTGCCGGTGCCGGCCTGGACCAGCAGATGGGAACCGTCGTCGATCGCCTCCGCGACGGCTTCGGCCATGGTCACCTGGCCAGGGCGCTCCGTACCGCCGACAGCAGTGACGGCAGCGTGCAGGAGTTCGGGGAGTGAGGACTTCGTCATAGCCCGACCACCCTACGGCTCGGCACTGACAAACGGGTGATCACGCAGGGGATCGAGGTGGGGGCGGGGGTGGAAGCAGGGGCGGGAGTGTAGGCGGAGCTGGGGGCTGGAGCTGTGGGCAAAGTCAAGGTGCGGGGCTTCTTGGGTTGGGGGTGGACACGGGGGTGGGAGCGGTGGCGGGAAGCAGTGATGGGGAACGCGGGGAGTCCAGGAGCAGACGAGGGCGGCGCGGCGGAAGGCAGGAAATTTGTGGGAACCGGATCGGCACGAGCGGTGTACCAGAAGTGACGGCGCAGCTGCAGGGCGTCACAGCAGATCACGTCGGCTCCGGTCCCGGATCATGAGGGCGGCCCGTTTGGCGGGCAGGTCGACCTCGGCGGAGAACCGGAAGCCAGCGCTCAGGAAGGCAGCGACGGAGGGGGTGTTGCGAAGGTCGGGTTCTGCTACGACGCGTGCGCAGGCAGGGCGCTTGTCGAGCGCGAGGTCGGCGACGGCTCTGAGCAGGGCACTGCCGAGCCCTCGTCCACGGTCGGCGACCGCGCCGATGAGGAGGTGGATTCCGGTGTCGTGAGGTCGCGCGGGATAGCGCCGGGCGAGCGGGTCGAGGTCCGCCCGGTAGACCTCCCAGTAACTCATCGGCGTGCCCTCTAGCAGGCCAAGGCAGGGAACGCTGCGTCCATCGCCGGCGAGCTGGGCAAGGAGGTGATCCTCGGTCGCGGTCTTGGGCCCGGCCAGGTGCCAGAACGCCGCAACGGCTGGGTCATTCATCCATCCGCCGATGAGCGCAAGGTCCTGGTCGACGCGGACGGGGACGAGGTGGAACTCACCGGCGGGGGTGACGATCGGACCCCAGTCGGCGACGCCGTCGAGCAGGTCGTCGCCGGTCGCCGCGAAGAGGCCCTCTCGTCCCGTGCCGCCGACCGTACCCGGACTCCGTCCCCGCTCGTCTTCGGTCTCCTGCTGTGCGATGAGCGCGAGGAGCTCATCGGGCAGACGCAGGTCCAGCGTGTCCTCGCTGTCCGCGCCGCGAGCCGTGTCGGTGTCGCTCGCGGCCGGGCCGGGGCACGTGTCGGGACCGATGTCTGCGACGGGGACGGTACCGGCGTCGGCTCCGGCGTCGATGGGAGGCACGGCGACGCTCCTCTCAGGAGTCGGGGTGGGGCATGTTCCTCAGCAATGAAGGGTGTTGGCGACGGTCAGGAGTGCAGGGGGTTGGCGATGGTGACGTAGACGGACTGGGTGTCCACCGGGCCGATGAGTTCGTCGAGGCCGTGCAGTCGGGTGAGCAGATTGGCCTTGCAGCGCAGGACGGGGGAATCGAGCAGGCGGGCAGGCAGAGAGGTGCGCAGCCGGGCAGGACCGGAGGCAGCGGCGTCCAGAAAACGACGGAAGGCGGCAAGCAGCAGCCGTTCGTCGACGAGGCCCTGTGATCCGAACGCACCGATGAGGCCGAAGACGTTGTTGATGGCGAGGTAGTACGCGAAGCGCTCGTCGGTGACCTCGTCGGAGACGAAGGTGTCGCTGTGCTCGCCGATGCCGGGCAGCTGGGCGTCGAGTTCCGCGCGCCGGGACTCGCGGAAGTAGTAGCCCTGGTTGTCGCGGTATCGGCCGCCCGCGGGCCAGCCGTCACCGTCCAGCAGGAGCAGCGTGTTCTGCTGGTGTGCCTCCAGAGCGATTCCCGCCTCGCCGTCCAGCCACAGCACAGGACGGACGACCTGCTCGAGGTAGCGCAGGAACCACTCGGCGGCGACGGCTCCATAGGGACGGCCGGTCTGCTCGGCGAGGCGCGCGACGACCTCGGCCAGCCGGGACCGCAGGACCGACCTGCCGGCCTCCTGGTGATCCGAGCCCAGGGCAGATCGGTGGTCGTGGGGCCGGGGCGAGACGAGCCCGGCGATGCAGGAGACGTCGTCCCAGGGGGCGAACGGGTTGTGCCTGATCACCACGTCGAGTCCGGGCACGGGGTCACCGTCCCGGCCGTCGACAGCGAGCCAGGCCGGGTCGCGGACGATGTCGAAGCCCGGGTACGCGGCCTGCCACTGCTTGGACAGGCCTGCACGCAGCAGCCGATGGACCTCGACGCCACGGTGGAGCTCCTTACGGAGGTTCTCACGACGGGAGTTGGTGATGCGTAGCCCCAGGGACAGTTTGAGCATGGCGGGGGCGCCGGACCGGTGGACGGTTCGTACCGAGGAGGTGGGGTGCCACGGGAAACCGTGCGGCCCCAGCTCCTGGAGAAGGCCGGCCTCGAGCAGGGCCGCGGTCTCGGCCCGGTGACGGACTTCGCGGGACTGCCAGGGATGCAGCGGCAGGGCTGCATGGCCTTCGGGCAACGGCAGTCCGGTTCCGGCGAGCCGTGCCGTGAGGGCAGCCGCTGAGACAGGACGGCCGCGCTCGGTCCATGCCGAGTCGGTGGCGAGCACGGAGGGAGCGACAGCCAACCAGTGGAGGGGGTAGGAACCACGCAACTCGGGTGAGTACAGCCGGGCTTCGGACTCGGAGAGACCCTCGCGGCTCTTCGGGGTCGGGTGCAGCGGGTGCCCCAGCAGGAGCGCCTGTTCGGCAGCGAGGAAGAGGTCGGCGTCGGCGTCGGCGTCGGGGTGTTCCCTGCGCTCGCTGACGAAGGTGGCGGTACGGCGGACGGAGTCGGCGACGCGGGCGACCAGGTCGGCGCCGTTCCCGGCCATGTCGGCGGTACCGGCACCGGCACCGGCACCGGCTCCGTTTCCGGTGCCGGTGACCGGTTCGGCGGACGTGACAGCGGGCGTACCGGCGGATGCGTCGGCCGAGGGCCGGGGCGCTCCGGGCGTCTCGCGGGTGAGCAGCGCGGCGATCGTGACCGCGTCGGCGGGTGGGGACTGATCGGGCGTGTCGGCCAGGCGCGGGAGGCCGAAGCGGTGCCAGCCCGTCGGGGACCAGTAGTGGACGGGGGCGAGCAGGGCGGTGGCGCTGGCGGGAAGCGGGATTCGGAGGGTGCCGTCATCCGGGGCGGGGAGGCCGGACTCGCGTACCCAGCAGCGGAGCAGGTTCTCGACGGCGGCGGCCTCGGCAGCGGTGTGTGGGTCGGGATGCTCCAGAAGGTCGCCAACGGTACTGGACTGCCGCTCGGCGTCCCGGACTCCTTCCGCCTCCAGGGCTCCTTCCTGCTGCCGGGGGACTGAAGACATGGCGGAAGCGGGCTCGGCCTGCGAATCGGAGAAGTCCGGCGTGGAGGAGGAGGTGGGAGTGGTGTTCAAGACGGTTCCTCATCGGGTGGTTCTGGCTTGTGCGGCGGCGACGAACCGGGGCTGTGGCGCAGGCCTGTGGGCGTGCCGCTCAGTGGTTCCAGGTCATGAGCGGGGCGCGTCACGGTGGGCCACAGTTCTGGGGCGGTTCGGCGTGCGGCGACTGTGCCGATGGAACGAGCCGCGCGTGAAAGGGCGTACGTGGATGGGGCCTGACAGAAGCTCAGTCCGGCGGTCTCGCAGATCGGCCAGCCCGGGACCAGGGGAGGGCGGAAGAAGCTCGCACCTGCACGCCGACGAGCGAAGCCGCAGCCCAGAGTGCCCGGCCCGTGGCCCCGGCCACACGCGTCAGTCACCGGCGGCTCGCCTACCCGGCGCGCTCGGCTCGGTCGCCCTGACGGCGTCGGCGGCGTTGTGGCTGGCGCGGCTCGTCGTGGGCCGTGTGGCTGCCAGCCACCGACTCCACTGCGTCGGCCAGGCGGTCAAGCACGGCGGAGGCCTGCTCGTCCGTGATCGTCAGTGGTGGGAGGAGCCGTACGACGCTCGAGTGACGACCGCCGAGTTCGACGATCAGGCCTCGCCGCAGGCACTCTCGCTGGACGGCGGCCGCGATGTCGGGGGCCGCGGGACGGGGGCCGCCCACGGATTCCCGTGCCCCAGCGGCCCCGATGTCGACAAGGTCACCAGCAAGGTCCCCACCGGGACCAGTCACCCCAGAGGAACCGGAGTCACCCGCGAAACCGCCGCCGCCACTCGCACCCGCACCCGCACCCGCACCCGCACTCACCATCTCCATCCCCATCATCAGCCCGCGCCCCCGTACATCCCCGATGCACGGAAACTCCCCTGCCAGGTCGCGGAGTTGGGACAACATGCGCGAGCCGAGGGCGGCCGCTCGTTCGGAGAGGTGGTGTCGGCGGACGTAGGCGAGGGTCGCGGTGCCCGCGGCCATGGCGAGTTGGTTGCCGCGGAAGGTGCCTGCGTGGGCGCCGGGTTCCCAGACGTCGAGGTCGTCGCGGTAGACCACGACGGCCAGCGGCAGGCTGCCGCCGATGGCCTTGGAGAGCACCATCACGTCGGGGGTCACCCCGCTGTGCTCCACCGCCCAGAAGGCGCCGGTCCGACCGACCCCGGTCTGGACCTCGTCGGCGATCAGCGGAATGGAGCGGGCGGCGGTGATCTGCCGCATGCGCCGCAGCCATGTGTCCGGCGCGGGGATCACCCCGCCCTCGCCCTGGACGGGTTCGAGGATCATCCCGGCGGGGTGCCGCACCCCCGACTTGGGGTCGTCGAGGACGGATTCGGTCCAGCGGGCGGCGAGTTCGGCGCCGCGCTCGCCGCCGACGCCGAACGGACAGCGGTAGTCCTGCGGATAGGGCAGGCGCGTGACGCGGACATCGCAGGCGCCGCCGGACGCGGCCAGGGCCCCGGCGGTCATGCCGTGGTAGGCGCCGGTGAAGGCGAGGATGCCAGAGCGGCCGGTCGCGGCCCGCACGAGCTTGAGTGCGGCCTCCACCGCGTCCGTGCCGGCCGGCCCGCAGAACTGCACGCGCGCGTGGTCGGCGAGCCCCGGAGGCAGAGTGTGGAACAGCTCGGTGATGAAGGCGTCCTTGACGGGGGTCGCCAGGTCGAGGACGTGCAGGGGCGCGCCCGAGTCGAGGACCTTGCGGATCGCCTCCAGGACGACCGGGTGGTTGTGTCCCAGGGCGAGTGTTCCGGCGCCGGAAAGGCAGTCGAGGTAGCGGCGGCCGTCCGCACCCTCGATGGTCAGTCCGCGCGCCCGTACCGGCACGATCGGAAGGGCGCGCGCGTAGGTGCGCGCCGCCGACTCACGCGCCGACTGGCGTCGCAGGATCCCCTCGGTCACCGCCACGGCTCACTCTCCTCCCCGCACACCCCCGCACAGACCCCACCGCTACCAACCCCGGACCGCCCACCGGGTTACGGGTTGCTTCAAGATCCTTGCCGTGAACGGAACCGTTGCCGCTACAGCCCGTCACCAGGTGGCCAAGCATGTGACATCCATTGCCGGCATCAGTCAGCGATGGTTCCGCCAAAGCGTCTCCAGAACTCTGTGTGTGCCTGGGGTTTCCGGGCTTTTCGGGCGCGGCGTGGCCGTGTGCGGTTGCCGTCCGGAGATCCGATCCTCGGGGTGAGGAGGTGGGCCGGGGTGGCGTGCAGGTGGTGGAAGCCGGTCCGCTCGGCGGCGCGGGTGCGTCGTCGACAGGTTCTGCGGGAGAGCCGCCTGCGTCCGGGGGGAAGGAGGTCTTCCGCCCGGGCGTGGGCGGGTACTCCATGACCTGGCACCGGCCCGGAGGGGGCTGCCTGCTGGGCAAGGAGGCCCCGGGCGACAGACGCAGCCGGCCGGCAACGCTCGTTTCCCGTCGTTCCCCGCCGGGACGGGGGCGCCAGGCCCTACGAGGTCACCAGCTCGGCCTCCACCGCATGCGCCGCCGCGTTGAGTGTCGCAACCAGCGGCTGCAGCCGGCCCGGGTCGTAGCGCACGCCGGGCATCGACACCGACACACCCGCCAGTGCGGCGCCGCCCGCGGCGCGCACCGGGACCCCGACGGCGACGAGCCCCCGCTCGGAGCGGTCCTGGTTCACAGCGAATCCGCTGCGGCGCACGCGAGCAAGCTCGGTTCGCAGCACGGCGAGGTCGGGGCGGTCGCCCGGACGGTCGCGGTAGCGCTCGGCGGCGTACACCTGCTCCAGTTCGTCCTCGGTGAGCTCGGCGAGGAGCAGGAGCCCGGCGGTCGTGCGGTGAGCTGGGAAGACCATGCCCTCCCGGGAACCGACGCGCAGCGCCTGGGCGCACTCGACGCTGGCGATGAACCGGGCCGTGTCCCCCGTGCGGATGGTCAGGTTCGCGGTCTCCTGCAGCAGATCAACCAGTCTCCGCAGGTGGGGCAGCGCGGCGGCGCGCAGCCGGGACACCTGCGACTGCGAGTGCGCGGCCAGCTCCAGAACGGGGCCGGCGCGGTAGAGGCGCTTCTCGTCCTGCACGGCGAAGTCCCGGTAGACGAGCATCGCCAGCAGCCGGTGCGCGGTCGATCGGGCCACGCCCAGCCGCTCGGCGACCTGCGACACGGTCAGCCCGCCTTCCATCTGCAACATCGCCGCGGCGCGCAGGGCGTGGTCGACGCTGGTGATGGCGTACGGCGGAGGATTCTTCAGCGGTTTGTCCAACGCGACCTCCCGATCTGCTTGGTTCTGCTATCCAGAATCTACATGTCTTTCAGGTGAACGCGGCGCACGCCGAGCCCCCTGACCGATACCTCCCTCGCATCCGACATCGCTACGGGCTCCCCCGTCCGGCTCAGGGCCTTCTCGGCGCCGGGTCAGCTTGAGGTCACCCCGGCGCTCCAAGAGCTGTACCGGGGCTTTGAGCAGGAACTTTTTGTGCCGCTGTGGACCGAGATCGGCGACCTGATGCCCGCCCAGCCGCGCTCCCGGGCCGTGCCCCACCTGGGGCGCTGGGAGCAGCTGCGGACGCTGGCGGCCCAGGCCGGAAGCCTGGTCCCGGTGGGCCGCGGCGGTGAGCGCCGCGCCATCGCCCTGGCCAACCGCGCACTCGGCGGCCGGCCGTTCCTCGACGACTACGGCCTTCTCGACGAGGCCAAGAGCCTCAGTGTGCTCCCCGAGAACATGGTGATGCGCGACGCGCTCGACGCCCGCGAACTCACTCGAATCGACCTGGCCGACCTGGAGCGCCGCTACGGCTATCCCTACCTGGTCATCCACCGCAGCGACCTGCACGCCTTGTTCCTGCGCGCCTGCCGCCGGGCCGGGGTGGAGCTGCTGACCGACCGGAAGGTCGCCGGCTACGAGAACACCGGCACCGGGGCCCGAATCCGTCTGGAGGACGGCCGGACCGAGGAGGCCCCACTCGTCATCGCCGCCGACGGACTGCACTCGGTGGCCCGGCGCACGCTCGTCGGCGATGACGTGGTCAGCTCCCGCTACGTCGCCTACCGGGCGGCCGTCCCCATCGACCGGGTACGGGAGAACGGCGTCGCGGAGAAGGACATCGTCGTGTGCGTCGGGCCGCGCTGCCACTTCGTCCAGTACCCGCTGCGCGGCGGCGAGATGCTCAGCCAGGTGGCCGTGTTCGAGTCACGGACGGCCGATTCCGGAGTCGATCAGTGGGGCGGCCCGGACGAACTCGACGCGGCCTTCGGGGCCACCTGCGACACCGTGCGCAAGGGCATCCCGCTGATGCGGCGGGACCGCTGGTGGCAGATGCTCGACCGCGATGTTCACCCCGATCCCGCTGTCCTAAGCGCCCGTCGAGAGCGACGCGGCCGTTTACGGGTCGGCGGGCGGCTGATCGACAGTGCGTGGAGGCCGACAGGCCTGGCAACGAACACGTGGTCGAGGTCGAGGTCCGGGTGGGCCTCGCGCAGTCGCGGCCGGTCGGAGTCCGCTGCGGGCGCGGGACGGGCTGGGCTGGGCTGACCGGGTTCGCAGGTGGGCACGGATCGGCGCCGGTCAGCCCCGCAGGGCGAGTGACGGGGTGGTGCTCAGATCGGCTGGACCATCGATTCCAGAACGTGCTGGGTGAGGCCGGCGTGGTCGAAGTCCGGGTGCCCGGCGGGGTCCATCTCGTATTCGCCGATCGCCACGGACGATTCCACGATGAGCTTGCAGCGCTCGTGGCGGCGCTCCGTGTACTCCTGGAACGCCTGGTCATGGTCGCCGTACGAAGACAAGCACTCGGCGAGGACGACACCGTCCTCGATCGCCTGGGCGGCTCCTTGACCGAGGTGCGGGGTCACGGCATGGACCGCGTCGCCGATCAGCACGATCCGTCCGTTGTGCCACGGCGCGGGCGCGATCAGCCACTCCTCGGGCCGGAACACGATCCGGGAAGGGTCATCGATGTACTTGTCCCGGACCCTGCCGGCCAGGCCGCCGAACGGCGCTAGGCGCCGACGCAGTTCATCGGCCATCTTGTCCTGGTCCAGCCGGCGGCCCTCCTCCCACGTGGTGTTGTAGAAGAGGTAGGCCAGGTCCGGGCCGATCGGTACGAAGCCCGCCAGGCCTTCGGGGCCGTGCTGCAGGATGATCCGGTCTATTTCCGGCTCCCGGGGGATGTTGAGCCGGAACGCCGACTGGCCGAGGTAGACCGGCTGAAGGTCTTCGCTCAGCACGTAGCGGCGCACCTTGGAGTAGACGCCGTCGGCGCCGACGACGAGGTCCACCGTGTTGTGGGTGCCGTCGGTGTAGGTGACCTCGACACCCTTGGGTCCGTCGGTGAGTGTGGTGAATGTCTTGCCGTACTCGATGGTGGCCCCGGCATCGAGGGCCCTGTCGGTGAGGATCTTGTGCAGTTGCGGCCGGGTGAGGCCGTTCATGGGCGGCAGGTCGGAGCCAGGGATCCTGGCACCGGGCATCTCGCGGATCAGCTTCCCGTCCACGTCGAGCATCTGGCCCCAGGCAGTCGTCGAGTAGCCGACGGCCAGGCATGCCTCGGCGCAGCCGATCGCGTCCAGTGCCCGCAGCGCGTTCACCGGCTGGATGATCCCCACGCCGTAGACCGACGAGTGGAGGTCCTCGTGGAGCTCCACGATATTGACGTCGTATCCGGCGTTGCGCAGCGCGATGGCGGTGGACAGCCCACCGATCCCGCCGCCGACGATGAGAACACTGCCTCGGCTCATTTCAACCACCTGGTTCTGTCCGCTCGGGCCGCGATGCGGGAGTGCACCGGACCGGATTGCGTGGTGAACGTAATGGCTTCCCCGGCAGGTGGGAAGGTGCCGGAAACACACAGTTAAGTTGCGCCCCCATGCCCTTGCTTAATTAGTGGAAATACTCTCCCGGAAAACACGAATCTGACATCCACTGAATTTCTTCCCACGTCATCATGCCCACTGACCTGCAACTTCGTGCCACTGGATGCTGATCCGGTCGGGTCCGCGTGAAGGAATTCCCGGATTCCTGGGACCTCGGTGTCGGATTTCCTGGGGTACGGGGAGAGCGACTGGCCCGCAGATGCTCATGCAGCTCACAGTGGGGTGAAGCAATCAACCGCGGTGCACTGCACCGCACGGGAGAAATTCTTTGAACGTTTCGAGTCTCCGATGCCTTCATGCCACCAGTGGCCGCGTTGCTCCACTCCGCAGGCGTCCTCACCGGCGCGGCCGCCCCGGCCGTGCCGCGTCCCGTACGGCCTGCGCCGGAGACGCTGCCCGCAGCCGGACGTCACAGACCACTGAGCCCGCACACGGCAGGCTGGGCGGTGCCGCCGACGCCCACCCACGTCGGCCGTAACCCGGTCGCCGCTCCCGCCGACCGGCCGCTGTCCGGGCGCCGCACGACACGGCCGGACAACCAGGCCACAGGGCGCGACCCTCCCCCGAAGTCCCGCCCCACAGGTGAGCCGCCGATACCCCAACCGCGGCGACCAGCGGCCCTTACGATGACCACTCAGCCGCGTCTCGCACTGACGGCACAGCCGAGCTCCCCTCGCTCATGCAGGAGAACCTTGTGACGCCCCCAACCCTCGATGCCCTCGACCTGAAGTTGCTGCAGGCGCTGGAACTCGACGGGCGGGCACCGTTCAGCCGAATCGCCCAGGTACTGGGAGTCTCCGACCAGACCGTCGCCCGCCGGTTCAGGCGCCTGCGTACCGCCGCTCACCTGCGCGTGACCGGCGTGAGCGACGACAGCCGCCTCGGCCTGACCAGCTGGATCGTCCGGCTTGGCTGCAGCCAGAACACGGCAACCCAACTGGCCATCACACTCGCCGGGCGACCCGACACCCACTACATCGACCTCGTCGCCGGCGGCACCGAGGTCGTGTGCGCGATCAGGCCCCGCAACAGGCAGGAACGCGACGAGGTGCTCCTCGAACGCCTCCAACGCACCCCGCACATCACCTCGGTCAGCGCCCACTGCATCCTGCACACCTATTACGGCAACTCCCTCCGCTGGCTCCGCAAGATCAGCGCCCTCGACCCGGACGAAGAAACCGCCCTGCGTGCTCCAGTGCCCCCACCCACCAGGACTCCCATCGCTCTGGACGCAGCCGACCAGACCATGCTGGACGTACTGCGACGTGACGGCAGGGCCACGCTCACCGAACTTCAGGCCGCAACCGGCCTGTCCGACAACGTCCTCAAGCGCCGCCTGGAAAACCTGCGGTCCACCGGCGTGCTCCACTTGGCCGTCGAATACGACCACGAGCCCCTGGGACGCGGCGTAGAAGCACTGTGCTGGCTGACCGTCGCTCCCCAGTCCCTGGCCGAGGCGGGACGAGCCATCGCGGTCCATCCGGAAGTACGCTTCGCCGCTGCCGTCACCGGGCGGACCAACCTCGTCGTCTCAGTGCTCTGCCGCACCACCGCCGACCTCTACACCTTTGTCGACGAGAAGATCGGTGCTCTGACCGGCATCCACACAGCAGAGACCATCCTCACGCTCCGACGCGTCAAAACCCTCACTTCCGAAGCTCGTTGACGTCGAGACAGCCGTACGGCACGGGTCCGTCACGGCCGACGGGACTCAGCTCGGGCGACTCTGGATGGTTGCCAGGTCAGACGGCTTGTAGCCGAACCGTTGCTGTTCCGTCGGCAGTCCCCCACAGCGAGCGCATAGTGTGTGATGCCGTTCCCACAGCGTGGGCACAGCGCCAAGTCAGTTCCGTTCGGGGGGAGTCACACCATGCGATCCATACGGCCGTCGTTCACCGCTCGACGAGGGAGGAGCGCGCGCCGCAGGACCACCCCCGCGCTGGCCGCTGTCGCCCTGGCCTCGGCGCTGGTGCTCACCGCCACCGCGTGCGAGTCGGGCGACACGAATGCCGACGACCAGGCCTCCGCCTCCGCGACCAGCGGCGACGACAAGATCCAGATCCCGGACGACATCAGAGACAAGCTCAAAGAGCACGGGATCGACATCGACAAGTGGAAGAACGGCGACTGGAAGAAGTGGGACAAGGACGACTGGCTGCGCGAGGCGCAGGACTTCGTCAACCCGATCATCGAGGGCTTGTGGAGCTCGGACCGGATGCGGGACGCCGACGACCCGGACAAGGGCGTGGATGAGAACGACCTCTCCGGTGACCAGGGCGTGACCGACCCGACGCCCGCGCCGGTGGACGCCAAGGCCGTGGCGACTACGTACCACGCCAACGCCCCCGAGGCGGGCAAGGTGTTCTTCGACTCCCCCGAAGGCACGATGGTCTGCTCCGCGACGGTCGTGCAGGACCCGGCCCACCCCGGCAAGTCCAACCTGGTGTGGACGGCGGGGCACTGCGTGCACGCCGGCAAGAACGGCGGCTGGTACCGCAACATCGCGTTCGTGCCGTCGTACAACAACGCAGGCGACACGGCCGAGCAGTTGCAGAGCGCCGCCAAGGAGGAGGTCGCTCCCTACGGTGTGTGGTGGGGCGACTGGGCGCAGACCTCGGACCAGTGGATCGCGGGGGGCAGCTCGACGGGTGGTGACGGTGCCTCGTACGACTTCGCCGTCATCCATGTGACGCCGGAGAAGGGCGGCACGGGCAAGTCGCTGGAGGAAACGGTCGGTTCGGCGCTGCCGGTGGACTTCAAGGCTCCGGCCGTGCCGAAGGTGGAGAGCGTCACGGCGACCGGCTATCCGGCGGCGCCACCGTACGACGGACAGACGCTGTACCAGTGCCAGGACAAGCCCGGGCGGCTGTCGATCAATGCCTCGGATCCGACGATGTACCGGATCGGGTGCAGCATGACGGGTGGTTCCTCGGGTGGCGGCTGGATCGCGACGGGTTCGGACGGCAAACCGGCGCTGGTGTCCAACACCTCGATCGGGCCGGTGACTTCCGGCTGGCTGGCGGGTCCACGGCTGGGCACGGTGGCCAAGGGCGTGTACAACTCGGTGAGCGACAAGTTCGCCGATCAGTGACGCCAGGCATGCTGAAGGCCCGCCCCCTGGAAAGCTTCTTCCAGGGGGCGGGCCTTTACACCGTTGGTCAGAGCGCGGGAGCGGGCACGTACGGCGCGAGGTCCGCCGCCAGCTCCTCGTGCACCCGTGCCTTGAGCAGCGTGCCCTCCGGGGTGTGTTCCTCGGAGATCACCTCGCCCTCGGAGTGGGCCCGGGCGACCAGCTTGCCGTGCGTGTAGGGCACGAGCGCCTCGATCTCGACCGAGGGCCTGGGCAGCTCGTTGTCGATCAGCGCGAGCAGCTCCTGGAGGCCCTTGCCGGTACGGGCCGAGACCGCGATGGAGCGCTTCTCGATCCGCATCAGCCGCTGAAGCGTCAGCGGGTCGGCCGCGTCGGCCTTGTTGATCACGACGATCTCGGGCACCTGGGTGGCGCCGACGTCCCGGATCACCTCGCGCACGGCAGCCAGCTGCTCCTCCGGGTTCGGGTGCGAGCCGTCCACCACGTGCAGGATCAGGTCGGAGTCGCCGACCTCCTCCATGGTGGAGCGGAACGCCTCGACCAGGTGGTGGGGCAGGTGCCGTACAAACCCGACCGTGTCGGCCAGCGTGTACAGCCGCCCGCTCGGGGTCTCGGCCCGGCGGACGGTCGGGTCCAGGGTCGCGAACAGAGCGTTCTCGACCAGGACGCCCGCGCCCGTGAGGCGGTTGAGCAGCGAGGACTTTCCGGCGTTGGTGTAGCCCGCGATGGCGACGGACGGCACCTTGTGACGACGACGCTCCTGGCGCTTGATCTCGCGGCCGGTCTTCATGTCCGCGATCTCCCGGCGCATCTTCGCCATCTTCTCGCGGATCCGGCGCCGGTCCGTCTCGATCTTGGTCTCACCGGGACCACGGGTGGCGAGGCCGCCGCCCTTGCCGCCGCCCATCTGACGGGACAGCGACTGACCCCAACCGCGCAGCCTCGGCAGCATGTACTGCATCTGCGCGAGCGCGACCTGCGCCTTGCCCTCTCGGGACTTGGCGTGCTGGGCGAAGATGTCGAGGATCAGGGCCGTACGGTCGATGACCTTGACCTTGACGACGTCCTCGAGGTGGATCAGCTGGCCCGGGCTGAGCTCACCGTCGCAGATGACGGTGTCCGCGCCCGTCTCGAGGACGATGTCGCGCAGTTCGTGGGCCTTGCCCGAGCCGATGTAGGTGGCGGCGTCGGGCTTGTCGCGGCGCTGGATCACGCCGTCGAGTACGAGCGCTCCGGCGGTCTCCGCTAGGGCGGCGAGCTCCGCGAGGGAGTTCTCCGAGTCGGTCACGGTCCCCGAGGTCCAGACGCCGACAAGCACGACCCGCTCCAGGCGGAGCTGGCGGTACTCGACCTCGGTGACGTCCTCGAGCTCGGTGGAGAGGCCCGCCACGCGGCGCAGTGCCGCGCGCTCGGAGCGGTCGAACTGCTCGCCGTCCCGCTCTCCGTCGATCTCGTGGCTCCAGGCGACGTCCTCTTCCATCAGGGCATCGGCCCGAAGACCTTCGGGATAGGCGTGCGCGAAGCGCTTGGTGTCCTGGGAAGGGGAAGAAGAGGAGGTCATTTGATCCTTACGTCGATGGGGATTCCGATTCGGCGACGGAGCCTGATCCGTCACAGGTCACAACGTTCGAGTACCCCGGGAGATTCCCGGTCACCCGCGCCGTGGCGAGTCCGGGCCGCGTTGCCGACCCGAAGATGGTCGCACGGGACGGCCCGTCTCGTCACCGTGTTATTTCGCGGGAGCAGCGGCAGACTTCCTGGCGGGCGCGGCCGGCTTCCAGTCCGGGTGGCCCGGCATCGGCGGTGTCTTCTCTCCGTACAGCCAGTCCTTGAAGAAGCCGCTCAGATCGCGTCCGGAGACGTCCGAGGCGAGGCGCTCGAAGTCGGCCGTGGTCGCCGTGCCGTCCCGGTGGGCCTGCACCCAGAGCCGTTCCAGCCGCTCGAAGGCCTGCCGTCCGATCTCCTGGCGCAGGGCGTAGAGGGCGAGTGCGGCGCCGTCGTAGACGTTGGGCCGGAAGATGCCGATCTTCTGGCCGGGGGCGGGGACCTTGGGGGCCGCGGGCGGTCCGCCGGCCGCGCGCCAGCCGTCGGAGGAGCCGTACGCCGCCTTCATCCGCGCCTCCAGCGGCTTGTTCGCCTTCTCCTGCGCGTACAGGGCCTCGTACCAGGTGGCGTGTCCCTCGTTGAGCCACACGTCGGACCAGGTACGGGGGCTGACGCTGTCGCCGAACCACTGGTGGGACAGCTCGTGCACCATGATCGACTCGATGTACCACTTGGGGAAGGCGGACCCGGTGAACAGGTCTTTCTCGAAGAGAGAGAGGGTCTGCGTCTCGAGTTCGAAGCCGGTGGAGGCCTCGGCCATGAGCAGACCGTAGGTCTCGAAGGGGTACGGTCCGACCTTGCTCTCCATCCACGCGATCTGGTCGGGGGTCTTCTCGAGCCATGGTTCGAGGGCGTCGCGGTCCTTGGTCGGCACGACGTCCCGTACGGGCAGTCCGTGCGGCCCTGCGCGGTGCAGGACGCTGGAGCGGCCGATGGACACCTGGGCCAGCTCGGTGGCCATGGGGTGCTGGGTGCGGTACGTCCATGTGGTCGACCGGCCGACCCGGTCGGCGCCTGCGGGGAGCCCGTTGGCCACGACGGTGTAGCCGTTGGGCGCGGTGATCCGGAAGGTGAAGCTCGCCTTGTCGGAGGGGTGGTCGTTGGACGGGAACACCAGGTGTGCGGCGTCGGCCTGGTTGGCCATGACGAGGCCGTCCGCGGTCCGTACCCAGCCGCCGTCCCTGCCCTCGACGGACCTGGGGTCGCTGGTGTGCCGCACGGTGATCCGCATCCAGCTGCCCTGGGGCAGCGGTGTCCGCGGGGTGACCACCAGGTCGTCGCCGGCGGTGGTGAAGGAGGCGGGCACTCCGTCGACCTGGACCGACTCGACCGTGCCACGGTCGAAGTCGAGGTTGACGCGGTCCAGCGAAGTCGTGGTCCTGGCGTCGATCGTGGTGACCGCCCGGAGGGGCTTGTCGTTGCTGCCGGGATAGGTGAAGGAGAGGTCGTACGACGCCACGTCGTAGCCGGGGTTGCCCAGGTACGGGAAGAGGCGGTCGCCGACGCCCAGCGGGGCCGGGGGTGCGCTCGCGGCGACGAGGCAGACGGAGACGGCGGAGGCGAGCAGCGCCGCCTTCAGCCGTCGGCGGGCCAGGGTGCGGGGTCGGGGAGCCCGGATGCGGAGGGTGTGCGACATGCACCACGGCTACCAGCGCGCGCGTGCGCCACGGCGACGGCGCGCGCCGGGCCCACTCGAACGGGTACATCAGGGGCGCCCGTGTCGCGAGGAGATGTGTTCAGGTCGCCGGCGCGTGGTGCTGCGCGCGGCTCACGTCGTACACGCCCGGGACGTTCCGCATCGCCCGCATGAGGGCGGGCAGGTGAGCTGCGTCCGGGAGCTGCAGGGTGTACGTGTGGCGCACTCGTTGCTGGCTCGGGGGCTCGACGGTCGCGGAGACGATCTCGGCGCCCTCCAGGGCGATGGCCTCGGTGAGGTCAGCCAGGAGGTGGGGACGGCCGAACGACTCGGCGACCAGCGTGACCCGGCACTCCATGGTGTCGCCCCAGCGCACGCCCACCTCCGCGCGCCCCGCGCTCTTCATACGCGCCACCCCGGCGCACTCCACGCGGTGCACGGTCACCATTCCCCCGCGCACGGGGAAGCCGGTGACCTCGTCGGGCGGTACGGGCGTACAGCAGCCGGCGAGCCGAACGGTCGCGCCGGGCCGGTCGACGACGGCGGTCGCTGCGGAACGGGATCCCGGGTTGCCCTCGGCCCCGGTGGTGGTCGGGCCCCCGGGGGCACCCCGCGTCGTCCGCGTGTCCCCTGCGCCCGCTCCGGCTTCCGCGGCACTCCCGGGCGCCGTGTGCGCACGCCTGGCTCCGGCGCGCGGACCGCCGTCCGCGCCAGTGCCCGCGCCCGTGCCCCCGTCGGCCTCCCCAGCGCCTTCACCCTCGTCCTCGCCGCTCGCCGGATGCGTCGCGAGCCACCGCTGGATGGCGATCCGGGCGGCGGGCGTGTGGGCGTGCTCCAGCCACTCCCTGGAGGGCTCGGAGGCCGGGTCCTGGCCCATGAGCAGTTGGACGGTGTCGCCGTCTCTCAGGACCGTGCTCAGCGTCGCCAGACGGCCGTTGACGCGGGCGCCGATGCACGCGTGCGCGTCCTCGCCGTACTGCGCGTACGCGGCGTCGACGCACGTGGCGCCCTCGGGCAGGCCGAGCGTGCCGCCGTCGGGCCGGAAGACGGTGATCTCGCGGTCCTGGGCGAGGTCCTCGCGCAGGGTGGACCAGAAGGTGTCCGGGTCGGGTGCGGCCTCCTGCCAGTCGAGGAGGCGCGAGAGCCAGCCGGGCCGGGTGGGGTCGACGCGCTCGCCGTCACTCACGGTCTGCTCCTCCGAAGGAGGAGCGTAGGGATTGCCGAGCGCGACGACTCCGGCCTCGGCGACCTTGTGCATCTGGTGGGTGCGGATGAGGACTTCGGCGACCTGGCCGTCCCCGCGGGCGACGGCGGTGTGCAGCGACTGGTACAGGTTGAACTTGGGTACGGCGATGAAATCCTTGAACTCCGAGACGACGGGCGTCATACAGGTGTGCAGTTCACCGAGTACGGCGTAGCAGTCGGCGTCCTCGTTGACGAGGACCAGGAGTCGGCCGAAGTCGGCGCCGCGGAGCCGCCTGCGTTTGCGGGAGACGCGGTGCACGGAGACGAAGTGCCGTGGCCGGATGAGGACTTCGGCCTGAATGTCGGCCTCGCGCAGGACACCGCGCACCTCGTCGGCGATCTCGGCGAGCGGGTCGTCGGGGCGCGCCGCGTTGTCGACGATCAGTTCCCGGGTGTGCTGGTACTCCTCGGGGTGGAGGATCGCGAAGACGAGGTCCTCCAGTTCGGTCTTGAGGGCCTGGACGCCGAGCCGTTCGGCGAGCGGGATAAGGACGTCCCGGGTGACCTTGGCGATGCGGGCCTGTTTCTCGGGGCGCATGACGCCGAGGGTGCGCATGTTGTGCAGCCGGTCGGCGAGTTTGATCGACATCACGCGGACGTCGCTGCCGGTGGCGACGAGCATCTTGCGGAAGGTCTCGGGCTCGGCGGCCGCGCCGTAGTCGACCTTCTCCAGCTTCGTGACGCCGTCGACGAGGTAGCGCACCTCCTCACCGAACTCGTCCCGCACCTGCTCGAGCGTCACCTCGGTGTCCTCGACGGTGTCGTGGAGCAGCGAGGCGGTCAACGTCGTGGTCTCGGCGCCGAGTTCGGCGAGGATCAGGGTCACGGCGAGCGGGTGCGTGATGTACGGCTCGCCGCTCTTGCGCATCTGGCCGCGGTGCGAGGACTCGGCCAGCACGTAGGCGCGGCGCAGTGGTTCGAGGTCGGCGTCCGGGTGGTGGGCGCGGTGTGCCTCGACCACGTGGCTGATCGCGTCGGGCAGCCGGTCGCGGGATGCGGGGCCGAGCAGCGCGGCGCGGCCGAGGCGGCGCAGATCGATCCGGGGGCGGGCCCTCCGGCGCGGCGCCGTGGGCGCCGTGGGACCGGCGACTGTCGGCGTCACTGGGCCTGCGGTCGCGGGGTTCGTGGCCTCCGCACTCATGGGCACCTCCGGCTGCATGGACCGGCGGACGGGGTGCCCCATGGCGGACACGGCCCAGGGGATGGCGACGATCCCCCGTCCGAGCCGGTGCTTGATGCTACCGAGCCCGCCCCGCGCGACCGACCGCCTCTCGCCCAGCGTGAAACGGATCACCCATTCGGGCGATGGCGATGAGGTTTACGGTTTCGCGCCAGGTGAGGGGAGGCCGGCCATGGTTTCGCACGTGCGTCTGCCGCTCACAGACGCACGTCGGGTGCGCCCGGCTTCCCATGGCTGGGATGCCAAGCCCGTCGCCTCCTCAGCGAACCGCGTTTTCCAGCCACTCCTGGTCGATCTCGCCTTCGGCCACGATCACCGCAGGACCGGTCATCTCGATTTCGCCGTCGGGCCGCTCGGTGATCACCAGCCGTCCGCCCGGCAGATCGACGGTGTATGTCGCGGGAGTTCCGGTGGCGGCCGGGTCGGCGCCGTCCCTGCGGGCGGCCGCCACGGCGACGGCGCACGCACCTGTGCCGCACGCGCGGGTCTCGCCTGCACCGCGCTCGTACACCCGCATCGCCACGTGCCGCGGGCCCCGGTCGACCACGAACTCGACGTTCACCCCGTCCGGGTAGGCGGCGGCCGGACGGAACGGCGGCGGGGCGAACAGGTCACCGGCGTGCGCGAGGTCGTCGACGAAGGCGACCGCGTGCGGGTTGCCCATGTTCACGTTCCGCGCGGGCCAGTTGCGCTCGCCGACGGTCACCGTGACGTCCCCCTCGGGGAGGACCGCCTTGCCCATGCCGACGGTGATGTCACCCGCGGCGGAGCCGCCATTGGGCGCGGCCTTGGCGAGGTGCACGGCCTTCACGCCTCCGCGCGTGGCGACGGCGATGTCGCCTTCGGTGACGAGACCGGTGTGCTGGAGATAGCGCGCGAACACCCGTACGCCGTTGCCGCACATTTCGGCGATCGAGCCGTCGCCGTTGCGGTAGTCCATGAACCACTCCGCCTCGGCCGCCATCGTCATGGCCTCGGGGTGCGCGGCGGACCGCACCACGTGCAGCAGGCCGTCACCGCCGATGCCCGCGCGGCGGTCGCACAGGGCGGCGACGGCGGCCGGGGGCAGGTCGATGACGTTCTCGGGGTCCGGGACGATCACGAAGTCGTTCTCGGCGCCGTGCCCCTTGAGGAAGGCGATCCGTGTGCTCATTCCTCGATCGTACGGGGTGCGTACGACACTGGACGGCTCGATGTGGACGGGACCGTCAGCGCAGCCGGGCGACGCGCCAGACGGCGAGGACCACGACCGCGGCGACGAGCACGACATAGCCGAAAACCACCCGCCAGTCGGGCCGGCGCCCGGAACCGCGTGGGGGCAGTCCGGGCCAGGTGTATCCGACCCGGCGCGCGGCCATCATGCCCCAGCCGGCCGCGCAGGAGCTGATCAGCAGGCCGAGCATGGCGATCACCGCGCCGCTGTCGCCGAAGTCGAAGGCCAGCGGGAAGGCGAACATCAGGGAGCCGGTCGCCGCCAGCGCCACGATGGGCGCCAGCTGCCAGATCCGTAGCCGGCGCTGCGGCCGCAGCTCGACCTCGACCTCGGGTCCGCCCGCGAACATCTCCTCGGGCTCGGGCCCGTCGGCGGTCACACCGCCCTGGGTCTCGTCGGGACCGTCGGGACTCAGGCGGTCCCCGTCCTGCTCCGCCTCACCACTGTCGGTAGTGACGGGCTCGGTGCCTTGTGCGGTGTCGCGAGGGCCGGCCTCCATCGCCACGCGCCCTCCCAACTCGGACTCAACTTGGTCGATCGAAGCTCGATGATGGCATGGCACAACGGGCCCGGATGACGGCCTGGGCGTCCCGATGCCATGACGTGATCAGGCTGTAACCGGTCGTTCGACCAACGCCAGCGCAAGCTGCGGAAGTCCTGTGAGATCCGCGGCAGCCCCACTCAACCAGTGCACCCGCGGATCGCGCCTGAACCACGAATCCTGACGGCGCGCGAAGCGCTTGGTGGCCCGGACGGTCTCCGCGCGCGCCTCGTCCTGGGTGCACTCCCCCGTGAGCGCCGCGAGCACCTGCTGGTAGCCGAGCGCGCGCGACGCCGTACGCCCCGCGCGCAGCCCTTGCGCCTCCAGCGCGCGCACCTCGTCCACGAGCCCCGCCTCCCACATCCGGTCGACCCGGCGCGCGATGCGCTCGTCGAGTTCGGGGCGGGCCACGTCGACGCCGATCTGCAGGGTGTCGTAGACGGAGTCGTGACCGGGGAGGTTGGCAGTGAAGGGCTGGCCGGTGATCTCGATCACTTCCAGGGCCCGCACGATACGGCGGCCGTTGCTGGGCAGGATCGCCTGGGCGGCCTCGGGGTCGGCGGCGGCCAGGCGGGCGTGCAGCGCACCGGAGCCGCGCAGGGTGAGCTCCTCCTCCAGCCGGGCCCTGACCTCGGGGTCGGTGCCGGGGAACTCCAGGTTGTCGACGGCCCCGCGGACATACAGGCCGGAGCCGCCGACCAGGATCGGCCAGCGCCCGTCGGCGAGCAGCGCGTCGATCCGCTGCCGGGCGAGCCGCTGGTACTCGGCGACCGAGGCCGTGACGGTCACGTCCCAGATGTCGAGGAGGTGGTGCGGGATGCCGCCGCGCTCCTCCGGCGTCAGCTTGGCGGTACCGATGTCCATCCCTCGGTAGAGCTGCATGGAGTCGGCGTTGACGACCTCGCCTCCGAGCTGCTGGGCCAGGAAAACACCCAGATCGGACTTTCCGGCCGCGGTGGGTCCGACGACGGCGATGACGCGGGGGGCGGGGGATGCGCTGCTCACCGCACCAGTCTCGCAAACCTCATGGCCCGCCCTCGAACGAGTTACGTGACGGCGCTCGCGCGGCGTCGTTGCCCGTTGCGAGGTTCCGGCCGCCGGTTCAAGGAAGGCGGCGCCCCGGGCGGCGCAAACGGACGCACCGGGTGACGCGGGATTTCGCTCGCACGAGTAACGTATGGAGTGGATATGGGCGTTTTTGCGCGACTTCTTCGGAGGTCGAAGGCCACGGAGGAGGCCACCGAGGAGGCCGGCAAGGAGTCGGCAGCCACCGAGGAGCAGGCCGACGCACCCGCGGCCGTACCCGAGGTGACGGAGAGTGCTGAGGTGGCGGGGTCGGAGGAGACCCGGGACGCCGCGAAGGAGACGGAAGGCGTCGTCGACGACGCGGCGGAGGCGGACGGGGACGACGGGGTCACCGCCGCCGACGGCGTCGAGATCCCCAAGCAGCAGTCCGCCGAGGAGGCGGCCGACCGCGAGGCCGGCGAGGACGCCCGCACGTAACTGCCCCGCCAGGGAAGGTGACCCCATGGGTCTGATGGACAATTTGAAGGCCAAGCTCGCCCCGGCCAAGGACAAGGTCTCAGACTTCGCGCAGCAGCACGGGGACAAGGTCCAGCACGGCCTGGACAAGGCCGCGAAGGTGGTCGACGAGAAGACCAAGCACAAATACAGCGACAAGATCCAGACGGGCACCGGCAAGGCCAAGGGCGCCGTGGACCGGCTCGCGCACAAGGAGGGCCCCGCAGCGGGCGGCGGCACCGCCACCCCGCCGGAGACACCTCCGCCGGCCTCCTGAACAGCACGGCACAACGATCGGCGGACGGCCGTGGCGTATCGGCGCTCGCGGCCGTCCGCCGTTGTGTCCGCGGGGAGAGCGCCGCCGAAGGTGACCCGGCGCCCGGTCGCTACGACGGAATCGACGGGTTCGACGGCTACGAGGGCTACGAGGGCTACGAGGGCTACGACGGAAACGACGGAAACGACGGAAACAGCCGCTACGACCAGGCCGCGACCACGTACCCCACGCCGTACGGCGCGTCCTCGTACAGCAGCGCGCCGGAGAGACCCGCGCCCTCGGCCGCGCCGGCCAGCACCTGCCAGACGCCCCGGCCGGAGGCCTTGAGCTCGTACGCCAGCTCCGCGTCCAGCGCCTCGATGGCCGCGACGTCCGCCGCCCCCAGCGCACGCGCGACCTCCGCGTCGAACGGCTCCGCCCGCTCGTCGAGATAGCCCGGCGCCTTCAGCGTCCGGCACGCGCTGGCGTCGCCCATCACCAACAGCGCCACCCGCTCGGCCCGCGCGGCGACGTCCCGTCCTACTTCGATACACCGCTCGGCCGCCAGGGGTTCTCCCACGCCGAGTCCCTCGATCGGAGCGGCCGACCACCCGGTCCGCTCCAGCAGCCATGCGGCGACGGCGAGCGAGGGCGGCAGCGCGCGCTCGGACGGCGCGCCCTTGTCCCGACCCAGCGTCACGCCGAGATCCACGCCGAAGCCGCGGAACGACCCCTGCGTACCCTCCGGATACGGGCCGCGCCCGCTCTGTTCGGCCGGCCCGACGACCACGAGGCGGTCCGGCCGGGCGGCGGCGAGCACGCTCAGGGCGTCCACGCAGGCGGTACGGGCGGCGTCCAGCTCGGGCGCGGCGCCCGCGGCGACCTCGGGCACGAGCAGGGGCGGGCAGGGGCATACGGCAGCGGCGACAAGCATGATCGGCAGGGTAGCCCAGCGTTCGTCGGCCGCCCGGTCAGTCGCAGCCGCAGCCGCTGCCCGTGGCCACCGGCAGCGGGGCCGGTGCGCCGATCTTCGGCAGGCCGAGCATGACGCCGGCCGACTTGGCCGCCGCTTTCTCGACGTTGCGCTTCTCCCAGGCGTCCCCCGCGCGCGTGGGGCGCACGTCGAGGACCGGGCCCTCGGCGAGGAGGTGGTGCGGGGCCGCGTAGGTCACCTCGACCGTGACCACGTCGCCGGGGCGCACCTCCTGCTCCGGCTTGGTGAAGTGGACCAGGCGATTGTCAGGGGCACGGCCGGAGAGGCGGTGGGTGGCGCCGTCCTTGCGGCCCTCGCCCTCGGCGACCATCAGCTCCAGAGTGCGGCCGACCTGCTTCTTGTTCTCGTCCCAGGAGATCTCCTCCTGGAGGGCGACGAGCCGCTCGTAGCGTGCCTGGACGACCTCCTTGGGGATCTGGTCGTCCATGGTCGCGGCCGGGGTACCGGGGCGCTTGGAGTACTGGAAGGTGAACGCCTGCGCGAAGCGGGCCTCGCGCACCACCTGGAGGGTCTGCTCGAAGTCGTCCTCGGTCTCGCCGGGGAAGCCCACGATGATGTCGGTGGTGATGGCCGCGTGCGGGATGGCGGCGCGCACCTTCTCGATGATCCCCAGGTAGCGGTCCTGGCGGTAGGAGCGACGCATCGCCTTCAGGACCGTGTCCGAACCGGACTGGAGCGGCATGTGCAGCTGGGGCATCACGTTCGGTGTCTCGGCCATGGCGGCGATGACGTCGTCCGTGAAGTCGCGCGGGTGCGGGGAGGTGAAGCGGACGCGCTCCAGGCCCTCGATGGTGCCGCAGGCCCGCAGCAGCTTGCTGAACGCCTCGCGGTCGCCGATGTCGCTCCCGTAAGCGTTTACGTTCTGGCCCAGCAGCGTGATCTCGGAGACGCCCTCGCCGACCAGCGCCTCGATCTCGGCGAGAATGTCGCCGGTGCGGCGGTCCTTCTCCTTGCCGCGCAGCGCCGGGACGATACAGAAGGTGCAGGTGTTGTTGCAGCCGACGGAGATCGACACCCAGGCCGCGTAGGCGCTCTCGCGCCGGGTCGGCAGCGTGGAGGGGAACGCCTCCAGCGACTCGGCGATCTCGACCTGCGCCTCTTCCTGTACGCGGGCGCGCTCCAGCAGGACCGGCAGCTTGCCGATGTTGTGCGTACCGAAGACGACGTCCACCCAGGGCGCCTTCTTCACGATGGTGTCGCGGTCCTTCTGCGCGAGGCAGCCGCCGACCGCGATCTGCATGCCGGGGCGCTTCGTCTTCATCGGCGCGAGGCGGCCGAGGTTGCCGTAGAGCCGGTTGTCGGCGTTCTCGCGGACGGCGCAGGTGTTGAAGACCACGACGTCCGCGTCGCCGTCCGAGCCTTCGGGCGCGCGCACGTAACCAGCGTCTTCGAGCAGTCCGGACAATCGCTCGGAATCGTGGACGTTCATCTGGCACCCGTAGGTGCGAACTTCGTATGTCTTAGATGATTGAACATCCACTGCCGGGCTCCGGTCGCTGCTGCTGGTCATTCCTCAAGGGTAGGCGCTTCCTCGGAGCCCCTGACTCAGTGCTTCACCGAGCGGGCGCCTCCTGGAAGCTCGCAGCCCCGCGACTGCCTAGCCTGGTGGTGTGGTGACCAGCCCGTGAACTCCGTACCCGCGGAGCCCGACGATCTCGTGCGAGCCCTCACAGCCGCCGGGATCAGGGACGAGCGACTGCTCGAGGCCGTGCGCACGACGCCCCGGGCCGAGTTCGTTCCGCCCGGTCAGGTGGCTGTCGCCTACCGGGACATACCCGTTGCGATCGGGCAGGGGCAGGTCACCACGCAGCCCTCGCTGTCCGCCATGATGATCGAGAGCCTCCGTCTCGGCGGGAGCGAGCACGTGCTGGAGGTCGGTACGGGTCTCGGCTTCCAGACCGCGCTGCTCGCCCGGATGGCTGCCGATGTGGTCAGCATCGAGATACGGCCGGGCATAGCCCGCCAGGCGCGCGCGAATCTCGCACGGCAGGGCGTACGGAACGTGGAGCTGCGGGTCGGCGACGGCAGCGGCGGCGTACCGGAAGAGGCTCCGTACGACGCGGTCCTCATGTCGGCCGCGTTTCCCGAGGTACCCGCGCCGCTGGTCGCGCAGGTGCGGCCCGGCGGATGCCTGGTGCAGCCGATCGGGCCGGGCGGGCACGAGCAGGTGGTGTGCTTCGAGCGCACCACCTCGGGGCTGGAGCAGTTGCGGGTTCTGACCGCGGCCTGCTTTGTCCGGCTGCAGGGGCGATACGGCTTCCCGCCGGACGATGCGGACATTCTTTGAGGCGTTCCTTGAGAGAGCGGAGGCGTTCCTTGAGGGAAAGAGACGTTCGGCGACGCGCGGGGCCTCCCTACTCGTCCGCGACGCGTACGACCGCCAGCGTGATGTTGTCGGGGCCGCCCGCCGCGATGGCGGCCTTCCACAGCTCGAAGGCCGCCCGGCCGTCGTCGTGCTCCCGCATCACCTCGTCGAGCACGTCCGTCGGCACCGGATCGGTCAAACCGTCGGTGCAAATCAGGTAGCGGTCGCCGGGAGACAGGGACCCGGCCGTCACGTGGGGGCGTATGGCGCGGTACGTGGGGGTGCCGCCCAGGCACTGGGTGACGAGGTGCGTGGTGCGATGCCCGGGTTCGAGCGGGGGGCTGTCGTCGACGCTCACCTGGCGCAGCCCGTCACGGGTGGCCGCGAAGACCCGGCTGTCGCCCACGTTGAACACCAGCACCGAGCCGGGCTGTACGACAGCGCCGGCCGCCGTCGTACCCATGGTGGCGAGCTCGCTTCCCTCGTCGCCGCCGGCTGCCTCGTACACGGCGCGGTTGCAAGCGTTCATGGCGTCGCGGACGGCGTCCTCGCTGCTCAGGGCGGGGCCGATCGACGCGATCCGGCGGACGACCAGAGCGCTGGCCACTTCGCCGCCGGGGTGCCCGCCGAGCCCGTCGGCGACGGCGACGACGAGGGGCGTCCCGAGTGGGAAGACCAGGGTCTGCGCGTTCTCGGTGACCGTGGCGCACAGGGTCCACGGTCCGATGACGAGGCTGTCCTCGTTCCGGTCGCGGAGCAGCCCGGGATGACTCAGCGCACTCACGGCCACGTACGGCATGGAACGTCACCGCCTTCCCGCGCGCCCTGACGACCAGTCAGGCATCTGCGGAGAAAAGCTCTCCTGACCAGGGGAACAACGAAGTGCAACCCTGGCCATGCCTCAAGGGTAGGCGGTCGTCGCCTACGTGGGTGAGGTGATCGGCGCCTGGTGCCCTCCTCGGACCGCGCCCGGCACCCACCCCTGGCTGCGCAGCACGGCCGACACGTCCGGTGCCTCGTAGTGCTCGCCCTTGAGGACCTTGCCGTCCTCACGCCGGGCCACCTGGCCGTCGGGGCCCAGCTTGGTCATGTTGGAGCGGTGGATCTCGGCGATCACCGCGTCGAGGTCGATCCCGTGGACGAGGGCCGTGCCGTACGCCACGTAGACGACGTCGGCCAGCTCGTGGGCGAGTCTGTCGAGCGGGCCCGCGACCGAGACCTCGGCCACCTCGGCGGCCTCCTCCGCGAGCAGCTCGCCCCGGTGCGCGGCGAGCTCCGGGGACACCTGCGTCGGCGTGCTGCGGGCGTCCAGCCCGAAGGCGAGGTGGAACTCACGGACCAGATCGGCGGGCGACGAACTCATGCACACGACTGTACTGGCCACTGCTGACAACCCCGCCCAGATCCGGGCCCCCTGGCCAGCACCGCACCCGTCCTGGCAGGATCGCGCCCATGTCCAAGGTGTTCCCCCGTATCGGCAGGCGCCGGGCCCTCCAGGGCGCGGCCGCCGGTCTCGTGGCCCTCGGGCTGCTGCTGTGGTGGCTGCTGCCCCTCGGTGAGGAGCCGCCGGGCGGGACGATCACGGTCAGTACCGGGACACCGAGCGGCGTCTACCAGGAATACGGCAAGCTGCTGCGCGCCGAGCTGGACAAGGACATGCCCAACCTGACGGTGCGGCTTCAGACCAGCGACGGGTCGCAGGAGAACGTCGCGCGCGTGGCGACCGGCAAGGCCGACTTCACGATCGCCGCGGCCGACGCGGTGGAGACGTACGAGCTGAACGGCGGGAAGGGTGCCGCCCGCCTGCGTGGGGTCGCCCGCCTCTACGACGACTACGTACAGCTCGTCGTCGCGCGCGACTCGGGCATCGACTCCGTCGCGGACCTGAAGGGCAAGCGTGTGGCCATAGGGCCGCCGGAGTCCGGCGTGCGGCTCATCGCCGACCGGGTGCTCGGGGCGGCCGGCATCGACGCGCGCAAGGACATCACCCCGGAGCCCGACGGCATCGGCAGCGCGCCCGGGCGGCTGAAGTCGGGGGAGATCGACGCGTTCTTCTGGTCGGGCGGCCTGCCGACGGACGGCCTGCAGAAGCTCGCCGACGGCTTCTCCATCCGGTTCGTCCCGATCGAGCCCGACCTCGTGACAAAGCTGCACGGCGAGGGCGACGCCACCCGCTACTACCGCGCCACCAACATGCCGGAGTCGGCCTACCCGACCGTGCAGAACGGGTCGGTCGTGCCCACGATGGCAGTGTCCAACCTGCTGATCACGCGCACGGACATGGACCCCCGGCTCACCGAGTGGGTGACGCGCACCGTGATCAAGAGCCGTGACGGAATCGGCGCCCACGTCCACTCGGCGCAACTGGTCGACCTGCGCACAGCGATCTACACCGACCCGCTCCAGCTCCACGAGGGCGCACGGCGCTACTACCGGTCGGTCAAGCCGTAGACCGCCGGCCCGTCGAAGCCACAGACCGCCGGTCCCACGCACCCACAAACCGCCGGCCCGTCGAACCCACAAACCGCCGGCCTGCCCAGATTCGCCCCGCCGAGCCGTCGAGCCGTCGAGCCGTCAAGCGGTCAAGCCCTCAAGCCCTCAAGCCCTCAAGCCCTCAAGCCCTCAAGCCCTCAAGCCCTCAAGCCCTCAAGCCCTCAAGCCGCAGGCCTCGACCTCGGCACCGTCACCGTCACCCGCAGCCCGTGCGGCTCATGGTGGCCGTACGAGATCGAGCCGCCGCCCGCCTCGAGCAGCGCCCGGGAGATGGACAGACCGAGGCCGGAGCCCTTGACGTTCTGGTGGCGGCCGCTGCGCCAGAAGCGGTCGCCGACGCGGCCCAGCTCCTCGTCGGTGAGGCCGGGGCCGCTGTCGGTGACGACGACGGTCGACGTCTCGCCGTTGGAGGAGACGGTCACCTCGACGCTCTCGGCCTCGGGCGTGAACTTCACCGCGTTGTCGATCACCGCGTCCAGCGCGCTGGACAGGGTGATCGGGTCGGCCCAGGCCGTGATGGGCGGGCAGTCGCCCACCAGCCGTACGCCCTTGGCCTCGGCCGTCGGTGTCCAGGCCGCGACACGCTCGGCGGCCAGCGCGCCGATGTCGGTGAGCGTCAGGTCCGCCTCGGCGTGCTCGGCGAGCGCCAGGTCGAGCAGGTCGTCCAGAACCTGCGCGAGGCGTTTGCCCTCGGTCCGGACCGAGGCGATCTCCTCATTGCCCTCGGGAAGTTCGAGGGCGAGCAGCTCGATGCGCAGCAGCAGCGCCGCAAGCGGGTTGCGCAGCTGGTGCGAGGCGTCGGCGACGAAGGCGCGCTGCTGCTCCAGCACGTCCTCGACGTTGTCCGCCATCTCGTTGAACGATCGGGCGAGCCGCCTGAGTTCCGGCGGCCCGCCGGCCGCCGCGACCCGGGACTTCAGACGTCCGGTGGCGATGTCGTGCGTGGTGGCGTCCAGGATCCGTACCGGCCTGAGGACCCAGCCGGTCAGCCGGAGGGCGGCACCGACGGCCAGCAGCATCGCGGCGATCTCGCCCACGCCTATGACCAGCCAGCCGTGCAGGATCCGCGAACGCATCGCCCCGGTGGGCGAGTCGGTGACCACGACCGCGACGACGTCGCCGTCCCGGATGACCGGCGACGCGACGACGAGGTGCCGGCGCTGCCAGGGCCAGACCTGCTGCGGGTCGTGACTGCGGCGGCTGAGCAGCGCCTCACCGAAGGCCTCCCGTACCTCCCCCGTCTGGGGGAGGAACCAGTCGGCGGGTGCCTGGGCCATGGGGGTGTCGGTGCGGTAGAAGACGCCGGCACGAATGCCGTAGACCTCGTAGTAGCTGGCGAGTTCGCTCTGGAGCGTCTCCTTGCGCTCGTCCCGGGACGTGGGACGGGAGCCGCCGGGCACTTCGGTGACGTACTGGGCGAGGGCCGCGAAGCGTGCCGTGTCGTCGATGCGGTCGACGACGACCTTCTGCTGCTGGGCCGCGGCCACGCTGATGCCGAGCGGGATGCCGAGCGCGAGCAGCACGGCCGCCATCAGGACGATGAGCAGCGGCAGCAGACGTGTGCGCAAGCCGTCCCCGCTAGGCGGCCGGGGCGACGAGCCGGTAGCCCACGCCGCGTACGGTCTCGATCAGAGCCGGCATGCGCAGCTTGGCGCGCAGGGACGCCACGTGCACCTCCAGGGTGCGGCCGGTGCCCTCCCAACTGGTGCGCCAGACCTCGCTGATGATCTGCTCGCGACGGAAGACCACACCGGGACGCTGGGCGAGCAGCGCGAGGAGGTCGAACTCCTTGCGGGTCAGTTGGACGGTCGAACCGTCCACGGTGACCTGGCGGGTGGGCAGCTCGATGTGGACGGGCCCCAGGCGCAGCGCTGTGTCGGCGCCGCCGGAGGCGTCCTCGTGGACGGTACGCCGGCTGACGGCGTGGATCCGGGCGAGCAGCTCACCCGTGTCGTAGGGCTTCACCACGTAGTCGTCGGCTCCGAGGTTGAGGCCATGGATGCGCGAGCGCACGTCGGAGCGGGCGGTGACCATGATCACCGGTGTGCTGGTGCGCTTGCGGATCTTGCCGCACACCTCGTAGCCGTCCTGGTCGGGCAGCCCCAGGTCCAGCAGGACGACCCCGAAGCCGGGGCCCTCGGGGACGAGCGCCTGGAGGGCCTCCTCGCCGCTGCGGGCGTGCGTGACGTCGAAACCGTGCCGTGCCAGGACCGCGGACAGCGCGGCGGCGACATGGTTGTCGTCCTCGACGAGAAGCAGTCTCATCCCGGCTCCCTCCGGTTCATCGGGCGTGCGGTATCGGTACATGCAAGGTCGATAGATGTCGACAGGTACAGCGTGTGCACGCGAGGTACGGCGTGTGCACACGCGCGTGCATCATGGCAGTCACGCTGATGGACGCCGACGGCGTCAAGTGGGTTCCGGTTGCGCGCACCTTCCGTTACCCGGCCGATACGCGCCCAGGCGGCAACTGCTACGACACGTGTCCGATTGCTATCGGATCGTGATGCTCAGATTCCCCTCAGATGTAATGACGCTGGTCGTGCGGCGTCACTACTGTCCTCCGAAACCGAGGAGGACGGAGCCTGAAAGCGATGACCGAAGTATCGGTGGCCAAGGAAGACGTGGCCGCGACCGGCGAGCTGGTCGTCCTGAAGAGCGTCAACAAGCACTTCGGCGCGTTGCACGTACTCCAGGACATCGATCTGACGATCACCCGCGGCGAGGTCGTCGTGGTCATCGGACCCTCCGGGTCCGGGAAGTCCACCCTGTGCCGCACCATCAACCGCCTGGAGACCATCGACTCGGGCACGATCGCGATCGACGGCAAGCCGCTGCCCCAGGAGGGCAAGGCGCTGGCCCGGCTGCGGGCCGACGTCGGCATGGTCTTCCAGTCCTTCAATCTCTTCGCGCACAAGACCGTGCTCGAGAACGTGATGCTGGGCCAGATCAAGGTCCGCAAGGCGGACAAGAAGCAGGCCGAGGAGAAGGCCCGGGCCCTGCTCGACCGGGTCGGCGTGGGCACCCAGGCCGACAAGTACCCCGCACAGCTCTCCGGCGGCCAGCAGCAGCGCGTCGCCATCGCGCGGGCGCTGGCGATGGACCCGAAGGTCATGCTCTTCGACGAGCCGACGTCGGCCCTCGACCCGGAGATGATCAACGAGGTGCTGGAAGTCATGCAGCAGCTCGCCCGCGACGGCATGACCATGATCGTCGTCACCCATGAGATGGGCTTCGCACGATCGGCTGCAAACCGGGTGGTCTTCATGGCAGACGGTCGCATAGTCGAACAGGCTGCGCCCGACCAGTTCTTCAGCAACCCACGCAGCGACCGGGCCAAGGACTTCCTGTCGAAGATCCTGCACCACTGACCGCGCCCATAGCGCCCCTGACGACCTGCGTCACCCGCCCCCTGACGGCCCGCTTTCCTCATCACCAAAGGATGTTCACCATGAAGCTCCGCAAGGTCACCGCCGCCTCGGCCGCCGTACTCGCCCTGGCGCTGAGCGCCACCGCCTGCGGCGGCGACAACAAGGACAGCGACAACAGCGGCTCCAGCGGCGGCGGCAAGATCAAGATCGGTATCAAGTTCGACCAGCCGGGCCTTGGCCTGAAGCAGCCCGACGGCTCCTTCGCCGGCTTCGACGTGGACGTGGCGACCTACGTGGCCAAGCAGCTCGGCTACGCGCCCGACAAGATCGAGTGGGTCGAGACCAAGAGCGCCGACCGTGAGAACGCGCTGGCCCGCGGCGACGTGAAGTTCATCGCGGCCACCTACTCCATCAACGACGAGCGCAAGCAGAAGGTCGACTTCGCCGGCCCCTACCTGCTGGCCCACCAGGACCTGCTGGTCAAGGCGAACTCCACCATCTCCAAGGGCACGGACCTCAACGGCAAGAACCTGTGTTCCGTGACCGGCTCGACCTCGGCGCAGAACGTCCAGAAGTCCATCGCTCCGAAGGCCAACCTGCGTGAGAACAGCGGCTACTCGGAGTGCATCGCCGCCCTGCAGAGCGGCGCCGTGGACGCCGTGACCACCGACGACTCGATCCTCGCGGGCTTCGCCGCGCAGGACAAGTACAAGGGCCAGTTCAAGCTCGCGGGTCTGAAGCTCAGCAACGAGAACTACGGCATCGGCGTCAAGAAGGGCGACACCGCGACCGTGAACAAGATCAACGACGCCCTGAAGAAGATGGTCAGCGACGGCTCCTGGCAGAAGGCGGTCGAGGCGAACTTCGGCCCGGCCAGCTACAAGAACGAGCCGGCCCCGACGATCGGCAACATCGTCAAGTAACGCGAGGCTCCGGCCGAGCAACGCAGGGTTCTCCGGGCGCGCCGCCGCCCGCCGCCTGACCGGCGGCGGCGCGCCACACCCTCCACGTACGCCACACACCCGGAAGCGCGGGAGATCGTGTTCGACTTTCTTGAAGGTTACGACGTCCTCGGGGCGTTCTGGATGACGGTGAAACTCACCGCCCTCTCCGCCGTCGGCTCCCTGGTCTGGGGCACCCTGCTGGCGGCGATGCGGGTCAGCCCGGTCCCGCTCATGCGCGGGTTCGGCGCCGCCTACGTGAACATCGTGCGGAACATCCCTCTGACGGTCATCATCGTCTTCTCCTCGCTCGGCCTGGCCGACATCTTCGGCATGACCATGGGCGCGTCCGACGACTTCAAGCTCCAGGGCTTCCGGCTGGCGGTACTCGGCCTCGCCGCCTACACCGCGGCCTTCGTCTGCGAGGCGATCCGCTCCGGCATCAACACCGTGCCCGTGGGGCAGGCGGAGGCTGCCCGTGCCATCGGGCTGAGCTTCAGCCAGTCCCTGCGGCTGATCGTGCTGCCGCAGGCCTTCCGTTCGGTGATCGCGCCGCTGGCGAACGTCCTGATCGCCCTGACGAAGAACACCACCGTGGCGGCCGCGATCGGTGTGGCCGAGGCCGCCAGCCTGATGAAGACGATGATCGAGAACGAGGCCCAGACGCTCGCCATCGGCGCGGTCTTCGCCCTCGGGTTCGTGGTACTGACCCTGCCCACCGGCCTCCTCCTCGGCTGGGTCGGCAAGCGACTGGCGGTGAAGCGATGACCTCCGTTCTCTACGACGCCCCCGGCCCGCGGGCCAAGCGGCGCAACGTCGTCCTCTCGATAGCCTTCTTCGCGCTGCTGGCCCTGTTCCTGTGGTGGATCTGGCAGACGATGGACGACAAGGACCAGCTGAAGTGGTCCCTGTGGGAGCCCTTCACCACCTCCGAGGCCTGGACCACGTACCTGCTGCCCGGCCTCGGCAACACTCTCAAGGCCGCCGCGCTCTCCATGGTCATCGCGCTTCCGCTGGGCGCGGTCTTCGGCATCGCCCGTATGTCCGACCACCGCTGGATCCGCGTTCCGGCCGGTGTCGTGGTCGAGTTCTTCCGGGCGATCCCGGTACTGCTGCTGATGCTGTTCGCCAACGAGTTCTACGTCCGCTCCACCGGCGTCGGCAGCGAGGAGCGGCCCCTCTACGCGGTCATCACGGGCCTGGTGCTCTACAACGCCTCGGTCCTCGCCGAGGTCGTCCGGGCCGGCATCCTCGCCCTGCCCAAGGGGCAGACGGAGGCCGCGTACGCGATCGGTCTGCGCAAGAGCCAGACGATGTCCAGCATCCTGCTGCCGCAGGCCGTCACCGTCATGCTGCCCGCCATCGTCAGCCAGCTCGTGGTCATCGTGAAGGACACCGCTCTGGGCGGCGTGATGCTCCAGTTCCCCGAACTGCTCAGCGAGCGCGGCACACTCGCGGCCAACTACGCCAACGTCGTCGCCAGCTTCATCGTGGTGGCAATCATCTTCATCGTGGTGAACTTCGCCCTCACCTCCTTCGCCTCCTGGCTGGAGGGCAGGCTGCGCCGCAGCAAGCGCGGCACGGGCACGGTCCTCGGCGCCGAGGACGTCGAGGAGCTCAACGCCGCCGAGGTCGGGGGCACCTTCGGCACCGCTGCCGGCGGCACCGTCTGACACACGCTCAAGTGACATGACCGGTACGGAGGCAGTGGCATGATCGCCACTGCCTCCGTCACTTGACGCAAGCACCGGCAATGGGTTGCATACGTTCTGTGATCGTGCACCCTGCTCCAACCTTCTGTTCACATATGTCGCCGAGGACGCCGCCGCAGGCAGGGGGCGCCGCGCCGTGGACCCGGTGATCATCGTCGGAGCGGGGCCCGTGGGGCTCACGCTCGCCCTGGCGCTGGCCCGCCAGGAGGTTCCGTCGGTCGTCCTCGACGAGGGCCCGGGCAAGGACGAACCCCGCCTCGCGCGCAGTGTCGTGCTGCGCGAGGACACCGCCGCGCTCGTGGAACGGCTGACCGGGGTGCCGCTCGCCGAGGTCGGCGTCCGCTGGGCCGGATGGCGGTCGTTGCGGCGCAAGCAGGTGATGACCGAGATCACGTTCGGGGACACCGAGCCCGCTCCGCTGCACATCGCCCAGCACGTGCTGACCGGTGCCCTGCGCGCGGCGCTCGCCGGCGAGCGGCTCGTCAAGGTCGCCGTGGACAGCCGCCTCGACACCGTCGAACAGGAGCCCTCGGGCGTCACGGCCCACACCCGCGGCGCCAAGGGCATGTGGTGGCGCGGCAGTTACCTGGTCGGCTGCGACGGCCCCCGCTCGACGGTGCGCAAGCTCCAGGACATCCGCTTCCCCGGCCGTACGGCGGTGGAGCGACACGCCGTGGCCGCGCTGCGCACGGAACTTCCGTGGGCCGACCAGGCGTTGCTCCATCGGATGCCGCCGTGGCGGACGTCCGGTCCCTCCGCCGGGGAAGTCACCGGACGTCCGCTGCCGGACGGGATCTGGCGGCTGGACTGGCTGCTGCCGCCCGGCAAGGACCTGGTCACGCCCGAGCTGCTGGTGGCCCGCGTCCGGGAGACGCTCGCAGGCTGGACGGGCAGCTCCACACCGCCGTACGAACTGCTGGACACCGGTGTCCACACCGTCCACCACCGGCTGGCCCGCCGCTGGCGCGCGGGCCGGGTCTTCCTTGCGGGGGACGCGGCGCATCTACTCGGCGCGCTTGGCACGCAGGGGCTGGACGAGGGCCTGAGCGACGCCGACAACCTCGCCTGGAAGCTGGCCCTGGCCTGGCACCACGGGCCGCACGAGGCGCTGCTCGACAGCTACCAGGCGGAGCGGCGCGCCGTCGTCGCCGCCCGGCTGCGCGCCGCCGACCAGGTGCTGCCGCTGCTGCGCGGCGGCGGAGGCCTGCGCGCCTACGTCCCCGGCGCCGCCCGGGGCCACGACGCGCTGCTCCTGGACGGTCACCTGGGGCGCGGCCCGCTGGGCGAGCCGGGGGCGTACGCCGACTCGCCGCTCGCGCCCCCGCACCTCGATGCGGAGGTCCCCGTGGACACCCCGCCCGGCGCGCAGGTCGCGGACGTGCGGGTGACGGCGGAGGACGGCTCCTTCGTACGGCTGCAGGACCGGCTCGGCCGCGGCGCGCTGCTGGTCGTCCTGGTCGCGCCGGGCACCGGCGTGTGGGAGCGCAAGCACTGGGTGACCGCCGGGATCATGCCCCGGCTCGCCGCCGCGGTGACCGCGCTGCCGCACCCCGCCGAGTTGCTGGTGGCCGAGAGCTACCCGGGTGCGGCCGCCCACACCGTGCTCCTCGTCCGCCCCGACGGCCATCTGGTCACCGCCCTGAACGGGGTGCGCCCGGCCGATCTGTACGCGGCGGCCGAGGCGACGCTGGGCGGCCCGACCCGCGCGGAGGCCACGGCCGGTTCCGTTTCGACGTGACCGCGACCCACCGTCACACTGCGGTCCACATAGTGACGGTGAGTTGACCACGCTGCACCGGCATGGTCTACTCCGGATCGTGACCGACACCTGCGTGCACCTCTGGCGGAGGGTCCACATGGACCTCGTCCGCTACGCGGGCTGCGTGTGTCGCCCGTCCTGCTGAATTCGCCTCCCTCTCCACCCGCGCGCGCCACCCATGTGCTTCCGCGCGCTCTCGCGAACGCTGATCAGGATGGTGCACGTGTCTGTCGCTCCCTCAGTCCCCACGCCTGTACAGGTCCCCACCCAGGCGGACCTCCTCGACTTCGTACGGCGCACCGCCGCCGACGCCGAGCTGATCGCCTCGCTCCCGCTCGACCCCGAGGGCCGTACCTGGGTGCGCCTGGAGGGGCCCGGCGGCAGCGAGGCCTGGCTGATCGGCTGGCCACCCGGCACGGGCACCGGCTGGCACGACCACGCCGACTCGGTCGGCGCCTTCCTCACCGCGCAGGGCGAGCTCAAGGAGAACTCGCTCGCCGCGCGGCTGCCCACCGACGGTTGGAAGACCCTGGAACTCTCCGACGGCGTGGACCGGGAACGCCGGCTTCCGGCCGGGCGGGGGCGCTCCTTCGGCCGCCACCACGTCCACGAGGTCCTCAACGAGTCCGCCGAGGAGCACGCTGTCTCCGTGCACGCCTACTACCCCCCGCTGCCGCAGATCCGCCGCTACAGCCGTACGGGGCCGGTGCTGCGCCTGGAGCAGGTCGAGCGTCCGGAGGACTGGCAGTGAGCGGCGCGGGCGAGCGAGCGACCGGCATCGACGCGCTGCTGGAACGGGTACGCGAGGGCTACGAGCGGATCGAGGCGCGGGCGGCGTACGACGCCGCCCAGGCGGGCGAGGTGCTGCTGGTGGACATCCGGTACGCGGCACTGCGCGACCGGGACGGCGTGATTCCGGGGGCGCTCGTCGTCGAACGCAACGAACTGGAGTGGCGCCTCGACCCCCAGGGCAGCCACCGCGCCCCCGAGGCCACGAGCCACGACCTGCGCATCGTCGTGATCTGCAACGAGGGCTACGCCTCCAGCCTCGCCACCGCCTCCCTGCATCAGCTGGGCCTGCACCGTGCCACCGACCTGATCGGCGGGTTCCAGGCGTGGAAGGCGGCGGGGCTGCCGGTGACGTCGTAGGCCGGACTACGCCGCTCCCGGCCTCGGACCAGGACTGCGCCGCTCCCGGCTCAGAGGCCGTCCGACGAGCAGTAGAGCGGGGCCGTGTCCGCGTTGTCCTTGGTGACGAGGCGGAGGCGTGCCTGGGCAATCCTGTCGACCCGCTTCTCCTTGCGCAGCAGGGCGACGGCGTTGGTGACCGCCAGTGTGCCGGTGTCCGCTGCCGAGTTGGAAACAGTGGCGGAGAAGCGGCCGTCCTTGAGGGCGGCCAGGGCCTCGTCGGTGCCGTTGACCGTCACGATCTTCACGTCCGTGCGGCCGGCCGCGTCGAAGGCCTTGCGGACCCCGAAGGCCATCTCCTCGTTCGCGACGAAGGCGTAGTCCAGGTCGGGGTGGGCCTTGATCATGCTCTTGGCGACGTCCCGCGCCTTGTCCGGGTCGTACATTCCGGGCTCGTTGGCGACCACCTTCGCGTTCGCCGGCAGGGCGCCCTTGAAGCCGCCCACGAGCAGGTCGGAGGCGGCGCCGGGGGCACCCGCGACGATGCCGACCCGGACGTCCTTCCCACCCGCGTCCTGGCTGATCCAGTCGGCGTCGAGGCTGCCGACCTTCTTCAGGTCGACCACGACGGCGCCGAGGAGGTCGGACGTGTCGTCGGGGGCGACCGAGGTCAGGAAGATCGGAATGCCCGAGGCCTTCGCCTTGGCGATGTCGTCCTTGAGAGCGTCGACGTTGACGGTCTGCACGATCAGCGCGTCGACCTTCTTCGCGATCATGTCCTCGATGTTGGCCAGCTCGGTCGCGGCGTCCTGGCCGGAGTTGGCCGTGTAGAGCTTGGCGCGGTAGTTCTTGGTCTCCGCCTCGATGGAATCCTGCAGACACGTGTGGAACTTCGTGGTGCCTCCGTTGACGAACCCGAAGGTGATGGTGCCGGTGACCGCGTCCGAGGACACGTCCTGGTTCAGGCCGCATCCGCTGAGCAGCAGGCTGATACCGAGGGCCGAGGCGACCAGCGTTCTTCGGTGGCGAGCGGGCACGGGCATGTAGGGGCCGCCTTTCGGGGACGTACGGGGGAGCAGGATTCGCGACTTTCCGGACGTACGGCGGCAAGGTTCGCTGGGCCGTGCTGACGGCAGCAGACGGTACAGCCGGGCGGAAGAACGGCACCCTTTCGGGAACGCAACGTAAAGCTGCGCGCCACAGGGCTCTCATGCGGCGCAGCAGCCTCTAACGTGGGACGACTCGGCGTGGCTGTGACAGAAGGTGCCTTCGGGGTCACTCTTTGGCCGTCGCCACAGTCACCGCACGGATCCGGAGGGCCGCGCGTCCCGGCAGGTCCGTGGCCACGAGGGCGAGCAGTCCGGCCACGGCGATCACCGCGACGTACAGCAGGGGTGTGACGGCCGGGGCCGCGCTGCCGGTCATGCCCACGCTGAACGCGGTCAGAACGGAGAGGGCGATGGCGCTGCCGAGGGCCGTGGCGAGGAGCAGGACGGAGAAGGCTTCGGAGCGCAGCATGCGTAGTACCTGGCGGCGGGTCGCCCCGGCGAGGCGCAACAGCGCGAACTCCCGGACGCGTTCGGCGACCGACATGGCCAGCGTGTTGACCACGGCGATGGCCGTGAAGGCCAGCACGAGTCCCATGGCGAGGTAGTTGACCTCGGCGTTCGCCTGCTGTCGCTCGGCCTGGAGCGAGTCGGCGGCCGCCGGGGAAAGAATCCGGAGGCCCGGGAACTCACGGAGCGTAGTCGCGAGTTGTGTCTGTGTGCGGTGCGTGCTGACGAGGACGGAGGAGGCCAGCGGGTTGTCGACGTGCCGTGCGACCAGGTCGTGCGCGAAGGTGAGGTCCCCGAAGCCGAGGCCCTTGGCGTAGACGGCGGCGACGGTGAGTGTGGCGGGCGTGCCGTCGCCGAGCGTGAGCTTCAGCGTGCTGCCGGGCGTCAGGTGGAGTTGGTCCGCGGCCAGTTCACTGACGGCCACGGCCTGCTCGGTGAGCCGGTCGAGGGAGCCGGCGGTGACGTCCGGGTCCCAGGTGCGGGCGAGGCCGGCGGGGGTGACGCCCTGCGCCGCGTACTTGTCCAGGCCGACCCGGACAGTGGTACGGACGACTTCGGTGACGACGTCGTCCCGTGTACGGAGCGTGCGCGCGGCCGCGGCCGGGACGCCCGGCCCCTGGGAGGCGACGACCCAGTCGGCGCGGACGCCCTCGCGGACCTGCGTGCGGGCCGCGTCACCGAGCGTGGGCTGGACGAACAGGACGGTGCAGGTCATGCCGATCAGGAGGGTGAGGGGGGTGACGACGGAGGCCATACGGGCGGCGTTGCCGCGGAGGTTGGCGGTGGCGAGCCTGCCTCCGGGACCGGTGAGCCGCAGCGGGCCGGCGAGCAGCAGAGCGGCCGCCCTGACCAGGAACGGGCCGAGCAGCGCGACGGAGGTGGACAGGACGACAACGGCCAGGAAAGTCACGGGAGTTGATGCGGGCTCGGTGCGCAGCCCGCTGAGCACGGCGACGAGAACGGCACCGCCGGCGAGCAGAAGCAGACCGGTCAGGACGCGGCCCCAGGCGGGGCGGTCGCGCTCGGTCCGGGCCTCGGCGAGCGCTTCGGCCGGGCGGATCCGGGCGATACGGCGGGAGGCGACCCGTGCGGCGGCCCAGGCGCCGAACACGGTCGCCGCCAGGGCGGCGAACAGCGGGAAGACGCTGACGGTGTGCTGAAGCGTGGCGGGCACAGCACCCATGGCGACGAACCTGCCGTGCAGCCAGCCGCCCAGCGGGAGCCCCGCGAGGCCACCCACCGTGCCGGCGACCGCTCCGACGATCAGCGCCTCCCGGCCGAGCAGCTTGCGGATCTGCCCGGTGGTGGCGGCGATGGCACGGAGCAGGGCCAGCTCGCGGTGGCGCTGCTGGACGGAGAGCACGAAGGTCCCGACGACCACGAGGACCGCCACGAGCAGCGAGGTGCCGCCCATCGCACCGCCCATGCTGACCAGCCGGGTGCGGGCCGCGGCCGCGTCCAGGAACTCGACGGGTCCGCGGTCGTCGCCGACGGTGACCTGGGGGGTGGTGCCGGACGCCGGCGGGGGCACGGCGTCGTGCAGCGCCTTGGCCAGCGTCTCGCGCAGCCCGTCCGGGTCCGTGCCCTCGGCCGGGAACACACCGAACGCGGTGACCTGTCCGCCGTGCGCGGCAAGGCGGCGGGCCTCGGCGGCCGAGAAGAAGAGGGACGTCTGGTGGCGTACGTCCGTGACGGGGGCGGCGACTCCGGTGATGCGGTAGCTGCGCGGGGCCTGCGTCGACTGCACGGTGAGGCTGTCGCCGGGCTTCAGATGGGCGCGCTCGGCAAGGTAGTTGTCGACGACGAGGTCGGTGACGGCCCTGGGGACGGTGCCGGCGGTGAGCCGGTACGGGGTCAGGGCGGCGGAGTCCCAGGAGTGGCCGTAGGCAGTACGGCCACCGGTGCCGGACCGGGTCAACGGCTGGGCTGGAAAGGCGAGTTCGGGGACGACACGGGCGACGCCCGGGGTGTCCGCGATGGCGCGCTCCAGGCTCGCCGGGAGCCAGGCGCGCTCGGCGATGGGCTTGGCCTTGTGTTTGACCTTGGTCTTGCCCTTCTTGTGCTTGACCGTGGTCTGGTGGACGTTCTGGTCGGCGGAGACCACGACGGGGGCCGCGGCGTAGCGCTCGGTACGGATCGTGCCGCGCAGGCCCGTTTCGAGGAGCGTGCCACAGGCGGCGATGAGGGCGGCCGCGCAGGCCAACGCCAGGAACGCGCCGAGGAAGCCGGCCTTGCGGGCGCGGATGGTCTTGAGGGCGTAGCGCAGCATCATGAGGGATCGGTCTCTTTTCTGTTTCGGGGCGGGTTGGCCCCTGCTCCACGAGGGAGATGGTTCAGGGCCTCCCCGTCGCCTCTGGCCGTACCCACAGGGCCAGGTCGTGAGGGACTCCGCCCTTCCGGGACCGGACCACGGACACGATCCGTGTCGCCAACCGGTTGCGAAAGTGGACGACCTGGGCGTACCTCCCACGCCCTTGAAGCAGTGGGGGAGCGCCCAAGACCGTTCGGGGCGTGCCCGTGTACGGGCTCACTCCCACGCGCTGCCCAGGAACGGTACGACGACATGCGTACACGGTCGTCTGTGCACAGATATCTGTGCACTGCGGTGATCCGGCGTCTTCGGTGGGGGGTTAGCCCCCCACCGCACGGCCGGGAAACCGGTATCTGCCGGTATCTGTGCGCCTGTACGCGGCGCGGTTCGCCGCTCTGGGCAAGGTGGTCCGGCTGCTGCTGAACACAGGGGTGTGGACCGATGCGGTCGGGAACGGTACGACGGGACCGACTGCCTGCGACCGGCCTGGTTCGGCGCGTCGGTCTCGCGCATCGGCGGCGCCGTCGGCTCCAGCCTCGAGGACCAGGAAGCCATACGCAACGCGGCCCCTGGACAACGGCAGCAGGGGCGGCTGCAGTGCGTGGACGCGGATGAGGACGACACCAGTGAGCGCCCGGACCCCGATGACGACGGCGGCGCTCGGTACTCCGACGGCCGTGACGGTGGCAGCGGCAGTGGCGGCACGGGTGGAGAAACGCGTGGTGGATGAGGGCCGAGAGCCGAGGGTGGCTAGCCCTCGTACTCCCCGTCAGTGAGGAACTCCGTCTCCTCGCCCTCCTCCTCCAGCGCCTGCCGGACCACCCGCAGGGCCATGCCCTCGGAGTAGCCCTTGCGGGCGAGCATGCCGGCGAGGCGGCGGAGCCGTTTGTCGCGGTCGAGGCCGCGGGTGGCGCGCAGCTTGCGTGCGACGAGCTCGCGCGCGGTCGCCTCCTCCTGCTCCGAGTCGAGCTGGGCGACGGCCTCGTCGATCAGCGTGGAGTCGACGCCCTTGGTCCGCAGCTCCTGGGCGAGCGCACGCCGGGCCAGCCCCCGACCGTGGTGCCGGGACTCCACCCAGGCGCCCGCGAACGCGCCGTCGTCGATCAGCCCGACCTCCTCGAACCGCGACAGCACCTCCTCGGCGACCTCGTCCGGGATCTCCCGCTTGCGCAGGGCGTCGGCAAGCTGTTTCCGCGTGCGCGGGGTGCCGGTGAGCAGGCGCAGACAGATCGCCCGCGCCCGCTCAGCCGGGTCCCCCGAGGACTCCCCCGGCTCGGCCCTCGACGAGGAGGAGGGACCTCCGTCCTGTGCGTCGCCGGGCGGCTCGCCAAAACCGCGCCGTCGGCGACGACCGCGCCCGCCACGACCTGGTGAGCCGCGCTCGCCCCGCGACAGCTCACCCCCGTACGCGCCGTCGTCCGCCCCTTCGGGGCCGCCGTGACCTCCCCTCCCCCGCTCCTGCGGAGCATCGAGGCGGTCGTACTCGGCCCAGTCGGTTCGTCGTGTCACGGGTCAGCTCTTGGCGGCCGCGGCCTTGGTCTTTGCGGCCTTGGCAGCGGCGGGGGCGGGCACCGCCTTCGCGGCATCGTCCGTGGCCGTGGTCGCGGAGACCGCCGCGTCCGAGCCCGGCTCCGCGGTGGGCTCCTCCGGACGCACGCCGACGCCCAGCTTCTCCTTGATCTTCTTCTCGATCTCGTTGGCGAGGTCGGGGTTGTCCTTCAGGAAGTTACGGGCGTTCTCCTTGCCCTGCCCGAGCTGGTCACCCTCGTACGTGTACCAGGCACCGGCCTTGCGGACGAAGCCGTGCTCCACGCCCATGTCGATCAGGCCGCCTTCGCGGCTGATGCCCTGGCCGTAGAGGATGTCGAACTCCGCCTGCTTGAACGGCGGCGCGACCTTGTTCTTGACGACCTTGACGCGGGTGCGGTTGCCAACCGCGTCCGTGCCGTCCTTCAGGGTCTCGATGCGGCGGATGTCGAGTCGCACCGAGGCATAGAACTTCAGCGCCCGGCCACCGGTCGTGGTCTCCGGGGAGCCGAACATCACGCCGATCTTCTCGCGGAGCTGGTTGATGAAGATCGCGGTGGTCTTCGACTGGTTGAGCGCGCTGGTGATCTTCCGCAGTGCCTGGCTCATCAGTCGGGCCTGCAGACCCACGTGGCTGTCGCCCATCTCGCCCTCGATCTCCGCGCGCGGGACGAGCGCGGCGACGGAGTCGATGACGATGAGGTCGAGCGCGCCGGAGCGGACCAGCATGTCCACGATCTCCAGCGCCTGCTCGCCGTTGTCCGGCTGGGAGAGGATCAGGTTGTCGATGTCTACGCCGAGCTTCTTCGCGTACTCGGGGTCGAGGGCGTGCTCCGCGTCGACGAAGGCGACCTGGCCGCCGGCCTTCTGTGCGTTCGCCACCGCGTGCAGGGTCAGGGTCGTCTTACCGGAGGACTCCGGGCCGTACACCTCCACCACGCGGCCGCGCGGCAGGCCGCCGACCCCGAGGGCGACGTCGAGTGCGGTCGACCCGGTGGGGATGACCTCGATGGGCTCGTTCGGCCGCTCGCCCAGGCGCATCACCGCGCCCTTGCCGAATTGCCGTTCAATCTGTGCGAGCGCGGCGTCGAGCGCCTTCTCGCGGTCGGTTCCTGCCATGGGTTCCACCCGGTTTGCTTGAGTCGATCGCTTCACGTCAAAGACGCTAACGCCTGCCACTGACAATGCGCCCCGACGCTGGTCCGGCCTGTGGATAACTCGGGTACTCATCCCACCAAACCGGGCTGAAATGCCTTCCGAGAGCCTCGCCGGAGCCTCCATAAGAATGGATGTTCGATTTTCGTGTCAAGCGCATCACGCGCCACCTCCGAGCCTACGTTCGCGCCCCGGCAAGGGGCCGGATTCCGCGCCGGGCTCCCCGGAGCCTCCGCCGGCCACTCCTCCCGACGTACGCCGACTGCCTTCGGCCGGACGACGACGGCATGCGGCATTCCCGCGAGGCTCGGACCATGAGCAGCGACAGGACCGTTGAGCACAGGACCGTTCGGGACAGCCGCCGCAGGAGGAGCACACTCCCCGGCGCCGTCCCCCACCCCCCGAGCCCGGTCGCGGACCGCCTCTGCCAGGTGACCGGCCTGGTCCTGGTCCTCTCCGGCCTCGTCCATCTCCTGGTGTTCGCCGTCGACGGCGGCCCGTGGGACGGCCCCGTCTCCTGGCGCAAGCCGGTGACCTTCGGACTGTCCTTCGGTGTGACGCTCATCACGGTCGCCTGGATCACGTCGTATCTGCGGATGGATCGCCGGCTGCGCACCACGCTGCTGACCGTCTTCGCCGCGGACTGCGTGGTCGAGGTCGGCGGCATCACGCTCCAGGCGTGGCGCCGGGTGCCCTCGCACCTGAACATGGAGACACCCTTCGACACGGCGGTGTCCATGACGCTCGCGGTGGGCGGCGGTGTCCTCGTGGTGCTGCTCACCGTGTTCGCGGTCGCGTCCTTCCGGCACCGGCCGACCGGCCCCGCGGGCATGCCGCTGGCGGTGCGTTCCGGATTCGCGGTCCTGCTCGTCGCGCTGGCCTCGGGCGCCGCGATGATCGCGCGCGGGGTCGTCCTCACCCGCACCGGCCACCAGGAGGCCGCGTACCGTTCGACGGCTCCGCTCAAGCCGCTGCACGGGGTCAGCCTGCACGCGGTCCTGGCCCTGCCCGCGCTGGCCTGGCTGCTGTCCCGCACACCCTGGAGCGAGTCGGCCCGGCGCCGGATCCTGGCCATGGCGGTCGGCTGCTACGCCACCGCCGTCGCCGCCGCCGGAGTATGGGCCGTCCTCACGTACTGACCTGACCCGGCTCTCTCAGCGTGTACGCATCCGGACGTCCATCAGCACGTACGCGCCTGGGGCCGTTTCTCGGCACGTACCGACTCGGTCGTCTTTCAGCCGGAACCTGCGCCGGACCGGGCGTCCCGCAGCCGCCGCCCCAAGCGCAGCGCACGCGTGACCAGGCTGGAGGCCGCGCCACGTCTGCGGTGCCCGTGCACCCGGGGATCGTCCGTGACGGCGTACCGCTTCACGTACGCCCCGAGGAAGGCCTGCAACGTGGCGACCGCGGGGATGGCGATCAGCGCGCCGACCGCGCCGAGGAGGGCGGTGCCGGCGACGACCGACCCGAAGGCGAGGGCGGGATGGATGTCGACTGTCTTCGAGGTCAGCTTGGGCTGCAGCACGTAGTTCTCGAACTGCTGGTAGACCACGACGAAAATCAGCACCCACAAGACGTACCAGGGGTTCACCGTGAAGGCGATCAGCATGGGCAGGGCGCCCGCGAGATACGTGCCGATGGTGGGGATGAACTGCGACACCACGCCCACCCACAGACCGAGCACGGGCGCGTACGGGATGCCCAGGGCCTCCAGCAGGATGTAGTGGGCGATGCCCGAGATCAGCGCCATCAGCCCGCGTGAGTAGATATAGCCGCCGGTCTTGTCGACGGCGATCTCCCACGCGCGCAGCACCTCGGCCTGTCGTGAGGGCGGCAGCACGGAGCAGAGGGTGCGGCGCAGCCGGGGCCCGTCGGCGGCGAAGTAGAACGAGAACAGTCCGACCGTCAGCAGCTGAAAGAGGCCGCCGAGCACCTGCGTGGACACGTCCAGCACGCCCGCGGCGCTGTTCTGCGCGTACTTCCTCAGCCAGTCGGAGTGGAGCAGGCCCTCCTGGATGTCCACCCGTCTGAGCTCGGTGTGGAACGTCGTGTTGATCCAGTTGATGACCGAGTCGAGGTAGTCCGGGAAGCCCTCGATCAACTTGATGATCTGGCCCGCGAGCATCGAGCCGAGCAGGGTGACGAAGCCTGCGATCGCGATCAGCAGGCCGAAGAACACCAGGAAGGTGGCGACCCCCCTGCGCATACCGTGGGCGGCCATCCAGCTCACCGCGGGCTCTATGGCGAGCGCCAGGAAGAACGCGATGAGGATGTTGATCAGCAGTCCGGTCAGCTGGTGGAAGGCCCAACTGCCGAGCTGGAACACGGCGATGAGCGCGAGCGCGAGCACCATGGCCCGCGGCAGCCAGCGCGGCATGCGTACGTTCGGCCCGGCGGCGCCGTCGGCCGGGGGCCGGTCCGGCGGCGTCGTACCGAACGGGGATGCGTGCTGGGCGGACTGCCCGGACTCGTCAGTGGGTGCCACGGACCAAGTCTCGCCCACGCCACCGACAATCGGTTAGCGCCCTGCGATCTTCGTGACCGGTCAGCGCTTCTCCTGCGGAACGCTCATCACCGTGCAGACCACACGCCACACGTCCTTGGCCGCCCAGCCGGCCGCCAGCGCCTCGTGCACCGTACGCCCGCCGAGCTCCGACATCACGTGATCACGCGCAAAGGTTTCGGCGCCCGCACCGAAGTGCTCCGCCATCCGCTGCCAGAAGACCGTCAACCGCATGACTCCAGTATCCCGCCCCTGAGAGTGGGCCCGAGCCGGGACCGCTTGCCGAGACCGCTTTCCGCCCTACGGTCTGACACATGGCCGAAACAGGAGCTTCCCCACTCCCCCCGACGCCCCCGGCGCGCTCCCCGCTCTTCCGCGCCGAGCAGTTCGTCTGGCTCACCGCGCGCGTGCTGGAGCAGCGCCTTTTCGCGCACCACTTCCTGAACGGCGGCGCCGACCCGGTGGAGACCGCGCTGGACGCGTACCTCAACCAGGACGGCGGTTACGGCCACGCACTGGAACCCGATCTGCGCGGCCCGGTCAGCCAGCCGCTGCACACCGGGCACGCCCTGCGCGTCCTGGACTCCGTCGGGCGCTGCGGCGGTCAGCGTGTGGAACGCGTATGCCGCTACCTGACGGCCGTCTCCACACCGGACGGCGCTCTGCCGGCCATCCACCCCAGCCAGCGCGACTACCCGGCGGCCCCCTTCATCCCGATCGTGGACGACCCTCCCAGCGAACTCCTCGCCACCGGGCCGGTGGTGGGCGTGCTGCACCGTAACGAGGTGTGGCACGCCTGGCTGTTCCGGGCCACGGACTTCTGCTGGCAGCAAGTCGAATCCCTGGAGAAGTCCCACCCGTACGAGATCGAGGCCGCCGTGGCCTTCCTGGACTCCGTTCCCGACCGCCCCCGTGCGGAGGCGGCCGCCGACCGTCTGGGCCGTCTGGTGCGCGACGACCGTCTCGCAGCCCTGGACCCGGACCGCCTCGACGCGTTCCCCGTCGCACCGGGCTACGCCCCGGGCGAGCACCACTTCCCGCACGACTATGCCCGTACCCCGCGCTCCCTCGCGCGCGCGTGGTTCACGGACGAGGAGATGAGCCGCTCCCTGGACTTCCTCGCGAGCGAGCAGTGTGAGGACGGCGGCTGGCCTGTCCGGTGGCGCCAGTGGGCTCCGGGCACCGCTCTGGAGGCCCGCCCGATGGTGACCATCGAGGCGCTGCGCACTCTCAGGGCGTACGGCCGCTCCATCGGCTGAGCCGGGCCTGCTCCTCAGCCGCCAAGGGCCCGCACCCCTGCCGTCACCACCACGGCCGCGCCGACGACGACCAGGAACGGCGCACGCAGCAGCAGCGCCACGGCCGCCGCGGCGAGCCCCGCGGTCCTGGCGTCCAGCACGAGCGCCTGCCCGTCGGCGAAGGTCTGCTGGGCCGTGAGGGCGGCGAGGAGGGCGACGGGCAGCAGCGCGGCGAGCCGCCTGACGACAGGCCGTTCCAGCACCCCCGCGGGGACGAGCAGTCCGACGAGCTTGACGGCGTAGCAGCCGACGGCGGTCGCGCCGATGGCGATCCACGTGTTCAACGATCCTCCTTCTCCACACGGTCACGCGCACCGCCCCTGCCGCGTCCCTCTGCGTAGAGGACGGCCGGCGCAGCGAGCGCGGCCACCAGAACCGGCACACCAGCGGGCAGCACAGGCAGCAGACCGAGACCCAGCAGGACCGCCAGGCCTGCGACGGTCCGCTCGGTGGTGGTCTTCAGCATCGGAGCCAGCAGCGCCAGGAAGACGGCGGGTCCGGCCGCGTCGAGGCCCCAGGCGTCGGTGTCCCCGATGGCCTTGGCACCCAGCGCACCAAGGAGGGTGGTGAGGTTCCACAGCACGTACAGACTCAGTCCGGTGACGGTGAACCCGAGGCGCGCGCCGCGCCGCGTCGGCTGCGCCAGCGCGACGGCGGTCGTCTCGTCGATGACCCACTGGGCGGCGAACGGGCGCACCGCGCGCGGGAGAGCCAGCAGCTGGGACAGACGCAGCCCGTAGAACGCGTTGCGCACCCCCAGGAAGAACGCGCCCGCGGCCGCCGTGAACGGGTTGCCGCCCGCCGCGAGGGCCCCCACGAGCGCGAACTGGGACGCCCCGGTGAACACCATCAGGCTGAGCACACAGGTCTGCGGCAGCGTGAGCCCGCCGCCGGCCGAGGTCACCCCGAAGGCGAACCCGGAGAGTCCTACGGCGACCCCGACTCCGAGGGCATCCCGTACGACGGCGGCGTCGGGCTTTCCTCCGTCTTCGGTGCGTATGTCTGCGAGAGCTGTCTGTTCTGCCACGTCTCGGACGGTAGGAGCAGGCGCCGCCGCGCGTCTTGTACGTTCTTGCGCTCGCGTACGTTCTTACGCTCGCGCTGGTAGGCGCCCGGAGGCACGCCCACGATCCGCGCGAAGTGGCGGTTCAGGTGCGGCTGGTCGGTGAACCCCACCGTGAGTGCCGCCTCCGCGGGCGCCGTCCCCGCGTCCAACAGCCGCCGTGCCCGGCGCACCCGGGCATCCGTCAGCCAGGCGTGAGGCGGCATCCCGTAGGCGTCCCGGAACGCACGCAGCAACGCGAACGGGCTGGTCCCGAGGTCGGCGGCCAGCTGCTCCAGAGTCGGCGGCCCGGACATCCGCTCCTCCAGCACGGCACGCGCGCGTGCCGCGGTCCGCGCCCCGGCCGTGCGCACCTCCCGCCGTGGCAGCGGCCCGCCGTTCAGGCGGAGCAGCCGGGTCACGGCGACCCTCAGCAGGGTGTCGGCGGCCAGCGCGTTGCCCTCGTCCGCGGCGCGCAGCACCTGGTGCACGAGCCCGACGGTGTACGGGTCGTCGAGGACGGGGCTGACGAATCCCGGGGTGCCCCGGATGACGGTCGTCTCGGCCGCTATCTCCGCCACGACGTCCGGCGACGGGTACACCGCGCCGTACCGCCAGCCCTCGGGCACACCCGCCCGTCCGGTGTGCGGAGTGTCGGGGTTGACCAGGGCGAGCGCTCCGGCCCCCGCGTACTGATCACCTCCGCCGTGGTGGAAGACCTCCACGCCCTCGGCGATGGCGGCGATCACGAAGTTCTCGTGGGTGTGCCGCACGAAGGTCTTCCGCACGTACCGGGCCTGCAGCAGATCGACCCCCGGCAGTTCCGCGTACTGCCAGTGCCGCGCCCGCTCACCCGAACCTGCCATGAGTTCATTCTCCGCCACGGCCGGCCGCACAGCAGCCGACGGGACCGCCTGCGGGCGGCATCCGCGCAGGTCAGCGTGATTGTCAGTGGCCGGGTGCAGGATGGACGCATGGTCAGCTCCGCACACCGAGCCCTCGACGGCTTCTCCCCCGCGACCCGCGGCTGGTTCACGGGGGCGTTCTCCGCGCCCACCGCGGCCCAGGCGGGCGCGTGGCAGGCCATCCGCGAAGGCTCGGACGTGCTGGTGGTCGCCCCGACCGGCTCGGGAAAGACCCTGGCCGCCTTTCTCGCCGCCCTTGACCAGCTGGCCTCGACCCCGCCCCCGGCCGACCCCCGGAAGCGCTGCCGCGTCCTGTACGTCTCCCCGCTGAAGGCCCTCGCGGTCGACGTCGAGCGCAACCTGCGCAGCCCGCTGACCGGCATCCGCCACGAATCCGTACGCCTGGGCCTGCCCGAGCCGGAGGTGAAGGTCGGCATCCGCTCCGGCGACACCCCGCCCGCCGAGCGCCGCGCGCTGGCCACGCGCCCTCCGGACATCCTGATCACCACCCCCGAATCGCTGTTCCTGATGCTGACGTCGACCACGCGCGACGCGCTGACCGGCATCGACACGGTGATCCTCGACGAGGTGCACGCGGTCGCGGGCACCAAGCGCGGCGCGCACCTCGCGCTCTCCCTGGAGCGGCTGGACGAGCTCCTGCCGAAGCCGGCCCGCCGCATCGGTCTCTCGGCGACCGTCCGTCCGGTCGACGAGGTCGCGCGGTATCTCTCCCCCCGCCGCAAGGTGGAGATCGTCCAGCCGAAGTCAGGCAAGGAGTTCGACCTCTCGGTCGTCGTCCCGGTCGAGGATCTCGGCGAACTGGGCGGCTCCCCGGTCGCCGACGGCTCCGAGGGCGCGGAACGCCCGTCGATCTGGCCGCACGTAGAGGAGCGGATCGCCGACCTCGTCCAGGCCCACCGGTCCACGATCGTCTTCGCCAACTCCCGCCGCCTCGCGGAACGGCTCTGCAACCGGCTCAACGAGATCGCGTACGAACGGGCCACCGGCGAAACCCTCGAAGAACACCACGCCCCCGCCGAACTCATGGGCGGCTCGGGAGCGGCCCAGGGTGCCCCGCCGGTCATCGCGCGTGCCCACCACGGCTCGGTGTCCAAGGAGCAGCGCTCCCTCGTCGAGGAGGACCTGAAGGCGGGCCGGCTGCCGGCCGTGGTCGCCACCTCGAGCCTCGAGCTGGGCATCGACATGGGCGCCGTCGACCTGGTCGTCCAGGTCGAGTCCCCGCCCTCCGTCGCCTCCGGCCTCCAGCGCGTGGGCCGCGCGGGACACCAGGTGGGCGCGGTCTCCACCGGCGTGGTCTTCCCGAAGTACCGCGGCGACCTCGTCCAGGCCGCCGTGGTCACCGAGCGGATGCGCGTGGGCGCCATCGAGTCCCTGAAGGTCCCGGCCAACCCCCTGGACGTCCTGGCCCAGCAGGTGGTCGCGATGACGGCCATGGACACCTGGCAGGTCGACGACCTGCTCGCCGCGGTCCGCCGCACCGCCCCCTTCGCCTCGCTCCCGGAGTCGGCGTTCACCGCGGTCCTGGACATGCTCGCGGGTCGCTACCCGTCCGACGCGTTCGCGGAGCTGCGCCCGCGCGTGGTGTGGGACCGGGTCGCGGGCACGATCACCGGCCGCCCCGGCGCGCAGCGCCTCGCCGTCACCTCCGGCGGCACGATCCCCGACCGCGGCCTCTTCGGCGTGTTCCTCGCCGGCGCCGACCCGAAGAAGGGCGGCGGCCGGGTCGGCGAGCTCGACGAGGAGATGGTCTACGAATCCCGCGTCGGAGACGTCTTCACGCTCGGCACCAGCTCCTGGCGCATCGAGGACATCACACGCGACCGAGTCCTGGTCTCCCCCGCCCCCGGAGTACCGGGCCGTCTGCCCTTCTGGAAGGGCGACCAGCTGGGCCGGCCACTCGAACTGGGCCGCGCGCTGGGCGCGTTCCTGCGCGAGGTCGGCTCCCTGCCCAAGGAGGACGCCCGCCTGCGCCTGCTCACCGCCGGCCTGGACGCCTGGGCCGCGGACAACGTGCTGTCCTACCTGGACGAACAGCGCGAGGCCTGCGGCCATGTACCGGACGACCGCACGATCGTCGTGGAGCGCTTCCGCGACGAACTCGGCGACTGGCGGGTCGTCGTGCACTCCCCCTTCGGCGCCCAGGTCCACGCCCCATGGGCACTCGCCCTCGGCGCCCGCCTCTCCGAGCGGTACGGCATGGACGCACAGGTCATGCACGCCGACGACGGCATCGTGCTGCGCCTGCCGGACGCCGACCTCATGGGCCTGGACCTGCTCGACCAGTCGCCCAAGAAGGCAGGCACGGAGTACGACGCCGACCAGGCCCCCGTCGGCGCGGCTGACGTCGTCTTCGACAAGGGCGAGGTCGACCAGGTAGTCACCGACCAGGTGGGCGGCTCGGCCCTGTTCGCGTCCCGTTTCCGCGAGTGCGCGGCCCGCGCGCTGCTGCTGCCGCGCCGCAACCCGGGCAAGCGCACTCCGCTCTGGCAGCAACGCCAGCGCGCCGCCCAACTGCTCCAGGTGGCCAGCGAGTTCGGATCGTTCCCGATCGTCCTGGAGGCAGTCCGCGAGTGCCTCCAGGACGTCTTCGACGTCCCCGGACTCGTCGAGCTGATGGGCGACCTGGAGTCCCGCAAGGTGCGCCTGGTCGAGGTCACCACCCCGGAGCCGTCCCCCTTCGCCCGCTCCCTCCTCTTCGGATACGTCGCCCAGTTCCTCTACGAGGGCGACTCACCGCTCGCCGAGCGCCGCGCCGCCGCCCTCTCGCTGGACTCGCGGCTGCTGGCCGAGCTGCTCGGCCAGGCGGAGCTGCGCGAGCTGCTCGACGCCGAGGTGCTCACCGAGCTGGAGCGGGAGCTCCAGTGGCTCACCGAGGACCGGCGCGTCAAGGACGCCGAAGGCGTCGCGGACCTCCTGCGCCTGCTCGGGCCGCTCACCGGCGCCGAACTGGCCGAACGAGGTGCCGAACCGCACTGGGCACAGGAACTGGCCGCCGCCCGCCGCGCGATCCGGGTCCGCATCGCCGGCGCCGACCACTGGGCGGCGATCGAGGACGCGGGCCGCCTGCGCGACGCCCTGGGCACGGCACTGCCGGTCGGCGTCCCGGAAGCGTTCACGGAACCGGTCAAGGACCCCCTGGGCGACCTCCTCGCCCGGTACGCCCGCACCCACGGCCCGTTCACGTCGGTCACAGCCGCGGCCCGATTCGGCCTGGGTGTGGCGGTCACCGAGGGCGCCCTCCAACGGCTGGCGGCGGCAGGCCGGGTCGTGCAGGGGGAGTTCCACCCCGCCGGAATCGGCCAGGAGTGGTGCGACGCGGCCGTCCTGCGCCGACTGCGCCGCCGTTCCCTGGCGGCGCTGCGACACGAGCTGGAGCCGGTGACGCCACCGGCGCTCGCCCAGTTCCTCCCGCAGTGGCAGCACATCGGCAAGGGGCACGGGCTGCGTGGCATCGACGGACTGGTGCGTGCCGTCGAGCAGTTGCAGGGCGCGTCCGTGCCCGCGTCCGCCCTGGAGAAGCTGATTCTGCCGTCCCGCGTCGCGCACTACACGCCCGCCATGCTCGACGAGCTCACCGCGGCCGGCGAGGTGGTGTGGGCCGGAGCGGGCGCGCTGCCCGGCAAGGACGGCTGGATCTCCCTGTACCTGGCGGACGCGGCCCCGCTGCTCCTGCCCCCGCCCCACCCCCTGGAGCTGACGGCGCTTCACCAGTCCGTACTGGACGCCCTCTCCGGAGGCTACGGCCTGTTCTTCCGTCAGATCGCCGACCAGGTCCGCGCCACCACCCACCCCGAGGCCGCAGACCCCCAACTGGCCGACGCGATCTGGGACCTGGCCTGGTCCGGCCGGCTCACGAACGACACGCTCGCACCCATGCGCTCCCTCCTCGGCTCGGGACGCACCGCGGGCTCCACCGCGCACCGCGCCAAGCGCGCGGTCCCGCGCGGGCGTTACGGCTCGCTGACGGCCGCCGCCCGCCCCGCGTCCCGCAGCGGGCCGCCGACCGTCGCCGGCCGCTGGTCTCTGCTCCCGCAGCGCGAACCGGACCCCACGGTGCGCGCCCACGCCCTGGCCCGCACACTCCTCGACCGGCACGGCGTGGTGACCCGGGGCGCGGTCTCCGCGGAGGGCGTCGAGGGCGGGTTCTCGGCGGTGTACCGCATTCTGTCCGCCTTCGAGGACAGCGGTCAGGCCCGACGCGGTTACGTCGTCGAGGGGCTCGGCGCGGCCCAGTTCGCGATGGACGGCGCGGTGGACCGCCTGCGCGCGGTCGCCAACGCCCGCGAGCGGGGCGAGGGCCTGCCCGGCCCGGGCTTCACGAACGGCTCCTCCAACGGCTTCGGCACACGCGGCGACTCCTCCAACGGCTTCGGCGCACATGGCGACTTCGCAGACACCTTCAACGCACCCGCCGACCAAGCCCAGCCTGGCAGCTTCGGGTACGGCGACGGTCCCGGCCTCGACGGCAGCCCCGACGCACCGGACACCTTCGCCACAACGGACGCCTTCGCCGCACCCGGCGACTACATCTCGCCGCGTGACTTCGCATCGCCGGGCGCAGGCGGCCCCCGAGGCGGCCCGAGCCTCCCGTACGGCTCCGGATCGGGCTTCCCTAACCGCCGTACCCACCCCGCTCCCGCCCCCGGCTCCCGAGCCGTGATCCTGGCCGCCGCCGATCCCGCGAACGCATACGGCGCAGCCCTCCCCTGGCCCGAGCCCCCGACCGGCGCCGGGCACAAGCCGGGCCGCAAGGCGGGCTCCCTCGTCGTGCTCGTCGACGGCGAACTGGCGCTCTACATGGAGCGCGGCGGCAAGACCCTGCTGGCCTGGCCCTCCGACCCGGACGGCACAGCCACCGACGATCCCCGTCTGCGAGAGGCCGCGGAGGCGCTCGCCGCGGCCGCCCGAGCGGGTTCCCTCGGTACGGTCACGGTGGAGCGCGTCAACGGCGCCTCGGCCCTGACCTCCTCCATCGGCACCCTCCTGGAAGGGGCAGGTTTCATCGCCACGCCCCGGGGCCTGCGGCTACGGGCGTGAACCGGGACCGGGACCGCGGCCGCCCGGCAGACACAACTCCCGCCCGCGGCCCGGCTCGGCCACCCGCCACAGGTCCCCCGTCACGACCGCCCAAGGCCCGCGCCGTCGCAACCGCCCGAGGCCGGTACGCCATCGCGCCAAGCAGCGCAGACACCCGATCGCAACCGCCCGACGCCGGTACCCCGTCACGACCGCCCGACACCTGCACCCGCGCCCCGCGCCCCACCCCCGCCCCGCCCCCGTCCCCGCCGTGCCACCCTTGACCCATGCCCGAAGGTGACACGGTCTGGCAGACCGCGAGGCGACTGCACGGCGTCCTCGCGGGCCAGGTGCTGACCCGATCCGACCTGCGGGTACCGAAGTACGCCACGGCCGACCTCACTGGCCGCAGGGTCCTGGATGTCACCCCGCGCGGCAAGCACCTCCTCACCCGCGTCGAGGGCGGCCTGACCCTCCACTCGCACCTGCGGATGGACGGCTCCTGGAAGGTGTACGCCACGGGCCGGCGCTGGACCGGCGGCCCGGCCCACCAGATCCGCGCGATCCTGGGCACCACCGAGCACACGGCCGTCGGCTACCGCCTCCCGGTGCTCGAACTCCTCCGCACCACCGACGAACACCGTGCCGTCGGCCACCTGGGCCCCGACCTGCTGGGCCCGGACTGGGACCCCGAACAGGCTCTGGCCAACCTCCTCGCAGACCCCGCCCGCCCGCTCGGCGAGGCCCTGCTGGACCAGCGCAACCTGGCCGGCATCGGCAATGTCTACAAGAGCGAGCTCTGCTTCCTGCTCGGCGCGACCCCGTGGCTCCCCGTCGGCGCCCTGCTCGCCGAGCGCGCGGCGCAGCTCCCCGCGCTCGCCAAGAGGCTCCTGGAGGCCAACCGTGACCGCCCGGTCCGCAGCACCACGGGCCGCCGCGGCCAGGACCTGTTCGTGTACGGCCGGGCACCCCGTCCCTGTCTGCGTTGCCACACGCCGATCCGCGCGGCCGACCAGGGCGACGGCTCCCGCGAGCGCCCCACCTACTGGTGCCCCACCTGCCAGACGGGCCCGGCACCGGCACCGGGCGCCTCTGCAACCCGGATATTCCGGTCCCGCACAGCCAATTGACGATCCGTCAGAAACGCTCGTACCGTCTTTTCATGCCCGTCAAGGCGTACGACCTCACCGGACGCACCGCATTCATCACCGGCGCCGCCGGCGGCATCGGCCGGGCCGGCGCCCTCCTGCTCGCCGAGGCAGGCGCTGCCGTGCACTGCGCGGACCTCGACGCGCAGGGCCTGCACGAGACGGCGACGCTGATCAAGGAGCAGGGCGGCACCGCCCGTATCCATCACCTCGACGTCACCGATCGTGCCCAGCTCAAGCGGGCAGTGGAGTCCTGCGAGCGCCTGGACGTCATGGCCGCGATCGCCGGCATCATGCACAGCAGCCCGGTCCTGGAGACCCGCGACGAGGACCTCGACCGGGTGATGGCCGTCAACTTCAAGGGCGTGCTGTACGCCTGCCAGGAGGCGGCCCGCCTGATGCTCGCCCGGAACGTCAGGGGCAGCATCGTCACCATGGCCTCGGGCGCCGTCGACACGGGCGGCCCCGGCCTGCTCTGCTACGGCGCCGCCAAGGCGGCCGTCGTCCAGCTGACGAAGACGCTGGCGACCGAGCTGGGCCGGCACGGCATACGCGTCAACGCGGTCGCGCCGGGCTGGATCCGCACGCCCATGACCGACCGCCACGACGCCGCGGCGCAGGCCCACACCGAGACGCTCATGTCCCGGATGTCGCCACTGGGCCGGGTCGGCGCGCCGGAGGACGTCGCCCATGCCGTGCTGTACCTGGCCTCCGACGCGTCGTCCTTCACGACGGGCCAGATCCTGCGCCCGAACGGCGGGGTGGCGATGCCTTGGTAGCCGGGGCCGTCCGCCAGGCCTGAGTCCATCGCCCCGTCCCGAGCGCCCCCGCCGCCCGCGCCTTGGGCATGCAGTGCACCGGCAGCAGGCTCAGCCCCCAGCCCCCGGCCGCGACCGCCCCCTCCAGCACACCCGTGTCCGGCACGAGCGCGAGCCGCAGCACAGCCCACCACCACACCACCCCGAGTCCGAGAGCAGCCCCCCAGCGCACTATCCGCCCTGCCATGGCCCGCCACCACCTCCAGCCCGACGCCAGAAAACCGTCCAGACCCCGACCGGGCCGACGCTAGAACGCCGTCCTCACCGCCGGGAGGGCGCATCGGCAGCACACGGGCGCACCACGCCCGTCAGACGTTCTCGGCCTGGAACATCCAATGATGCTTCTCGAGATCCGCCGTGATCCCGATGAAGATGTCCTGGCTGACCGGATCGGCGTCGCCGGTCGAGGCCACCCTCTCCCGCATCCGCGTGATCACGGCACCCAGGGCCGCGACAAGCGTGCGCACCGCGTCCGTGTCCTTGATCCAGCCCTCGGGCACGGCGCCGATACCGCTGCCGCCGGCCACCGTGGCGGCGCGCCCGTCGGGCGACACGCCCAGTGCCGAGGCTCGCTCCGCGACGGTGTCGGAATGCGTGCGCGCGCTGCCCACAACCTCGTCGAGCTGGAGGTGGATGGACCGGAACCGGGCACCCACGACGTTCCAGTGGACCTGCTTCGCCACGAGCGACAGATCGATCAGGTCGACGAGTGCGCCCTGCAGCGCCCCGGACACGGTCTTCAGGTCCGCGTCGGGCAACGGGCTCTTCACGACGTTCATCGGCTTCCTCCGTGGGCTCACCTCGCCATGTCCCTCCACCATGACCGCCACACCGGACACCGGCAAACGGACCCGAAAGGGGCATCCCCCGGAACGCGAAAACCCCGACGGCGCTCCTCCGGGAGGTCTACCCGGAGAAGCCCCGGCCGGGGCCTCACACAAATGCGTCAGCTCACGCACCCACAGGCGTGGGTGTCACGCGGCGACCACGTCCACCGCCTCGGCGGGCGCCTTGATGGTCACACGTTCCGGTGGCACACCGGTCACCGAAACGGAACCCAGCATCGGGCGAACCGGCGTGGGTACAGGCTCACTGGGGGGCGCAGCAGCAGACTGGGCCAGCTCGGCGAGGGCGAGTTCGTCACTCACTTCCCGCATGAGCTCGGACATCCGTACGTCCAGCGCGTCGCAGATGGCGGAGAGCAGCTCGGAGGAAGCCTCCTTCTGCCCCCGCTCCACCTCGGAGAGATAGCCGAGTGAGACTCGGGCGGACGAGGAGACTTCGCGCAGAGTACGGCCCTGGCGTTGGCGCTGCCGACGCAGCACGTCACCCAGCAGGCGACGGAGCAGAATCATCGGTGGCTCCCTCCTCGGACCGCGTAGCCGCATCCTTCACGCCCCACCGTACCGCCTTGCGCCGCGGCCGTGCGGGGAGCGATGTCGTGTTCACTCAGGGCTGCAAACATCAAAACCCCCCGTTCTGTTCCGTATCCTGTGCCCGCTCGTTCCCGGTCTGTTCGCCCGCGAGCTCACTCAGGAGCAGCGCGAGTACGCTCCGTACACTCTCCATACGGATTTCCGCGCGGTCGCCGTTCAACCGCAGTGCCTCTACTTTTCCGCCACCGGCGGAACCGGAATGCCCCCCGAAGGGCCCTTCCAGGGCCACGAAAACCGTCCCGACGGGCTTGCCGTCCTGCGCTTCGGGACCGGCGACGCCGGTGGTCGCGAGACCCCAGTCGGCGCCCAGCGCCTTGCGGACTCCGGCCGCCATCTGGGCCGCGACCTGCGGATCCACCGCTCCACGCTCGGCCAGCAGGGTGGCGTCGACCCCGAGCAGCTCATGCTTGAGTTCGGTGGCGTAGGCGGTCACCGAGCCCCGGAACGCCTTGGACGCCCCAGGGGCCGCCGTGATCTCCGCCGCGACCAGACCACCCGTGAGCGACTCGGCGACGGCGAGCGTCTCGCCTCTCACTGTGAGTAGTCGCACCACTTCGGCGGCCGGGGATTTCACGCTTCCGTCTCCTCCAAGGCGGCCTTGCGCTCGGCGATTCCCTGCCTGCGCAGCACAATGGCCTGTCTCACATAGTCGAGCCCGGTGACCACGGTCAGGACGACCGCCGCCGCCATCACCCAGAACCTCAGGGTGGCCAGCCACCCCGTCAGCGCCAGGACGTACATCCCGACGGCCACGCCCTGCGTGAGCGTCTTGAGCTTGCCGCCCCGGCTCGCCGGGATGACGCCGTACCGGATGACGAGGAAACGCAGCAGCGTGATCCCGAGTTCCCGGCCGAGGATGACCCCCGTCACCCACCACGGCAGGTCGCCCAACGAGGAGAGACAGATCAGCGCCGCGCCCATGATCGCCTTGTCGGCGATGGGGTCGGCGATCTTCCCGAAGTCGGTGACAAGGTCGTACGTACGCGCAAGGTGACCGTCGAACAGGTCGGTGATCATCGCGATGGCGAAGGCCGCCCAGGCGAGCGAACGCCACGCCGGGTCGTACCCGCCGTCGGCGAGCATCAGAGCTACGAAGCCCGGCACCAGGATCAGCCGGAGCATGGTCAGCAGGTTGGCGATGTTCCAGACACTGGCCTGATTGACGGCCGCGGCCGTCAGCTTCCCACCGCGTGCCGGCTTCGTACCCTCACCCTGGCCTGCACCGGAGTCGGCACCGACCGTGCCCGTCCCGTCGCTCTTCGACGAGCCGCCTGCCGCATGCGCCCTCGAGGAGCCACCCGCCGCGGATGCCGGTACACCGGTCATCTGCCCGCCTCCTCACTACACGCGAACGAGCCCTCGAGCGGCTCGGCCACCAGGTCGACACCTTCCGTACCGACCACCTTCGCCTCGACCATACGACCGACGCTCAGGCCCGCGCCGCTCGTGAGCAGCACCTGCCCGTCGGTCTCCGGAGCCTGGTGTGCCCCGCGGCCGTAAGCACCCTCCTCGGAGTCCACCGATTCCACGAGGACCCGCACGGTCTCACCGAGACGCTCCTCGGCCCGCTGCGACACAAGCTCCTCGGCCAGCCGGGAGACCCGGGCCAGCCGCTCGGCGACGACGTCCTCGTCGAGCTTGTTCTCGTACGTCGCCGCTTCCGTGCCCTCCTCGTCGGAGTACCCGAAGACGCCGATGGCGTCCAGCCTCGCCCCGTTGAGGAATCGCTCCAGCTCGGCCAGGTCGGCCTCGGACTCGCCCGGGAAGCCGACGATGAAGTTGGAGCGCACGCCGGCCTCGGGCGCCTTGCTCCGGATCGTGTCGAGCAGCTCCAGGAAGCGGTCGGTGTCGCCGAAGCGGCGCATCGCACGCAGCACCGCGGGCGCGGAGTGCTGGAAGGAGAGATCGAAGTAGGGCACGACCTTGGGGGTCGAGGTCAGTACGTCGATCAGGCCGGGCCGCATCTCGGCCGGCTGGAGGTAGCTGACCCGCACCCGCTCGATGCCGTCGACGTCGGCGAGCTCGGGCAGCAGCGACTCCAGCAGGCGGATGTCGCCCAGGTCCTTGCCGTAGGAGGTGTTGTTCTCGGAGACCAGCATGATCTCCTTGACGCCCTGCTCGGCCAGCCAGCGCGTCTCGTTGAGCACGTCGCTCGGGCGGCGCGAGATGAAGGAGCCGCGGAAGGACGGGATGGCGCAGAAGGAGCAGCGCCGGTCGCAGCCGGAGGCGAGCTTCACCGAGGCGACCGGGGAGCCGTCCAGGCGGCGGCGCAGGGGCGCGCGGGGTCCGGACACCGGAGCCACGCCCGCCGGGAGATCCGTGGGGGCACCGTGCCCGGGAAGGGCTACGTCCGCGCCCGCGTCCTGCCGCTCGGCCGGGCTGATCGGCAGCAGCTTGCGCCGGTCGCGCGGGGTGTGTGCGGCGTGGATGCCGCCGGACAGGATGGTCTGCAGGCGGTCGGAGATGTCGGTGTAGTCGTCGAAGCCAAGCACGCCGTCGGCCTCGGGGAGGGCCTCGGCGAGCTCCTTGCCGTATCGCTCGGCCATGCAGCCGACCGCCACGACGGCCTGGGTTCTGCCCTGGCCCTTGAGATCGTTGGCCTCCAGGAGGGCGTCGACGGAGTCCTTCTTGGCGGCGTCGACGAAGCCGCAGGTGTTGACGACGGCCACATCCGCGTTCGCGGCGTCCTCCACGAGGTCCCAGCCGTCCGCCTCCAAGCGGCCTGCGAGCTCCTCCGAGTCCACCTCGTTACGGGCGCAGCCAAGGGTGACGAGTGCGACGGTACGGCGTTCAGGCATGGGCTCAAGACTACTTCGTCCCTCTGACACCCCACGTCGACGGGGTTGGCCGATCTTGGCCAAGCCCCTACCTGTTCAGCCGCTCAGCCCGTCACCCGACCTGCGGGTCACCCTTCGTATACGTCAGGCGCTCCACGGCACCCGGCCGGAAGTCGTCCTCGATCTTCTTGCCGTTGACATACAGCTGGATCGCGCCGGCGTCGCCGAGGACCAGGTTGATCTTCGAGCTGTCCTGGAAGGTCTTGGACTCGCCCTGCTTGAGCAGCCCGTCGAAGAGGAGCCGGCCGTTGTGGTCCTTGGCGGAGATCCAGCTGCGGCCGTCGGGGGCGCTCACCTGGACGGTCACCTTGTCCTGGGGAGCGGCCGCGATGGCGCTGTCGGACGGCTCCGGCTCGGTGTCGGCGGGCTTGCTGTCCTTCTTCGGCGTGGCCGAGGCGGACTTGCTCGTCGAGGGCGTCGAGCCCTCCGCCACCTGGTCCCGCGCTCCGCTGTCGTCGCCCCCCTTGAACGCCGTGAAGCCGACGAAGCCGATCACGGCGACGATGGCGGCGACCATGGCCGCGGTCCAGTTGGGCCCGCGCCGCTCGGGACGGATGCGCTCCGCCTCGAACAGGGGTGCGGCGGGGGTCGGCGCCGGGCGGCCGCCGCGCTCGGCCGAGAACTGCGCGAGCAGCGGCTCGGGGTCGAGGTGGACGGCCTTGGCCAGGGTCCGGATGTGGCCGCGGGCGTAGACGTCTCCGCCGCAGGGGGCGAAGTCGTCCGCCTCGATGGCGTGCACGATGCCGTTACGGACTCGGGTGGCGTTACTGACGTCGTCGACGGTCAGCCCCGCCGCGATGCGCGCCTGCTGAAGGGCGCGGCCGATGGAGGGGAAGGCATCCTCACGATCGCCTTCGAACGGACGCTCGTCTTCAGGGGAGTTGCCGATGGACACGGGGGCGCCTTTCGAGCGTGTAGCCACCTGTGCTGGAGGTTCAGTCTAGGGGGGGTACGAAAGGGTGGGGCAACCGGGCCGTAGGACTTTGTACGCCGTCGGAATGGCCGGTCATCCCGACGGTGGGGCACGAGCTTGTCGCTCCCCTCAACTTGACGTACGCCGACGGGAAACGGTTGCCCAATGATCCCCGACGGGTGAGTCACGATCGAACATCATCTTGACGCATGAAACGCCCGGAAGCCGACCACCACGCCCCTGTTTCCCTACTCTTCAGCCTCCCCGCGGATCACCGCGAGCACGCCATCCAGTTCGTCTGCCTTCACAAGAACGTCACGCGCCTTGGATCCCTCGCTCGGTCCGACGATGCCCCGGGACTCCATGAGGTCCATCAGCCGCCCGGCCTTGGCGAAGCCGACGCGCAGCTTGCGCTGGAGCATGGACGTCGACCCGAACTGCGTGGAGACCACCAGCTCGGCCGCCTGGCACAGCAGATCCAGGTCGTCGCCGATGTCCTCGTCGATCTCCTTCTTCTGCTTGGTGCCGACCACGACGTCGTCCCGGAAGACGGGCGTCATCTGGTCCTTGCAGTGCTGGACGACCGCCGCGACCTCGTCCTCGGTCACGAACGCGCCCTGCATACGCGTCGGTTTGTTGGCCCCCATCGGCAGGAACAACCCGTCGCCCTTGCCGATCAGCTTCTCGGCACCGGGCTGGTCGAGGATGACCCGGCTGTCGGCGAGCGAGGAGGTGGCGAAGGCGAGCCGCGACGGCACGTTCGCCTTGATCAGACCGGTGACCACGTCGACCGACGGCCGCTGCGTGGCGAGCACCAGGTGGATGCCGGCCGCGCGCGCGAGCTGCGTGATGCGCACGATCGCGTCCTCGACGTCGCGCGGCGCGACCATCATCAGGTCGGCGAGCTCGTCGACGATCACCAGCAGATACGGATACGGACTGAGTTCGCGCTCGCTGCCCTCGGGCAGCTTGACCTTGCCGTTCCTGATGGCCTCGTTGAAGTCGTCGATGTGCCGGAACCCGAACGCCGCGAGGTCGTCGTAGCGCAGATCCATCTCCCGTACGACCCACTGCAACGCCTCGGCGGCCCGCTTGGGGTTGGTGATGATCGGCGTGATCAGGTGCGGGATGCCCTCGTACGCGGTCAGTTCGACGCGCTTGGGGTCGACGAGGACCATGCGGACGTCCTCGGGGGTCGCGCGGACCATGATCGACGTAATCAGACAGTTGATGCATGACGACTTGCCCGAGCCGGTCGCGCCCGCGACGAGCATGTGCGGCATCTTCGCGAGGTTGGCCATCACATAGCCGCCCTCGACGTCCTTGCCGAGCGCGACCAGCATCGGGTGGTCGTCCTCGGCCGCGTCCGCCAGCCGCAGCACGTCACCGAGGTTGACCATCTCCCGGTCGGTGTTCGGGATCTCGATGCCGACCGCCGACTTGCCGGGGATCGGGCTGATGATCCGCACGTCCGGGCTGGCGACGGCGTACGCGATGTTCTTGGTGAGCGCGGTGATCCGCTCGACCTTCACGGCGGGGCCGAGCTCGACCTCGTAGCGCGTGACCGTCGGCCCGCGCGTGAAGCCGGTGACGGCGGCGTCGACCTTGAACTCGGTGAAGACGGTCGTGAGCGAGGCGACGACGGCGTCGTTGGCGGCGCTGCGCGCCTTGCCGGGGCCCCCTCGTTCGAGGAGGTCGAGCGAGGGCAGGGAGTAGGTGATGTCGCCGGACAGCTGGAGCTGTTCGGCGCGCGGCGGCAGGTCGCGGGTCTCCTCGGGGGCCGCCTTGGTCAGGTCGGGCACCGTCCCGACCTTGAGCTTCTCCTGCTTGGGTCGCGCGGCCGGCACGGGCGTCGGCGTCGTCGGCTCGCGGTCAAAGACGCTCACGCCCTGGGTGAGGTCGGCGACGATCGGCGAGGGCGGCATGCCGTGCAGGACGGCGCCGTCGAGCGCGGCAGCGGCGGCCGCGGCGACGTCCACGGCGTCCGGCTGCCGCCCCATGTCCGGCTGCGGCACGGCGGAGCGCCGGGGGCGGCCGCGACGCTGGGAGAGGGCCTCCTGCTCGGCGTCGTCCGGGTCGTACGACCGGGGGGCGCCCGAGCGCCTGCGGGGGCGCGCGGGCAGCGCGTCGCGCCACTGTTCGTCGTAGCGCTCGTCGTCGTCGGTGAGGTCGTCCGCCTCGGGGTCGTGCAGGACGCCCAGCCGCACGGCGAGCTGCCGCAGCCGCTGCGGGATGGCGTTGACCGGGGTGGCCGTGACGACGAGCAGACCGAAGATCGTGAGCAGCAGGAGCAGCGGTACGGCGAGAACGTCGCCCATGGTGTACGTCAGCGGGGTCGCCGCGCCCCAGCCGATGAGGCCGCCGGCGTCCCTTATCGCCTGCATGCCGTCGCTGCGGGCGGGCGAGCCGCAGGCGATGTGGACCTGGCCGAGCACGCCGATGACGAGCGCGGACAGGCCGATCACGATGCGGCCGTTGGCCTCCGGCTTCTCAGGATGCCGGATGAAGCGCACGGCGATGACCGCGAGCAGTATCGGCACGAGCAGGTCGATGCGGCCGAAGGCCCCGGTCACCAGGATCTCGACGAGATCGCCCACGGGGCCGCGCAGGTCGGCCCAGGTGCCGGCGGCGACGATCAGCGCGACGCCGAACAGCAGCAGCGCGACGCCGTCCTTGCGGTGCGCCGGGTCGAGGTTCCTCGCGCCCTGCCCTACGCCCCGGAACACGGCGCCGACGGCGTGCGCGAGGCCGAGCCAGACGGCGCGTACGAGCCGGTAGATGCCCCCGGTCGGGCTGGGCGCCGGCTTGGGCGCGGGCTTCTTCGCCGCGGCCTTCTTGGCAGGCGCCTTCTTCGCGGGGGCACTTTTGGCAGCGGCCTTCTTCGCCGGAGCCTTCACTGAAGCGGCCGCCTTCTTCGCGGGCGGCTTCTTGGCTGCGGAGGGACGTGAGGCCATAGGTGTGAGGTTACCGGTGGAGACGACAGCGGACACGTGTGCCCAATGCTTCACCCGTTCGTGTCGTCCTTGCAGGGACACGGAACTGACGCGGGCTCATGCGCAACTGCGGCCTCGCCGCGCGTCAGTTCTGCGACGGCACCGAGGCCGCGCCACCGCCCGTGCCCGGTTCCAGGGCGTCCAGCGCGCGGCGCAGGCCGGTGAGTTTGCGCTCGAGGTGCGCCGCCGTGGCCACCGCCGCCGCGTCCGCGGACTCGTCGTCGAGCTGCTTGGACAGCGCCTCGGCCTGCTCCTCGACGGCAGCGAGCCGCGCGGAGAGCTCCGCGAGCAGACCGGGCGACTCCTTGGCCCCGCCGGCCGCCGCCTTGCCGCCGCCCTCCAACTGCAGCCGCAGCAGCGCCGCCTGCTCCCTCAGCTGGCAGTTCTTCATGTACAGCTCGACGAAAACGGAGACCTTCGCGCGCAGCACCCACGGATCGAAAGGCTTCGAGATGTAGTCGACGGCGCCCGCCGCGTACCCACGGAAGGTGTGATGGGGACCGTGGTTGATCGCGGTGAGGAAGATGATCGGGATGTCCCGGGTCCGTTCTCGCCGCTTGATGTGCGCGGCCGTTTCGAAACCGTCCATTCCCGGCATCTGGACGTCCAGCAGAATGACCGCGAAGTCGTCCGTCAGCAGCGCTTTGAGCGCTTCCTCCCCGGACGATGCCCGCACCAGCGTCTGATCGAGCGCAGAGAGGATCGCCTCCAGCGCCAGCAGATTCTCCGGCCGGTCATCGACCAGGAGGATCTTGGCCTTCTGCACCATGGCCCGCCCTCCTCGCCCCGGCATGGGGCCTCCCCAGTCCGCAGGACTTGGGGAAGCACCGCCCGGTGCCGCCCCAGGGGACGACTCCCTTGCGCCGCCCGTCCTCGTGCCGGTCATGGTAGCCGCACCCCGCCCGTCGCCACACCCTGTCACCGCGATGTCACTGTGCACGTAGCAGAAACGTAGCGGGAGACCAGAAGGTTCCCCGAATCCCGCACTTCTACACGGCTTCGGCCACCCTGAGTCAGCAACGCCGTGTGCACTCCGAAGGTTCCCGCCACACCCGCACCAAGCCTGTACGAGCTCCGACCGTTACCGTCACTCCTCCCGCATCCACTGCTCCATCACCGCCAGCAGGTGATCGGGATCGACCGGCTTCGTGACGTAGTCGGAGGCGCCCGACTCGATCGCCTTCTCCCGGTCGCCCTTCATCGCCTTCGCGGTCAGCGCGATGATCGGCAGCCCCGAGAACTGCGGCATCCTGCGGATCGCTGTGGTCGTAGCGTATCCGTCCATCTCGGGCATCATGATGTCCATCAGGACGACCGCCACGTCGTCGTGCTGCTCCAGGACCTCGATGCCCTCGCGCCCGTTCTCGGCGTACAGCACGGACAGTCCGTGCTGTTCCAGGACGCTGGTGAGCGCGAACACGTTGCGGATGTCGTCGTCGACGATGAGCACCTTGTCGCCGCCGAACCGGAAGTCGTGGTCCGGTCGCGGTTCCGCCGCCTGCTCGACCTGCCACTGCTCCAGATGTCCGTTGCGCTGCTCGACGGCGGGCGCGCCCCTGCGGCGGCGCCGGAAGAGCGCGGCCGGACCGTTCTGCGTCTCCCGGTACGACTTCACCTCGGCCGGCGTCTCGATCTCCACCTCGGAGAGCCCCGACAGGTCCGCCTCCGACGCCAACAGTTCGCCCGCCTCCAGCGCCGGCACCGGCTGCTGGTAGCCGTGCGGGGGCAGCTCGCTCGGGTGCAGCGGCAGGTACAGCGTGAAGGTCGAGCCGCGTCCGGGCTCGCTCTGCGCGTGGATCTCGCCGCCGAGCAGCTGGGCGATCTCCCGCGAGATGGACAGGCCCAGGCCCGTGCCGCCGTACTTACGGCTCGTCGTACCGTCCGCCTGCTTGAACGCCTCGAAGATCACCCGCATCTTGCCGGCCGCGATCCCGATGCCCGTGTCGGTCACGGAGAACGCGATCAGCGGCGCGTCCGCATCGGTGAGCGAACCGGTCTCCAGCAACTGCTCCCGGATCGCCACCGGCACGTCCGCGCGCGCGGGCCTGATCACCAGCTCGACCGACCCGGAGTCGGTGAACTTCACCGCGTTGGACAGCAGGTTGCGCAGCACCTGAAGCAGCCGCTGCTCGTCCGTGTGCAGCGTGGCGGGCAGCTCCGGCGACACCCGTACGGACAGGTCGAGGCCCTTCTCCGCGGTCAGCGGCCGGAAAGTGGCCTCCACGTAGTCGACGAGCTGGACGAGCGCGATGCGCGTCGGGGAGACGTCCATCTTGCCCGCCTCGACCTTCGACAGGTCGAGGATGTCGTTGATCAGCTGAAGCAGGTCGGAACCGGCCCCGTGGATCGTCTCGGCGAACTCGACCTGCTTCGGGGAGAGGTTGCCCTCGGCGTTGTCGGCGAGCAGCTTGGCCAGGATCAGCAGCGAGTTCAGCGGCGTACGCAGCTCGTGCGACATGTTGGCGAGGAACTCGCTCTTGTATCGCATCGACACGGCGAGCTGCTCGGCGCGCTCCTCCAGGACCTGCCGCGCCTCCTCGATCTCGGTGTTCTTCACCTCGATGTCGCGGTTCTGCCGGGCCAGCAGCTCGGCCTTCTCCTCCAGTTCGGCGTTGGACGCCTGGAGGGCCTTCTGTCGCTGCTCCAACTCGGCCGACCGCTCACGCAGTTGCTCGGTCAGCTCCTGCGACTGCTTCAGCAGCTGCTCCGTCTTGGTGTTGACGGAGATGGTGTTGACGCTGGTCGCGATCATCTCCGCGATCTGGTTGAGGAAGTCCTTCTGGATCTGCGTGAACGGCGTGAACGATGCCAGCTCGATGATGCCGAGCACGGTGCCCTCGAAGAGCACCGGCAGCACGATCACCTGCGCGGGCGGCGCCTCGCCGAGCCCGGAGGAGATCTTCAGATAGCCGCTCGGGGCGTTCTCCACGAGGATCGTGCGCTTCTCCTCCGCCGCCGTGCCGACGAGGGCCTCGCCCGGTCCGAACGACGTAGGCATGGAGCCCATCGAGTAGCCGTACGAGCCCAGCATGCGCAGCTCGTACCGGTCGTCCATGCCGTCGCCCCCGTCCCTGCCGTCGACCAGCGGCAGGGCGACGAAGAACGCGCCGTGCTGCGCGGAGACCACCGGGGTCAGCTCACTCATGATCAGCGAGGCGACGTCCTCGAGGTCGCGGCGGCCCTGCATCAGCGCGGAGATACGGGCGAGGTTGCCCTTGAGCCAGTCCTGCTCCTTGTTGGCGATCGTGGTGTCGCGCAGGTTGGCGATCATCTTGTTGACCGAGTCCTGGAGCTCCTCGATCTCGCCGGAGGCATCCACGTCGATCTTCAGGTTCAGGTCGCCGCGGGTCACCGCGGTCGCCACACGCGCGATGGCACGCACCTGCCGGGTCAGGTTCCCGGCCATCTCGTTCACCGACTCGGTGAGGTCGCGCCAGGTGCCGTCGACGTCACGCACGCGTGCCTGGCCGCCCAGCTGGCCCTCCGTACCCACCTCGCGGGCCACGCGCGTGACCTCCTCGGCGAAGGAGGACAGCTGGTCGACCATCGTGTTGATGGTGGTCTTCAGCTCCAGGATCTCGCCGCGCGCGTCGATGTCGATCTTCTTCGTCAGGTCGCCCTTGGCAATGGCCGTCGTGACCATGGCGATGTTGCGCACCTGCCCGGTCAGGTTGGACGCCATGCCGTTCACCGAATCGGTGAGGTCCTTCCAGGTGCCCGCCACCCCCGGCACATGCGCCTGACCGCCCAGGATGCCGTCCGTGCCCACCTCGCGGGCCACCTTGGTGACCTGCTCGGCGAACGAACTCAGCGTCTTCACCATGGTGTTGAAGGTGTCGGCGAGCTGCTGGACCTCGCCGCGCGCCTCGATCGTCACCGTCCGCGTCAGGTCACCGTTGGCGACGGCCGCGGCCACCTGGGAGATGTTGCGCACCTGCATGGTCAGGTTCTTGGCCATCAGGTTGACGTTGTCGCTGAGGTCCTTCCAGATGCCCGTGGCGCCCTGCACGTGCGCCTGGCCGCCCAGGATGCCCTCGGTGCCCACCTCGCGGGCCACCCGGGTCACCTGCTCGGCGAAGGACGACAGCTGGTCGACCATCGTGTTGACGGTGGTGACGAGTTCGAGGATCTCGCCCTTGGCGTCGACGGTGATCTTCTTCGACAGGTCGCCCTTGGCGACCGCGGTGGTGACCTCGGCGATGTTGCGGACCTGGATGGTCAGGTTGTTCGCCATGAAGTTCACGGACTGCGTGAGGTCCTTCCAGGTGCCCGCGACGCCCTGCACCTCCGCCTGACCGCCCAGCATGCCCTCGGTGCCCACCTCGCGGGCCACGCGCGTGACCTCCTGGGCGAACGACGACAGCTGGTCCACCATCGTGTTCAGGGTGTTCTTCAGCTCGAGGATCTCGCCGCGCGCGTCCACGGTGATCTTCTGCGACAGGTCACCGCGCGCCACAGCCGTGGCGACCTGTGCGATGTTGCGCACCTGGGCCGTCAGGTTGCCGGCCATGCCGTTCACCGAGTCGGTCAGGTCGCGCCACACACCGGCAACACCGGGCACCTGCGCCTGACCGCCGAGCCGGCCGTCCGTACCCACCTCGCGGGCCACCTTGGTGACCTGGTCGGCGAAGGCGGACAACTGGTCGACCATGGTGTTGATGGTGATCTTCAGCTCGAGGATCTCGCCGCGCGCGTCCACCGTGATCTTCTGCGACAGGTCACCGCGCGCCACAGCGGTCGTGACCTGGGCGATCTGCCGCACCTGGGCCGTCAGGTTGCCGGTGATGGAGTTGACGGAGTCAGTGAGCTCCTTCCACGTACCGGACACACCGGGTACCTGCGCCTGCCCACCGAGGCGGCCCTCCGTACCCACCTCCCGACCCATCTGAATGACCTGGTCGGCGAACGACGACAGCTGGTCCACCATCGTGTTCACGGTGTTCTTCAGCTGGAGCATCTCGCCGGCCACGTCCACCGTGACCTTCTGGGACAGGTCACCGTTGGCGACCGCCGTCGTCACCTGGGCGATGTTCCTCACCTGTCCGGTGAGATTGCGGAACGCCGTGTTGACGGAGTCGGTGAGGTCCTTCCAGTCGCCCGCGACTCCGGGAACCTGGGCCTGACCGCCCAGTTCGCCCTCGTTGCCGATCTCCCGGGCGACGCGCGTGACCTCGGCGCCGAAGGCGGACAGCTGGTCCACCATTCCGTTGACGGTGTTCTTCAGCTCCAGCATCTCGCCGGCCACGTCGACCGTGACCTTGCGGGACAGGTCACCACTGGCCACGGCCGTCGTCACGGCGGCGATGTCACGGACCTGCGTGGTCAGGTTCCGGAAGACGGTGTTGACGGAGTCCGTCAGGTCCTTCCAGGTGCCCGCGGCACCCGGCACGTTCGCCTGCCCGCCGAGCCGGCCCTCGGCACCGACCTCGTTGGCCACGCGCGTGACCTCGTCCGCGAAGATCCGCAGCGTCTCGGTCATCTGGTTGATCGTGTCGGCGAGCTTGGCGACCTCGCCGCGCGCCTGCACGGTCACCTTCCGCGACAGGTCACCGCTGGCGACCGCCGTGGTCACCTCCGCGATGTTGCGCACCTGGGCCGTGAGGTTGCCGGCCATGCCGTTCACCGAATCGGTGAGTTCCTTCCACACACCGTCGACGCCTGACACCCGCGCCTGACCGCCCAGGATGCCCTCGGTGCCCACCTCACGGGCGACTCGGGTCACCTCGGAGGAGAAGGCGGAGAGCTGGTCCACCATCGTGTTGACGGTGTTCTTCAGCTCCAGCATCTCGCCGGCCACGTGAACCGTGACCTTCCGCGACAGATCACCCTTGGCGACCGCCGTCGTCACCAGGGCGATGTCCCGCACCTGGGCCGTCAGCCGGTACGCCATCGTGTTGACGGAATCTGTCAGGTCCTTCCAGGAACCGGACATTCCGCGCACCTGGGCCTGCCCGCCCAGCTTGCCCTCCGTGCCCACCTCGCTGGCCACCCGCGTGACCTCGTCGGTGAACGTCGACAGCTGGTCGACCAGGTTGTTGACGGTCCGCCCGACCTTCAGGAACTCCCCGCGCAGCGGATGCCCGGGCCCGTCCGGCCCCTGCGTCCGCAGGTCCATACGCGGCGACAGATCACCCTCCGCCACCGCCGACAGCACCCGGCCGACCTCGGAGACGGGCCGTACGAGATCGTCCACGAGCGCGTTGGAGTTGTCGATCGCCGTCACCCAGGAGCCCTCACAGGCGCCCGTCTCCAGCCGCTCCGTGAGCTTGCCCTCACGCCCCACCATGCGCCGCACACGCGACAGCTCGCCCGTCAGATGCAGATTACGGTCGGCGACCTCGTTGAAGACCGCCGCGATCTCCGACATCACGCCGTCCCCGGACACCGTGAGCCGCTTACGGAAATTCCCGTCCCGCATGGACACGAGAGCGGCCAGCAGCCGGTTCAGGGCAGCCGTGTCCACCGCGGTGGTGCCATTGCGCCCTTTGCCCTGGTTGTTCAGGGACTGTCCGCCTTTCGCGCGCGTCTTCGTGGCCCGCGTCGCTGCGCCAGACTCCACTGTGTCCCTCCCGCAGGGGTCGACCGTTACTGCTGTGCCCCGGTACTCCTGTTCGGTGTACCGGTTAATGCTGCCTATTTCTGCCCGATGTCATCAGGCCACACCACTGGCTGCTGCCCACCGTGCGCGGAACACACTCAGCCTGCCCGTACCTTCACCAGAAGCTTGCCCAGTGTTTCACCCTTGCCGAACCAGGCCATAACAGTTCGGCAGCTTCGCACATCGTCCGCACACCCTCCGGATGGAAACACTGCCGACCGGCATCCGCACGGGCGAGGAAGGTAAGTAACCTTGCATGCGGCTGTCCAGCCGTGCCGGTGCGTCCGGCCTGGGCGGTGGCACGAGTACGAGCGGGCATCGGAGGGGCGGCCGCACACATGACCACCGGACTGATCCCTGGGGAACAGCCCCCGGACCCCCGGCCGACGGACGGCCTGCCGTTGCAGGCCCAGCGCGAGCCGGTCGGCCCGGGAGCCCTGCATGTCGACGACCGGTCGAGGAGTTCTGTGATCACCGCGCGCGCGGCCGCCAGTTTCGAGCCCGTCGGGCGATCCGTAGCAACCGCCCGCTCCTTCGTCCGTGACACCCTCCAGGGCTGGGGCTTCGCCGACATCGTCGACGACGCCGTGGTCCTCACCAGCGAACTGGTGACCAACGCCGTGGTCCACGCGGGCACGTCCGCGGACGTCCTGTGTCTACGGAGCGACGACGGCGCACGCATCGAGGTCTCCGACCGCTACCCCGAGCGGGAGATCCCGCTCCAGGGCACCGCCGTCAACATGGGCAGCCCCGACCGTGAGGGCGGCCGCGGCCTCCAACTGTGCGCGGCCCTGGCCGGCCGCTGGGGCGTCGAGTACACGCCCACTCACAAGAACGTCTGGTTCCAACTCGTACTCCCCGAGCGCCCGGTGGGCACCCGCGCCGCCGGCCCTGCACTGCCCGCCGACCTCCTGCCGCTCGCCGACGGCCGCGTCCGCGTCGCGGTCGTCCAGATCGACCGCACCGGCGCCATCTCCGCGTGGAACGAGGACGCCGAGGAGCTCTTCGGCTACGCCGCCGACCAGGTCACCGGCAAGCCCCTCACCGACCTCGCCGCCTGGCCGCACACCCCCGGCACGAGCACGGGCATCGCGGAAGCCCTCCAGCTCTCGCGCTGGGAGGGCAGTTACGGCCTCCGCGGCGCCAACGGCCGCGTGACCCCGGTCTACGCCTCCCACCTCCGCGTCCGCGACACCGGCGGCGATCCCTCCACGGTCTGCCTCCTCGTCCGCGACCACGAACGCGCGGTCCTCCAGACGCCGTTGCGCGTCCCCGCCTCCGACCCGGGCACCTCCTCCGACGCCCAGAGCGCCGACCCCTTCGAGGTGTTCATCGGCTCCCCGGCCCCGGACGACCTCGACGGCCTCCTCCAGCGCACGGTCGAACGCGCACGCGACATGCTCGACGGCGACTCCGCCTTCCTGCTCCTCGCCACCGACGACGAAACGGAGTTGGAGGTCCGCGCCTCCACCGGCCTGCCCTCCGCCCGTCAGCGCTTCGCCCGCGTCCCCGTCGAGGCGGGTCCCGGCCGCTACGGCTCGGCCCGCATGCCCGCCGTCCACGAGGACCTCGCGGCCGTTCCCGGCGCCGTCCCGCTCCTGAACGCGACCGGCATGCGCTCGGTCGTGACGGTCCCGCTGAAGGTCGAGGGCCGCCTCACGGGCTCGCTCGGCGTCGCCGCGGAGGCCCCCGGCAGATACTCCAACGAGGAGGCGCTGCGCCTCCAGTTCGCCGCGGACCGCATCGCCCTGGCGGTGGAATCAGCCCGCCTGGGCGAACTGGAACGCCTGCGCCGAGGCTCCTTGAGCTTCCTCGTGGAGGCCTCCGACCTCCTGGCCGGCACCCTGGACCGCGACCAGACCCTGGCCCTGATGGCCCAGATGACGGTCCCGACGCTGGCCACCTGGTGTGCCGTCTACACCATCGCCGACCAGGCTTCGGACCCGTATCTGTCCTACGTCCTGCACGAGGACGAGGAGCTGATCGACGGCATCAAGTCGCTCCTCTCCAAGATCCCGCCGCCGGACCCGGTACCCACCCCGGGCGCCCGCGTCTGGACGGCCCCCGGCGAGGTGGCCCACCAGGCAGCCCTGCGCAGCTCCATGCGCAGCCTGGGCCTGAGCGGCGGCCCGATCCACCAGGTCGCGTCGGGCATCGGCCCGACCCTGGCCACGGCCTCCGCGGTCGGCGGTGAGACGGTGGTCCTCCCTCTGGTCGCCCGCAACCGTGTGATCGGCATGCTGACGCTGGGCAAGCCGACGGACGAACACTTCCGCCAGGAAATCCTGGAACTGGCCGAGGATTTGAGCCGCCGCGCTGCTCTGGCCCTGGACAACGCGCGCCTCTACTCCGAGCGCACGGCCATCAGCCAGTCCCTCCAGCGCAGCCTCCTGCCGCCCGAACTCCCGACGATCGAGGGCGTCGAGGTCGAGGTCATCTACCGCGCGGCGGGCGAGGGCAACGAGGTCGGCGGCGACTTCTACGACCTGTTCCCGATCGGCGACGGCGCGTACGGTTTCGCCATCGGCGACGTCTGCGGTACGGGCCCGAACGCGGCGGCGGTCACGGGCCTGGCCCGCCACGCCCTGCGCCTGCTGGCCCGCGAGGGCCTCAGCGGCCCGGCGGTACTGGAGCGCCTGAACTCAGCCATCCTCGACGAAGGCGCCCGCAGCCGCTTCCTGACCCTCCTCTACGGCGAGATGCGCCCCCAGGAGGACGGCAGCGCGGAGCTGAAGGTGGTCTGCGCCGGCCACCCCCTCCCACTCCGCCTGCGCCAGGACGGCACCGTCGAGCCGGCCGCCGAACCCCAGCCGCTCCTCGGTGTCATGGAGGACCTGGAGCTCTACGAGCAGACGGTCACCCTCGACCCGGGCGACGTCCTCCTGTGCGTCACGGACGGCGTCACCGAACGTCGCGAGGGCACCCGCATGCTGGGCGACGACGGCCTCACCGACGTCCTGACGACCTGTACGGGCCTGACGGCCGGCGCGGTCGCCGCCCGCATCATGCGCGCCGTGGAACGCTTCGCGTCGGACGCCCCGTCGGACGACATGGCGATCCTGGCGATGCGGGTCCCGGGCCTCCACACGGACTAGGGCAAGGACCAGGGCATGGAAAAGGCCCCGCCCAATGGGCGGGGCCTTTCTGGTGGAGCCCCCAAACGGAATCGAACCGTTGACCTTCTCCTTACCATGGAGACGCTCTGCCGACTGAGCTATAGGGGCCTGTTGCCTTTTCGAGGTTTCCCTCGCGGCAACGGAATAGATCATACCCCGAACAGACCCGTGCTCCCAACTCGCTCAGAAGGCGGGCTGGAGCAACCCCCCGAGAGCATTGCACGCGGACACGATCCGCTGCATGTCCCGCTTCGTCAGCGCCGCTTCCACGGGCAGAGCGAGCGTCTCGTCGGCGGCCAGCTCCGTCTCCGGCAGTGACACACACCGCCGGAACTCAGGCAACCGGTGCACTGGCGTCTTCACCGGCACCCGGCAGTCAACTCCCCTGCTCCGCAGGGCGCGCGCAAAGGCGTCCCGGTCGGGCCGACCATTCCCCGGCACCCGCACCACGTACTGCTGATATGTATGCCCGTCACCACCATCGGGCGTCCGCACCCCCCGCAGCCTCCCGTCGAGATAGGCAGCCCGCTCCCGACGCTGAGCGATCTCGTCGTACGGCGCCTCGGACTCGCCCTGCTCCAACACGAGCAGTTCGTGCCGCTGCCCGACGCCGTGCAGCCGCGCGATGTCGGCCGGCCTGCCGAAGCGATGTACGGCAACGACGGCTGCCGTCCGCGGAGTTATGGAGGCCTCGACAGCGCACGCGTCGAGGCAGTACGTCACCGCATCTATGTCGGCGAACACCGGAAGCGCACCGGCCAGGGTCACCGCTTCGGCAACTTCCACGTTCCCGAAAGCCGGCACGATGACCTCGTCACCGACTCCGATGCCGGCGGCCCTGAGCATTGCAGCAGTACCCATACTGTGGATGCTCGTAGCGGAATATGAACTTCAAGTTACGCTCAACAAAAAAGGGTTGGACCCTGAACCGAAGTTCAGGATCCAACCCTTTGAATAATTGTTCGGCGGCGTCCTACTCTCCCACAGGGTCCCCCCTGCAGTACCATCGGCGCTGTAAGGCTTAGCTTCCGGGTTCGGAATGTAACCGGGCGT
>NZ_JBEOXO010000036.1:0-80041 GCF_040296605.1 Streptomyces sp. NPDC002088 | reverse complement strand
AGTACATCCGCCAGCAGCAGCGCCCGGCCTGACCACACCCTGCTCCCCGGCTCCGCCGCGAAGCAGCCCCGACGCTCCGCGTCGGCTCATGGACAGACCGGCCCCTGCGGCGCTCCGCGCCGCTACGACCAGATCGGCTACACCCCGCCGTAAACGGCGGAGCCCTGCCGATGAACTTGGTAGAACCTACGCCGCCACCGGCTCCCGCTCCGCCTCGGCCTTCGCCTCCGCCGCCTTCTCGCGCAGATGCGCCCGGATCGAGTACCCCAGCGCCCCGGCCCAGGCCGCGTACAGCACGACGTACACCACCGTGCTCACCGCGCCCGACGCCGCGATCCAGTCGCTGTTCAGGAGCGTACGGACGTTGGTGACGACGATGACGCCGCCGACCGCCGAGCCGAGGACGCGCGGCGGGAGCAGGCGGACCAGCCACGCGGCGACCGGGGCGGCGACCAGGCCGCCGAGGAGGAAGGCGAGGACCCAGCTCCACTCCAGGCCCTGGGAGCCGAGGGAGAACAGGAAGCCGAGGCTCGCGGCGATCGCGACCAGGAACTCGCTGGTGTCGATCGAGCCGATCACCTTGCGCGGCTCCATACGGCCGCTGGCCAGCAGCGCGGGCGTGCCGACCGGGCCCCAGCCGCCCCCGCCGGTGGCGTCGAGGAAGCCGGCGACCAGGCCCAGCGGGGTCAGGAAGCGTCGGCTCAGCGGCTGGCCCAGGCGGTCCTTGGGCAGGCCGCGGAAGGTGAAGCGGGACATGACGTACAGGCCGAGGCCGAGCAGGATCAGGGACATCACCGGCGCCGCGACCTCCGTCGAGAGCTTCGACAGGACCGTCGCGCCCAGGAAGGAGCCCACCGCTCCCGGGACGCCGATCTTCGCGACGACCTTCCAGTCCACGTTGCCGAAGCGCCAGTGCGAGGCGCCCGACATCAGCGTGGTGCCGATCTCGGCGAGGTGGACCGTGGCCGAGGCGGCGGCCGGGTTGGTGCCCATGGCCAGCAGCAGCGTCGTCGAGGTCACCCCGTAGGCCATGCCGAGGCTGCCGTCCACGAGCTGGGCCCCGAGGCCCGCGAGGGCTAGCAGTATCAGCGTGCGCATGTGGTGCGTCCCGTCTTCCCTGTCTTTCCCACCGGTTAGGTAGGGATGAACGGGACGCGACGCTAGACCGGAAAGCTGAGGACAGCCTGAGTGTGCGATGAGGATGTCTCACAGGAGACACAGCAGACACAGCAGACACTTAAAAACGCAACAGACACCGGCGACACCGGCGACACCGCACGACCCGCCTACGGGTTCTCCCACGCCGTCGGCTCCGCCGCCAGTTGTCGTACCGGCTCCGGCAGGGCGTCCGCCGCGATGTCGGCGACCGTGACGCCCTCCAGGATCTTGCGCACGTTGGCGCGCAACGCGATCCACAGGGGCAGCAGCGGCTGTGCGGAACCGGTGTAGGCGAGGCCCGTCGGGCGCTCGCCGCGTACCGACACGATCGGGCCGTCGACCGCGCGGATCACGTCCGCGATCGTGATCGCCGAGGCGTCCCGGGCCAGCCGGTAACCGCCGCCCCCGCCGCGCCGGCTGTCGACGATCCCGCCGCGCCGCAGGTCGCCGAGGATCCCCTCGAGGAACTTGTGCGGAATGTCCTGCGCGGCGGCGACGGTCTCCGCCTTCACCGGGTCCCCGCCCTGCCGTACGGCGAGCTCGAGAACCGCCCGTACCGCGTAATCCGCCCGTGCCGAGATCCTCATGTCCCCATTGTGGGGTGTCCCGGTGTACAGAATGACCGGCACGCGGCCCCGCACGGGCGCCGCCGGACGACCTGGTCACGGGAGGCCGACTTGCCGCTCACCCGACGTACCTTCAGCTCCCTCGCCGGCACCGCGGCCCTCGGTCTCGCGCTCACCGGCAGCGGCGGAGGGACCTGCGCCTACGCCGCCCACACAGCGCCCACGGGCCCGGCGCCCGGACCGCCCGGCGCCGACGGCAAGCGGCACACGATCGGCTTCGACCGCCACTCCCTGCTCGTGGACGGGAAGCGGCTGGTCGTGTGGTCCGGCGAGATGCATCCCTTCCGGCTGCCGAGCCCGTCCCTGTGGCGGGACGTGCTCCAGAAGATGCGCGCGCACGGCTACAACGCCGTCAGCATCTACGTCTCCTGGAACTACCACTCCCCCGCCCCCGGCCACTACGACTTCACCGGCGTCCGGGACCTGGACCTGTTCCTGCGGATGGCCGCCGAGACCGGCCTGTACGTCATCCTCCGCCCGGGTCCCTACATCAACGCCGAGGTCGACGGCGGCGGTTTCCCCGGCTGGCTGACGGTCACCGAGGGCACCGCCAGGACCGCCCACCCGACCTATCTGCGGCACGTCGACGAGTGGCTGACCGAGGTGAACCGGATCGCCGCCCGGCACCAGTACACCGACGGCTCGGGCACGATCCTGCTCTACCAGATCGAGAACGAGTACGACGCCCATGTCGCCGAGCCGACCGGGCGCGCCTACATGGCTCACCTGTACCGGAAGGTGCGGCGCGACGGCATCGACGTGCCGCTGTTCCACAACGACAAGGGACGGAACGGGTACTGGACCCCCGGGAGTTTCGACACCGGAGGGGAGAAGGGGGGCTGGCTCTACGGCTTCGACGGGTATCCGTCACCCAGTCAGCTCCCGCCGGACTGGGGGCACTTCGGCAGCGGTGGGCTGAAGGGCGGCGCCACCGCGAGCCCCTGGACCCCCGGGTTCGTGCCGGAGTTCGGGGGCGGCTGGTTCGATCCGTGGGGCGGGGTGTGGTTCAAGGGGAAGGGGTACGCGGAGTCGCGCCGGACCCGGGACGCGGCGTACGAGCGGCGCTTCTACCTCACCAACCTCGCCAACGGGATCACCCTCCACAACGTGTACATGACCTTCGGCGGCACCTCGTGGGGCTGGCTGCCCGCGCCGGTCGTCTACACCTCGTACGACTACGGGGCCGCCTTCGACGAGGCCCGGAATCCGACCGCCAAGCTGGTCCCCATGCACCAGCTCGGGCATCTCCTCCAGTACGTGCCGGACTTCGCCAGGCTGGACCGGGCGGCGGACGTCGAGGCGGCCGGGCTGAAGGTGTACCACCTCACCAACCCCGACACCGGGGCCCACGTCCACGTCCTGCGCAACGACACCGACGCGACGGTCACCTCCTCCCTGCCCGCCGCCGGCACCGATCTCCCCGTGACCGTCCCGGCCCGCGACGCCCGTCTCCTCGCCACCAGGCTCTCCCTGGGGCGGCGCACGCTGCGGTACTCCACCGCGCAGCCCATGCTGGCGCTGACCGTCGGGCGGCAGGACATCGCCGTACTGACCGGGCGGCCCGGGGAGGCGACCCGGACCGTACTGGAGTGCTCGGGCAGGCCGACGGTGACCGTGCTGGAGGGGAATGCCTCGCACACGTACGACGACGACGACGGCGCACTGCGCGTCGACGCCCGGCTGGGCGGACTGACCCGGGTGCTGGTGACGGGCGGCGGGGTCGACGTGCCGCTGCTGCTCCTGCTCGCCGACGACAACACCTCCCTGCGGCTGTGGCCACGCCGGACCCCCTCGGGCCCGGTGCTCGTGTACGGCCCGGCGCTGCTGCGGACCGCGTCACCGAGCGGCGCGGCCGTGCGCCTCACCGGGGACACGGTCGGGGCCGCCGATGTGGAGGTGTGGGCGCCGCGCGGGATCCGTGACGTGACCTGGAACGGGCGCGCGCTGGCGACCCGGGCCACCGCCTCCGGCAGTCTGCGGGCGGCCCGGCGCCTTCCCGGCGTGGGGAAGGTGACGCTGCCCGCGCTGCACGGTGGCTGGCGCCGGCGGGTGGAGAACCCGGAGTCGGCGCCCGGCTTCGACGACTCGCGGTGGCGGCGGGCCGTGCGGACGTCGTCGTTCAGCACGACCCCCGTGCCCGCCGGGCAGCCGGTGCTGTTCGCGGACGACTACGGCTTCCACTACGGCGACGTCTGGTACCGGGGGCACTTCAGGGACGCGCGCGGCGCGAAGTCGGTGTCCCTCGCCTACAGCACGGGCACCCAGGGGCTGCTGATGGCATGGCTGGACGGGAAGCCACTGGGCACGCACCGGATGCCGGTGCCCGACAACAGCACGATCCGGCAGGGGAGTTGGGCGGACACAGCCGTTTTCGCCGTACCCGCGAAGCTGCGTACGGCGGGCGCGCATGTGCTGTCCGTGCTGGTGCGGCGGATGCAGCACGACCAGGACGGCAAGGCGCTCGACACGCACAAGGTGGCGCGGGGGCTGACGGCGGTGTCCTTCAAGGGGGCCTCGCCCAGGGTCGGCTGGCGGATTCAGGGTGAGGCGGCGCCCGATCCCGTACGGGGGCCGCTGAACAACGGCGGGCTGTACGGGGAGCGTAAGGGCTGGCATCTGCCGGGGCACCCGGACCGCGGCTGGGAGGCCGTCGTACTGCCCCGTGCGGACCGGCGGCAGGGCGTGACCTGGTACCGGACCAGCTTCGCGCTCGCCGTCCCGGCGGGCATCGACGCCTCGATCGGACTCGTCCTCGACGACGACCCGGCCCGCGCCTACCGCGTCCAGATCTTCCTCAACGGCTGGAACATGGGCCAGTACGTCAACGACGTGGGCCCGCAGCACACCTTCGTCCTGCCGAACGGCATCCTGCGCACCCGGGGCACCAACACCCTGGCCCTGGCGGTCCTGGCCGACGGGACCACCGCCTCCGGCCCCGGCGACGTCCGGCTGACGCTGCTGGGGGCGGCGGCGGGAGGGGTGCCGGTGTCGCCGGTGGTGTGACGCGGGCGGGGATCAGGCGGCCTTGTCGTAGTCGGTCGGCGCATCGTTGCCGGTGTGCCGGCCGTCGTCGTCCCCGTACTCGTCCCCGTACTTCTCCCGGGCCCGGAGCGCGGCCCACAGCAGCGCCCACACCGGCACCAGGAACCAGGGCAGCGGCCACATCGTGTGCCACCAGCCGGCAGCCGGCTGGAGCACTGCTTCCGTCGCCGCGGTGAGCATGGCGCCGGCCAGGGTCCAGCACAGCAGGCCGCCGGCCCACCGCGCTGGACCCGTGCGTCTGTCAGGCAAGGCGGATCACGTTCCAGGACAGCGGTTCCAGGGTGGCGGTCAGCCTGCCGTCCGCGAGGGTCGTGCCGTCGACCGGGTGCGGGACGACCCGCTCCGGCTCCGCCAGGGTGTTGCGGGCGTCGGGGTCGGCGTCCGACAGGGCGCTGTGCTCGACGACCCTCGTCACCTCCAGACCGCCCAGGGCGACTTCCAGCGGCAGCGGCTCGGTGCGGCTGCGGTTGACGGCGAAGACGGTGACCGAGCCGTCCTCGGCGCGTACGGCGGTGGCGTGCAGCAGGTCGGCCTCGCCGTACTTCTTCGTCTCGTACGTCGGCGAGTCGACGCGGACGTCGAGGACCTGTCCGCGGCCGTACTTCGACGCCTGCGCGAACGGGAAGAACGTCGTCTGCCGCCAGGCCGCGCCGCCCGGCTCCGTCATGATCGGCGCGATGACGTTGACGAGCTGGGCGAGGCAGGCGACGGTGACGCGGTCGGCGTGCCGGAGCAGGGCGATGAGGAGCGAGCCGAAGACGACGGCGTCGGTGACGCTGTAGTTGTCCTCCAGCAGGCGCGGTGCCTCGGGCCAGTCGTCCTGCGTGAACGTCGTCGCGTGCTCCTCCCAGCGGGAGAGGTACCAGACGTTCCACTCGTCGAAGGAGAGATTGATCTTCTTCTTGGACTTGAGCTTCGCGCCCACGTGGTCGCAGGTCGCCACCACGTTCTCGATGAAGGACTCCATGTCGACGGCGGAGGCGAGGAAGGAGTCGATGTCGCCGTCGACCGGCTCGTAGTAGGCGTGCAGGGAGATGTAGTCGACGAGGTCGTACGTCTCCTTCAGGACCGTCGCCTCCCACTCGGCGAAGGTGGGCATGGCCTGGCTGGAGGAGCCGCACGCGACGAGTTCGACGCCCGGGTCGATCTGGCGCATCGCGCGGGCCGTCTCGGCGGCGATCCGGCCGTATTCCTCGGCGGTCTTGTGACCGGTCTGCCAGGGGCCGTCCATCTCGTTGCCCAGGCACCACAGCCGGATGCCGAAGGGATCCTTGTCGCCGTGCGCGACTCGAAGGTCGGACAGCGCGGTGCCCCCGGAGTGGTTGGCGTACTCCTGGAGTTCGAGCGCCTCGGCGACACCGCGGGTGCCGAGATTGACGGCCATCATGGGCTCGGCCTGCGGACCGACCTTCTTGAGGAAGGCGATGTACTCGGAGAGCCCGAAACGGTTCGTCTCGGTGGAGTGCCAGGCCAGGTCGAGGCGGCGGGGGCGTTCGTCCGCCGGGCCGACCGAGTCCTCCCACTTGTAGCCGGAGACGAAGTTGCCGCCGGGGTAGCGGAGGGCGGTGACGCCGAGTTCGCGGACCAGCTCCAGCACGTCGTTGCGCAGGCCCGATTCGTCGGCGGAAGGGTGGCCCGGCTCGAAGATGCCGGTGTAGACGCAGCGCCCGAGGTGTTCGACGAAGGATCCGAAGAGCCTGGGGTTGACCTCGCCGACGGTGAAAGCGGGGTCGAGGGCGAAGCGGGCGGTGGTGCGGGACATGTGTTCCTTCCAGAAAGGGACGTGCTGTGTCTTACTCGACTGTGGGCCAGCCGTCATGCCCCCAGCTCAGCTTGTTCAGGCCGAGCTTGGGCGTGCCGCTGTCGTCGGCGTCGTAGTAGTGGTAGGCGAGCCAGTCGTGGCCGTGGTCGCGGAAGACGGACTCTCCGCCGGTGCCGACGTACCGGCCGTGTCCGGCCAGGAGGAGGTCGCCGCCGCCCTCGAGCATGGAGGTGCCGGAGCTGTCGACGTACGGTCCGGTGACCGACGTGGACCGGCCGACCTTGATCTTGTACGTGGAGTTCACGCCGGAGCAGCAGGCGTCGTACGAGGCGAAGAGGTAGTAGTACCGGCCGTGCTTGACGACGTACGGGCCTTCGACGGCGTACGGCAGGTCGGGGCGGGTCGCCAGGTGCTGGACGGTCGCGCCCTCGACGGCCTTACCGGTCTTCGGGTCCAGTTCGACCATGCGGATGCCCGTCCAGTACGAGCCGAACGCCATCCACAGCTTGCCCTCGGCCTTGATCACGCCCGGGTCGATGGCGTTCCAGGAGTCGGTGGTCTCGGAGGAGAAGACCTTGCCGTGGTCGGTCCAGGTGCCGGGCATGCCGGTCGGGGAGGTGGCCACGCCGATCGCGGAGTGGTTGGTGCCCCAGGAGGAGACGGCGTAGTACAGCCAGTACGTGCCGTCGCGGTACGAGAGGTCGGGCGCCCAGGGGTCACCGGTGCTGTTGTACTCGTACCACCAGCTCGGCGGCTCGGCGAAGGCGTTGCCGGCGTCGTCCCACTGCCGCATGTCCTTCGACACGCGGGCTCCGATGATCCCGCCGGTCGAATAGGCCACGTACAGACCGTTCTTGAGGTGCTGAACGGTCGGGTCGTGGATGATCTCCTGGCCCGAGATGGCGAGGGGGTCGGGATAGTCCGCCGCCTGGGCCGTCGACGGGAGGAAGGCCAGAAGGGCGGCGGCGAGGACCGCCGCGGCTCTGAAGCGCTTCAACTTCATGGCTCCTGTTCGCAAGTTACTGCCCCGCGAGGCCGGTGTGTGCCACACCCGCCACGATCTGGCGCTGGAAGAAGACGAAGACGATGATCAGCGGCAGGCCCGCCATCAGGCCGCCGGCCATGAGCTGGGCCCACTGGATGCCGTAGGAGTTCATGACGGTCGCGATGCCGTTCGGCATGGTCATCAGGTCGGGGTTGTTGGTCACCATGTACGGCCACAGGAAGTTGTTCCACGAGGCGATGAAGGTGAAGATGCCGACCGCGGCGAGGGAGGGGCGGGCGAGCGGCACGACGATCGTGAAGAAGACGCGCCAGCGGCCCGCACCGTCGATGAACGCCGCCTCCTCCAGTTCCTTGGGGATGCCCTGGAAGAACTTGTAGAGGATGTAGACCATCGCGGCGGGCGCGCACTGCGGCAGGATCATGCCCCAGTAGGTGTCGACCATCCCCATCTGCTGGACCGTGGTGAAGAGGGGGACGCCGAGGACGGCCGGGGAGACCATGAGCCCGGACATGACGACGCCCATCAGGACGCCCTTGCCGCGGAACTCCGTGCGCGCGAACCCGTATCCGGCGAGTGCGCTCACCGCCAGCACGATCGTGGTCACACAGACCGAGACGACAAGGGAGTTGACGAACCAGTTGGTGATGTTGCCGGTGTCGAAGAGCGCCTTCCACGCCTGGCCGGTCCAGTCCTTGGGCAGCCAGTGCGGCGGGATCTCGGCCGCCTCGGCCTCGGACTTGAGCGAGGTGAACAGGGCGGCGGCGATCGGCGCCACGAAGACGGCGGAGACAGCGACGCCGAGCAGCGTGAGGACGATCTGGCTGGGCGACCAGGGCTTGCGGGACTTGGTGCGTACGGTCGTCGTGGCGGTGGTCATCGGCCGCCCTCCTCACGGTTGCGCAGCAGCCACATCCGCGCCAGGGCGACGACTGCGATGATCACGAAGAAGATGATGGACATCGCGGAGGCATAGCCCACGCGGTAGCTGGTGAAGCCCTGTTCGAGGGTGTACTGCACGAACGACCTGGTGCTGAGCTCCGGTCCCGGTCCGAAGTCCATCATCACGACGGCCTGGTCGAACAGTTGCAGCGAGGCGAGGATCTGGAGCGCGATCACCAGGCCGGTGATGTTGCGCAGCATCGGCAGGGTGATGTGGACCATGCGGTGCCAGGCGTTCGCGCCGTCGAGCTTCGCGGCCTCGTAGAGATGGCCGGGGATGCCCTGGAGAGCGGCGAGGTAGAGCAGGAAGGAGAAGCCGACCGTCCACCACAGCGTCTCGATGACGATGGCGACCATGGCGTACGACTTGTCGGTCAGCCAGGGGGTGTCGATCCCGAAGGTCTGGTTGAACTGGCCGATGCCCTGGGTGAGCAGCCACTGCCACATGTTGCCCGCGACCGTCGACGGCAGCAGGAACGGCGCGAAGAAGCACAGCCGCCACAGCCACTTACCGCGCTCGATGTGGTGCGCGAGCATCGCGAGCAGGAACGCGAGGACGGTGAGGCAGGGCACGACGAGCAGCGTGAAGTACGCGCTGTGGCCCAGCGCGTCCCACATCATCGAGTCGTGCAGGGCCTCGCGGTAGTTGTCGAGGCCGATGAAGTTCGCGCCGTCGCCGGAGATGTTGGCGTCCGTGAAGCTGAGGTAGACGCCGCGCAGCAGCGGCCAGATCACGAACAGGACGAAGAGCAGCAGGAACGGGGCGATGAACCAGCCCCCGTGCTGGAAGCCCTGCTTGCGGCGGACGGTGGCACTGTCCGCGGCGGTCCTCGCCCGCGCCGGGGCGAGGACGGTCTGAGCACTGGTCGTCGTCATGCGACCGCACCTCCCTGCGCGGCGGTCTTGCCGTCCATCGGGTTCTTCGAGGCGAGGAGCGTGGTGAGGTGGGCCTTCATCTTCCGCGCGGCGGCGTCCGGCTTGGCGGAGCCCATCGTCGAGGAGACGACGATCGGGCCGAGGTCCTGGGCGAGCACACCGGTGGAGCCCGCGAACCACACCTTCGGCTCGTTGGCCTGGTGGTCCATGGCGCTCACGTACTCGTGCTGCGGGGTGAGCTTGTTGTACGCGGCTGTGGACAGGGTCGGCGTGTACGCGGGTATGTGGCCGCCGGCCGCCCACTGCAGGGCGTGCTTGACGACGTAGGCGGCGAGCTGGTGCGCGCCTTCGTTGGTGGCGCCGCCGCGGTCGGCCTGGTGCGGCAGGACGAAGGAGTGCGACTCGGCGTGCGTGGCCTGCTTGCCGAAGACGGGCGGCAGCGGGGTCGCCCCGTAGTCCAGCTTGGCGCCGGAGAAGACCGGCACGGACCAGTTGCCCTCCCAGGTGAAGGGGGCGCCGTTGATGAACTGCTCGCCTGTGGGGGCACCCGGGATGACATACCCGTCGGTGACGTGCTGCCGGAAGAACTCCAGGACCTGGGTGGCCTTGTCGACGTCGAAGAGCACCTCGGTGTTCGCGTCGTTGAACCAGGTGCCACCGAGCTGCGTGTAGAAGGCGACGAAGAACCACCACTGGAAGTTCTGGTCGTTGGTCCACAGGCCGATGGTCTGCAGGCCCTTCTTCTGGACCTTCTTCGCCTTCTTCAGCACGTCGAACCACTCGCCGGTGGACGTGACCGGGACGATGTTGCCGTCGTCGCCGAGCAGATCCGCCTTCTTCAGCACGTCCTTGCGGTAGAAGCAGAGCTGGACGTGGATGTCGAGCGGGAGGGCGTAGAGCTTGCCGTCGATGACGGCGCGCTTCCACAGCTTGGGGTTGAAATCCTGTTCCCGTACGCCGTACTTGGCGAGCAGGTCCATGTCCCAGGGGTCCAGGAGACGGCCCGGCGAGAAGCCGGTGACGCGGCCCAGGTGCATCACGCCGAGGTCGGGCGCACGATTGCCCGCGGCCGCCATGGCGAGCTTGGTGTAGAAGGGGTTGCCCCACTGGAGGGTCGAGTCCTTCACATCGATGCCGGGGTTCGCCTTACGGAAGGCGTCCAGCATCGCGATCATGTTGGAGCCGTCGCCGCCGCTGAAGAGGTTCCAGTAGCGGACTCGGGTGCTCGCGCTGGAGGCCAGCGCGTCCGCTCCGGTGCCCAGCGCGGCGAACCCGAAACTGCCCGCCACCGTCAAGCCGCCGAGTCCGCCGATGAGTTGCCTGCGACTCAGGCCAGGTCGTCCCATGCCCCGCCCTTACTGTTCGAAATATCGACGTGCGCTCGTAACTTCGAACGGGACCGTAAAATCGAAGCGCTTGCGCGTCAATGGTTTGGACAGAGTTCTCAGGCGAGTTTTGACACGGCCCTCGAAAGAGCGGTCGTTCCCGATTGAACAGCGGTCGCTCACGGTTGGACAACGGTCGTTCCCGGTTGGACAACGGTCGTCGGATCGCATGACGCGAGCAGTTGCGGCCGCGTAACCTCGAACAGCCTGCTGTGCAAGGGGCGAAGGTGAGGCCGACGCGGAGGAGCCGCCCGGTGAGGCACGCTCAACTGGCGCTGGACGTCACCGGATTCCTCAGCGCGTTCTACACGTCCTTCTGGTGGATTCCGGCCGGGGTCCTGGCCGCCGCCCTGGCGATCAAGCTGCCCACCATCATCCGGCTCTGGAAGGACCCGCTGCTGCGCGCGGTCGGCGGCCTGCTGCTGCTCGCCTGCTCGGTGTTCGTGTTCGTCGCGCCGTCCACCATCGCCTGGGTCAACCGGGTCACGGGCGTGCCGAACATCTCCGCGCCCTGGGTGTACTCGCTGCTCACCGCGTTCTGCGGGTCCTGTCTGCTGCTGCTCATCGCCTGGCGCAACGGCCTGGCCGACCGCTCGGCCGAGACCCGGCGCGCCATGCGGTGGGTGATCTGCGTGTACTCGGGCGTGATCGTGGCGCTGTGGGTGCTGTTCGCCCTCGCGAACGCGTCCGTGGAGCGGCTCACCGACCTCGACACCTACTACGCCAACACGCCGTACATGCGCGAGCTGATCCTGCTCTACCTGCTCGCGCACGCCGTGGCGGTGCTGATCACGTCCCGGCTGCTGTGGAACTGGGTGCGCACCGACGGGCTCGACGCCTGGCTGCGCTGGGGTCTGACGTTCCTGGGCGCCGGCTACGGCCTGAACCTCATCTTCGACGTCACCAAGCTCACCGCCGTCGTGGCCCGTTGGACCGGGCACGACCTGGACTGGCTGAGCACCGGCGTGGCACCGCCCGTGGCCTGTCTGTCGGCCGTCGCGATCGCGATCGGTTTCATCCTGCCGCACGTCGGCCAGTACCTGCACGACCGCTGGCGGGTCCGGCTCGCCCACCACGAACTACGGCCGCTGTACCTGCTGATGCGCTCCGTCAACGGCGGCGGCGTGCCCTGGCTGCTGCGGGGGACGGCCGAGCTGCGCCTGACGCGCCGCGAGACCTTCATCCGTGACGTGCTGCTGCCGCTGGCCCGGCGCATCGACGCGGACCTGCGCGGGCGGTCGTACGCCGCCGCCCTCGCCCTCGGGTTCCCGCCGGAGCGGGCCAGGGCGCTGGCCGCCGCGGTCGCGATCCTGGACGCCGCCGACAACACCCGGGACCGGCCGGCCGGGGACGACACCGCCGACGACACGGACACCACGGACCTGCTCCAGGAGATCGGGGCCGTGTCCCGGGCACTGCGCCGGCCCGACGTCATCGACGCGGTGCGCACCCGGGCGGCGGCGCGGGCGGGGGCCGCGGGGCCGTCGCTTCCGGCACCGGAGGTGAGGTAGCTGAAGCGGGGCCTGTCTTGGCATATTTCAACAGTGCGCACGAAGAAGGAGATGCGCCGGCTCGCCGGCACCCTCATCGACCCCATCCGGATCCCGATCCCGGCGGACCCGGAGGCCCTCTTCGACGCGCTCGTGGAGTCCGTCAGCCAGTGGCGGGGCCGGGAGGTCGTGGTCCACCGGCGGGTCTTCCCGCCGCACACCGCCAGCGGGCTCTGGCTGGACGGCGAGAACCACGACGACGTCATCATCGACAAGCGGGCCGCCGCCTGGCACCAGATCGTGATCTTCTGCCACGAGGTGTGGCACATGCACCGGCAAGGCGCGAGCACCGCGGACGAGACCACCGCCGGTGACGGTCCCCGGCTCGTCGCGGCACGCACCGACTTCAGCCTCGCCGACGAGCAGGAGGCGGATCTGTTCGGCATGCTGATGGGCCGTCGGCTGCGCACCTGGCTGGAGGCGCCGTCCGACTCCGTGTACGCCGCCGACAGCAACGGAGCCCAGGACCTCGCCGGGCGCATCGGGGCCGCCCTCAACTACCGTGGGACACGAGGATGAGCGGCCTGATCAACTACGTGAGCGGTGCGGTGCTGTGGCTGGGCCTGGTGGTGAAGGCCCCCGACCTGATACGTCACCGGCGCGACCCCTACCTGCGCGCCATCTGCGCGGTACTGGGCCTGGCCGGCGTCTGCTTCTTCCTCGGGGCCCCGCCGACGGTCGGCACGATCAACCGTGTCAGCGGCATCCCGAACCTGGCCGCCCCGCTGACGTACGCGTCGATCACCGCGTACAGCGCCGCCGCCCAGGTCCTGATCGTCTACTGGCGGGGCGGGCCGCACGTGCACCGGACCAGCCGCCGCTGGATCGTGGCGTACGCCTGTGTCCTCGTCGGTATCGCGGGGATGTTCGCGCTCGGGGACGCGCCCGTGGAGCGCCGTACCGACCTGGACACCTACTACGCGACGACCCCCTTCATCGCCGAGATGATCGTGCTGTACCTGGCCGGGCATCTCGCCGCGGCGAGCGTGACCATGGTGTCGTCCCTGGGCTGGGCCCGCCAGGTGCACGGCTGGCTGCGCGCGGGCCTGGTGACCCTGGGCATCGGCTCGCTGTGCAACGCCGGTTACAGCGTGAGCAAGCTCGCCGCGGTCGTCGCGCGCTGGTGCGGGCGGGACTGGTCGGTGCTGGGTACCACCGTCTCGACGGCCGCCGCCGGACTGGGCGCGCTGACGACGGTCACCGGCACCCTGATCCCGCTGGTCGGGCCCCGGCTGACGCGGTGGCAGCACTCCCGGCGGACGTACACGCGGCTCGAACCGCTGGAGCGGGAGCTCGACGGCGTCCTCACCCGCCGCGCGCTGCGGCTGCCCCGGCCGCGCTGGTCCTCCCCCACCACCCGGCTGGTCTGGCGCCGGACCAGCATCCACAACGCGCTGAGCCACCTGGACGCGTTCTTCGACCGGGGCCTGTACGAACGTACCCGCGAGGCGGCGCTGGCGGACGCCGGCGGCGATCCGGAGCGGGCCGACGCCGTCGCCTGGGCCGCGGTCATCGCGGTGGCCGCGCGGGAGGAACCGCACCGGGAGAGGCCCCTCACAGGGGCCGACTGGACCGAGGACCGGACGCCCGGTCCGGACGCGCTCGCGCGCATCGCCGACGCGCTGGTCTCCTCGCCGCTCGTCGCGGCCGCCCGACTCCGCAGCGGTACGACCACGACGGGCAGCGCATGAGTCTCGTCGTCTACGTCGCCGCCGTCGTCCTCGGCCTGTCCGGTGCGGTGCTGTTCCGTCGGCCGCGGGCCGGCGTACGGGCCGTCCGCAACCCGCTGACCGTGTCGACCTGCGCGGCCATCGCCCTCGGTACGCTCGTCTTCGTCTGCTCGGCCCCGCTGACCCTGGCCGCCGTCAACGACCTCACGGGCATCCCGAACTTCGGTGCCCCGCTGACCTACGGCATGCTCTCCGCGTACAGCTGCTCCCTGTTCATCCTGCTGATCAACTGGCGGGGCGGGTCCCGTGAGCGGATCCGGCGCACGGCGCTGTGCGGCATCGCCGCCTACGGGGCGCTGATCGTCGCCATCGTCGTGCTGTTCGCGCTGGCGGACGCGCACACCGAGCGGCTCACCGACCTCGACACGTACTACGCCGACACCCCGTACATGCGCGAGATGATCGTGCTCTACCTGGTCGGGCACAGCGCCGCCACCGTCGGGCTGTGCGCGGTGGGCGTCAAGTGGGGACGCGAGGTCACCGGGCTGCTGCTGACCGGGCTGCGGCTGATCCTCATCGGGTCGTTGCTGGACGTGGTGGGCTTCCAGCTGACGAAGTACACGGCCGTCGTGGCGCGTTGGTCGGGCCACGACCTCGACTTCCTGTCCACCAGCATCGCTCCGCCGATGGCCTCGCTGGGCGCGCTGACCTGTTCCGTGGGGTTCGTGCTGCCCCGGCTGCTGCCCTCGGTCGCCGCCCACTGGCACAGCCTGCGCGATCTGCGGAGCCTGGGGCCGCTGTGGTCGGCGCTGCGGTTCGCGTCCACCGCGCCGCCGGCGCCCGGCTCCTGGTGGCGGCTGCCGCGGGAGCGGTTGCAGTGGCGCGAGGTCGCCATCCACGACGCGCTGCTGGCGCTGGCCCCCTACTTCGACGACCGGGTGCGGGAGCGGGCGCTCGACAGCGCGCTGCGCGCGGGCCGTTCCCCGCACCGGGCGCGGGTCGCGGCGGAGGCGGCCATGCTCGCCGCCGCCGCACGCCACGCCACCGCGCGGGCGCGACCGCTCGACACGCCGAGCGGGTACCGGCTGCACGCCACGCAGGTCTCCACGACGAGCGGGCTGGCCGAACTGGTGGAACTGGCCCAGGAGTTCACGGAATCATCCCGCGTCGGCGCCGCACGTGAAGGTACGGTGACCGCCACCCCCGACCGAACCCAAGGAGCCCCATGACGCGTAGAGCTGTCGTCATCGGTGCCGGCCTGGCCGGCATGCTGGCCGCGGCCGCGCTGTCCCCGAGCGCGGACGAAGTGATCGTGCTGGACCGCGACGAGCTGCCCGACGGGCCGGACCACCGCAAGGGTCTCCCGCAGGGGCGTCACGCCCATGTCCTCATGGCCGGCGGCCTGGCCGCGATGGAGGACGTCGTGCCGGGCGTGAGCATGCGCAAGCAGCTGCTCGCCGCGGGCGCCCACGAACTCTCCCTCGGCCGGGACATGGTGGCGCTGACACCCGAGGGCTGGTTCCGGCGCTGGCGCCACGAGGGGCCCCGGCTGCTCGCGTGCAGCCGGGCGCTCCTCGACTGGTCGGTGCGGGTCGCGGTGCTGGCGAACACGCGGGTCGAGATCCGCCGGGGCCAGGTCGTGGACCTGCTGGGCGACGCGGGCCGCGTGACCGGCGTACGCGTCTCGACCACCGATGCCGGCGGGTCGGAACTCACCGCCGACCTCGTCGTCGACGCCAGTGGCCGTGGGTCGCGGGTGGTGCGGTGGCTGGGCGGACTGGGCGTGACCGACGTCCGCGAACGGACCGTCGACACGGGCCTCGTCAACGCCACGCGCGTGTACCGCGCCCCGGAGGGCGCCGAGCGCTTCCCCATGACGGTCCTGCAGGCCGACCCGTACGTGTCCCGGCCGGGCCGCAGCGGGATGATCCTGCCGATCGAGGGCGGCCGCTGGATGGTCAGCCTCGGCGGCACCCGCGGCGGCGAACCGCCCGCCGACCCGGACGGTTTCCTCCGGTACGCGCTCGACCTGCCGCACCCCATAGTCGGCAAGCTGATCTCCGGCGCCGAACCCCTCACCGATGTGCACATCAGCCGCAGCACCCGCAACGACCGGCGGTACCTGGAGAAGGTCCGTGACTGGCCAGAGGGCCTGGTCGTCCTCGGCGACGCGCTGGCCACGTTCAACCCGGCGTACGGGCAGGGCATGACGGTGGCGGCACTCGGCGCGCAGGTGCTCCGCCGGGAACTGGAGGGTACGGGCGTCACCGCTCCCGACCTGGCCCGCCGGGTGCAGCGCGGCGCCGCCCGCCCGGTCGACGCGGCCTGGGCGGCGGCCGTCGGCCAGGACGTCTGGTACCCGGAAACCCACGGCGCCCACCCCAACGCCGCCGACCGCCTCCTCACCCGCTTCACCCGCCGCCTGACCCTGGCATCGACCGGCTCCTACGGCGCGGCGGCGGCCCTGTGGGACGTGACGAGCCTGCTGACGGGCCCGGCCCGCCTGCTCCACCCCACCGCCCTCCTGGCGGTGCTCAACGGCCCGCTGCTGCCGCCGCTCGCGGGGCCTCCGCTGACGAGGGAGGAGTGGCGGTTGGTGAGGGCGGCGGAGGGAGCGGCGGACTGAGCGGGCCCCGCGGCGGAGCTCAGCCCGCGAACGCCCGCTGCGGCAGTCCCTTCCCCGCCCCCGGCACCACCAGCAGCGAGCCCGCCAGAGCCGACGGGGCCGAGAGCCCCGTACGGGCTGTCGTGATGTAGAGGTCGGTAAGGTCCGGGCCGCCGAAGGTGCAGGCGGTCGTGCGGGGGGTCGGAAGGGTGAGCACGCGGTCGAGGGTGCCGGACGGGGTGTAGCGGCGGACCGCTCCGCCGTCCCACAACGCCACCCAGACACAGCCGTCGGCGTCGACCGTGAGGCCGTCGGGGTAGCCGGCGCCTTCCTCGATCTCCGTCAGCGGGCGGCGGTTCGTGACGCGGCCGTTGTCGTGGTCGAAGACGTCGATGCGGCGGGTCGGGGTGTCGATGTAGTACATCAGGCGGCCGTCGGGGCTCCAGCCCGTGCCGTTGCTCACCGTCACGTCGTCGAGGATCACCTCGGCCTCGCCGTCGCCGGTGACGCGGGAGAGGGTGCCACCGCCCTGGGCCTCGTCGTAGCGCATCGTGCCGGCCCAGAGGGAGCCGTCGGGGGCGACGGCGGCCTCGTTCGCGCGGCGGCCCGGGACGGGGGCGTGGTGCAGCCAGCTGAAGGAGTCGTCCGGGTCGAGGAGGGCGACTCCGTCGCGGAGGTTCAGGACCAGGCCACCGCCCTCGCGGAGTTTCACCGCGCCCACGTGCTGTTCCGTCGTGCGGACCGTGCGGCGGCCGGAGGCGGGATCGTAGGTGTGGATGCGCGAGCCCAGGATGTCCAGCCAGATCAGACGGCCGGTCGCCGCGTCCCACGTCGGGCCCTCGCCGAGCGTCGCCTCCGCCCGTACTGCCACCTCGTACGTCGTCATGCCACGCTCCGGTAGCCCAGGCGCTCCGACAGATCGAGGGCGCCCTTGGCGGCGAGCTGCTCCAGCTCGACGCGGCGCTCGTCGCTCCAGCGGATCATCGGCACGGAGATGGAGAGCGCGGCCACCACCCGGCCCGTGCGGTCGCGGACCGGCGCGGCCACGCAGCTCACGTCCGGGTTGGACTCGCGGCTCTCCACGGCGACACCGCGCTGCCGGATCTCCGTCAGTGCCTCGCGCAGGGCGGCCGGCGAGGTGATGCTGTTCGGGGTCATCGCGATCAGGTCGGCGTCGTCGGGGATGCGCGAGGTGAGCTCCGGCTCGGGGAGCGAGGCCAGCAGCATCTTGCCGACCGACGTGCAGTGGGCGGGGAGGCGACGGCCGGCGGCGGACACCATGCGCACGGCGTGCGTGGAGTCGACCTTGGCGATGTAGATGACGTCGGTGCCTTCGAGAATCGCCACGTGCACGGTCTCGTCGCAGGTCTCGGCGACGGTCCGGGCGACCTGCTGGCCCTCGGCCGCGAGGTCGAGCTGCTCGGCGTATCGGCTGCCGAGCTGGTACGGACGTACGCCGAGCCGGTAGCGTCCGGGCTGACCGGGCACGGGCACGATGTACTGGCGGGCGGCGAGCGTGGTGACCAGCTCGTGCACGGTGGTGCGCGGCAGCTGGAGCCGGCGCACGATGTCGGGGGCGGAGAGCGTGCCGTCCCCGTCGAGGAAGAGCTCGAGAATGTCGAGAGCTCGGGTCACGGCAGGTACGAGGCGTCCCACGACCGATTCCCTCCCTGTGTTCGAAATTTCAACTGACGATCGGCATGGCGAACACAGGCTGTCATAGTGGGGATCCGCGGGCAATGGTCGTGAAGCGGTGGGCGACGATGGTTCCCATGCCGTCCCCGAAACACCCCGCAGGCCCCTTCACTCCCTGGCACTTCCAGCTGGTGCTCCTGCGCCGCATGGCCGACCACAACCCCGACCTGGTGGACGACGCCCGCCGCCGACTGGGCGCCTCCCTCGCCGACATGCGGGAGGCCAACAAGCGCTGGCAGGCCATGCTCCGCTCGCCGAGGGCCCGTTCCGCCACTTCACGCTACCGCTCGGTCCTCGGCGCACCCGAGTCCGCCACCCCCCGCCGGATCGGCGACCTCGACTGCGAGGCCCGGCAGTGGCCCCTCCCCCTCTGGCCCGACCTGCGCTTCGAGGTTCTGGTCGGCCCGAACGGGGCGGTGTGGAACGAGTGGCTGGTCCGTGCGCCGGGTGCCCCGGGCCCTGAGCTGCGTGCGGTGGACGACCTCCGCCCCTGGTCCTGCACGGTCGACGAGGCCGCCCGCGCCTTCGCCCCTGCCCGCCCGCTGGAGGGCACGGCTCCTACGCGGTGGGGGCTGGCGTTCGAGGCGCCCGATGGGGAAGGGGCGCGGCACCAGGTCGTCGCCGAGTTCACGTGGGGCCTGCTTCAGCGGACGGCGGTCAGCGACTAGGACAGGTCCTGAGCTGCGGCTTTCAGGATGGCCTCCGCGACCGCGTCGACGGACCCCGGATGTAGGAACAGGAACAGATTCGGCTCGACCAGTTCCAGCTCCATCACCCTGGGCTGCCCGTCCTCCCCGTCCACGAGGTCCACGCGCGCGTACAGCAGCTCCGGCGCGTCCGGTACGGCGGACAGGGCGTGTTCGGCGACGGAGAGTTCCGCCGGGGTCGGCGTCCACGGCTCCAGGTCCGGGTGGGCCACCTTGTCCGCGTCGTAGGCCGTGCCGGGCGACAGCACCGCCCGCTTGCGGCTGGCGTGCAGGAAGCGGCCGCCGAAGTACTGGAGCGCCCGTTCGCCGGTGACGTCGATGCCGGTGACGTAGGGCTGCACCATGGCGGTGAGCCCCTCGTCGTGCATCCGGGTCAGGTGCCTCAGGGCTGTCTCCCGCTCGTCCGGCGTGTAGCGGGCGGCGAAGCGGGCGCCGGCGCCGGAGGTGGGCTTGACGACGTACTCGTGGTCGTCCGGGAGGCCGGCGGGGTCGCCGGGCGCGAGGTAGCTGGTCGGGACGACGGGCACACCGGCCGCCGCGAGATCCCCGATGTACCGCTTGTCGGTGTTCCAGCGGATGACCTCGGCGGGGTTCAGCAGCCGCGTGGCCGCGGCACACTCGCGCACCCACGCCGCGAACTCGGCCGCCCGCCAGCTGTAGTCCCAGGTCGACCGTATGACGACCAGGTCGAACCCGCTCCAGTCGACGCCGGGATCGTCCCAGGGCGCGGCGACGGGCTCCGCCCCGGTCTCCCGCAGCGCCCGCACCAGCCCGGGCAGGTCGCTGTCCTTGCTCGGCTCCGGTCCGGGGTCGTAGGTGGCGAGTGCGATGCGGGGCACGGCGGGTTTCCCTCCTGGTGGGGCGGCTCAACGCTGCGCAGGCTAACCGGCCGCCCCGGGAACTGGACAACGCGATTGACCTTCACCAAAGGTGAACCCCCAGCATCGGTGGCAGGAAGCGAGGGACTGTGCGAGGCGCATGGGGATGAGGATGGGGATGGGGATGGACATATGGACATGCTGACGATCGGCGCCTTCGCGAAGGCGTCCCGGTTGTCGCCGAAGGCGCTGCGGCTCTACGACGAGCTGGAGCTGCTGCGGCCCGCTCGGGTCGACCCCGACACCGGCTACCGCTACTACGCCCGTGAACAGCTGGAGCAGGCGCGGCTGGTGGCGTGGCTGCGGCGGCTGGGGATGCCGCTGGCCGGGATCCGTCAGGTGTGCGCCCTCGACCCCGCGGCCGCCGCCCGGGAGATCCGCGCCTACTGGGCGCGGGTCGAGGCGGAGACGGCGGTACGGCGGGACCTCGCCGCGTTCCTCGCCGACCACCTCTCAGTGGCGTCTTCACCGCTTCCGCCGTCGTCCAGGAAGGACACCGTCATGCTGGAACTGCGTTACTCCGCCCACTCCGACCCCGGCCGCGTCCGCCCCGCCAACCAGGACACCGCCTACGCGGGCACCCGGCTGCTCGCCGTCGCCGACGGGTTCGGTCCGCAGGGCGCGCCCGCGAGCAGTGCCGCCGTGCAGGCGCTGAAGACACTGGACACCGAGGAGGTGCCGGCCGGGAGCGTCCTCAACCTGCTGGAGGACGCGCTGCAGAGCGCGACCCGGGCCGTGCACGAGGTGTCGCCGACCGAAGAGGCCGGTACGACCCTCACCGCCATGCTGTGGACCGGCTCCCGGCTCGCCCTCGTGCACATCGGGGACTCGCGCGCCTATCTGCTGCGCGACGGGGAACTGTTCCGGATCACCCACGACCACACCATGGTCCAGTCGATGGTCGACGAGGGCCGGCTGACCGTGGAAGAGGCCACCGTCCACCCCCAGCGCGCCCTGCTCCTCAAGGCCCTGTCGGGCGGCGGCGCACCGGTCGTACCGGACCTGCACCTCCAGGACGCGCAGCCCGGCGACCGCTTCCTGCTCTGCTCCGACGGCCTGTCGGGGGTCGTCGCCGACGTCCGGATCCGGCAACTGCTGTCCTCCCTCCCGGATCCCGACGACGCCGTACGGGCCCTGGTGGGCGCCGCGAACGACGCCGGCGGCCCGGACAACGTCAGCTGCGTGGTCGCCGATCTGGTGGCCGCCGCGGCCTGACCCCCGGCAGGATCGGCGCCATGTCGATCTCCGGAACGGACGCCTACGACTCCCACGACCACCTCCCCCCGCTCGTCGAACGGGCCCTCGCCGCCGCCCGCGCCCACGGCTTCCCGTACTCCTGCCGACCCGAACAGGGCCGCCTGCTGCACGCCCTGGCGGGCGGCGCGCGCGGGCTCATGGGCGAGACGGGCACGGGGTTCGGGATCGGGCTGGCCTGGCTCGCCTCGGGCGCGGGGGACGGCGTACGGCTCATCAGCGTGGAACGGGACCCGGAGCGCGCCCGCGTGGCCGCCGAGGTGTTCGCCGACCGGCCCGAAGTGGAGGTCCTCACCGGCGACTGGCAGCGGATCGGGGAGCAGGGGCCGTACGACCTGCTCGTGCTGGACGGCGGCGGGCAGGGGAAGGGGGACGGCCCGGCGGCGGACGTCGAGCACCTGCTGACTCCGGGCGGCACGGTCGTCGTCGACGACTTCACCCCGGCGACGACCTGGCCGCCCCTGTACGAAGGGCGCCTCGACGCACCGCGCCGCTTCTGGCTGGACCACCCGGCGCTCCGGTCGACCGAACTGCGGCTCGCACCGGACCTGAGCGCGGTGGTGGGGGTGCGGCGGCTGCCGGCTCCGCGGCTGTCGGCCCCGCAGCGGCTGGGCGGGGTGGAGCTCGGCCAGATCGTGCGGGGCACGGTCACCGACACGCCGCACTTCGGGGTGTTCGTCGACCTCGGTGACGGGGTCCAGGGATATGTGAGCCCCGCCGAGATCAGCCGGCGCCGGTTCGAGGCCGTGACGGACGTGGTGCGGGTCGGGCAGCAGGTGACCGCCGAGGTGCTCGACATCGACCTCGACCGGCAGCAGGTGCGGTTGTCGCTGATGGCCCTGGAGCCGGATCCCTGGCTGCCGTTCGCGCGGGACATGCTCGGGCGGACGATGCCCGGGCGGGTCACCAAGGTCGTGCCGTTCGGGGTGTTCGTGCGGGTAGCCGACGGTGTGGAGGGCCTGGTGCACCGGGACGTGCTCGTCGGCGAACCGGGCGAGGGCGACGAGGTCACCGTCGAAGTGACCGGCATCAATCTCCGGCGGCGCCGGATTTCACTGGCGCTGGTGTAGGAACGGAGGTGTCGTTCCCGGCCGTGTCCCCTCACAGTTCCCTCGCCCGTTCTTTCCCAGTTCCCTCACCCGTTCCCTCACCACTAGGAGTGCGCCGCGTGACCTCCCTCTTTCCGGCCCTGACGGGCGATCCCGGTGAGCAAGTCGCCCTGCGGTTCGGTGACCGGTCCCTGACGTACCGGGAGCTCGCGGCGGCGGCCGCGGCCGTCGGCGAGCGGATCCGCGCGGCGGGCCGGGTGGCCGTGTGGGCGACCCCCTCGCTGGAGACGGCCGTCGGGGTCGTGGGCGTGCTGCTCGCCGGTGCGGCCGCCGTGCCGCTGAACCCCAAGTCGGGCGAGAAGGAGCTCGGGCACATCCTGTCCGACAGCGCGCCGTCCCTGGTACTGGCCGCCCCCGCCGACGAACTGCCTCTTGCCGTACGGGACTTGGAGCGCGTCGACGTCGACGTGCGCGGGACCGGTGTGCCCGTCGCCGACGAGGTGGACGCCTCCGCCCCCGCCCTGGTCGTCTACACCTCCGGCACCACCGGCCCGCCCAAGGGTGCCGTCATCCCGCGCCGCGCGATCGCCGCGACCCTGGACGCGCTCGCCGACGCCTGGCAGTGGACCGGCGACGACGTACTGGTGCACGGGCTGCCCCTGTTCCATGTGCACGGGCTGGTGCTGGGCGTCCTGGGCCCGCTGCGGCGGGGCGGGTCGATCCGGCACGTCGGGCGGTTCAGCACGGCGGCGGTCGCCCGCGAGCTGAACGACGGCGCGACCATGCTGTTCGGGGTGCCGACCATGTACCACCGGATCGCCGAGACGCTGCCCGGCGAACCCGAGCTGGTCAAGGCGCTCGCGGGGGCCCGGCTGCTCGTCTCCGGTTCCGCCGCGCTGCCCGTGCACGACCATGAGCGGATCACGGTGGCGACCGGACGGCGGGTGATCGAGCGGTACGGCATGACGGAGACGCTCATGAACACCAGCGTCCGGGCGGACGGGGAGGCGCGGGCCGGGACGGTCGGCGTGCCGCTGCCCGGTGTCGAGCTGCGGCTCGTCGAGGACGACGGGACGCCGATCACGGCGTACGACGGCGAGAACGTCGGCGAGATCCAGGTGCGCGGCCCGAACCTGTTCACCGAGTACCTCAACCGGCCCGACGCCACGGCCGCCGCCTTCACCGCCGACGGCTGGTTCCGCACCGGCGACATGGCGGTGCGCGACCCCGACGGCTATGTCCGGATCGTCGGCCGCAAGGCCACCGACCTGATCAAGAGCGGGGGTTACAAGATCGGGGCGGGTGAGATCGAGAACGCGCTCCTCGAACACCCGGCGGTACGTGAGGCCGCCGTCACCGGGGAGCCGGACGCGGATCTGGGCGAGCGGATCGTGGCCTGGATCGTGCCGGAGGACGCCGAATCCCCACCCGCCGCCGATGAGTTGGCCGACCATGTGGCGGCCCGGCTCGCCCCGCACAAGCGACCGCGTGTGGTCCGCTACCTCGACGTCCTGCCCCGCAACGACATGGGGAAGATCATGAAGCGGGCACTGCCGTCATGACCGACGTGGTCAGAGGTATCGCGGCCCGGGAATAGAGGGCCCTGAGCATACGACGGCGCCGCCTCCCCCTATCCGGGAGGCGGCGCCGCCTGCTCTGCCGCGGGGGCGGGGCTACTTCACCCCCACCGCCCGGGTGATCTCCTGCTGCACGGAGCCGCCCTGGTCGTCGGTCGCGGACGCCCGCAGGGAGACGTACGCGGCGTCACGCGGCACGGTCAGCGTCCCGTGCCAGGCGGCGTTTCCGGCACCGGTGAGCTTCACCGGCTGCCAGGTCGTCCCGTCGTCGTACGAGACTTCGAGCGTCCCGCCGCCGAGGGTCCCGGTGTCCTGTGCACCCACCACGTACTCGGCCCCGATCCCGATCGGCACCCGCGTGCCGCCCCGGATGTCGCCCGCGAGGTCGGTGTCGACGTCGAAGGAGAGGTTGATCAGGGGCAGGAAGGTGAACCGGTCGTTGGGGGTGGCCGCCGAGCGGAAGGTCCACTCGGCGTGGCCCTTCGTGGCGAGCTTCCAGCGGTCGGCGTCGAGCGTGGTGTCGGTGACGACCTTGTAGGTGTGCTCGTCGGCGGGCGCGGACCAGACATAGGCGCCGGAGCTCTTGCGCCGGTCGACGCGCGTCCCGTCGAGGTAGACCTCGGTGTACTGGGTCATCCCGGTGTCGCTGCTCCACACGTCGCCGAAGCCGGTGTGGTCGGGCCCGGAGTCGCCCCAGCCGGGGGTGTTGAACTGCATCTGGTTCCCGGCGCGCTGCTGGCCCCAGCCGAGGCCGGTGCCCAGCCACGGATGCCAGACCGGCTTGAACCAGTCGAGGTCCGGGTGGGAGCCGCCCTTGTAGGTGACGAGCCCGCCGCGCTCCTCCAGCGCGCCGTCAGCGGTCTGCACGGACTCGTGCCATTTCTGGCCGGGGCCGGTGGAGACGTAGTCCGTGCGCTCGGCCGGGTAGTCGATGCGCTGCAGGAAACCGATGCCGATGGGGAAGGTGTCGGTGATGGAGTAACGGAACTCCCCGCCGCTGACGGGCTGTGTGGCGTGGAACTTCGCGTCCACGGTGGCGAGTTCACGGCCGCTCGGCTTGTAGGTCAGGTCCGCGTCCGGGATCGCGCCCGGGTGGCCCTCCGAGAGGTCGTACACGTAGGGCGTGTTGCGGGTGCCGGTCATGTCGACCTTGCCCGCGGCACGCAGTCGGGCCGCGTCGGCCGCGTTGACGGTGGCGATCAGGATCGGACGGTCGCTGCCGTCGTCCGCTCCCCACCAGGCGTTGAGGCGTCCGGCCACGTCGTCGGTGACGAACAGCGCCTTGGCGCCGGCATCCTGGGCGGCCTGGGCGAGCGTGCCCGGGTCGGCGTCGGCGGCGAGGCTGGCGAGGACCGCCTTGCCCTCGACGCCGGTGAAGGGTCCGTCTCCGACGTCGACCAGGGGGAGCTCGGTCCGGCCCTCGATGAGGGTGGCACCCGGCTGGAAGACCGCCTCACTGACGCCCTTGACGTCCAGCGTCGGCTTGCCGAGCCGCCACACGGTCCGGTACTCGAAGTCGCCCTGCGTGACCTTGTCGGTGGGCGTGGCGAAGATGCTGTCGTACTTCACGGGCACCTGGGCCGCGCCGAACAGGTCGGAGCCGTTGCCGCTGCGGTCGTACTCCATGAGCAGGTGCCGGGTCTCGGTCCGCCGGCCGACGTCGGCCTTGATCTCCCGCAACTTCCGGCCGTCGAGGGTGACTTCGCGGTCCTGGTCGAGGATGATCTCGGGTGCCGCGAGGAAGCCGAGGCCGAGGGAGTCGGCGCCGTGGCTGCCGCGCACGTCGAGGAAGGAGTTCAGGCTGTACGTCCCCGGCGTCAGGCGCAGCTTCAGGGTGCCGGAGTCGCCGACGTAGGCCGAGGTGGCGTCGACGCCCGCGGCGAGCTGCTGGACGTCGAGGTAGGCGGCGGTGGCGGCCCCGTCACGGTCCTTGACGTGGACGGTGAGCGTGTACCGCTCCTCCTCCTTGACCAGCCCGAACGCGGTGTGCGCGACGGGCGTGCCGTCGGCGTCGGAGGCCACGATCTGCCCGCTGGTGTTCCCCACCGCCGCCTTGGCGCCGTCGCCGGTCACGGTGGTGGACGCGGTGCCGTGCGCGGGCACGGTGAGGGTGGTGTCGGCGAGGGTGGCGACCCCGTCGGGGGCGCCCTGCACCGACAGGTTCACCTGCACGTCGGTGGCGGACGAGTTGGTGTAGGTGACGGTCCTCGTCACCGGCTTGTTGGCCTCGTACGGCCAGCTGTAGAAGCCGAGGTCGGCGCTGCCGGTGGCGGTGACGTCGGCGGCGATGGCGTCGGGCACGCTCACCCGGCCCGTGCCCAGCTCGTAGACGGAGGCGTCGAGCTGCTTCGACGAGGACATCAGCGCGTCCTTGAGCTGGGCGCCGGTCCAGTCGGGGTGCTCCTCGGCGAGCAGGGCGGCCACTCCGGCGACGTGGGGCGTCGCCATGGACGTACCGCTCATGGAGGTGTAGTAGCCGCTGCCGCTGACCAGTTGGGAGCGGGCGGCGAGGATGCTGACGCCGGGCGCCGAGATGTCGGGCTTGAGGGCGTTGTCACCGTAGCGGGGGCCGGCGCTGGTGAAGTAGGCGGCCTCGTCGGCGGAGTCGACCGCGCCGACGGTCAGGGCCGCGTCGGCGGCACCGGGCGAGCCGATGGAGGAGGGGGTGCCGGTGTTGCCGGCGGCGATGACGAAGAGGGCGCCGGTCTCCTGGGAGAGGGTGTTGACGGCCTGCGCCATGGGGTCGGTGCCGTCACTCGCCTCATCGGAGCCGAGGCTCATCGAGACGACCTTGGCGTGCTCGTCCCGCGCGGCCCACTCCATGCCGGCGATGATCTGCGACTCGCTGCCCGTGCCCGCGTCGCTGAGCACCTTGCCGACGACGAGGTTCGCGCCCGGGGCGACGCCCTTCTCCTTGCCGTCGGAAGCGGACCCGCTGCCGCCGACGGTCGAGGTGACGTGGGTGCCGTGACCGTGGCGGTCGGCGACCTCCTGCCCCTCGATGAAGCTCTTGGTGGCGGTGACCCGGTCCGCGAGGTCGGGATGGCTCAGGTCGACACCGGTGTCCAGGACGGCGACGGTGACGCCCTTGCCGGTGAGCCCGGCCGCCCAGGCCTGCTCCGTGCCGATCTGCGCGTTGCTCGCGGCCATGTCGGCGGTGACGCGCCCGTCGAGCCAGAGGCCCTGCACGCCGTCCTGCGCGGTGAACGCCTGCCAGAAACTCCGGCCCTTGTCCGCCTCGACGGCCGCCCCACGCACACTGGGCAGCGACCGCGTCCGCTCGGCGCTCCGCGGGGTCACGGTTCGCGCGCCCTTGTCGTACGTCACGATCAGCGGCAGCTCGTCGGTCTTGTTGTCGGCGAGCCCCTGCTGTATCAGCTCGCTGACATCGAACAACCGCTTGTCGAGGGTGCCCGCCCGCAGATACGGCAGCGCCTCGTCCGGTATGACGCTGATCTTTCCGTTGTCCGTCTGGGTCCGGACGGTTCCGGTGGCCCCCCGGGGCCGCTCGACCGTGACCGCCTTCTTTCCGCTGCCCAGGTCGGTCACGGTCACCTTGTCACCGGTGACTAGGGTGACAGTACGGGCGGTGGCCGCGGTGCTCGCTGTGCTCGCGGCGGCCGGGGCGGTGCTTGTCGCCCCCGCGTCCACCGTGGGCAGCAGAGCGATCACGAGCCCGGCCGACAGGAGGGTCGCCCCACGTCTGACTGGTCCTCTGGTCATCCACGCCTCTCTTCGTCGTGTGCTGCGAAGAGTCTCAGGGGGCTTGTGTTGCAGTGGAGTTGACTGGCACGGGCGGGAACGCGCCCTGGCATGTTCCCGCCAGAGGGCCGCCAGAGGGATGCGACCGGCGCGGTGCGGTCCGCTCTCGCCGATGACGTATCCGGGACAGTCACTTCTCTACGCGGCCCGCTCCCACCGCCCCCGAACCCCCCGTTCGGCGGCGCCCCGCCCGGCCCCCTCCGGAAGGCGCCCGCCGTCCCGCCCCCGCACGATGCGAAGGAGGCCCGCCACCCGGCGGCCCCCACGGTCCTGCGCTCTCGGGAGGTCCTGCCATGACCGCCAGTCTGGAGCAGCTGCGCCGCTGCCACTTCGCCGTCGACCTCGGCGCGGCGAGGACGCGGGTGTACGTGAAGGGGGCGGGGCTCGTCGTCGACCAGCCGTCCGTCGCCGCCGTGAACACCCGTACCGGCGCGCTGATCGCGGTCGGCGAGTTCGCCGAGAAGATGACGGGCCGCACCCCGCACTACATCCGCGTCGTGCGCCCGGTCTCCGGCGGGACGGTCGTCGACATCGAGATGGCGCAGCGCATGCTGCGGCACCTGCTCGGCGACAAGATCCGCCGCGCGCTGCGCCGCAAACCCCGACTGCGCGCCGCCGCCTGCACCCCGCACGACGCCGGCCCGCTGGCCCGGCGCGCGACGATCGAGACGCTCGTCGGCCTCGGCGCGCGCCGCGTCGAGCTCGTCGACACGCTCATCGCCGCCGCCGTCGGCTGCGGACTGCCCGTCGCCCGGCCGGAAGCCACCATGGTCATGGTGTGCGGCGCCGCCGCCACCCAGGTCGCCGTCCTCTCCCTCGGCTCGATCGTCACCGCCGAGCGGATCCCCGTCGGCGGCGAGGCCGTCGACCACGCGATCGTCCAGCACCTGCGCCACGAGCACGAGCTGATGCTGCCCAGCCAGTCCGTACGACCCCTCCAGCTCGCCCTGTCCGGCAACGGCCTCACCCCGCAGGGACCGGCGTCCACGGAGATCCACGGCCGGGACGTGGCCACGGGCCTCGCCCGTTCCGTGCGGGTCGACACCGCCGCCGTCCGCGGCGCGATCCAGACCCCGCTGACCGCCGTGCTCGACGGTATCGGCAGGGTGCTGCGGGACTGCCCGCCCGACCTGGTGGCCGACCTCGTCGACCGCGGGATCATGATGGTCGGCGGCTCCGCCCTGCTCCCCGGGCTCGACCAGATGCTGCGGCACGCCACAGGCATGCCGGTGAACATCGCCGAACGGCCCGACGTGTGCGCCGTGCAGGGCCTGGGCGAGATGCTGGAGGGCAGGATCGAGCCGCTGACCCTGGACCCGCTGGCCGCCTGACCGAGGGTGCGGCAGCGGCATGACCGACGCCCCGGTACCGGGACTCCCGCCCCTCCTGGACGCCGTCCTCAGCGTCGGCACCGACCTCGAACTGCCCACCACCCTCCAGCACATCGTGGACGCCGCCGCCGAGCTGACCGGCGCCCGCTGCGCGGCCGTCAGTACGACCGACCCGGGTCTGGACGGGGTCGCGGAGATCCGTACCGCGGGACTGCCCGGGCGGCCGGGCGCGGCCGGCACCCTCGAAGTGCCCATCCAGGTCGGCGACGAGGTGTTCGGGCGGTTGTACCTCGCCGAGAAGCGCGGCGGTGGCCCGTTCACCGCCGAGGACGAGCAGTTGCTGCACGCCCTCGCCGCCCAGGCCGGCATCGCGATCGGCAACGCCCGCCTGTACGAGACGGCCCGCCTGCGCGAGCGCTGGATCGAGGGCGCGGCGGCCGTGACGACCGCCCTGCTCACCGGCGAGGCGGCCGCCGACGCGCTGATGACGGTCGCCGCCCGGGCCCGCGTCCTCGCCGACGCCGCCGCCGGCGTCATCCTCCAGCCCACCGCGGGGGGCGGAATGAAGATCGTGACCGCCTCGACGCTCGACGACCCGGGCGACATGGTCGGCACCACGATCGAGGCGGGCAGCCCGATCCTCGTGCAACTCCTCGGCGGAGAGCCGGTGTTCATCGACGACTCGGCGACCGACCCGCGGATGACGACCCATGTCAGACACCGCTTCGGCCCCAGCATGATGCTGCCGCTCCAGGCCGGTGGGCGGCTCATCGGCACCCTCGCCCTTCCCCGCCGGCGCGGCGACCGCCCGTACACCCCCGAGGAACGGCTCCTGGCCACCCAGTTCGCCTCCCAGGCCGCCCTCGCTCTGGTCCTCGCCGACGCCCGGCACGGCCGGGAGCGCCTCGCGGTCTACGAGGACCGCGACCGTATCGCCCGCGACCTGCACGACCTCGTCGTCCAACGGCTGTTCGCCACCGGCATGATGCTCCAGGCCGCCCGGCGCAGGAGCGACCTCACGGACGTCGACGAGACCCTGGGCCGGGCCGTGGACGAACTCGAGTCGACGATCCAGGAGGTCCGTACGGCGATCTTCGCCCTGCAACAGCCGCCTGCCGACGCCCCGACCACGTTCCGCGGCAGGGTGCTGCGCGAGACAGCGGGCATGGCCGCCGTGCTCGGCTTCCGGCCGTCCGCCCGCTTCACGGGCGCCGTCGAAAGCCGCATCCCGGACCAGGTCGCTCGCCACCTGCTGACCGCCCTGCGCCGCGCCCTGGCCGCCGCCTCTCGACGGCCGGCCGTCTCCCGCATCGAGGTCACCGTCGACGCCACGGCGACCCTCCCCGACGGCCGCGACGGCGTACGCCTGACGGTCCACGACGACGGCACGACAGAGGACGGCGGCAGCGGTACGAGCGGTACGACGATGACCTGGCAGTCGCCGCTGTGAACCCCGTTCGCCAGCCGCCCTCGACCGGTGATCAGTAGGGCAGGAGCCGCCCCGAGGGCGTCCTGCGGTCGATCTGTTCGTCGCGCGGGGCGGCAGGCCGACGGCTGACACGGACACGAACCCGGGCCTGACGATTCATGACGCCTCCTCGTGTTGCGCATCCGGTACGGAACCCGCGCCCCGCACCCGGTTCCTCCACCCTCGCCGCCGCGACGATCAACCACATCGTGCCCACGGAGACACCTCCCATGCGCCCGGAGCAGGATTCCGAAGGACAAGCTCTGGGTGCGAACGGCCCAACTGCTCCGCGGCACAAGACGGAACGTCAGCAACTGGACCCACAAATTTAACGACGCGCCCCTTGTTGCGTCCGTTTCTACGCGCGTAACCTCAGCCGATCGCATGGACCCAGCCAGTCGTACCGCACCTCATGCGCCGTTCGTCCGGCGGACGTTGAAGGAGTCACCCTCGTGCCGATTCACAGACCCAGCGCAACGCGCGTAGCCGGCGCCGCGTTCGTAGCCGCGACCGCCACGGCGGCCGTCATCGTGGCGCCCCTGCCCGCCGCCTTCGCCACGCCGTCGACGACTGTGGTGATATCGGAGGCGTACGGCGGCGGCGGCAACTCCGGGGCCACGCTCACGAACGACTTCGTGGAGCTGGCCAACCGCTCGACGGCCGCGTACCCGCTCGACGGGTACAGCATCCAGTACCTTCCTGCCTCCGCCTCGGCCGGCTCACTGTGGCAGGTCACCACGCTCACCGGCTCGCTCGCCCCCGGCGGCAGCTATCTGGTCTCCGAGGGCGCGGGCGCCGGCGGCACCACCGCGCTGCCGACCGCCGACGCGACCGGCAGCATCGCCATGGCCGCCGCCAGCGGCACCGTGGCCCTGGTCAAGGGCACCACGGCCCTCACCTGCAAGACGGTCGCCGACTGCACCGGTGACGCCAATGTCGTGGACCTCCTCGGCTACGGCACCGCGGTCGTCCGCGAGGGCACCGCCGCGCCGACGGCGAGCAACACCACCTCCGTGTCCCGGGCCGCCTCGCTCGCCGACACCGACGACAACTCGGCCGACTTCACCGCCGGTACGCCCGCCGCCACCAACAGCGCGGGCGAGACCGCGAGCGGCGGCGGCAGCGGCGGCTCCGGCGGCCCCACCGCGCCCGGCGCGTTCCGGATCCACGACATCCAGGGCACCACCCGCGTCTCGCCCCTCAAGGGCCAGAGCGTCGTGGGCGTCCCCGGCATCGTCACCGCCGTCCGCACCACCGGCAGCAAGGGCTACTGGATCCAGGACCCGACCCCGGACGCCGACGCCGCCACCAGCGAGGGCCTGTTCGTCTACACCGGCTCCGCCGCCCCCACCGTCTCCGTCGGCGACTCGGTCCTGGTCAGCGGCAAGATATCGGAGTACTACCCGAGCTCCACCACCCAGTCGGTGACCGAACTCGGCAGCCCGGTCTCCACGACCCTCTCCACCGGCAACGCCCTCCCGGACGCGGTCGCCCTCGACGACTCCACCATCCCGGACGCGTACACGCCCACCAACGGCGGCGGCAGCATCGATGCCCTGCCCCTCGAACCGGCGGTCTACTCCCAGGACTTCTACGAGTCCATCGAGGGCATGCGCGCCCAGGTCACCGACGCCCGCGTGGTCGGCGCGACCAACACCTACGGCGAGATGTTCGTCACCGCCAAGCCGGACGAGAACCCCACCGAGCGCGGCGGCACCATCTACGGCGCCTACGACCAGCAGAACACCGGCCGCATCGAGATCGTCGCGGCCGACGGCTCCACCCCGACCCTCAACGTCGGTGACGAGCTCGCCGGCACCACCACCGGCCCGGTCGACTACGCCTCCTACGGCGGCTACCTGCTCGCCCCCACCGCCGCCACCACCGGCACGGCCGTCGACAACGGTCTCGAGCAGGAGGTGACGCGCAAGCAGAAGGGCAACGAGCTCGCCCTCGCCACCTACAACGTCGAGAACCTCGACCCGACCGACAGCGACGACAAGTTCGCCCGCCTCGCCAAGGGCATCGTCACCAACCTCTCCTCGCCCGACATCGTCACCCTGGAGGAGATCCAGGACGACAACGGCGCCACCGACGACGGCACCGTCTCCTCCGAGGCGACCCTGACCAAGTTCACCGACGCCATCGTCGCGGCCGGCGGCCCGCAGTACTCCTGGCGCTACATCAACCCCGTCAACGACAAGGACGGCGGCGAGCCCGGCGGCAACATCCGTCAGGCCTTCCTCTTCAACGCCGAGCGGGTCTCCTTCGTCGACCGCGCCACCGACGGCGACGCCTCCACCACCGCCGTCTCCGTCGTCGAGGACAAGAAGGGCCAGGCCCACCTCTCCGCCTCCCCCGGCCGCATCGACCCCACCAGCACCGCCTGGGACAGCAGCCGCAAGCCCCTCGTCGGCGAGTTCAGGTTCCAGGGCCGGACCGTCTTCGTCATCGCCAACCACTTCAACTCCAAGGGCGGCGACGAGCCGATGCACGGCCGCTACCAGGAGCCCACCCGCTCCTCGGAGACGCAGCGGGGGCTCCAGGCCGAGGAGGAGAACGCCTTCGTCGACACCCTCCTCGCCGCCGACCCCAAGGCCCAGATCGTCGCCCTCGGTGACCTCAACGACTACGAGTTCTCCGACGCGGTCAAGACCCTCACCGACGACGGCGACGTCCTCACGGACCTCATCACCACCCTCCCGGTCGCCGAGCGCTACAGCTACGTCTACGACGGCAACAGCCAGACCCTCGACCACATCCTGACCAGCCCCTCCATCACCCACTACGACTACGACGTCGTCCACATCAACTCCGAGTTCGCCGACCAGGCGAGCGACCACGACCCCCAGGTCGTCCGGATCGACGTGCACGACTGCGGCGAGAAGGCCTACCAGCCCAAGACGAACAAGAAGAACTAACCGAAGCTGTCCACCACCCGGCCCTCCGCCTGCGCCGTCCCGGCAGGTGGAGGGCCTTGCGCATTCCCTTTGCCCGACAACACCTCCGTCGCCTCGGACGCCGGCAAGGTGACCCGCCCGGCCGCCGGTTCACCGGAGGTCACGCCACACTCGCTGCGACTCTGAGGAAGGGCACCGTGACCGACACCAGGACGTTTGACGTCACGGTCCTCGCCGCGTTCGACGACACCACCGCCGCCCGGCAGGCCGCCGACGCCCTGACCGTCCACAACCTCGACGACGTACGCGGAAACCTCGCCCTCCCCACCGACGGCGCCTACGGCACCACCGTCACCTGGTCCTCCGCCGACCCGGACATCATCTCCGCCGACGGCGTGGTGCACCGCCCCGCCCACGGCGACGGCGCCGCCACCGTCGACCTGACCGCCACCGTCACCAAGGGTGACGCCCACGCGACCCGCGTCCTGACGGCCAGGGTGCCCGAACTGCCCGTCGAGGAAGCCCTCAAGGGCTACATGTTCAGCTACTTCACCGGCGAGGGCACCGCCGACGGCGAGCAGCTCTACTCCGCCCTCAGCAAGGGCAACGACCCGTTGAACTGGCGGGAGTTGAACGACGGCAAGCCGGTCCTCACCTCCACGCTCGGCGAGAAGGGCCTGCGCGACCCGTTCATCATCCGTTCCCCGGAGGGCGACAAGTTCTACCAGATCGCCACCGACCTCAGGATCTACGGGAACGGCGACTGGGACGCCGCCCAGCGCACCGGCAGCAAGTCCATCATGATCCGGGAGTCCACCGACCTGGTCCACTGGACGAACCAGCGGCTGGTGAAGATCTCGCCGGACAGCGCGGGCAACACCTGGGCACCGGAGGCGTTCTACGACGCGAAGCTCGGCGAGTACGTCGTCTTCTGGGCGTCGAAGCTGTACGACAACGAGGCGCACTCCGGCGACACGTACAACCGCATGATGTACGCCACCACCCGGGACTTCTACACCTTCAGCGAGCCCAAGGTGTGGATCGACCGAGGCTACTCGGTCATCGACTCCACGATGATCCAGAACGACGGGACGTACTACCGCCTGTCCAAGGACGAGCGGAACAACACCTCCTCCACCGTTCCTAGAGACTGAGTGGGAGTGAGTCCTGTTGCCAGGACTCGTGCTCAGCCGTGTGCCCCGAACGGTGTTGGGCACGCTGGTCGCCCGCTTTCGCTCCGCTGCCGGGCGGCACGGATCTCGTCCGTGGTCCGGGTATGCGGGGGCGGGGTCCCTCGCGCCTGCGGATCTCCGGTCGGGCCTGGCCGGTCCGATGCCCCTGCTCATCGCTCTGGTGAGCAGGGGGCGGTGCCGTCCGTCGCCGGATCGGGTGCCCGAGGGCGCGTCGCCCGATCGCGATGCTCGCTGCATCGTGCCGGGAAACCTGTCGGTTACTGCTGGTCAGGGGCTGCTGCCAGTGCTGGGCCCCCCACCGGGAGGTGTAGGCCGGGTCGACCGCGACGATGGCGATGTCCTGCTCGGCGGCCATCGCCACCAGCCGCGCCTTCAACCTGGCGGTGGGGAAGCGGGAGATCAGGCGCCGGAAGCGTTTGTTGCGGCCGTGCTTCTCCCGGCACCGGCCGTCGGTGAAGTCCAGGTCCTCGACGGCGATCGCGGCCGCGCCGGTGGCGCGGGTGTGGTGCAGCAGTCGGGTGAGGGCGTGGCGGATCTGCGCGTCCCGGTGCGCGGTGGAGCCGGTCAGGTCGTAGAAGTAGCGGCGGGGCTCGCCGACCGGGTTGCCGTGCGGGTCGAGACGCCAGGCGGCGAGATGGTCGTCGTTCATGTCGACGGCGACCACACCCCGGGCCAGCGCCGCGTCCAGCGGCAGCACGGGGACGGGGGTGCGCTGCCAGGAGGCGGTCACGTACCAGCGGCCCCGTGTCACGTCGTGGTGGATGCGGTAGGCCACCGCCCGATTGTTCGTGATCCGGTCCAGCCACTCCGCACCCCGGTGCTGGAAGGTGACGGTCGCGTCCAGGAGGTACCGGCCGTGCGGGGCGTTGGCCAGGTGCGCCAGCGCGGCGGGGAGTTTGAGGGAGAGCTGTCCGGTGTCGGTGATACGCAGGGTTTCGTTGCCGAAGCGTTTGCCGGACTCCCCGTCCGCGGCCAGGAACATCCGCGCCGCCCGCCACCGCTCCCGCCAGCCCTGCTCGTCCAGCCCGGCCGCATCCAGGTGGTGGCGCAGACGGGCGAGCTTCTTCCCGCCCCGCACCACGCGCACCCGGCCCGCCGCCCAGTCCGCCTCCACCCCCGCCAGCCGGGACCGCAGCGCGTGCAGGCGGCGGGACTTGGCATGCCACTCCCACCGCGACCCGTACCCCCGCACCAGCCCCGCCCGCCGGTCCGCCTTCGCCCCCAGCGGACGCCCCAGCCGCGCCTCGATCGACGCGATCTGCCCCCGCAGCCACGCCAACTCCGCCGCCTGCCCCCGCCGGGCCAGCGCCCACTGATCGTGCGTGGCCTTGGTGATACTGCCCGCCCACCGCGCCGAACAGACCCCGGTCAGCTCCCGCTTGCGCACCGCCCAAGTCTCACTGCCGTGCTCCAGCCCCTGCCGGGAACGCACCACGAGGTCACCCGCGGCCAGCGAGCCGAGGAACACCCCCACCTCGGCCAGCACCACCGCATCCGCCCCCGACACCCGCAACCGGGCCCGGATCGCCACACCTGCGGGACCGGGCACCACGAACGACGCGGCCACCTCCCGCAACCCGCCCATCCCGCCACCCCCACCCGGTCCTGCACCATCTCGTTGCCCCGCCCAACGAACCCCGCCCGCAAAGGTCACGCATTCGACGGACACACTCCTGTTCCCACCGACCGGAAACCCGCCCGCAGACTCGACTGCCGACGCCGACGCTCACCCATGCTCGCCAAAGCGCACTCGTACACGGTCAAGGGGCAGCAGTTCCGAACCCTCCGCCGCGGGCACAGGGCCGTCCCACGACGGCGGCGAGCGCCCTGCCCCCGCGGCAGAGAACCGTTGGGTCGACCTCTGCCAAGAGGGCCGGGAGCCCACGCTACCGGGAGCGCGCGAGCTGGATAAGGCTGGTCACTGTGCCGTGGGGGTGCCGTCGTGGATGACGACGATGGCGGAGCACTGCTTGTCGGCGCTCGCGCCCTGCTGCCAGACGCAGATCCGCATAGTGTGACCGATGTCCGAAATCACGCTGGTGCGTTCGGCGCCGCTCGATGCCGCGAGGCCGACGGTCAGCCCGTCGTCCCGGATCAACTCGGCGTGGCACGTCTCGAAGTAGCTGGTGTTCAGCATCCCGTACAGGTTGCCGGAGCCGGCGTTGTCGAGCCAGGCCGTGCAGCCGCCGGCGGGTCCGGCGGAGACCCCGGAGCCCTTGATCGCGGCGGAGTCATCGCTCATGCTCACGCCCGCGATCGGGTACGCGCTCGGCTCCATGGTCGCGGACGCGCTCGGACGCACGACGGAGGAGCCTCCTGCCGCCGACGAGGTGGACGGGGACGAGGGCGGGAGGCCCACCGGTTCAGTGCTGCCGTTCGTCGTGGCGGAGGCTGACGGCGAGGCGCTGGGTGAGCGGGAGGCCGAGGGCGACGCGCCGGTGCTATGGGCACCGGACGCGGAAGCGGACGCGGAGATGGAAGTGGACACGGAGGCCTCGTTGCCGCGTGTGCTCGTGTGGGATCGGAAAAGCGAGGGGTCGATGAGCACGACACCTCCGACGACCACCGTGACGACGGAGGCGACGAGCAAAGGGATGAGGATGCGGCGGCGCCCACGCCCCGAGCGTCCCTGCTGGGGGGCGACCATGACCTCGTCCGCGCCACCGGACTCCGGGGAAACGACCGCGCCGCCGGCCACCGCGCTACTCGCCGCCGCAGGGGCCGCGGTACGGGCCGCGGCGGCCATCGTCGCGGCGTCGGGGAAGCGGTCCTCGGGTTTCTTGGCGAGGGCGGTGGCGACGAAGTCGCGCACCGGTTGCGGGAAGTCGGCGGGCAGGGCAGGCACCGGCTGCTGGACGTGCTTGACCAGGATCTCGATGGCCCGCTCACCGTCGAAGGGCAGTTTCCCGGTGAGCATCTTGTAGCAGACGACGCCCATTGAGTAGAGATCGGAGGCCGGGGTGGTGCCATGGCCCTCGACCTGCTCGGGGGCGATGTAGAGCGCGGTGCCGACGACGGCGTGCTCGGGGGTGATCTTGGAGGTGGCGAGGTCGCGGGCGAGGCCGAAGTCGGTGACCTTCACTCGGCCGTCGGCGCAGATCAACAGGTTGGACGGCTTGATGTCACGGTGCACGACCTGCCGCCGGTGCGCGGCGTGCAGCGCCTCGAGCGCTTCGGCGGTGGTGGCCAACGCCTGCTCGGGTGGCAGCGGCCCGCTCTCCTTGAGGAACTCGTCGAGCGGTCGTCCCTCGACGAGTTCCATGACGATGTAGGCCACCCGGCTTCCGTCGCCGAGGGCGTTCTCCCCGTAGTCGTGGACGTCGACGATGCCGGGGTGGTCCAGCGAGGCGAGGATCAGGGCCTCACGGCGGAAACGCTTGGCGAACCTGGCGTCGTCGAGCAGCTCCGGGCGCAGGATCTTGACCGCGACCCGGCGTTCGAGGACAGTGTCGTCGGCCCGCCAGACGTCGCCCATGGCGCCGCCGCCGATCCGCTCGGCCAGCGTGTAACGCCCGCCGAGCACGGTGCCCCGATCCCACACACCCGTCCCCCAGATCGCACCCGGTCAACAGCTGTCAACCGGGGGTGCAGTCTGCCAGATTCGGCCGCGACGGACCAAGAAAGCCCCATCCGCAAAACGACCCTGACGATCTGCCAGATAAGCAGCCTTGACGAAGTCCGGTGCGGGGGCGCGGGGAACCGCGCGACCAGCCCCCACCGGCTCGCGGACACGCCGTACGGCGACGGCACGCCCGGCGGTACATGCACGGGACCCTCACTCATGCGGTCGAGTCCCAGAAGATCTGCAGGTGCTTCTCCTGGACCAGGTCGAAGCGGAGGGCGAGTGAGACGAGGGCTTCGCGCTTCCAGTCGAGGCGCGGGCTGTCCTGCGTGCCGGTGCGCTCTCGCACCTTGAGCTTGGAGCCCGCCAGGTAGTCGATGTGGAAGTTGACGGCGGACACGGTCAGGTCACCGCAGCCGGGAAGCGCGCGCAGTCGGCTGACGACCTCGGGGACGCTGGGGATGGCGAGGCTGGACGGGTCGCGCAGCCGGGGCTCGCAGAGGGCGAGCAGCACCAGGAAGTACTTGGCCGTGGGGTCGAGCACGAAGGGCATGAGGGTCAACTCGGCCGAGCGGCTCACGGGAGCCTCCGGTCCCGGGTCGAGGAAGGTGTGACGCGGAGCGAAGACCGTGAACCGGACGAATCCGTCGGTCAACGGCAGTACCACGCGGGAGAGTTCGAACGGGATGGGCGCGCCCATGCGGCGCGGGGCGACCTTCACGTACTCGCCGCCGCCCTCCAAGTTCTCCACCACGTACGTGGTGCGCGGGCTGAAGTTGGTCAGCCGCCAGTGGTCGTCGCTCGCGGTGAGTTCCCCCGCGTAGCGGGACACACCCTCGCCGAAGAGGGGGATGTCGACCGGCCGTTCTCCGGCCCCGCGCCCGAACGTGGCCATCTGCCCCGGTCCCAGGGCGAGCTGCCGGGGCCGGCCGTGCCGCACGGCAGCCACCCCCGGAGGTTCCGGGAGTTGAACGATGACCGTCTCCATGCTGCGCGCCCCATGTCGTCCACGTCATCCGCCCGAGATCGCGGAGACCCTGAGAGCCCTCAGGTTACGTGGAGCGGCGGGCAGCAGCAGAGTCGTCGACGTACTCGACCTACTCGACGTCCTCACCGCAGTCGTCGCAGTCGTCGCAGTCGTCGACGTAATGGAGGCATCCCGCATGACAGACGCCACGCAGGATCCGGGGCAGCCGACCGCCGCACCACTCCCCTCGAAAGCCGCTCCCTCGAAAGCCGCTCCCCCGAAGGCCGCTCCTCCCGAGGTCGACCGGCTGGCGGGCACGCGGGGACTCGGCGAGTACATCACCGCCCGTCACGGGGTCTCGCCCGCACGCGCACTGGCGACCGGGGCGGCCATCGCGGCAATCGCGCTCGCATTCCTGATCGCGCTGAGTGGACCGGTCTCCAACGCATCGGTCTTCTCCTCCGCCTACTCGGTTCTGCACACCGTCTACCTCGGCTTCCTGTTCATGCTCGTCGCCGGAGTCGGCCACGGCATCCGCGGTCTCGTCGCCGGTGCCCAGGCGCACTACCTGTACGCCGGCGGAGTCGTGCACACACGCAGGTCCGTCACCCGCGCCGTCGCTTGGCAGGACGTCATCCAGCTCAGGAGCATCCACCGCCGACGCGGCGACCGGTCCGACGTGGGCGAGGTCGTCGGCTACCGACTGGAGGCACGGGATGGCACGTCGATCGTCATCCCGCTGGTCCTGACGGAGGGCCGCGACGCCTTCGTCGACCGGATCGTCGCGGCCCTCCGCACGCACAACCGCCCGATCGTCTAGGAGTTCACGATGTCCGACAGCAACGACACCACCGCCAAGGGAACGACCGCCCCGGCCTCCGCCCCACCGCCGTACGTGGCCGTCCCGGCGCCGTACCACGTCGCCTCCCCCGAACAGCGGGCCATCTGGGAGACGAAGGCCAAACGCGGCATCGGCTTCGGCGCCGCATGGCTCATCGGCGGCGTGCTCATCACCGTCGTCACCTACGCCCAGGCCCAGGGCGGGGGCGTGTACCTCGTCGCCTGGGGTCCGGTGGTGTACGGCATCTACCGGATCGTCACCGGCCTTCTGCTGCTGAACAAGAGCAAGAGCTGATGGATGGAGTGACTGTGCCTGAGCAGGAGGCAACCGATCCGACCGCGTCAACCGACCAGGCCACTTGGCAAGTCGGCCCTGCGTCTGGAACACGCAGCGGAAGCGGATCAGGAAAGCCGGAACTTCCCACCTGGCAACAAACCCCGCGGGCCACACCGCCCCCCATGGGACGACCTGCACCACTCAAGACACCGGCTCCCAAGACACCGGCTCCCAAGACTCCGACTCCCAAGACTGCGACTCTCAAGACACCGGCACGGCCCGCTCAGTTGACCGCGCCCACCCCGGCCAAGCCGACCGCGCCTGGCACGGCCGCTGTCGGTCCAAGCGCCTCGCCCCGATCACCCCGACAAGCGTCCGCGCCACAGCCTCCCCGCACTCGGGGTCGCATCGGACCGACGCTACGTCGATGGCGGCTGCCGCTCGCCGCCGTGCTGCCCTGCCTCACGCTGGCCGGCGTCGGCTGGTGGTGCTGGCCCAGCCAATCCGCCCCGGTCCCACTGCACTTGGTCGCTGGGACGGTGCACGCCGCGCTGCTCACTCCGGACGAGGCGAGCCGGCTGGCCGGGACGACACTGGTGTCCGGTCCCCGGTCGAATCAGCCACCAGCCGCGATGACCGCCAGCCCGTCGAAGTGTGCCGTGGCGGTCGGACCTGCGACCCAGTCGGTATACGGGCACGAGTGGACCGCGTTCCTCTCGGCGACCTACCAGGACGCCGGGGGCACCGGCGCCTACACCGTGAACCAGGTCATCGGCGTGTTCCCGGACCGCGCGAAAGCCGGTGCGGCCTTCCAGACCCTCACCGCCGGTCTCACCCGGTGCCCCTCCTCGACGCGCACCGACCAGGCCGGGCGCACCTCGAAATGGGCCTACACCACCGATACCGCCACCTCGAATGTGGTCGGTTGGACGGCGATGCAGGACTCCGGCGAGGGATGGGCCTGCTACCACCAGGCGCGCTTGAAGGGCGAGAGCATCCTGCAAGTCACCGTCTGCGAGGCAGGCAGCGGTCAGTCGACCGCCACAAGGATCGCCGACGCGCTCACCGGGAAGGTGAGCGGATGACCACGACCCCGCGCGGAACAGCCGCCCGCGTTCCAAGGGTTGGCAGGCGCCTTACCTGCCTGGTCCTCGCGGCGACACTGGTGCCGATCGTCGCCACGGAAACACAGGCGAGCGCGGACACCGTCACTGCCCCCGCCCCGGTCCGGAGCAGCAGCATCACCGTCCTCCAGATAATTCCGCCGCCAGGGATCAGCGCCTACTCGGCCACCCTCACCGGCAATCTTCAATCATTCAACCAACAGGTCGAAGCGTTGCCGAAGCAGGTGGCCGAGCTGGCCACTGACAAAAAGAGACTCACCAAAGAGAGCTCCACCTTCAACAAGAAGGCTGCCACGTACGACAAAGAGACCGCCGCCGCCAACCAGAAGGCCGAGAGCCTCAGCGCTCAGTTTCAGACCCTGAATGCCGAGATCCAGGCCCACAACGCCAAGCCGAACGACTTCGAAATACCCCGGCAGGCCGCCGAATCGGAGGCGTACCAGGCAGAGGCAGATCAACTCAACGCCCGGAAGACCCAGCTCGAAGACCAGAAGAACACCGTGAACACCGAGCAGACCCGGCTGGAGGAGGAGCAGGCCCAGCTCAGCGCCGAGAGGGAGCAACTCGCCTCCGCCATGCAGGAGCACAACGCGAAGGACCAGGCGCTGGAGAAACAGGAGCAGCAACTGGCGACCCAGGGCCAGCAGTTGCTGCAGCAGATCGCCGAGGCCATGCAGAGCCTCGCCGACAGTCCGCCGGACCCGGCAGCGATGATGGATCAGGGCGGCGACGCGACCGGCCCGCTGCAGCAAAGTGCCCAGGCCGCCCCGGGAGCGGACGGTGCGGGCGGCGACAGCCCGTCAAGAGTGGCGCAGAACAATGCCCTCAAGGCGTACGCGAAACGGAGCGGTACCACGGTCGACCTGCGGCCGGGCACTGCGTACCTGACCCCCGGCGCCATCGCCGACCTCCCTGCCACCCAGGCCGCGCAGCTCGGCAGCCCGAGCGGCACCTACGACGGGCTGAGCCGCAACTCGAACGGGCGCTACACGGCACTGCGGGTCCGCACAGCCGATGCCACCTCCCCAGGGCAAGCGGCCTTCGACGCCGCCATCGCACGCGGTGGCCGGGCCACCACCACGGTCGACGGCAGGAGTGGCGTCATCGACCGCGTGAGGACTGTCGAGCAGGTCCCGACATCCTCGGCGTCCGCCGAAGGCACGCCCTCTCCGTCCCCCGAGGCCACCTGTCTGACCGATCCGCCAACCGGTTCGGTGCCCAGCGGCCTCGGATGGATCCTCAACACCACCGAGTCGGTGGACCACAGCAACAAGGACATCGACCCGAAGGACGGGCCCGGCGACCGGCCAACCCAAGCCTCGGCCTGTCTGACGCGATACCTCGGCGACGGAAGCGATACCGGAGGCAAGGACATCACCGGCTGGGAGGATGCCCTGTTCGCCGCCAAGCGACGGCGCGTCAAGGGTCTCGCCCGGTGCCACCTGATCGCCAAGGTTCTGGGCGGGAAGGGCCAGGAGGACAACCTCGTCCCGTGCTGGCAATCCGGGATGAACACCGGAACGCCCAGCATGAGGAGCTTCGAATCCCACGTCGCGCTGGTGGTGCGCAACCTGCTCCTACGCCCGGGAGACGCCGTGTACTACGTGGTGACGCCTCACTACCGGGATGCCGCCAGCACCATCCCGGAGTCCGTCACGATGAGCGCCACGATCGAGCCGGCCAAGGGAACCCCCCGAGTTCTGTTCAGCGGAATCCCGATCTGGAACGTACGGACCATCCGTGGAGTCGCGGTCAACCTCGGCAACTGAACCCACGCCACCGGGAGTCGGAATGACCCGCACAACCCCACCGCGGCCGGCCGACGTCACGGCGGTCTTCCCCTCGCTGGCCCGGCTGGCACGCACGGCAACCCGGCTGCACCCGCGTCCCGGGTCGCCGTCCCGCCACGACAGCTCGATCGGCGGGCCGCTGCTGTGGCCGGCCAGCCGGCCGTGGCCGCACTGCAACGGCCCGCACGAGCCGGACGCGTTTCCGGCGACCTCCCCGGCGGACGAAAGACTGCTGCGGCAGATACTCACGGCCGCCCGGGACCGGCCGCGGAGCGACACGCTGCTCACCCCGCAGGAGCAGGCCGCGGTGGAACGGATCACTGCCGGCCGCCCATGGCCCGAGGGGCCGGTCTCCATGCTGCCCGTCGCGCAACTGTACGCACGCGACGTACCCGCCCTGCGTCCGCCCGGGTCGGCGGACCTGCTGCAAGTGCTGTGGTGCCCCTTCGACCACCCTCCGGAGAACATGCCCGGAACCACGCTGTTCTGGCGGTCCGCCGCCCTGGTCACCGACATCCTCACCGCCCCTCCGGAGCCGACGGCACTCCAATACCCGGGCTACCTGCTTGAGCCATGCCTGATCGACCCGGAGCAGGTCACGGAGTACCCCGCACCCCTGGAGCTGCGTCAGGACCTGCGTTCGCAGGTGCAGGAGTGGAGCGCGCGACAGAAGGCCGGTGCCGAGCCCGGCAGCGTCTACGACCAGGCGAAGGACGCCTTCTACCAATATGAGCTGTCGGTCGCGCCCGGCTGGAAGGTCGGCGGCTGGGCCCCCTGGAGTTTCACCGATCCCCGCCCCCAGTACTGCTCCGCCTGCGGTACCCCGATGGAGCCGCTCCTCACGATCGCCTCCACCGAGTGGAGCGACAGCGAGCCCAGCTGGATTCCGTATGAGGACCAAGCCGCCGCCTCGGCGCACACCGCCCACCCCGACCCGGCGAACCCGGCCATGGTCTCCGTCGGCCGCGGCTACAACCAGCAGATCTATACCTGTCCAGCGGCGCCAGAGCATCCGCACGCCGAGCTGATGCAGTAGCGGCCGGACGAATGGTTGGCCCACTGAACGCGGCCAGCAAAGAACCTCGATCTCCACAAGAAAAACAATCACGCAGGAGGGGAATCCAACATGTCCGAGACAAAGGGCGTACTGCTGCCGGCCTACGTACTGGCCGACGAGTCAGGCTCGATGAGCCCGTACCTGGAGGAACTGTCCAACGGACTGGTGTCGTTGTGCGAGGGACTTCGCGCGGAGCCGATGGTCGCGGCGAAGCTGCGGCTGGCGGTGCTGGGGTTCTCCGACGACGTGCAGGTGCGGCTCGCCGTGGCCGACATGCGTACCGAGGGCACCCTGCCCCAGATGGAGATCCGTGGACTCACCAACTACAAGGCCGTGTTCGAGGATCTGCTGCATCGGATTCCCGCCGATGTGCAGTGGCTGCGCGGCGAGGGATACAAGGTGCACCGCCCCGTGGTGTTCCTCCTGAGCGACGGGCAGCCCACCGACGGCGGGTCCTGGCGCGGCCCCCACGCCGCGCTGACCGACAAGTCCCAGACCCCGACGGCCCCGAACATCATCGCCTGCGGCATAGGCGACGCCCGGGCCAACACCATGCTCGAAGTGGCGACCCGCCCCGAATTCGCCTTCGTCGCGAAGGCCGGGACCGACATCGGCCAGGCCATCTCCGAGTTCTTCCATTCGCTGACCGCCAGCCTGGTCGCCTCCGGGCAGGCGCTGAACTCGGCGAGCCCGCAGCTCGTGGTCAACCGGCCGGACCAGTTCACCATGGCGATCGACGAGGTGTGACCGTGAACATGAACCCGGAGAACGCCCTCGCGCCCGCTGGGACACAGAAGGCATCGTCCCCGGCGCACCCCACGCACCCCACGCACCCCGCGCCCTGGCACCGGATCGTGATCGGAACCCCGGGGCCGGAGTTCGAGGCGCTGCCCCCTGGCCAGTACGACTTCGACTTCCCGGACACCGAATGCGACGGCTGGTCGACCACGGAGCTGGCCATGCGGTTCGCCTCGGTGCGCGGTGCCAAGCACCGCTACTACCGGCAACCGCGGCAGGACGCCGCACGAGCGGCGGTACACGCCGCCACCGGCAGCATCGTCTTCGCGGTCGCCGACGGCGTCTCCAGTGCGTCCAGTTCCGAGCAGGGCGCCGTAGCGGCCTGCCAGGCAGCCCTGGATCGGCTGCTCCACCTGCTCGACCAGCCAGGAGAACCCATCGACCTGCGTGACGTGGCATGCCACGCGGCCGATCGACTGCGTGAGCTGACGCGGTGGCGCCTCGGCGGACGGGACCCGGAGTTCAGCGAAGTGGCCGGCCTGTACGCGACGACGCTCGTGGCGGGCGTGGTCCGCCCTCACCCCGGCGGGCCTCTGGTCGAGCTGTGCCGCATCGGGGACTCGGGAGCATGGACCCTGGACCGCTCGCGCGGACAGTTCCTGCCCCTGTTCCCCACCAAGACGGGGTCGGACGTCCTCCTGGTGTCCAGCACGGTGACGCCCCTGCCCCACGTGCCCGATCCGCTCGAGCAGACCAGCAGGCGCCTGTCCTCCCACGAGGCGCTGCTGATCGGAACCGACGGCTTCGCCGACCCGCTCGGCGACGGCGACGGCCAGGTCGGCTCCCTCTTCGCCCGTCACCTCGCGCACCCGCCGCCGCCCCTGTGGTTCGCGCACCTGCTGGACTTCTCCCGGGAGACCTTCGACGACGACAGGACCCTGTTGACGATCTGGCCCACGACACCCGAGGGGCAGTGGTGAACTCCCCGCGAACCCCCATGGTCGAACATCACAAGCTCACCCTGGGACAGCAGTTGGGCCAGGGCGGCCAGGGCACGGTCTACGAGGTCACGAACCGGAAGATCAACGAGGCGGCGGGCGACGGCTGGGACGTGGTCTACAAGGAGTACGGTCCTGCCGTACTGCCCGCCCTGCGCGCGGACGCGCTCGCGTCGAGAGCCGAGCTGATCGGCGGGTTGAACGCGGCGGACGCCAAGTGGCTGTGCGAGAGGACCGCTTGGCCCGCGGCCGTGGTCCAACGTCAGGGGCACACCTGCGGGTTCCTCATGCGGGCCGTTCCCGAGCGCTTCCGGTTCGCGTTCCAGAACCTCGGCGGAGCGAGCGGAACCCAGCGACTCGCCAACATGGAGTACCTCCTCAACGACGACGCCTACGTGGCCGGCATCGGCCTGACCATCAGCAGCCGGGACCGTCTCGCCATCCTGGGCGACCTGGCCACGACGCTCAGTCGGCTCCACCGCCTCGGCATCACCGTCGGAGACCTCTCCCCGAAGAACCTGCTGTTCGCCACCGCCCCGCACGCCGAGTGCTTCCTCATCGACGCCGATGCCATGCGTCTTCGGGGCGCCACCGTCCTCCCCCAGGCCGAGACTCCCGACTGGCAGATCCCCGACGGAGAGGAGAAGGCGACCTGCGCCAGCGACGTCTACAAGCTCGCCCTGCTCGCCGTACGCCTCATCGCCCGTGACCAGACCGCCACCGACCCCGCCGCGCTGGCACCCGTCGGCCCAGCACTCGTCGACCTGGCCCGCAGCAGCCTCGATCCCGACCCGACCAGGCGTCCGACTCCGGCTCTGTGGGCGGAAACCCTCGCAGCCGCCGCCACAACAGCATCGACCGCTCCGGCATCGGCGCCGGCAGGACCCGGCCCCGGGGCAGTGTCGGCGCCGGGTCGACGACCCCGGCGGACCCAGCACGCTCCGGGCAGCCCTCTGCCAGGAGGGGCCGTCCCCCGTACGAGACCGGCAAAGCCCAAAGGCAAGACCGGAGCCGGCTTCGCCGCGAGCGTCGCGGTCGTACTCGTCGCGCTTCTCGCTCTCGCCGCCACGCACTCCAACCAGGCCGATTCCGGGACGGCTTCCGGGTCGGTCGCCCCGGCTGTGTCGGATTTCCCGACCGTGCCCGACTCCCTACCCACCGACCCCGCGTCCACGGATCCCGACCCCGTAGACCCCGACCCCGCGACCTCTGAACCCGATACGCCGTCGGAATCCCCGACCCCCGACGCCATCGCCGACGCCGAGGTCGGGTCCTGTTTCTACGACAACGGGACCAGCGACGACCCCGACCTCGTCGCGACCGACTGCACGGACGGGGCGTTCAAGGTCGTGAGCATCTACTCCGACACGACCGACCTGTCCAGCTGTGACAACGTCACCGACAACGACGAGAGCGTGTCCTCCGCACGCAACGACCTCGTGCTGTGCCTGAGCTATCAGAGTCCCGGCGGCACCGCCTACCACGCCCACCAGGGTGACTGCGTCTACGGCTCCAGCGGCACCGGCTCATGGAGCACCCAAACCTGCCAGACCGGGAACTTCAAGGTCCTGGCCACCTACAGAGGCATCAGCGACGACTCGAAGTGCAACTCCTGGCCGCACTACAACCAGTGGAAGCACTTCGGGGTCGCAAGCGACTCAGGACTCGACGTGCTGCTCTGCCTGTCCATGAACTACCCCGACGACGCCGGATACGCGACGAAGAACGAATGCCTCCTCAAGTCCGGCAGCGGCCAGAACGTGACCTTCACCAACGTCGGCTCCTGCGCCGCCTCGAACGTGGTGGTCAACGGGCGCACCAGCCAATACGACGCCGGCGCCTTCTGCGGAAACTACGGCTGGACCACGTGGAAGCCCTCGGACTATCCGTCACTCGCCTACACGGTGTGCTGGAGATGGAAGTAAGTCCCCGACCGCATCGTGCACACCGGCCACGGCAGCACGCGCACCTCGGGCGAACTCCGTTGGAAGGTACCGGCGTTGGCGCCCACCGGGTCGGTATCGGTATCTCCCCCCGCCAACCCGCTCAGCGACGTCACCGAGAGCGATCTCACGATGCGGCTGCGCAAGGAATGGCCTGGCGCCCTCGCCCTCAACCCGTTCACCTTCCCCAAGCCGACCGACGCCTCGGCGCTGCGGTTGATCGAGGACGGCACCGCCGACGCCGTAGCCTTCGGCACCCTCTTCCTCGCCAACCCGGCTCCGCCAGGGCGGCCCGTTCAACCAACCCGACCGCGCCACGTTCTACGGCGGTGACGAGCGCGGCTACACGGACTACCCGCCCCTCGGCTGACGGTGGGGGTGACGTGGTGACGTCGTCTCCGCCGCCCCTACCACTTACCTGTCCGGTCAACTGAAAGCCCTCTTGCGGATCGCCCACGCCAGCAAAGTTCATAACTACCTGTTCAGTGTCCCGATTGGGGGACTTTCGTCCCTTGAGTAACGCTGCACGTCGGCTACATTGGAGAAACAGATACCTGTCCGAACAAGTATTATTCTTCGGGCAGCCATCACAGGGCTGGCGACACCCGACACGAGGACGTCGCCGACCGCCCGGGCCCAGCCCGGTAGACACCTCGCCCGCCACTGCTCAAGGGAACCCCAATGAACACCACCGGCACCACGATCGACCGTCCCGCCGACATCGCGCGCACCGCGCCGAGACCGACGCTGCCGCTGGCCGGCATCGCCGTCGCCACGATCGCCGCGGTCCTCCTCGATGTCATCGCCTACTGGATCGCCGACGCCGCCGGCGCCTCCATGAAGATCGACTCGCCGTACGACCTCAGCGTCGGCGTGGTCATCATGGCCTCGGCGGTTCCCCTTCTGATCGGCTCCGCCGTCATCAACCGCCTGGGGCGCCTGCGTCCCGTCCTCGCCCGGCGCCTGGCCTGGGCCGGGCTCGCGGTGGCCATCGTGTCGAGCGTGTCGCCGTTCGCCATGGCCGACGACACCGCCACCGCACTGATGCTCACCGCGATGCACCTCATCGTGGGCGCGGCCTGGGCGGCGATCACTCTCGTGCGCCCGCGCCGCAGTGCCGTGCGGAACTGAGCACGACTGAAGCCCCTGCCCCACCGCGGCTCACGCAGCCGACATGCCCCGGGCCTGCCGTCCGCCCCGGACCGCGTGGCCCACAACGCCTCCATCCGCACGCGAGAACGTTGGACCGCACCATGTCCGAGACCCCGCAGTCCCCACCCGTCGACACCCGAGAGGCGATCCGGTGCCAGGAGGCCGCCCACCTCCGCTCCGGCTTCGACGTCCTCGGCAAGCGATGGAACGGACTGGTCCTCGCCGCATTGTCAAGCGCGCCCCTCGGCTTCGCCGACCTGTCCCGGGTCCTGCCTGATCTCAGCGAGCGCATGCTCTCCAGCCGACTGCAGGAACTGGCCGCCGCCGGACTCGTCGCCCGGACCGTGGACCCCGGACCACCCGTCCGCTCTCGCTACACCCTGAGCACGAGCGGACAGGCCGCCGTCCCCGTGCTCCGGGTGATCGCCACCTGGGCAGCGACGCACCTCTCGGCCATCGACGTCACTGCGGAAGCCGCGCGAGACGGATCACCGGGAGCTCCCGGTCCGTCTTCGTCTGGTACTGCGCGAAGCGCGGCGCCGAGGCAGTGATCCGTGCCCACGCTGTCTCGCGAGCCTCGCCGTGCAGTTCCTCCGCCACGACCGCGATCTTCTGCCCCTGCACCTCGATCTGAACCTGATCGGGGTGGGCCGCGAGGTTGAAGTACCACGCGGGGTTCTTCGCCGCACCGGCGGCAGAGGCCACGATCAGCCAGCTGCCGTCCTCGCCCTGAAACCATCCGACAGGCGTCTCGCGCGGGAGGCCGCTCTTGCGGCCGACGGTGGTGAGGATCAGCGCGTCGAAGCCCTGGAACCTGCCGCCTCCACGGCGGATCAGACGCTTGGCCAGCTTGTTGAACCAGACCACCGCGCCGCCCGGCTGTCGTGCGCCGCGGGTTCCGGCAGGCGTGTTGAAGCTCATGCATCCCTCCTCAGCGATGACAGCAGACCGTAGTGGCGACCAGAAGGTTGGTCAAGCAATTTCTAGCCACCGAGCCGCTTCTCGCCTGAGGAATAACACCCAGGTTCTCGACGCTGCGGCTATTTAGTTAGCCGAACAACTAAACACCTACTGGTGTGTCAGGGAGTACGCGGCTGACCACCAGCAAGGACCGCTCCACCTTCGGGAGATCTCATGCAGTTCGGCATCTTTTCCATTGGCGACACCACCCCCGACCCCACCTCGGGCCGCACGCCCACCTCGCGTGAGCGGCTCAAGGCGATGGCCGCGATCGCGGTCAAGGCCGAGGAGGTCGGCTTCGACGTCTTCGCGACCGGCGAGCACCACAACCCGCCGTTCGTGTCCTCCTCCCCCACCACCCACCTCGCCTACATCGCCGCCCAGACTGAGCGATCATCCTGTCCACCTCCACGACGCTCATCACCACCAACGACCCGGTGAAGATCGCCGAGGACTACGCCGTCCTGCAGCACCTGGCCGACGGCCGCATCGACCTGATGCTGGGCCGCGGCAACACCGGCCCGGTCTATCCGTGGTTCGGCAAGGACATCCGCCAGGGCATCCCTCTCGCGATCGAGAACTACGCGCTGCTGCACCAGCTGTGGCGCGAGGACGTCGTCGACTGGGAAGGCCGTTTCCGCACTCCGCTGCAGGGCTTCACCTCCATGCCGCGCCCGCTGGACGGCACCCCTCCGTTCGTCTGGCACGGCTCGGTACGCAGCCCGGAGATCGCCGAGCAGGCCGCGTACTACGGCGACGGCTTCTTCGTGAACAACCTGTTCGTCCCGCACGAGCACTTCCAGCAGCTGATCGAGCTCTACCGCACCCGCTACGCCCACTACGGCCACGGCACTCCCGAGCAGGGCATCGTCGGCATCGGCGGCATGGTCTACGTACGCGCCAACTCCCAGGACGCGGTACGCGAGTACCAGCCGCACTTCGACCGCTCCCCGATGGGCGGCGGCCCCTCGTTGGAGTCCGTCACGGCCCGCACCTCGCTCACCGTGGGCAGCCCGGACCAGGTCGTGGAGAAGTACGCCAAGTACCGCGAGTACTACGGCGACTACCAGCGCCAGCTGTTCAACATCGACGCCGGCGGCGTTCCGCTCAAGACCGCCCTGGAGATGCTCGACCTGCTCGGCGAACACGTGCTCCCGGTACTGCGCAAGGAGTTCGCCACCGGCCGCGCCACCGACATCTCCGCCGGCCCCGTCCACCCCGCCCAGAACAAGACCGTCCAGAAGGAGACCGCCCAGTGAACGCTCAGGAGCCGCTCCGTCTCGCCGTCGTCTCGGCGGGTCTGAGCAATCCCTCGTCCACCCGGCTGCTCGCCGACCGCCTCACCGAAGCCGTACGCGGCGAACTCGACACGGCCGGACGCACCACGGAAGTCCACGTCGTCGAACTGCGCGAGCTGGCCCGGGACATCGCAGACCATTTCGTCAGCGGCTACCCCTCGCCCACTCTCGAGGAGGCCATCACGACGGTCACCGGCGCGGACGCTCTGATCGCGGTCACGCCCGTCTTCACCTCCTCCTACAGCGGGCTGTTCAAGTCGTTCTTCGACGTCATCGACAACGACGCGCTCACCGGCAAGCCCGTCCTGATCGCGGCGACCGGCGGCACGGCCCGCCACTCGCTCGCCCTGGACCACGCGCTGCGGCCGCTCTTCGCCTACTTGCGCGCGGTCGTCATACCCACCTCGGTGTACGCCGCCTCGGAGGACTGGGGCGGCAGCGGTGACCCGCTCACCGACACGCTGCCCACTCGGATCGCCCGCGCGGGACGCGAACTGTCCGCGCTCCTGGCCGGACTCTCCGGCGGCGGGGCCCCGGTCACGGACGACCTCGCCGTCGTCCCGTTCGAACAGCAGCTGGCTGCGCTGCGGCCCCAGGCCCCGGCCCGGCCCAGCACCCCGTGAAGGAGGAACCAACCATGACCGCCACCATGACGAACCAGGACATCCCTCAGCTGGTCGTCCACAGCGGCCTCGTCGCCCCCGAGAAGGCCGCCTCGACGGCCGACCGCTGGGAGCGCGCGCAGCAGCTCTTCGACGTGAAGGAGTACGTCCGGGCGGCGAAGCTGCTCGAGGACGTCGTGGCCGATCAGCCCCGCTCGACCGGTCCGCGGCTGCTGCTGGCCCGGGCGTACTACCACTCAGCACGCCTGGAGCGTGCGGCCGAGACACTGCGGCAGGTCATCGAGCTCGACCCGGTGGAGCACTACGCTCACCTCATGTCCGGTGCGGCCCCAAGCGGCAGCTACGCGCCGCAGCCGAACGGTTCGGTATCGCCCGCCTCGTGGGCGAGATTGCGTTCCAGGCGGTCGAGTACGGCGAGCGTCTGCTCCTGCTCGGCGTCGTCGAGGTCGCCGACGGCGCCGCGTTCGAGTTCGGCCCAGATGTCCTCGACCTTGTCCCGCAGTGCGAGGCTCGCGGCGGTCGGCTCGACGATCACCGACCGCTTGTCGGTGGGCGAGGGCACGCGGCGTACGAAGCCGGACTGTTCCAGGCGGCGAACCGTACGGGTGATGGTGGCCGCGTCGGACCCGAGGACCTGGCCGAGGTCGACCTGGCGCAGCGGGCCACGGTGCCAGAGCTCCATCATGACCACCTCCTGACTCGGGTGGAGACCCACCTCGCGCAGCAGCTGCCCGGCGATCATGCGGTGCAGCCGGGCCACCCGGAAAATCGCGTGGCTGACCGGGCCACGGCGCGCGGCCGACGGCACCTCACCGACGCCTGCCACGCCTCTCCCCGACTCATCACTCATGCGTCCTCCACCGACACTCGCACCACAGGGTCCGGCGCCCTGCCGGTCTTCCCTGGTCATCACCGCTCTCGCACTATAAGCGGCCCGTGATTGGTGCTTCTCCCGCGCGCATCCGAGCATTCGCAAGATCTCGCACCGACGTCCCGTGCTGGTGCGGAGTGATGAGCCCCGCCTGGGCAGGACGGCGTCCGTCAGATGTCAGCCTGGTCCTCGACGTAACAGTCTGAACAGTCCAACTCGATCTCGGCTGTCGCTTGGGCCAGATTGCGCTCCAGCCGGTCAAGGATCGCGAGCGTGTCGGCCTGTTCGGCCTCGGTGAGGTCACCGACGGCCGACTGCTCCAGCCGGGACCAGATGTCCTCGACCTTGCTTCGCAGCGCGAGACTGACCGCGGTCGGTTCGACGATCATCGACCGCTTGTCGGTGGGCGAGGGCACGCGGCGCACGAATCCTGACTGCTCCAGGCGGCGAACCGTACGGGTGACCGTCGCCGGATCCGATCCCACGAGCTCACCAAGATCCACCTGACGCAGCGGGCCCCGTGCCCACAGCTCCATCATCACCAGCTCCTGACTCGGGTGGAGACCCACCTCGCGCAGCAACTGCCCGGCGATCATGCGGTGCAGCCGGGCCACCCGGAAAATCGCGTGGCCGACCGGTCCACAGCGCACGACCGACGGCTCCAGGTCCACACCTGCTGCTTCACTGCTCATCTGTCCTCCACTGCTCCTCGTGGCGCGATTCGCCGCGCCGCGTCCATACGTCCTGTGCAATCACCCAAGTAACTGAGAGTCGTTCCGGGCATTCCTTCGCTCCGATACGCCGCGGCGCCCGCCCCGCCCCAGAGGGCCGGGGGGCGCCGCGGCAGCATCAGCCACGCCTGGGGTTGATCAGTTGTTGAGGGTGGGGTAGTCGGTGTAGCCCTGTTCGGTGCCGCCGAAGGAGGTGGCGCGGTCGGGGGTGTTGAAGGGGCCGCCCTGGGCGAGGCGGGCCGGGAGGTCGGGGTTGGCGAGGAAGAGGGCGCCGTAGGCGAGCAGGTCCGTGGTGCCGTCCTCGATCAGCTCCAGCTCGGCCGGTCCGGTGGGCTCCTGGCCGGTGAAGGGGTTGAGGATGAAGGTGGTGGGCCAGGCCTTGCGGGCGGTGAGGGTGAAGTCGCGGTAGCCGGGGGCTTCCATCTGGTGCAGGTAGGCCAGGCCCAGGGGGGCCAGGCCGTCGATGAGGGCGGTGTAGGTGGCCTCGACGTCCGCGCGGTCGGTCTCGGCGATGTCGTTGAACGGGTTGCCCGGCGACATGCGGAAGCCGGTCTTGTCCGCGCCGATCGCCTGTGCGACCGCCTTGGCGGTCTCGATGGCGAAGCGGGCCCGCTTTTCGGGGGTGCCGCCCCAGGCGTCGGTGCGGGTGTTGGAGTTCGGGGCCAGGAACTGGTGGATCAGGTAGCCGTTGGCGCCGTGCAGCTCCACGCCGTCGAAGCCGGCCGCGATCGCGTTGCGCGAGGCGGACACGTAGTCGTCGATGGTCGCCTTGACCTCGCTGTCGCTCAGCTCGTGCGGCAGCTCGAAGTCCTTCATCCCGTCGTGGGTGTAGATCTGTCCCGCGGCCTGGACGGCGGAGGGGCCCTCGGGCTGGCGCCCGGACCAGGAGGAGTGCCCGACCCGGCCGGTGTGCATCAGCTGCAGGAAGATCACGCCGCCCTCGGCGTGCACCTTGTCGGTCACCTTCCGCCACGCCGCGATCTGCTCGACCGTGTGGATACCCGGGGTGTCGGGGTAACCCTGGCCGATCGCGGACGGCTGCGTGCCCTCCGTGACGATCAGACCCGCCGACGCCCGCTGCGCGTAATACTCCGCCATCAGATCCGTCGGAGTCTGCCCCTCCCCATAGGCCCGGCTCCGCGTCATCGGAGCCATCACGATCCGGTTCGCCAGCCGCTGACCGGCCAGCTCGTACGACTCAAACGCCTTCGACATGAAGAAACTCCTCGCTATCGAGACACCGGCACACCCACGAGAGGAGGGCCTGCAGGCGACACTCATTACATCTCTACTTGACTGAACAAGAACTGGTATCGATTCATTCCGCCTGACGTGCGGACCCGCGACACCCGCGCCAGCAGGCTTCAGATAGGTGAACAAATCGCTAATTTCCCACCAGTTACCACAGGATGCCGAGGGCCAGCAGCGCCGCACCGCATCCATCCGCGACAAGTTCAGTATAGATACTTGTTCGGCTATGTAAAAATCTGGAACTTGCATAGCAGTGGAGCGGAGCGCACACAGCGCCCCGCTCCACGAGCCCCTCAGCCGGCCAGCCAGCCACCGTCGACGTCGATAACGGCGCCATGTACGCACCGAGCCGCGTCCGAGGCGAGCCAGACCACCGCTTCGGCAATGTCCTCCGGCTTGCCCATCTGACCCGTGGCGGTGCGCTGGATGATCGCGTCCAGGTAGCCGTCCGCAGCGGCCTGTTTGGTCATCAGCGTCTCGATCGGGCCAGGGGCCACCGCGTTGACACGGATGCCCTCCTTGGCGTGATCGAGGGCCGCCGACCGGGTCAGTCCGATGACGCCGTGCTTGCTGGCCGAGTAGGCCGCGCCGTTGGCGACGCCGGCCTGGCCCCACATGGAGGCGGTGTTCACGATCGCACCACCACCGACCTTGCGCATGGCCTGGACCTGGTACTTCATTCCGTAGAAGACACCGTTGAGATTGATCCGGATCGCCTTGTCCCAGCTCTCCTCGGACAGATCGGCCACGGTGCCGTTCACGCCGATGCCCGCATTGTTGTGGGCGAAGTCGAGGCTGCCGAACTGCTGCTCAGCAGCATCGACAGCGACCTTGATCGACTCGGCGTCACTGACGTCGGTGCGGACGAAGTGCGCCCCACGGCCGCGGCGTCAGGGCGAGCGCACTGGCCGCCCACGGCGGCAGCAGGGTGACCGCACCGGCGAACAGGACACGGATGCCGAGGCGTTCGGCCGGACCACGCCCGAAGTCACGCAGGTAGCGCAAGGCAGCCGGGGTAGGGGTCAGCTGAGGCCTCATCCGGGCCAGGTAGGAGGTCGCCTCACCCCACCACGAGACCCGCATCCGCACCCTGGAAAAGGCCCGCTGGCCGCTGCCCACGATCGGCGTCCTCGCCGGCGCCGTGGGCGCGGCCACAGGCGCCATCGCCCTGTTCGCCAGATGACTGCGGCCCCGCTCTCCCCACGCGGGAGGGCGGGGCCGCTTTCGTGCGTCCGGGGTCAGTTGCGGCGGGCGGCCACGGCGTCCGTGTACAGCTCCCGTGTCAGATCCTCAGGGCCGATACCGAGGTCGGCGAGTACGGCCCGGACGTCGTCCAGCCCGGCCGTGACGTCATCCTCGTTGACGATGGTCTCGACCTCGAGGAACGTGCCGTCGAGCTCGGGGACGCGCACAAGGGTGGCGAGCAGCTGCCGGCCGCGGTCCTCGAGGTCGTAGTTCCTGCACCGCTTCTCGAAGGCGATGACGGGCAGGTAGCCGAGGCCGCGCAAGATGGCGTGCGCCGCCTCGGAGTCCTCGACACGGGTCTCATGCTCGGGCTTCGACCCCGAGTCCTCGTCGACCGCAGCGCCCTTGAACGTGAGCACCGTGCGGGTCCCATCCGCGCCATGGACGGTACGCACCCGCAGCTCCTCGCCCGCTTTCCCCAGCGAGCCGTCCGGCCGGTCGTAGTAGCTGTCCTGGTAGATCTCGACGCGCGCCGTCGCCAGCTGGTCGAGCTGCCGCATGACCGCCTCGGGTGAGTGCACCCGCGCCTTCAACTCCGCCTCGATCACGAGCGGTTTCCTCCTCCTGGTCAGACCGTGCGCTGCGCGCTGTCGATGACCGCGTCGAACATCCTGCGGAACCCCCGGAACAAGGGTCCGTGCGGTGTCTCCATCACCTTGTACGTCGCGCTCTCGTGGCCTTCCCACCCCGCGTCGAAGGCGCTGACGAACATGGTGGAGTCCGTGCGGACGAGCCGCCAAGTAGGCAGCATGCGGTACCTGTACACCTGGATCTCGGACGAGTCAGCCAACTCGCGCAGGCGCGCCTCCGCCAGCCGTACCCCAGACGCGAGGGACTCGGAGGACTCCCCGATCTCGGCAGCCCGTTGGGCCAGGGCGTCGCTGTCGGGGTCGAGGAGAGCGATCCGGATCCGTAGGCCCTTGCCACCTTGTTCACGGGGCAGGCAGGCGCGCAGCAGGCTGTCACTAAGCCCGATCAGGCCGAGGCCGCGCACCGCGAGTACATCCAACTCCGTGGCTTCGCGGGCCTGCTGCTGGATTTCCTCAGCCGCGGAGTTCTGCGCGGCGTAGACGCGGACGACTTCAGGGAATGCGGCGAGGTCAAAGGCGGCACCGCCGGAGCGCTTCTCGCGGCTCGCGGCGAGGCCGAGCAAGTGGCGGGCATCGTCAGGCATGCGCAGTCCGTCGGCGATGCGCTCGTACACGTCGAGGCGGGACACTTCGCGGCGGCCGTTGATGATCTCGTTGACGCGGGCCTGTGTCATTCCGGCCGCGCTCGCGATGCGGGCCTGGCTGGCACCGGCGTACTGCTGCACGTGCCGGAACACAGCGCCCATGTCCCGCGCGCGCAGCGCCTGCCGCACCTCAGCGCGCTCCCATGCCCAGTCGGGCAGTTCAATCGGTCCGAGCGTCGTCGTCATAGCGCAGCCCCCGGTATCGCGAGCAGGATGGGAAACCATCTCACGGTGAGATTACCGGTGGGGGATCGAACCGACACCATGCGTCACAAGATGCTGGCCAGATCATGCATGCCCCGGCGACCGCGCGAACGACCCCGGGGCTGGCCGACTGGTTGGAGTCGACATGACGCAACGTACCGCCACCGCCGCCGGAGCGGCAGGGCACGACGAGCTGCCCGTGGACATCGCCACCATGCGCGAGTCCGTGCGCCACCTGCTCGGCGACCTCGCCCCCGTCCTCGCCGGTGACGAGCTGGGGACGCTGGCCGTCCTGCTGCGGGACCACATCGAGCAGCTCATCCCAGAGGTGGAGACCGTGTGCCTGGGCCTGCCGAAGGATGACGTTCCGCGAGCGTGCGCGCTGGCCTGCGTGGGCGAGGCCCGTATGCGGCTGCGGCTGGGTGACGGTGACACGGGCGACGTCCGTCTGTCTGTCGCGGTGAAGCTGGCGCGGTCAGTGCGGGCGCTGTGTGATCACTACGAGAACCTCAGCACGAACTGAGCACCCCAGACTCCTGCCGCAGGGCTGCGCCCAAGCGCGCGCCTGGCGACAGGAACGCCCGGACCGTATCCCGCGAAGAACCCGGCCCGGGCGCTCAACCTCATCCGCAACCAGCGAAGGAGACAACCGTGAGCGTACCTCCGAACCCTGGCCCCGACCCGGCCCCGATCCCCGGCCCGGACCAGCCGGTACTGCCCCGCATGCTCATCACCGACGAACAGTTCACCTCCTGCCGCAGCACGGTCATGGACGCCAACCCGGACATGGCTGAGGAGATGGCCGGCCGGATCGTCGAGGAGGGCCTCAAGTTCGTCGCGGCCTGCGCGAAGAACCCGGGTGTCGGCCTCGCGCCCAGCCGGATCGTCGACGAGGGCTGGCATGCCCTGCTGCTGCACACCGCGATGTACGCGGAACTGTGCGAGCAGTTGGGCGGCGAGATCGTGCACCACTACCCCGGCTACGACCCGACGCACTACGACCCCGAGATCCTGGACCGGACCCGCGAGAAGATCACGGAACTCGGCTGGGAAGCGGACCCGGAACTGTGGGGCCCGCCGTCGGACGAGACCCTCGTGTCGGTCGCGGCGAAGTGCCAGCACGCGCCCGAGTGCACCATCGTCGTCACACCGAAAAAGCCCGGCGGCGTGGCCTAGCCTTCCTCGGTGAAGGGAGGCCGCATGTCCGAGTGGATCGACCCGAGGTACGCGGAACTGGTGGCGGCGTGGAAGCGCGCGCAGCAGCCGGACTCGCGTGACCCGGAGCCGAAGCCGGTGCGGGGATTCATCGTCCCGGCTGAGCGCTGACGCAGTAACCGCGGCCCCGGCCGGATGCTGATCCGGCCGGGGCTGCTCTATGTCTTGATCATCTGCCTTTCGGGCCAGCAGCGGGCCAGCTAGCGATCTCCAGAGACAGCAAAGCCCCCTTCACTCGAAGGGGGCTGACGGGGTCTCGCAGGTGGAAACGGTTCCTCGAACACGTGTCCCAGTGGGGCGGGTGGGACTCGAACCCACGGCCGACGGATTATGAGTCCGCTGCTCTAACCGGCTGAGCTACCGCCCCGTACGGCGTGTCGCGTACATGTGTGCGCGCCGTCTGCCGCAGCATAGCCGGTCATACGATCTCCTGCTTCGCATGGTCGACTTCGCATGACCATGAGGACCGTGCTGCCGCCTGCGCGGTTCCCCCGAACATGAAAAAGGACCCCTACGGGGTCCTCGTTCAGCATGCTCCCCCGACTGGACTCGAACCAGTAACCTGCCGGTTAACAGCCGGCTGCTCTGCCAATTGAGCTACGGAGGACCGAGCTCCCCCGACTGGACTCGAACCAGTAACCTGCCGGTTAACAGCCGGCTGCTCTGCCAATTGAGCTACGGAGGAATGCCTCGTTGCATCGAACGTACCTACCTGGGTATTCGCCAGGGGGCGTGCGCTCGCTGCGACACATACATTAGCGCAAGCAGGGGGGTGCTTCGCCAATCGGTTCCCCCCTGGCCTGCCGCGCCAGAGACCTAACGCAAGGGAAGGGCGGTCGCCATGCGCTACCGGCTCACGTTCGTCGCCGGACTCGTCCTGGGTTACGTGCTGGGCACGCGTGCCGGGCGCGAGCGCTACGAGCAGCTGAAGAAGTCCGCTCGTCAGGTCGCGCAGAACCCCGCCGTGCGCAACACCGCGGAGTCGGCCGCCCAGCAGGGCCGCCAGTTCGCGGGCAAGGCGTACCACGCGGTGAGCGAGAAGGTGGGCGAGCGGATGCCCGACTCGGTCACGGACCGGGTCCGCTCGCTGCGGGCGCGGAACACCGACGGAGCGGGCGCGGACGACTGGGGCACCAGCAACACGTAACGCAGGTCACAGGGATGGGTGCCGGGCATCACACGAACCTGCAACGTCCCTGAGACTCCACCCGGCACGGCCACCTCTCCCGGTGCGGCAGAATTTGGCCATGGGGATAGTCGCCGGGTTGGACAGTGCGCCCGATTTCACTCGTATCGTCGTCTGCGACGCAGACACGGGAGCCGTACTCAGGCAGGGCTATGCGCCTCATCCGGTGGAGGGCGGCGAGAGCAGCGGGCGGCCGGCCGACGTCGATCCGCAGGCGTGGCTGCTGTCCCTGGGTGAAGCCGCGGGCGGTGGGCTCCTCGAGGGCGTGCAGGCCATCGGCGTGTCGGCGCAGCAGAACGCGATCGTGCCGCTCGACACGCAGGGCAACACCGTGCGTCCGGCGCTGGTCGGCGGCGACAAGCGGGCGCAGGTCGCCGCGGCCGACCTGGTGGACGCCCTCGGCGGGCGTGAGGCGTGGGCGCAGGCGGTGGGCTGTGTGCCGCAGGCCGCGCAGCCGGTGACCAAGCTGCGCTGGCTGGCCCGCAACGAGCCCGACAACGCGCTGCGCACCGCCTTCCTGCTCCAGGCCCACGACTGGCTGGTGTGGCAGCTGCTCGGGCGGCCGGTGCGCCGGACCACCGACCGGGGCGGGGCCTCCGGCACCGGGTACTGGTCGGCCGCCACCGGTGGCTACCGGCCCGACCTGGTCGAGCTGGCGCTCGGTCACCAGACCATGCTGCCCGAGGTGATCGGGCCCGCCGACGCGGCCGGTACGACGCCGGAGGGGCTGCTGATCTCCGCCGGTACCGGCGAGACCATGGCCGCCGCCTTCGGGCTCGGCCTCGGGCTCGGCGACGCGGTCGTGTCGCTGGGGGCCTCCGGCTCGGTGATGGCCGTCCACCCCGAGGCGCTGATCGACCAGAGCGGGATGATCACCTCTCTGGCCGACGCGACCGGCATGCATCTGCCGGTCGTCACCACCCTGAACGCCGTACGCACCCTGCGCGGCACCGCCGAGCTGCTCGGTCTCGCCGACCTGGAGGGCCTGTCCGACCTGGCGATGAAGTCGACGCCGGGGTCCCACGGCCTGGTGCTGCTGCCCTACCTGGAGGGTGAGCGGACGCCGAACCTGCCGCACACCGCCGGGACCCTGGCGGGTCTCAGGCGCGAGTCGATGCGGCCCGAGCACCTGGCGCGGGCCGCGTTCGAGGGCATGCTGTGCGGGCTCGCGGACGCGCTCGACGTGCTGCGCGGCCGGGGTGTGGAGGTGCGGCGGGTCTTCCTGCTGGGGGCGGCCGCGGAGCTGCCCGCCGTGCAGGCCGCGGCGCCGGGGTTGTTCGGCGCGCAGGTCGTGGTGCCGCAGCCCGCGGACTACGCGGCGATCGGCGCCGCCCGGCAGGCCGCCTGGGCGCTCGGCGTGTCCCAGGGCACCCTCGACCCGCGTACCCCGCCCGCCTGGCAGGGCGCGGCCGCGCAGGTCCTGGAGCCCGGCGAGGAGCTGGCGGTGGGACAGGCGGTGCGCCAGCAGTACGTGTCGGTGCGGGAGCAGACGCATCCGGGGGCATTCCGCCCATAAGCGCACCGTTGGCTTAATCGGTTGAGGTAACACCGGTGGAGTGCCCGACGATAGGGGCCAGGGGCAACCGTCCGCCCCGACCGCCGACTCCGAGAGACGTAGCGTGCTCATACGACTTCTGCGGACCTATCTCAGGCCCTACAGGAAACCCATCGCTCTGCTGGTACTGCTGCAGTTCCTGCAGACCTGCGCCACCCTCTACCTGCCCACCCTGAACGCGCACATCATCGACAAGGGCGTCGTCGAGGGGGACACGGGATACATCCTGTCCTCCGGCGGCCTCATGATCGGCATATCGCTGGCGCAGGTCGTGTGCAACATCGGCGCCGTGTACTACGGCGCCCGGACCGCCTCGGCGCTCGGCCGCGACATGCGCGCCGGCGTCTTCGACCGGGTGCAGTCCTTCTCCGCCCGCGAGGTCGGCCAGTTCGGCGCGCCCTCGCTGATCACCCGTACGACCAACGACGTCCAGCAGATCCAGATGCTGGCCCTGATGACGTTCACGCTGATGGTGTCGGCGCCCATCATGTGCGTGGGCGGCATCGTCCTGGCGCTCGGCCTGGACGTTCCGCTGTCCGGGGTGCTGGTCGCCGTCGTGCCGATCCTCGGCATCTGCGTGACGCTGATCGTACGGCGGCTGCGGCCGCTGTTCCGCTCCATGCAGGTGCGCCTCGACACGGTGAACCGGGTGCTGCGCGAGCAGATCACCGGCAACCGGGTCATCCGCGCCTTCGTCCGGGACGAGTACGAGCAGCAGCGGTTCCGGCAGGCCAACACCGACCTCACCGAGATCTCGCTGAAGACCGGCAACCTGCTCGCGCTGATGTTCCCGGTGGTCATGACCACGGTGAACGTGTCGCAGATCGCGGTGGTCTGGTTCGGCGCGCACCGGATCGACAGCGGTGGGATGCAGATCGGTGACCTGACCGCGTTCCTCGCCTACCTCATGCAGATCGTCATGTCCGTGATGATGGCCACCTTCATGTTCATGATGGTGCCGCGCGCGGAGGTGTGCGCCGAGCGCATCCAGGAGGTCCTGGACACCTCGTCGTCCGTGGTTCCGCCGGTGGCGCCGGTCACCGAGCTGCGCCGGCACGGGCATCTGGAGATCCGCGGGGCCGGCTTCCGCTATCCCGGCGCCGAGGAGCCGGTGCTGAAGGCCATCGACCTGGTGGCGCGGCCCGGTGAGGTGACCGCCGTCATCGGCTCGACCGGCAGCGGCAAGTCCACGCTGCTCGGGCTGGTCCCGCGACTGTTCGACGCGACCGACGGCGAGGTGCTCGTCGACGGGGTGGAGGTGTCGGACATCGATCCGGTGGTCCTCGCCAGGACCGTCGGGCTCGTGCCGCAGAAGCCGTACCTCTTCGCGGGCACGGTGGCGACCAACCTGCGCTACGGCAACCCGGGCGCCACGGACGAGGAGTTGTGGCACGCTCTGGAGGTGGCGCAGGCCAAGGACTTCGTGAGCAAGCTCGAGAACGGGCTCGACTCCCCCATCGCCCAGGGCGGCACCAATGTCTCCGGCGGTCAGCGGCAGCGGCTCGCCATCGCCCGTACGCTCGTGCAGCGGCCCGAGATCTACCTCTTCGACGACTCCTTCTCCGCCCTCGACTACGCCACCGACGCGGCCCTGCGGGCGGCGCTCGGGCAGGAGACCGCCGAGGCGACCGTCGTGATCGTCGCCCAGCGGGTGGCCACCATCCGCGACGCCGACCGGATCATCGTCCTCGACGAGGGCCGGGTCGTCGGCACGGGCACCCACCGCGAGCTGATGACGGACAACGAGACCTACCGGGAGATCGTGCTCTCCCAGCTCACGGAAGCGGAGGCTGCCTGATGGCCGGGCCTATGGGGCGGATGATGGCCGGGAGCGGCCCGGACAGCCGCTCGCTGGACTTCAAGGTGTCGGGCAGGCGGCTCATCGCCAACTTCAAGCCCGAGCGGCTCACGATCTACGCGCTGCTGACATGCGTGGTGGTGAGCGTGGCCCTCAACGTGGTCGGCCCGAAGATCCTCGGCAAGGCCACCGACCTGGTCTTCGCGGGGATCATCGGACGGCAGATGCCGGCCGGGTCCACCAAGGAGCAGGTGCTGCAGTCCATGCGCGAGCGGGGTGACGGCTCCGTCGCCGACATGCTGCGCAGCACGGACTTCACCCCGGGCAAGGGCATCGACTTCGGCACCGTGGGGAACGTACTGCTGCTCGCGCTGGGCACGTTCCTCGTCGCCGGTGTGCTGATGGCGTTCGCCACGAGGCTGGTGAACCGGGCCGTCAACCGGACCATGTTCCGGATGCGCGAGGACGTGCAGACGAAGCTGTCGCGGCTGCCGCTGTCGTACTTCGACAAGCGGCAGCGTGGTGAGGTGCTCAGCCGGGCCACGAACGACATCGACAACATCGGGCAGACGCTCCAGCAGTCGATGGGCCAGCTCATCAACTCGCTGCTGACGATCATCGGTGTGCTGGCGATGATGTTCTGGGTGTCGTGGCTGCTGGCGCTGGTCGCGCTGGTCACCGTGCCGCTGTCGTTCGTCGTGGCCACGCGCGTGGGCAAGCGGTCGCAGCCGCACTTCGTGCAGCAGTGGCGCTCCACCGGCAAGCTGAACGCGCACATCGAGGAGATGTACACCGGGCACACGCTGGTGAAGGTGTTCGGGCGGCAGGAGGAGTCGGCGAAGCAGTTCGCCGAGCAGAACGACGCGCTGTACGAGGCCGGGTTCAAGGCGCAGTTCAACAGCGGGGTCATGCAGCCGCTGATGATGTTCGTCTCGAACATCAACTACGTGCTGGTGGCCGTCGTCGGCGGCCTGCGGGTCGCCTCCGGCTCGCTGTCGATCGGTGACGTGCAGGCCTTCATCCAGTACTCGCGCCAGTTCTCGATGCCGCTGACGCAGGTCGCGTCGATGGCGAACCTGGTGCAGTCGGGTGTCGCGTCCGCCGAGCGGATCTTCGAACTCCTCGACGCGGAGGAGCAGGAGGCCGACCCGATGCCGGGCGCCAGGCCCGAGGAGCTGCGCGGGCGGATCGCGCTGGAGCACGTGTCGTTCCGCTACGACCCCGAGAAGCCGCTCATCGAGGACCTGTCGCTCAAGGTCGAACCCGGGCACACGGTCGCCATCGTCGGCCCGACCGGCGCCGGCAAGACCACGCTGGTCAACCTGCTCATGCGGTTCTACGACGTCACCGGCGGGCGTATCACCCTCGACGGCGTCGACATCGCGCGGATGTCCCGGGACGAGCTGCGCGCCGGGATCGGCATGGTGCTCCAGGACACCTGGCTGTTCGGCGGCACGATCGCCGAGAACATCGCGTACGGCGCCTCGCGGGAGGTCACCCGCGGGGAGATCGAGGAGGCGGCGCGCGCCGCGCACGCGGACCGGTTCGTGCGGACGCTGCCCGACGGCTACGACACCGTGATCGACGACGAGGGCAGCGGTGTCAGCGCCGGCGAGAAGCAGCTCATCACCATCGCGCGGGCGTTCCTGTCCGACCCGGTGATCCTGGTGCTGGACGAGGCGACGAGTTCCGTCGACACCCGCACGGAGGTGCTGATCCAGAAGGCGATGGCGAAGCTGGCGCACGGGCGTACGTCGTTCGTCATCGCCCACCGGCTGTCGACGATCCGGGACGCCGACACGATCCTGGTGATGGAGAACGGGTCGATCGTGGAGCAGGGCGCGCATGCCGAACTGCTCGCGGCGGACGGGGCCTACGCGCGGCTGTACAAGGCGCAGTTCGCGCAGGCAGTGGCCGAGGTCGACTGAGGTACTCGGCTTCAGGCCCGGGGGCCGCTCACACGAGGTGAGCGGCCCTCAGTCCAGATAGCCCCGCAGCTGGTCCGCGAAGGCGTGGTCGCGGAGTTTGTTCAGCGTCTTGGACTCGATCTGGCGGATGCGTTCCCGGGTCACCCCGAAGATGCGCCCTATCTCCTCCAGCGTGCGCGGGCGGCCGTCGGCGAGCCCGTAGCGCAGCTGGACGACCTTCCGCTCGCGTTCGCCGAGCGTGGAGAGCACCGCTTCCAGATGCTCCCTGAGCAGGAGGAACGCCGCCGACTCCACCGGTGAGGCCGCGTCGCCGTCCTCGATGAGGTCACCGAGGGCCACGTCGTCCTCCTCGCCGACGGGGGCGTGCAGAGAGACCGGTTCCTGGGCCAGGCGCTGCACCTCGCGGACCCGCTCGGGCGGCAGTTCGAGGTGGTCGGCGACCTCTTCCGGGGTCGGCTCGTAGCCGCGTTCCTGGAGCATGCGGCGCTGGACGCGGACGACACGGTTGATCAGCTCGACGACGTGGACCGGGACGCGGATGGTGCGGGCCTGGTCGGCGAGGGCGCGGGACATGGCCTGGCGGATCCACCAGGTGGCGTAGGTGGAGAACTTGTAGCCGCGGGCGTAGTCGAACTTCTCGACGGCCCTGATCAGGCCCAGGTTTCCTTCCTGGACCAGGTCGAGCATGGTCAGGCCGCGGCCGACGTAGCGTTTGGCGACGGAGACGACGAGCCGCAGGTTGGCCTCGATGAGGCGGCGCTTGGCCATCCGGCCCAGCACGACCAGCCGGTCCAGGTCCAGGGCCAACTGGCTGTCCAGGTCAGGGGTGTTGAGCAGCTTGTCCTCGGCGAACAGCCCGGCCTCGACCCGGCGGGCGAGCTCGACCTCCTCCGCCGCGGTGAGCAGCGGGATGCGGCCGATCTCGCGCAGGTACTGGCGGAACAGGTCCGAGGACGGGCCGGAGTTGTCGGCGCGGGTGGGGGGCGGGTCGACGGGCTCGGGGGCCTCGTCGTGCGCGATCTCCTCGGCGGGAGGCTCCGCGGCAGGTTCGGGCGGGCCCTCGGGCTCGGCCTCGGGATGGTGCACGACACGGTTCTGTGGGGGCACGGCGACGAGTACGTCGTCGGTCAGGGTCTGGGTCTGCACGGGGGCGACCTCCAGGATGATCGCTGCTGAGGTGTGCGGCAGCGGTACTTCGGGGGCGGAGTCGGCGGCCTCGCCGCTGTCCGTCCCGTACGCGATGAGCGGAACCGCGGGGGTGTGGGACCCGTTGGGGACGGATCGGCCGCGCTCCGAGGACTCAGGCACCGGAACCCAGTGTGGAGTACGACACATCGCTGCCACGAGGGGCGTGCGGTGACTTTTTGCGTCCGGTCCGTGACCGGTCGGTGATACCGCCCGCCTCAGAGGGCGGCCGCGCCCTGCTCACGCAGTGCCTGGTCGTACTGCTGGAGGATCCACAGTTCGTTCTGCACGGCGGTCAGTTGGGCGGGGTCGCTGTGGGAGCCGAGGCGGGTGAGGGTGGACTGGATGTCCCGGATGCGGCGCTCGACGGCCCGGCGGCGCACGGTCACGAGCTGGTCGCCCGCGTAGTTCTCGTCCACCGTCCTGCGCATGATCGCCTCGACCGCCAGCTCCGTCACCATCGCGCGGACGGTGTCGTCGGGGGCGGCCTCGCGGACCCGGACCAGGTACTCCTGCCCGTCCTGCATCCCGTACTCCGCGCCGCCCGCCTCCATGATCGCCTGGCGTACGGCGGCGTAGGGCGCGGCGGTGAACTCGTCGACGCCGTACGCGTCGAAGGCCGGGGAGACCAGCTCCGGGCGCTGGAGGGCGAGCTTGAGGAGCTCGCGTTCGGTGGCGTAGACGGGGTTGCGGAGGTTGAGGGCCGGGCCGCCGGCGGTGCGGCGCGGGGCCGCGTCGTACGGCTGCGCGCCGCCGCGGGCCGGGGCCGGGGCACCCTTGCCGCCGCGGTCGCGGGCCCAACGGGCCAGCTGCGCCACCCGCTTGACCACGAACTGGGTGTCCAGGATGCCGAGCATGCCGGCCAGCTGGACGGCGACCTCGTGCTGGGCGCCTGAGTTCTTGATGCGGGCGACGATCGGGGCGGCCTCGTCGAGGGCGGCGGCGCGGCCCGCGGGGGTGTCGAGGTCGTAGCGCACGACGATCTGGCGCAGCGCGAACTCGAAGAGCGGGGTGCGCGGTTCGACCAGGTCGGCAACCGCCTCGTCGCCCTTGGCCAGGCGCAGCTCGCACGGGTCCATGTTGTCCGGCGCGATCGCGATGTACGTCTCGGCGGCGAACTTCTGGTCGTCCTCGAAGGCGCGCAGGGCCGCCTTCTGGCCGGCCGCGTCGCCGTCGAAGGTGAAGATCACGCGCGCCGAGCCGTTGTCCATCAGGAGGCGCCTGAGGATCTTGATGTGGTCGCCGCCGAAGGCCGTACCGCAGGTCGCGATCGCGGTGGTGACCCCGGCGAGGTGGCAGGCCATGACGTCCGTGTAGCCCTCGACGACGACCGCGCGGCTGGACTTGGCGATGTCCTTCTTCGCAAGGTCGATGCCGTAGAGGACCTGGGACTTCCGGTAGATGGGCGTGTCGGGGGTGTTGAGGTACTTGGGGCCGTTGTCCGCCTCGTACAGCTTGCGGGCGCCGAAGCCGACGACCTCGCCGCCGATGTCGCGGATCGGCCACATCAGCCGGCCGCGGAAGCGGTCGATGGGGCCGCGGCGGCCCTCCTGGGAGAGACCGGAGAGGGTCAGTTCCTTGTCGGTGAAGCCCTTGCCGCGCAGATAGCGGGTGAGGTGGTCCCAGCCCTGGGGGCTGTAGCCGACGCCGAAGTGGACGGCGGCGGCCTGGTCGAAGCCGCGCTCGGCGAGGAAGATCCGGCCGGTGTCGGCCTCGGGGCTGGTGGCGAGCTGCTCCGCATACCACTGGGCGGCGACCTTGTGGGCCTCGACCAGCCGGATGCGTTCGCCGCGCTGGTGGGCGGGGTTGTAGCCGCCCTCCTCGTAACGCAGGGTGATGCCGGCCTGGGCGGCGAGGCGCTCGACCGCCTCGGAGAAGGAGAGGTGGTCGACCTTCATCACGAACGTGATGGTGTCGCCACCCTCCTGGCAGCCGAAGCAGTGGAAGAGTCCCTTGCTCGGGCTGACCTGGAAGGACGGCGACTTCTCGTCGTGGAACGGGCACAGGCCCTTGAGGTTGCCGCCGCCCGCGTTACGCAGCTGGAGGTACTCGGACACGACGGCGTCGATCGGGACCGCGTCCCGTACCGCCTTCACGTCCTCGTCGTTGATCCGTCCTGCCACGCATGAATTCTACGGGGGTGCGCCGACACTCCTGGTCCGCGGAAGGCTCAGGAGACGAGGCTGTCGAGCGGGACGTGCGGGTCCGCCAGCGCCTCCGAGTCCACCTGGGCCTGGGAGCGGATCAGCTGCTGGATGGGCTCTGTGACATCCCACACGTTCACGTTCATCCCGGCCAGCACCTTGCCCTCCTTGGTCCAGAAGGCGATGAACTCCCGCTTCCCGGCGTCCCCGCGGATCACCACCTCGTCGTACGACCCGGGAGGCGCCCAGCCGCTGTACTCCATCCCCAGGTCGTACTGGTCGGAGAAGAAGTAGGGCATGCGGTCGTAGGTGACGTCCTTGCCGAGCATCGCCCGGGCCGCCGCCGGGCCGCCGTTGAGCGCGTTGGCCCAGTGGTCGACGCGCAGCCGGGTGCCGAAGAGGGGGTGGGGGAAGGAGGCGACGTCGCCGGCCGCGTAGATGTCGGGGTCGGAGGTGCGCAGCCGGCCGTCGACCGCGATGCCGCCGCCGTGCGCGCGGTCGGCGAGTGCCAGGCCCGCCCCCTCCGCGAGGGAGATCCGTGGGGCCGCGCCGATCGCCGCGAGGACGCCGTGCGCCGGGTACTCCTCGCCGTCGTCGGTGCGGGCGGCGAGGACCATGCCGTCCTGGCCGACGATCTCCGTGAGGCGGACGCCGAAGTGGAAGCGGACGCCGTGCTCGCGGTGCAGCTCGGCGAAGAGGTTGCCGAGCTCGGGGCCGAGGACGCCGTGCAGCGGGGTCGGCTTGGGTGCGATGACGGTGACCTCGGCGCCGTACTCGCGGGCCGCCGCCGCGACCTCCAGGCCGATCCAGCCGGCGCCCGCGATCACGAGGTGGCCGTTGTCGCGGCCGAGGGAGGTGAGGACGCCCTTGAGGCGTTCGGCGTGGGCGAGCCGGCGCAGATGGTGGACGCCGGCCAGGTCGGTGCCCGGGATGTCCAGGCGGCGGGGCTCGGCACCGGTGACGATGAGCAGCTTGTCGTAGTGGACGAGGGTGCCGTCCTCGCCGAAGCGGACCGTCTTCGCGGCCCGGTCGACGGCGTCGACGGTCTGGCCGAGGTGCAGCTCGATGTCGTTCTGCGCGTACCAGGCGGGCTCGTGCACGAAGACGCTGTCGCGTTCCTCCTTGCCGAGCAGATAGCCCTTGGACAGGGGCGGGCGCTCGTAGGGGTGGTCGCGTTCGTCGCAGATCAGTATCACGCGGCCGGTGAAGCCCTCCGTCCTGAGCGTCTCGGCCGCCTTGGCTCCGGCCAGGCCGCCTCCGACGATGACGAATGTCTGATCCGCGTCGACCACTTGATGCCTCCTACAGGGGGTCTGGGGGGTGTCCCCCCGGAAAACACTGCGGGTGCCGCCACATGCGAGCGTCCCGCACGCAGCGTGATGCGGGAAGAGGGGGTGACCCGATCAGGCCACGCAGGGTCACCTTCGAGTGCCCTTCCGCCTCAGGGGTGAACTCCGGTCACCTCCCGCGTGGTGCCGTCAGCCGGGCGTGCAGGGAGCGGGCCGAGGCGTCCGTCAGGGAGGCGATCTGGTCGACGATCACCCGTTTGCGGGCGCGGTCGTCGCCCGCCTGGTCGAACAGCGCGCGGAACTGGGGCTCCAGACCGGCCGGGGCGCGGGCGGTGAGCGCCTCGGCCAGTTCGGCGACCACGATCCGCTGGTCGGCGCGGAGCAGCTCCTGCTCGGCGCGCTGCATGACGTAACGGTCGGCGACCGCCTTGAGGACCGCGCACTCCAGGCGGACCTCGCGGGGGACGACGAGCTCGGCGGCGTACCGCGTGAGCCGTCCGCTGCCGTAGGCCGTACGGGTGGCGGCCTCGGCGGCCAGGCAGAAGCGGCCGATGAGCTGGCTGGTGGCGTCCTTCAGGCGGGCCTGGGCGACCGCCGAGCCGTCGTAGCCGTGCGGCCACCACTCCTCGTCCTGGAGCCGGTCCAGGGCGTCGGCGAGTTCGGCGGGGTCGGTGTCCGCGGGTACGTACCGGCCGACGGCGACCGCGAAGACCTCCTGGCGCTCGGGCTCGGCGTGCAGGCAGCCGGGGTCGATGTGACCGGCGTGCAGACCGTCCTCCACGTCGTGCACCGAGTACGCCACGTCGTCCGCCCAGTCCATGACCTGGGCCTCGAAGCAGGTGCGCGTGCCGGGGGCGTCCTTGCGGACCCAGTCGAAGACCGGGCGGTCGTCTTCGTAGACACCGAACTTCGGGGAGGCGGGGTCGGTGGGGTGGGCGCCGCGCGGCCAGGGGTACTTGGTGGCGGCGTCCAGGGCGGCACGGGTGAGGTTGAGGCCGACGGAGCCTTCGGCGGTGAAGCGCTTGGGCTCGATGCGGGTGAGGAGCCTGAGCGACTGGGCGTTGCCCTCGAAGCCGCCGCAGTCGGCCGCGAACTCGTTCAGCGCCTGTTCGCCGTTGTGCCCGAAGGGCGGGTGGCCCAGGTCGTGGGAGAGGCAGGCCGCCTCGACGAGGTCGGGGTCGCAGCCGAGGGCGGCGCCGAGTTCACGGCCCACCTGGGCGCATTCGAGGGAGTGGGTGAGCCGGGTGCGGGGGCTGGCGTCCCAGACCTGACTGCGCGTGCCGGGCGTGACCACCTGGGTCTTGCCGGCGAGTCTCCTGAGCGCGGCGGAGTGCAGGACCCGGGCGCGGTCGCGTTGGAAGGCGGTGCGGCCCGGGCGTTTGTCGGGTTCGGGAGCCCAGCGCTCGACGGCCGGTTCCTGGTAACCGGCGGGCAGTACACGGTTCTCGTACGCCTGAGGTGGTGCGGTGCCTTCCATGCCTCGACATTAAGCGCCCGCAGTGACAATCGGGACGTCTGCGTCCGTTTCAGGCCGGGATCCGCGTGGGGTTCGCGTTCACGCCGGGATCCGCGTGGGCTTCATGTTCAGGCCGGGATCCGCGCGGGCTTCACGACCGCTGCCGGGGTCGCGACGGTCTGGTCATAGCGGTGCAGGATCAGGCGGGCCATCGCCGGGTGGGCGCCGAGCGGGGCGGAGGCGAGCCAGGGGGCGGCTTCGGCGCTCTGGGTGGCGAAGCGGCCGGGGGCGGTGAAGTACGCGGCCACGGCGACACGGCGGCGGCCGCGCGCGGCCATCGCGCGCAGTGCGGTGGGGACGTCGGGCGCGGCGGCGGAGGCGTACGCGGGCAGCACCGGGACGCCGAGGCGTTCGGCCAGGAGCTGGGCCGTACGGCGGGTGTCGACCGCCGACTGGGGGTCGCGGGAGCCGGCCGCGGCCAGCACCACGCCGCTCGCGCGGCGCTCGGCCTCGCTCATCCGGGTCCGCCAGCCTGCCTCGACCAGGCGTTCGTACAGGGTTTCGACGAGCAGCGGGTGCGGGCCGAGCGGGGCGGCCACCCGCGTGTGCACCCGTGCGGCGGCGGCCATCTCCGGGATGTCCTGCTTGACGTGGTAGCCGCGGCCGAGCAGCAGCGGCACGAGCACGGCGTCGGGGACTTCCCGCGCGTCCAGAGCGGCGAGCGTGTCGGTCAGCAGGGGCTCGTTCAGCTCGATGTGACCGAGGTGCACGGGCAGTCCGGGGCGCAGCTCGCGGACCCGGTCGAGGAGCGTGCGGATCGCGGCCAGGGCGCGCGGGTCGCGGCTGCCGTGCGCCACCAGGACGAGCGCGGGCGGGCCGGGGCGCCGCCTGCCGTCGAGGGAGACGAGGCTGAGCTGGCTGGCGAGCTGGGTGCCGATCCGGTTCATGAGGTGCGCCGTACTGTCGAGGTGGGCGCCACCGGGCAGCTGGCTGCCGGGGCGGCGGTGGTCGGACTCGTCGGGGAGGGAGAGCGACGCCGTCATGAACCGATCGTGACGGTACGAGGTTGCCTCCCCGTTGCGCGGGAATGACGGGTCTTTTCCGCGGGTTCACGGTGGGGTGCACGGGGTGTGTGAGGTGCCGTGACCTGCGGTGACGTCGATGAAAGTGAGTCCCGTCACCTTTTCGGTGGCGAAACCGGATCACCGTACGCTGCGTCCTCCATGGTCGAGACCGGCCGCGGCACCCCGCCGTGGCCACCTGGGGAGGACCGTCCGATGCGCCGACCGAAACTGCGCGGGCCGAAGCCGCGCAGACCGCGCCTGCCGCGCACCCGTGCGGGGTGGCGGCGACTGGTGCAGGTGGTGATGGCCGGGTGCGTGCTCGCGCTGCTCCCGGCGACCTGGATGTACGTCGTGACCGGCGACCGCCTGCGCACCACGGCCGACGCGCCCCGCACCGACGTCGCGGTCGTCTTCGGCGCGGGCCTGTGGGACGGCGAGCCGTCGCCGTACCTCGCGCACCGCCTCGACGCGGCGGCCACGCTGTACCGCGAGGGCCGCATCAAGGTCGTCCTCGTCACCGGCGACAACAGCCGCGAGGACTACGACGAGCCCGACGCGATGCGCGCCTACCTGACGAAGCGCGGGGTGCCCGACGGGCGGATCGTCAGCGACTACGCGGGCTTCGACACCTGGGACTCCTGCGTCCGCGCGAAGAAGATCTTCGGCGTGGACCGGGCCGTACTGATCAGCCAGGGCTTCCACATCCGGCGGGCGGTCGCACTGTGCCAGGCTGCGGGCGTCGAGTCCTACGGCGTCGGCGTCGACGCCAAGCACGACGTGACCTGGTACTACGGGAGCGCCCGGGAGGTCTTCGCGGCGGGCAAGGCGGCGCTGGACGCGCTGTTCGAGCCGGACCCCCGGTTCCTCGGGCCGAAGGAAACGGGGGTGACCCGGGCGCTGGCCGCTTCCCGGTGAAGCGGGGGCGGGCCTCTCGGCGGGTGCCGCGCGCCTCACGCCGGAGCGGCGGCGATGGGGAGGTCACCGCCGCTCCCCCGTAACAGGACACCGCACGGCACGTAACACGGCCGAAGCACGCTGAACGGTATGCAGACCGCCTCGACGCCCACCCACTGCCCGTACTGCGCCCTGCAGTGCGGGATGAACCTGTCGCCCCTGCCAAAGGGTGGCGTCGAGGTGTCGGAGCGCGCAGACTTCCCGGTGAACCGGGGCGCGCTCTGCGGCAAGGGCCGTACGGCTCCGGCGGTGCTCTCGTCCCGGGTGCGCCTGACCTCCCCGTTGGTGCGCTCCAAGGGCACGCTCGTGCCCGCCACCTGGGACGAGGCACTCGACCGGATCGCCGGCGCCCTCACCGACGCGCGAGCCGCACACGGGCCCGACGCGCTCGGTGTCTTCGGCGGGGGCGGGCTGACGAACGAGAAGGCGTACACGCTCGGCAAGTTCGCCCGGGTGGTCCTCGGGACCTCCCAGATCGACTACAACGGCCGCTTCTGCATGTCGTCGGCGGCGGCCGCGGGCACGAAGGCGTTCGGCCTCGACCGGGGGCTGCCCTTCCCGCTGGAGGACATCCCGAAGACGGGGTGCGTGATCCTCGTCGGCTCCAACCTCGCGGAGACGATGCCGCCCGCGCTGCGCTACCTCAGCGAGCTCCGCGACAACGGCGGCACGCTGATCGTCATCGACCCGCGCCGGACGAAGACCGCCGAGCAGGCCGACCTGCACCTGGCGCCACGGCCGGGGACGGATCTGGCGCTGGCGCTGGGGCTGCTGCACCTGGTGGTGGCCGAGGGGCGCGTGGACGAGGCCTACGTCCAGCAGCGTACGGCCGGCTGGGAGGACGCCCGGGCGGCGGCGATGGCCCACTGGCCCGAGTACGTGGAACGGATCACGGGGGTGTCCGTTCCCCAACTTCGCGAAGCCGTACGGCTGTTCTGCGAGCCCGAGGCCGCGATGGTGCTCACCGCCCGCGGACCCGAGCAGCAGTCCAAGGGCACCGACACCGTGGGCGCCTGGATCAACCTGTGCCTGGCGACCGGCCGTGCGGGCCGGCCGCTGTCCGGGTACGGCTGCCTGACCGGGCAGGGAAACGGGCAGGGCGGGCGCGAACACGGCCAGAAGGCCGACCAGTTGCCCGGCTACCGCAAGCTGACGGACCCGGCGGCGCGGCGGCATGTGGCCGAGGTGTGGGGCGTCGCCCCGGACAGCCTTCCGGGGCCGGGGCGCAGTGCGTACGAGCTGCTGGACGCGTTGGGGACGGACATCCGGACGCTGCTGCTGATGGGCTCCAACCCGGTCGTGTCCGCCCCGCACGCCGGGCACATCGAGGAGCGGCTGCGGTCGCTGGACTTCCTCGCGGTGGCCGACGTGGTGCTGTCGGAGACGGCGGAGCTGGCCGACGTGGTCCTGCCGGTCACACAGTGGGCGGAGGAGACGGGCACGACCACGAACCTGGAAGGCCGGGTACTGCTGCGCCGGCAGGCGATCACCCCGCCCGACGGCGTCCGCAGCGACCTCGAGGTCCTGCACGAACTGGCCGCCCGCCTGGGCGTGGAGAAGGGCTTCCCGACCGACCCCGAGGAGGTCTTCGAGGAGCTGCGGCGGGCGAGCGCGGGCGGGCCCGCGGACTACTCCGGGATCACGTATCGGAGGCTGGTGGAGGAGGACGGGGTGTTCTGGCCTTGTCCGGCGGGGGTCGGGGCGGACGAGGGCGAGGACGCCGTACTCGACGTACTGCCGGAGGATCCGGCACAGGACGGTCCCGCCGGCCCCCTGCACCCGGGCACGCCCCGCCTCTTCCTCGACCGGTTCGCCACCGAGGACGGCCGCGCCCGGTTCGTCGCCGTCTCGCACCGGGCGGCCGCCGAGGAGCCCGACGCCGAGTACCCGGTGCTGCTGACCACCGGGCGGGTCGTCGCCCAGTACCAGTCGGGCGCCCAGACCCGGCGCGTGGACGAGCTGAACACCGCCGCCCCCGGCCCGTTCGTGGAACTGCACCCCCGGCTGGCGGAGCGGCTCGGCGCGGCCGAGGGCGACCCGGTGGCCGTCGTGTCCCGGCGAGGGCGAGCAGTGGCACCGGCGCGGATCACGAGCACCATCCGCCCGGACACCGTCTTCATGCCCTTCCACTGGCCGGGCGAGGGCCGCGCCAACACCCTGACCAACCCGGCGCTGGACCCGACCTCGCGGATGCCGGAGTTCAAGACGTGCGCGGTGCGGCTGGAAGCCGTGAAGTCGTAGATACGGGGAGGCCGGGCATCCGGGGAAGCTGGGCAACGGTCGCCGGACTACGCCGCGTTGCCCCTGGAATCACGCTGAATCGCGGGCGGCAGGCTCACCGCCGCGTGAGCCAGTCACCGCCCTCGATGGGCTTCCCCCGGGCCCGCAGCCGCACCGCGACAGCGGGGGCGGCGACGTACACCCAGGCGCGTACGGCCACGCCGTCGGCGACGCGGACGACCTCGCGCTCGACGCGTTCGTAGAGATTGCGCGGATCGCCAGGGACGTACTCCTCCAGCCGGTCGAGGTCGACGAGCAGCTCGGCGTACGCGTCCGGCAGCGCGGTGACGAGCTCCCCGCGCACGCCCCCGCCTCCGCTCCCGTCCCCGTTTCCGCCGCTGTACTCCTCCACGGCGTACGGATAGCCGGGACCGTCGTAGAGCACCGCGCCCGCGAGTCGGGCCGGGTCCTCGGACCGCGTCCGGCCGCGCAGGAAGACGTCGTGATTGACCTCGCCGGGCCGGAGAGTCCCGTAGACGAAGAACGGAAGTTGCACTCGCGCTCGCACTCTCGCCCTCACTCGCACTCTCACCTGCACATCTGCGCTACCGAAGCATTGCAGAAACGATTCTCACCCCTCACACCTCTCCGTGTAGGGCCTATGGACATGACATGTCATGGCCCCTTAAATCTTGGTCAACATCCCGCGCCGCCCCCCACGCGCCCGATGGCGCCTTCCCTAGGAGACCGATGAGTCGGATACGGCAGCACGTCAGCACGGTTCACAGGTCCCGCCGTCTCGCCACCGCCGGCGTGGCCGCCACCACGGCCACCTTGCTGGCCGCCGCGCTCTCCCCCGCCGCCGACGCGGCCGACAGGCCGACCCGGGCCACCGCGATCGACAACGCCGCGTCGGCCGTCGCGGACCACGCGAGCGCCCTCGGCCTCACCTCCCTCCAGGGCACGACCGTCCGGGACGTGGTCGTCGACAAGGACGGCACCCAGCACGTCCGCTACGACCGCACCTACCGCGAACTCCCCGTCCTGGGCGGCGACTTCATCGTCCACCTCGCCTCCGACGGCACCTACCGCAGCGCGAACAGGGCGACGAGGACCACGGTCTCCCTCGCCTCGATCGTCCCCTCCCTCTCCGCCCCGAAGGCGGCCGACGTCGCGGTGAACGCGCTGCGCGCCGCGAACCTCGGCGAGACCCTGAAGAAGATCACCGCCAAGCCGCAGCTGGTCGTCGACGCGCTCCACGGCACCCCGAAGCTCGCCTGGCGCACCAACGCGGTCGCCCTGGACTCACTCGGCAACCCGGTCGCCCGCACGGTGCTGACCGACGCCCGCACCGGCGCCCAGATCGACGCCTGGGACGACATCGAGACGGCGACGGGCGACGGGCAGTCGCTGTACAGCGGCACGGTGCCGCTGGAGACAACGCTGTCGGGATCGACGTACCAGATGACGGACGCGACGCGCGGGAGCACGTACACGGGTGACGCCGCGAACAAGACGGACCTGTGCATCCTCGGCATCTGCATCAGCCGGGCGCCGTCGACGGTGTTCACGGACACGGACAACCACTGGGGTACGGGGGCCGCTTCCGACCGCTCCTCGGCCGCGGTGGACGCCCAGTACGGCACGAACGAGACGTGGGACTACTACAAGAACGTCCACGGCCGGAACGGCATCGCGGGCGACGGCAAGGGCTCCTACAACCGCGTCCACTACGGCAACAGCTACAACAACGCCTTCTGGGACGACACCTGCTTCTGCATGACGTACGGCGACGGTGACGGGACCACCTTCGGTCCGCTGGTCGCCCTGGACGTGGCCGGCCACGAGATGACGCACGGCGTGACGTCGAAGACGGCGGCGCTGACCTACTCCGGCGAGTCGGGCGGCCTGAACGAGGCGACCTCCGACATCTTCGGCACGCTGGTGGAGTGGTACGCCAACAACTCGTCGGACGCCGGCGACTATCTGATCGGCGAGAAGGTCGTCCGCTCCGGCTTCGGCAAGGCGGCCCTCCGTTTCATGGACCAGCCCTCGAAGGACGGCAATTCGGCGAACTGCTGGAGCTCGTCGGTCGGCAACCTCGACGTCCACTACTCGTCGGGCGTCGCGAACCACTTCGCGTACCTCCTGGCGGAGGGCAGCGGCGCGAAGACGATCAACGGCGTGAGCTACAACTCGCCTACGTGTAACGGCTCTACGGTGACGGGGATCGGCCGGGACAAGCTGGGCAAGATCTGGTACCGGGCGCTGACGGTCTACATGACGTCCTCGACGAACTACGCCGGGGCGCGCACGGCGACGCTGAACGCGGCGAAGGATCTGTACGGCGCGGGGAGCACGGAGTACGCGGCGGTGGCTGCGGCATGGAGTGCGGTGAGCGTGGGCTGATCACCGTTCACTGATCGCTGACCACTGTTCGGTCGGCTGCGATACGACCGCCTCGGGCATTGTCAGGACCGGGGCGGTCTTCGCGTCCGGGGCTGGCCTGCGGGCCAGTTCCTGGGCGACGCCAGCCGTTTCGGTGAGGCGGGCCGTCGTCGGGGCGCGCGGAAGACAGCTGCGGTCACCCCGGAAGCGCCTCGGCCTCCGGGTCGGGTGAGGCCTCCAGCATCCAGTGCCGCATGACGGCGTGGATGTCGTCCACGCCGGCGCCATTGATGGCCGCGTCGAAATCACCCCGCCGCTCCTCCGAGAGGGCCGCGCGGATGGCAGCGATGCTGTTGGGGACTTCGACCTCGCTGCCGTTGACGAACGTCTTCCGTGCAACGTCCAGCTCACACCAGACCGCCTTACCGACGGCCAGCTCGCACACCCCCCACCGGTCGGCGACCTCCCCCACGATGAGCAGCCCGCGCCCGAACACGTCACCCTCCTCCGCCACGCGCAGGCTCGGCAGTAACTCACCCTTCGGGTCGGACACGGAGATGCGTACTGCTCGCTCGGTGAGGGTGAGTTCGACACGGAAGAGACGGTCACGGAGACAGCCGTGGAGTACGGCGTTCCCGCCCAGCTCGGAGACCAGGAGGGCGGTGTCGGCGGCGAGTTCGGGGTGGCCCCAGTCGGTGAGGAGGCGATGGGCGCGGCGACGGGCGAGGGTGACGCTTTTGGGGAGGGGGCGGTAGTCGAGGCGGTCGTGGTGGATGGGGGGCTGATCGGGGGCTGTGGGCTCGGTGGGGTCTGCGGGCCCTGCGGGCTCTGCGGGGGCGACCATGTCGCGCACCTCCGGGCAGGAAGTGAGCAGCGCCAAGCTTCAACCGGCGCCGCTCTGCAATCAGTTCATGACGGACGGTAGTGATGAAGTCGCGATCCATTCAACCTCTACCCGGAAGATATCCACCGAACGTGTTGCGAGCGCTGCCCCCGCACAGCAGACTGACCCCCGCACAGCCCTGAAGGAGCAGCAAAGTGACCATCAGTCAGGCACGCCAAGGGAACAGCACAACCAGCGTCCTGGGGCGCAGGTTGGGGGCGGAACTCCTCAGGCTGCGCACTACGGCCGGCCTCACCCAACCGCAAGCCGCGAAGGTCCTCTCCGCTTCAACTGCGAAGATCGCCAAGATGGAGGGCGGCTGGGTGCCCGTACGCGACCCGGACATCCGCGCCCTGTGCGAGCTGTACGGTGTGAACGACCCCGGCATCGTCGGCAGTCTCCTGGAACTGGCACGGGTCGACCGCGAGCGCCGTAAGGCCAAGGGCTGGTGGGACGAATACACCATCCCTGGAGTCATGCAGGAGTACATCGCCCTGGAGAGCGCGGCGACCACAATCAAGGCTTGGCAGCCCGCTTTCATCCCCGGACTCCTTCAAACTCCGGACTACGTACGAGCTTTGCGGGGAAACCCGGCGGCTCAGGCGACCAAGAGCCCAGGCTCGGACGAGGAGTTCGTCGCGGCACGGTTGGCTCGCAGACGTCGCCTCTCGGAGGAACCGCTGCTCTCGCTGCGGCTGGTCATCTACGAAGCAGCGCTCCGCAACTTCCCCGGCGGCGCGGCGACCTCCGAAGGACAGATCAACGAACTCATGAGGATGGCCGACCTACCGAACCTCAGCCTCCGCATCTTCCCTTTCAGCGCTGGCACGCACCCAGGCCTGCACGGCTCGTTCAACATCCTCTCGTTCGCCACCCCAGGGGCCATGGACGTCGTGTACGTGGAAGCTCCCTTCGCCGAGCGATGGGTGGAGGGTGGAGAGGCCACGGCCGCCTACGATGAGTTGTTCGAGAGGATCGCCGAACGTTCCCTCGACGAAAGGGAGTCGGTGTCGTTTCTCCACAACCTACGCAAGGGGCTGTGAACCATGTCTGAGTTCGAGTACCGCAAGTCCAGCCGCAGCGACGACAAGGCCGAATGCGTCGAGGTCGCCACCAACATCCCCACCACCGTCGCCATACGCGACTCCAAAAACCCCACCGGCCAGCCCCTCCACGTCCGCCCGACCACGTGGGCAACCTTCCAGGCGGCCCTTAGCAAGGGAGAGCTTCATTGATCCGAAACTCGAACGGTTCTATTTGAGGATGTAGGATGTGCAGTCCGCCGAAGTCGCCGCGGATGATGTGGGCTGGCGAGAACCTGCGGGTTTCGGCGGCGAGCTGGGTCTGATCGCGGGCCGGCTGTGCATCCGCAGACTCCGTTTCCTGACTTCGGCGTTTCGGGGTCTGGATCTGTGTCGGGACCGGTGACGCGGTCCGTCCGGGCTGGTACGCCGGAGGTATGCGGTATCCGGACGGGG
>NZ_JBEOXO010000035.1:0-83810 GCF_040296605.1 Streptomyces sp. NPDC002088 | reverse complement strand
AGTACATCCGCCAGCAGCAGCGCCCGGCCTGACCACACCCTGCTCCCCGGCTCCGCCGCGAAGCAGCCCCGACGCTCCGCGTCGGCTCATGGACAAACCGGACCCTGCGGCGCTCCGCGCCGCTACGACCAGATCGGCTACACCCCCGCCGTAAACGGCGGAGCCCTGCCGATGAACTTGGGAGGTCCCCCCCGGAGCGGATCCACCTCTACGGCTGCGCGGCCGTCGAGCCGACCGACGAGGACGGCGTCGTCCCGCGTGACGGGCCTGGTGGAGAAGCCGTCGCGCGAGAACGCACCGAGCCACTACGCGGTCATCGGCCGCTACGTCCTGGACCCGGCCGTCTTCGGCGTCCTCGAACGCACCCCGCCCGGCCGCGGCGGCGAGATCCAACTCACCGACGCCCTCCAGGAACTCGCCACCGGCGGCACGGTCCACGGCGTCGTCTTCGACGGCCTGCGCTACGACACCAGCGACAAGGCGGACTACCTCCGCACCGTCGTCCGCCTGGCCTGCGACCGCCCCGACCTGGGACCGCAGTTCGTGGCCTGGCTCAAGGAGTTCGTCGGGGGCTCGGGGACACCGAAGCCGACGGGCACCGGCAGCCGGCCCAGGAGTGCGGGAACGACGACGAGGGCATCGCGGCCTGACGAGGACGACAGACGCGCGCCAGGAAACGGGCGGCGGCCACAGGCCGCTGACGGACAGCCGACGCGGGTCGGAGCCAGTCAGTCACAGGTCGCCGACGGACAGCCGACACGGGGCGGGGCCGGTCAGCCACAAGCCAACGGCGAACGGCCAACGGCCAACGGCCAACGGCCAACGGCCCGACGACACCACAGGGTCCCGGCCGGAAACGACGTACCCGCGGCCGGGTCCCTCTTCCGTGACGGGAGTCAGCTGTTGGGGCGCAGGGTCCAGACGACCGTCATCTCAGTGGTCACGGCGCCGTCCTCGCGCTGGATGGCGACGGAGACGGGGAACTCCGGGCGCTTGCCCGCGTCGAGTTCGGCGACGACCTCCGCGATCGGGCGGCCGAGCGTGGCCGTGGCCCTGACCGGGCCGAGCGCGATCTTCTTGAAGGCGATCTCGGCATTGACCGGCAGCGGCACGGCGCGGGAGAGCTGGTCGCCGAAGGCGGCCAGGACGATCGCGCCACTGGCCGACTCGCCGAGGGTGAACATCGCTCCGGCGTGCGGTCCGCCGACGTGGTTGCGGTACTCGCTCTGGTCCGGGAGGGCGAGGACGGCCTTCTCCGGAGTGGTCTCCAGGTACTCCAGGTTCAGGGTCCGAACCATGGGCACCGTAGCGGCGAGCAACTCGCCGATCGACATCTGATCTGCGCTCATGACCGACACGTTACCCACGAGTAGCCTCCGCTGGCCAGACCCTGGGCCTCCGCCTTCGGTACGCCCCCGACAAGCGTCAGTGACCAATTCGTGTCCCAGGCGGCACCAGGGTTGCTCGGCATGTGACCAGGACAACAGCAGCCGCCCGGGGGCGAGCACAACCCGCAAGGGCAGAACAACCCGTACCAGCAGCCGGGATACCAACAGTCGAATCCGTACCAGCAGCCCGGCCATCAGCAGCCCAACGCAGATCCTCAGCACGGTGCGGCTGCACGGGGACCCGACGGAGAGCTGACCGGGCCGAACGCTACTCATCATCCAGCGTCAGTCCGACTTCTCCTCCGGTCGACTGCTGGGCACGGATGTGCAGGACGTCCCCGATGAACAGGTCGTACACCAGCACTCCGATCACGCCGCCGATCAGCGGCCCGACAATGGGGATCCAGAAGTAGTTGCTGAACGACCCCGACAGGGTGCCGGGCATCGCCAGATCCTGCCAGCCGGCAGCCCAGGTGAGCAGGCGCGGGCCCAGGTCACGGGCCGGATTGATGGCGTAGCCGGCGTTCGCCCCGTAAGACATGCCGATCGCCGCTACGACGAATCCGATGATCAAGGGCCCCAAGTTGGCTTTCACAGCGGTGTTACGCAGATCGACGACGGCGACGATCAGCATCACCAGGAACATGGTGCCGACGATCTGGTCGATCAGTGGTCCCCAGATGCCGCCATGGAAATACGGCGCCGGGAAGGTGCCGAAGATGGAGAAGGACGCGAGCGTGTGGCCATTGGTCTTCGGGCCCTTCATGGCAGCGTCGAAGGTGCTGATCGCGTCGTGGTAGACCCCGTAGACCAGCGCGGCACCGGTGAATGCCCCGATCAGCTGCGACGCCATGTACGGGAGGACCTTGGCCCAGGCGAATTTCCGGCGCACCGCGAATGCCAGGGTCACCGCCGGGTTGAGGTGCGCCCCGCTCACTCCCCCGGCCACGTACACACCGAAGGTCACGGCCAGTGCCCAACCCCAGGCGATCAGCAGCCAGTCCCCTGCTCCCCAGAAGAATGTCGTGGGCCCCGAGGTACGACCCGACCCCGGCAGGGCCGCGACCGTCATGGCCACCACACCGCAGCCGAAGGAGATGAGAACGAATGTCCCGAGGAACTCTGCCAGGCATTCGCCCCACAGGCCTCCACGGCGTCTGAGCCTAGAGGGCTTGAGAAGTGGCGGGATCTCTACAGCCATGGAACCTCCCAGACTGTCATCTGTCGCGCCGACAGGCGCTCGATCCCCTCCCTCCGATGCTGGTCATCCTACCGTGACCTGGACCTGCGGGCTCGGTGACGCCATGTCCCGCCCGAGCCTGCGAACGCAGAGGCGGTTGCCCTTCGATCGGCCATTCGTGTGGGCGCCCGCGCCGGAGGACCAAGCCGGTGACCCAGGGCGAGCCGGGCGCTGAGAACGGTTCAGCCGATACCGAAAGCCCCGTCGGGGGGCTCGGGGGACGGTACGGCGTCCTCGTCCCGTACGGGCCGCGCGTCGCCGATGAAGTCCCTCAGCGCGGCCCCGTGTTCGACGCGCGCCGGGAAGGCGTCGGCGGCGGCGAGCCGGGCCAGGGCCGCGGTGTCGAGCGGGTGGTGCGCGGCGACGAGCACCGCGTTGCCGAAGCGGCGGCCGCGCAGTACGCCCGGTTCGGCGATCAGCGTCAGTTCCCGGAACTCCGCGGCGAAGGTGGCGAGTTGGGAGCGCAGGAAGGCGAAGGGCGCGGCGTCGGCGAGGTTGGCCAGGTAGACGCCGCCGTCGCGCAGGACTCGCCGGGCCTCGCGGGCGTAGCCGAGGGACGTCAGGTGCGCGGGGACGCGGGAGCCGCCGTAGACGTCGGCGACGAGGACGTCGGCCGAGTCGTCGGGGGCGGCCTCCAGCCAGACGCGGGCGTCGGCCGCGTGCAGGGTGACGCCCGCGCCGTCCGGGAGCGGGAGGTACTCGACGACCAGCTTCAGCAGGCCCTCGTCGGCCTCGACGACGTCCTGCCGGGAGCCGGGCCGGGTCGCGGTCAGGTACCGGGGCAGCGTGAGCGCGCCCCCGCCGAGGTGCAGCGCGTCCAGTGGACGCCCCGGCTCCGCGACGGTGTCCAGGACGTGCCCGAGCCTGCGGGCGTACTCGAACTCCAGATGCGTCGGCTCGTCCAGGTCGACGTACGACTGCGGTGCCCCGTCGACGGTCAGCAGCCAGGCCCGCTCCCGGTCGACGTCGGGCATCAGCTTGGCGGCCCCGTGATCGACGACTCGGCTTACGGGTATGGGCTCGTTCACCCTCCCATTGTGCCCGCGTGGAGCGCCCCGGAGTGGCCCGGGGGACCGCGCGACCGGCCCTGGCCGGCCCCGCGGTCCCCCGCCCATGGAGCACCCGTCACCCGACGGCGGTCACGGTCCCCGCCCCGACGGTCCGCCCACCCTCGCGGATGGCGAAACCGAGCCCCGGCTCCAGCGGGACCTCGCGGCCCAGCTCGACCGTCATCGTGACGGTGTCGCCGGGGCGGGCGACCGCCGTCTCGCCGAGGTCGACGTCGCCGACCACGTCCGCGGTGCGGATGTAGAACTGCGGCCGGTATCCGGTCGACACCGGGGTGGTACGGCCGCCCTCGCGCCCCGACAGCACGTACACCTGCGCGGTGAAGCGCCGCCGGGGCACCACGCTGCCGGGCGCCGCGACGACGTGCCCGCGCCGGACCGCGTCACGCGGCACCCCGCGCAGCAGCAGCGCGACGTTGTCACCGGCCTGCGCCTCCGCCATGGGCTTGCCGAAGGTCTCCACGCCGGTGACGACGGTCTCGACACCGGCGCCGAGCACCTCGATCCGGTCGCCGACGCGGACCGTGCCGCGCTCCACGGCGCCCGTGACCACGGTGCCCCGGCCGGTGATGGTGAGCACGTTCTCCACCGGCAGCAGGAACGGCGCGTCCACGTACCGCTCCGGCATGGGCACATACGTGTCCACCGCGTCGAGCAGCGCCTCGATCGACGCCGTCCAGCGCGGGTCACCCTCCAGGGCCTTCAGCCCGGAGACGCGTACGACGGGGGCGGCGTCGCCGCCGTAGCCGTGCGCGGTGAGCAGTTCGCGGACCTCCAGCTCGACGAGGTCGGAGAGCTCCTCGTCGCCCATGTCGGCCTTGTTGAGCGCGACGACGATGTGGTCGACGCCGACCTGACGGGCGAGCAGCACGTGCTCGGCGGTCTGCGGCATGATCCCGTCGAGCGCGGAGACGACGAGGATCGCCCCGTCGAGCTGCGCGGCCCCGGTGACCATGTTCTTGACGTAGTCGGCGTGGCCCGGCATGTCCACGTGCGCGTAGTGCCGGGTGTCGGTCTCGTACTCGACGTGCGCGATGTTGATGGTGATGCCGCGGGCGGCCTCCTCCGGCGCCCGGTCGATGCGGTCGAACGGCACGAACGTGCCGGCCCCGCGGTCGGCGAGGACCTTGGTGATGGCGGCGGTCAGGGTGGTCTTGCCGTGGTCGACGTGGCCCATCGTGCCGATGTTCAGATGCGGTTTGGTGCGCACGTATGCCGTCTTGGGCATGGCGGTACCTCGAAGCCTCTCAGTGAGCCGAGTGATGGTCCCGGCGCTCGGAGCGCGGCCGGGACAGGGACCCCGAGAAACTGGCCGACCCTCCCCCTGCGGGGTCCGCCGGACTATCCGGAGAGGGTCAGCTTCGGGCGCCGTCGACTGCTGCGACGACCACGGGAACGGCAGCCTTCGGGGCATCCGCGACCGCGGATGCTGCGAGGAGGAAGGCGTACCGGAACATGACACCGATCATTGCCGACGCGTCACCTCACGTCGAATGGTTTTCCGGGCCACGACCTGCGTGGGCACGCGCGCGTGGACGCGGTTTTCACGCGCGCGTGGACGCGGTTTTCCCGGGGGCCATACGGCGATCACACACGTAAGTCGGTTACTGTCACCGGATGCTCGATGCCACCACCCGCTCTGGGGGCACCGCCACGGCCTCTCCCCGGGCCGCCGCGACGGAGTGCACCGTCGCCCTGTCCACGCCCGCCGGTTTCGGCTCGCGCTGCACGAGAGTGCTGCTCTCGCCCTGGTCCCGGTTCGCGCTGCTCGTCGTGCTGCTCGCGGCGGCGGCGGCGAGCGTGCTGCTCTTCGAGCCGCAGAAGCTGCTGGCGCACGGCTGGCCACCGCATGTCGGGGGTGCCGCGGCAGCCGTGGTGTTCGGCGTGGCGTACGGCCTGTGCACGGTGGCGTTCGTGCCACGGCCGTTGCTGAACCTGGCGGCGGGCGCGCTGTTCGGCTCGCAGCTCGGGGTCGGTTCGGCACTGGCGGGCACCGTACTCGGCGCCGGGATCGCCTTCGGTCTGGGCCGGGTGCTCGGGCAGGACGCGCTGCGGCCGCTGCTGCGGGGCCGCTGGCTGAAGGCGGCGGACGGGCAGCTCAGCCGGCACGGCTTCCGCTCGATGATGGCGGCCCGGCTGTTCCCCGGGGTGCCGTTCTGGGCGGCGAACTACTGCGCCGCCGTCTCCCGCATGGGCTGGCTGCCGTTCCTGCTCGCGACGGCGCTCGGGTCGGTTCCGAACACCGCCGCGTACGTCGTCGCGGGCGCCCGTGCCTCCGCGCCGACGTCGCCCGCGTTCCTCATCGCGATGGCCTGTATCGCCGTACCGGCGCTGGTGGGCGCGGTGGTGGCGTGGCGCAAGCGCCACCACCTGCGGCCCAGCTGACGACCTGTTATGCGGCTTCCAGGATCATGGCGTTGGCGAGGCCGCCCGCCTCGCACATCGTCTGCAGGGCGTAGCGGGCTCCGCGCTCGCGCATCGCGTGGACCAGGGTCGTGGTCAGACGGGTGCCGCTCGCGCCGAGGGGATGCCCGAGCGCGATCGCGCCGCCGTGCACGTTGACCTTGGCGAGGTCGGCGCCGGTCTCCTGCCGCCAGGCCAGCACCACACTGGAGAACGCCTCGTTGATCTCGAACAGGTCGATGTCGTCGAGGGTCAGGGAGGCCCTGCGCAGTACCTTCTCGGTCGCCGGGATGACGCCGGTGAGCATCAGCAGCGGGTCGGAGCCGGTGACGGCGAAGCTGTGCAGGCGGGCCAGCGGGCGCAGGCCGAGGCGAGCCGCGGTCTCGCCGGCCATGATGAGTACGGCCGAGGCTCCGTCGTTGATCGGGCTGGCGTTGCCCGCGGTGACGTTCCACTCGATCTGCGGGAAGCGCTCGGCGAAACCGGGGTCGTAGTAGGCGGGCTTCAGGCCGGCGAGGATCTCCGTGGTGCTGCCGGGCCGTACGCACTCGTCGCGGGTGATGCCCTCCAAGGGGGCGACCTGGGCGTCGAAGAGGCCCGCGTCCCAGGCTGCGGCCGCCTTCTGGTGCGAGGAGACCGCGAAGGCGTCCAACTCCTCACGCGTCATGGACCACTTCGCCGCGATGAGTTCGGCACTGATGCCCTGCGGCACGAGGCCCTCCGGGTAGCGCCCGGCGACCCCGGGACCGAAGGGGTCGGTGCCCGGCAGCACCGCCGATCCCATCGGCACCCGGCCCATGGACTCCACACCACAGGCGACGACCAGGTCGTACGCCCCCGAGATCACGCCCTGCGCCGCGAAGTGCACCGCCTGCTGGGAGGAGCCGCACTGGCGGTCCACCGTGGTCGCGGGCACCGACTCCGGGAAGCCCGCCGACAGCACGGCCTGCCGGGTGATGTTGACGGAGTGCTCACCGACCTGGGTGACCGTGCCGCCGATGACGTCGTCGATGAGCGCCGGGTCGACGCCGGAGCGGTCGACGAGGGTGCGCAGGGTGTGGGCGAGGAGCTCGACGGGGTGGACGTGCGCGAGGGCGCCGTTCGGCTTGCCCTTGCCTATCGGGGTGCGTACGGCTTCGACGATCACTGCATCACGCATGTGCGGGCCTCCAGGACGAGCAGCGACTCACTACCAGTGAGTAGGAAATTCAAACTCACCATAGCTCCACGAGTTGGAAAATCAAACCCTCCCCTAGACTTGGCTCCATGGCCGCCACCCGAGACCCGCGCCCCTGCTCCATCGCCGACGCCCTGGCGCTCGTCGGTGAGAAGTACTCCCTGCTCGTCCTGCGGGAGGTGCTCCTGGGCAACGGCCGCTTCGACCAACTGGTGCGCAACATCGGCGCCCCGCGCGACATCCTGGCCACCCGGCTGCGGCGTCTGGTCGACGCCGGGGTCCTGACGAAGCGCGTCTACAGCGAGCGACCGCAACGCTTCGAGTACCGGCCCACACAGGCGGGGCTCGAGTTGGAGCCGGTCCTGATGACCCTCATGGAATGGGGCGACCGTCATCTCCGTAAGGACGCCGAACGCCCCATGGTGATCGAGCACGTCTGCGGCAACGAACTGGTCCCGCTCGTCACCTGCTCAGCCTGCGGCGACGAGGTCCGCCACGAGGACCTGACGGCCCACCCCCAGGCCCCGGGCTGGACGGTGACGGGGCCGACGGCGGCCTGAGCGCTTCACTGGAAACGCGGTGATGAAGCTGCGGGCCGACCGATGAACCTGCGGGCCGGCCGTGGCTGGTCGCGCCCACGCGGCGGAGCCGCACATGTCACAGCCCCGCACCCCTGAGGGGCGCGGGGAACTGCGGCCCTCAGGGCCCGGCGTAGCAGTGCACGGCCACCGTCCGCCCCGGCCCCCACAACTGCTCGACCGTCGCCATGCGCTCCCACCCCAGCCGCTCGTACAGGGCGGCCGCGGCGGTGTCGGAGGATACGACGTCGAGCACCGGGTGCAGACCGTGTCGCCGCGCCTCCCGCACGGCCCGGTCGATCAGCAGGGCGCCGATGCCGTACCCCCGGGCCCACGGCGCGACGAACAGCCGGCCGAGGACGGCGGCCGACTCCGCGTCCGCACCGGTGCGCTCGTCCCACAGCCCGGGAGCAAGATCACCCTCCGCGCTCCGCGACAGTCCGACGTGGCCGGCGAGACGGCCGTCGAGTTCGGCCACCCAGGCCCCGAGGGAGGCGGCCGGCGACAGCCACTCCCCGGGCCGCTCGGGCCAGTTCACTGGATAGCCGTCACGCCGATGGACCTCGGACAGGACCCGCACGCACTCCGCGAGGTCGTCGTCCGTCCTGTCGCGGACCGGACCGGCCGCCCGTCCGTTCACATGCTCCCCTGCCGGATCTCGTACACGTCGAGCCTGCCGCACATCCCGAACCTCCCGTGCTCCGAGGGCTGTTCGGATCGTACGACGGCCCCGCCGAGGTGGGAGAGGTCGCCCCGTTCGAGGCGGTCGAGCTGCTCCCCCGTCGCCGCGGCGGCCGCCTCGGCACCGCGCCGCCAGCGCTCGCGCCACTCGGTGATCCGGGGCCGCACCAGCGCGCCGGCGGCCCGGTGGAAGGCGGCCAGCGCCTCGGGCCCGTCGGCGCCGCGCAGCGCCCGGTAGCCCTCCAGGGCGAGGTCGCGGCGGGCGCGGGCGATCCGCTCCCGTTCCGCCTCGGGCGCGTCGGCCGGGATCGTCGTCGCGGCGGCGTACGTCTCCGGGTCGGTCAGGTACGGCGGAGGCAGCGTGAGCACCGCGTCGCCCGCCTCCGGCAGACCGCTGTTCTGCATCAGGACGGTGATGCGCAGGTCGTCCTCGTTGACCAGCCGGTGGATCGTGCCGGGCGAAAACCAGGCGACCGTGCCCGGCGCGAGCGGTGTGACCGCGTACCCGGACCCGGTGAGCGTCTGCACGGCGCCGCGCCCGCCGGTGACGACGTACGCCTCCGAACAGGCCAGGTGCATATGGGGGGTTCCGCCGCACAGGCCGTCGGCCGCCGGCCAGTCGTACACCGACAGCTGCGAGAGACCGACCCCGCCCGGCAGACCGGCGAACTCCGCCGCGCTCACCACGGGTGCGCCTCCAGGTACTTGGCGATCTCCTCCCGTTCCCAGGCCCCGTCGGCCACCACGATCCGGTAGCGGCGGGTGAGCGTGTCGCCGGGGGCGAGTTCGAGCTCGTCGTAGAAGGACCAGGACGGGGCGACGCCGGCGAAGGGGTCGTTGCGGACGAACCAGTGGGCGGGGTGGGCGCCCTGGGTGCCGGCGTGGTCGTTCTCCGGGGCGTGCGCGAAGACGAGGGTCGCGTGACCGTCCGTGCCGTCGTGCTCACCACAGAGGGCGAGCCAGGGCGACTGGGAGCCCATGAGCTCCTGCCCCTCGCCCTCGGGGCCGATGACGCGGCCGTCGCGGAAGGCGCGCGGGCCGCGCCAGAACAGGCCCGTGTAGCCGGCCGTCTCGCGCCCGGCGGTGGTCGGGCTGCCGAACCGCAGCGGCTCGTCGCGCCGGTTCGTCACGGCCGTCGTCCAGGTCAGCGCCCAGGAGCCGGCGGCCGGGTCGACGTCGTGGATCTCGACGCGGCGCTGTTCCTCGGCCCACAGCTCCCCGCTGTACGGGTGCCAGGTGAGCCGTTCGGCGATGACGACACGGTCGCCGTCCGAGGCGACTTCGTCGAAGGTGACGTGCGCCATCGAGCCGACACGCTCTGGGAGTTCGAGATATCCCTCTCCGTGAACGTATGTGTTGCCGCCCCACAGATTCGCCCCCGACAGATGGGATGCGGTCAGCGACAGGCCCTTGTGCCAGCGGTGGTCGTTGGGCCGGTAGTCGGTGACGACGTCGCCGGCCAGGGTGCGGATGGGGTGGACGTACGGCTTGGGCGCCTCCCAGGCCGCCTCCGGCCGGTAGACGTAGGAGAGCAGCTCGACACCGGTGGTGGGCTCGGTCACGGTGATGCGGTCGCCGTGCGCGTGGACGATGCGCAGTCCGTTCGTCATGCGGGCACTTCCTCGCTCGTGTCGGGCTGTGCGACGGCGGTCGCGGGCGCCCAGCCGGGTACGCCCCCGTGCAGGGCCGTGTAGAACGGGTCACCGGGCCCGATCTCGCCCCGTCGCACCGTGACGTCCGTGAACGCCGACTTGTACAGCGCGCTGATCAGTTCCAGGCTGCTGCGCCCGTCTTCGCCGCTGCTGCGCGGCCGTTCCCCGGCGCGCATGCTCGCCACCAGTTCGCGCAGCTGCTCCAGGTGTGAACTGGGCACGTCCGCGCCGAAGTCCTGCCAGGCCGCCACCTCGTCGGCCGGTACGTCCGCGGCCGCGGTGATGCGCCAGTTGGCGTTGCTGTGCCCGTAGAGGTGGGTGAGTTCGACGGTGGCGCGCTCGCAGTCGATGCGGATGCGGCTGACCTCGTCGGGGCTGAGGACGCTGTTGACGATCGTCGCCATGGCCCCGTTCTCGAAGCGGACCAGGGCCGTGGACACATCCTCGGTCTCCACGTCGTGAACCAGGCGACCGGCCATGGCCCGCACCTCGGCCCACGGCCCGAGCAGATCGAGCAGCAGATCCATCTGGTGGATCCCATGCCCCATCGCCGGGCCGCCGCCCTCGGTCTGCCAGCGGCCCCGCCAGGGCACGGCGTAGTAGGCGGTGTCGCGGTACCAGGTGGTCTGGCAGTGCGCCACGAGCGGCCGGCCCATGGTCCGCTCGGTGAGCAGCCCACGGACGTGCCGGGAGCCGGAGCCGAAGCGGTGCTGGAAGACGATCGACGCGTAGGGACCGGCCTCGGCGCCCTCCTCCGCCTCGACGGCGTCGAAGTCGGCGAGGGTCGGCACCGGCGGCTTCTCGCACCACACCCAGGCCCCGGCGCGCAGCGCCGCCACCGTCTGTTCACGGTGCAGGGTCGGCGGGGTGCAGATGGTGACCAGGTCGGGCCGCTGCTCGCGCAGCATCCGGTCCAGGTCGGTGTACGCATGCGGAATCCCGCCCGCCGTACAGAACTCCTGCACGGCGACGGCGTCGATGTCGACCGCGGCGACGACCTCCGTCTCGCCCTCCTCGGCCAGCTGGGCCAGCGCCGGCAGATGGGAACCGCGCGCGATGGCGCCGGTACCGATGACGGCGGCGCGGATGCGGCGGCCGGTGAGCGGAGAGGAGAGCGGAGCGGCGAGCGGAGCGGAGTGGGGCTGGGACGTCCCGGGGTGGGCGGCGGGCGTGGACATGGACGTGATCAGCACTCCTCCGGAGCGACGAACAGAACGGCAGCGCGGCAGTAAGCGCTTTCCCTTTCGCTGCAACGTATGCGGCGGCACCGCGGCCGGTCAACACCCGGAGGCGCCTCCACGCCGACCGCCTCACCGACCGCCTTCGAAACCCCTGTGGTGGGCCTGTCACCCGGGGACGCTACGCTGCCCCACGGCGCACGTGATCAACGCGCGCGACGGAACGCGTGTCCGTATCACCGCACGGCGGACCCGGCGGCCCCTCGCCCCTTCCACAATCGGCACTTGGACTCCCTCACTTCATGTCTTGGTTTGAATCCCTCATCCTCGGACTCGTCCAGGGGCTGACCGAGTTCCTCCCCGTCTCCTCCAGCGCGCATCTGCGGCTGACCGCCGCCTTCTCGGGGTGGAACGACCCCGGGGCGGCCTTCACGGCGATCACGCAGATCGGCACGGAGACCGCCGTACTGATCTACTTCCGCAAGGACATCGGACGGATCATTTCCGCATGGTCCCGCTCGCTGTTCGACAAGGCGATGCGCGGCAACCACGACGCGCAGATGGGCTGGCTGGTGATCGTCGGCTCGATACCGATCGGCGTGCTCGGCCTGACGCTCAAGGACCAGATCGAGGGGCCGTTCCGCGATCTGCGGGTCACGGCAACCATGCTGATCGTCGTCGGCATCGTCATCGGCATCGCCGACCGGCTCGCGGCCCGCGACGAGCAGGGCGGCCGGCACCGGGCGCCCAAGCAGCGCAAGACACTCGAGAACCTGGGCGTGAAGGACGGCCTGATCTTCGGCCTCTGCCAGGCCTGCGCCCTCATCCCAGGCGTGTCCCGCTCGGGCGCCACCATCAGCGGCGGCCTGTTCATGGGCTACAAGCGCGAGGCCGCCGCCCGGTACTCCTTCCTCCTCGCCATGCCGGCGGTCCTCGCGTCCGGGGTCTTCGAGACCAAGGACGCGCTGGAGAGCGACCATGTGGCGTGGGGGCCGACGATGTTCGCGACGGTGATCGCGTTCGCGTCCGGCTACGCCGTCATCGCGTGGTTCATGAAGTTCATCTCCACGAAGAGCTTCATGCCGTTCGTCTACTACCGAGTCGCCCTCGGCATCGTCGTCATCGCCCTGGTCGCGACGGGCGCGCTGAGCCCACACGCGGCGGAGTCGGCGAGCTGACCTGGTGTCCGACGGCTTCGGGGACCCGCCACGGCTGCTCACGTGGGACTTCTGCCGCGATGCCGGTAAGCGCGCTCTCCGTCTCGTCGTCCGGATCGACTGATCACGCGTCATCGACTGATCACGCGTCGGTGACCAACCCCATACGGTCTGAGTAGCCACCCGGTAGCGCAGTGTCAGTGCTTGCGCCTAGGCTTGCCCGCATGTCCCCCGAATCCGTGGCCCCTGGTTCCGTGCGGTCTGCTGCCGAGGTGAACGAGCAGATCCGGGCGCTCTGGCTGCGCGCGGGCGGCTCCCTGTCGCCCCAGGAGCGGGCGGAGTACGCGCTGTTGGTCGTCGAGTGGGCCGCGGCGATCCGCGGCGAGGTCATCACGGCGGCTTGAAGTCGGCCGACGGCTTCCTGAGCAGATCCCCTACGGGGAGCACGTGACCGGCGTCCCGCCGCGCCGCGGTCGCCGTGCCGACGAGCCGCTCGCCGTCCGCCTCGGCCGAGGTGTCCACCCGTACGGTGCCGCAGCGCCCAACCTGCCGTGCGCAACTCCTGCGCCACCTCCTCGGCGGCCTCGGCCATCACGGACGTAGCCACCGCCACGTCGTGCCCGCCCGCCGCGAGACACCGACCGGCCGCGGCGCCGGTTCCCCGGCCGCCGCCCGTGACCACAGTCCCGGGCCGCACCCCCGGGCAAGGCGCAAAATGGACGTATGAGCGTCCGGCGCGTGTCGGTGGATCACCTCCTGGAGCAGCCGCTGAGCCGCGGGCTGGTGGCAATCCCGATCGTCCTGATCGTGGCGATCACCGTGGTGGACCTCCAGGTCCCGAACGATGTCCATCTGGGCCCACTGCTGGTCATCGCCCCCGCTCTCACCGCCTCCGTCGCCGGAACGCGGCAGACTGCCCTGGTCGGGGTCCTGACAGTGGCAGCGCAGGTGCTCATCGCCATGCTCCACGGCGGCCTGACCACACCCAACCACCTGTCCCAGATCACCGCGCTGACCGTGCTCTCCGCCCTCGTGGTCCTCCTGCGCCACATACGGGAGCGGCGGGACCGTGCGCTGAGCCTGGCACGCTCGGTGGCCGAAACAGCCCAGCTGGTTCTGCTGCGGCCTCCACCACGCCGGGTCGGACCGTTGCGCGTGGCCTGGATGTATCTGACCGCGGAGGACGAGACCCAGATCGGGGGCGACCTGTTCGCGGTCGCCCGCGCCGCCGATTCCGCCACCCGCGTGCTCATCGGTGACGTCCGGGGAAAAGGCCTGGGGGCCATCGCCGAGGCCTCGCTGGTGCTGGGAGCTTTCCGTGAAGGCGCTCACCGGTACGCCACCCTGCCCGAGCTCGTCGCCGCCGTCGATGACAGCGTCCACCGGAACCTGCAGGACGTCGCAGACACCCAGCACGACTTCGGCGAGCACTTCGTCACCGCGCTCCTGCTCGACATCCCCGACCACGACTCGCAGGCCGAGATGATCAACTGTGGCCATCCCCCGCTACTGCTGGTACGCGATCACCAGGTCACCGCCCTGCCCGCCCGACACCCCGTACCCCCGCTGGGCATGTGCGAACTGCCCGTCCCGACCCGCCCCACCGATCCGATCACCGTCAAGGCCGGCGACTTGCTCGTGCTGTACACCGACGGTGTCGTCGAAGCCCGTTCACCGACCGGAGCCTTCTACCCGCTCGCCGAACGGGTCGCCTCCTTTCTCCCCACGACCAGCCCCGACGCCCTGCTGCGTCAGATCCACCAGGACCTGCTCAGCCACATGGGCGACGGCCCCGCCGACGATGTCGCCGTCCTGGTGATCGAACGCACCCCGTCCCGTCACCTGCACCGGCCGCACCTCGCCGCCCACGCCCTCGACGGCCACTCCCGGCACCACGCCGACGAGTCACCCCGGGAGCCGGCCGACTGACCGCGGACGACGGGTCACCAGGAGCCGCGCAGCCGTTCGGCCGTACCGCTCCCGTGTCGCCCCTCGCCGCCCCGATGGCCGTCCGTTAAGGTCGCAACGCCACGAAGGTCCCGATCTTTACGGAGGGCAGGACGGCGGAGATCAATCGCGAGCGCCTGGTCAGAACGCTGACGTTCTGGCTGCGTCCTTCCTTCGCCTTGCGCGTCATCAACCGGTTCCAGAAGATCGTGGGCTTCGACCGCTCGATGGCCTTGGCATCCAGCGCGCTCACCGCGGTGATCCCGCTCGCGATCCTCGGCGGCACCCTGATGAGCAACTTCGCGGACTACGACGCCGCGGAGCGGATCATCAAACGCTACGGCCTCACCGGGGGAGGCGCCGAGGCAGTCAGATCCCTCCTTTCCCCTGCCGAGAACACCGGTACGAGCGTGGGCGTCTTCGGGGTCGTGTTCCTGACGATCTCCGCGCTGAGCTTCGCGCGCGCCGCGCAGCGACTGTTCGAACAGACCTGGGAACTGAAGCCCCTCAGCGTCCGCAACACACGGAACGGCCTGTGGTGGGTCCTCGCTCTCGCCGGCTACACGGCGGTCACCGGATGGATCTACGCGGTCCTCGGCGAAGGCCGGCTGGAACTGACGGCCGCGGCGTGCGAGGTACCGGTGACCGCCGTCTTCCTCGTCTGGAGCGGCCGGATCCTGTCCGCGAAGCGGATCGACTGGCCGGACCTGCTCCCCTTCGGCATCACCGCGGCCGTCCTGACGGCGGTCTGTTCGGTGGGCGCGACCCTCTACCTGCCGCGGCTCTTCAGCTCCTACGCCTCACGCTATGGAGCGGTCGGTGCCGTCTTCGCGATGATCTCGGCACTCTTCGGCGCCATGCTCGTCACCGTCGCGTCGGCGGCCCTGGGACGAGAGGTACGCGGCGAACTCATCCGGATCCGACAGGGCCTCCGCCCTTCGGACAACGAGGTCCGCCGCCAGTGGGACAGCGTGGTCGAACAGACCCGCTCGCGTTGGCGCACCGCACGGGAGCAGGTCTCTCATCGTCGGCCCAAGGACTCGGAGAAGACGTAGGCCTCAAGCAGCCGGAGTCGCCGCCCGTCCTCCGTGGTACCGGGGATTCACGATCACCGGGCAGGTGTTCCACAGCTCCACCCCGGCCGTGATCAGCTCCAGTACCGCGCGTCGTTCGTCGGGCGTCCACGCGGCGGACTCGCCTCCGAACAGCTTCTCGTACGCGCTGTTGTGCACCGCTCCCTGCTGGGGCAGTCGGTGGACCGCGTCCACACCTCGGGCCAGGTCCTCGAAGAAGTTCCACGCCTCCAACACGGGGCCCGGCGGCACCTTCCGGCGAATCGGATCGTCCAGCCAGTGCTGGACTCGGACCAGCTCCAGCGTGCCGACCTCGGAAGCGGCCGTCCTCCACCCGTGCCGGCGCACGTACGCCCGCATCTGCCGGCCAGTCACGAACACCGGTACGCGCCGACGACCGCCTCCCGCCAGGGCAAACACCTGGTCGGGTTCGTCACCCCGCCCACCGATCCACAGAACGATCCCGCCGCGTCCGCGCCCGCGCACCCGGTACGGGTAGAGACTCCCACGTCCTCGACCGGCTCCGGCTCCGGCTCCGGCTCCGGCTCCGGCTCCGGCTCCGGCTCCGGCTCCGGCTCCGGCCTCGAACGCGTCTTCCTTCTCCGTCGTTGTCACGCCACGCACACTGACATGACGTCTGTCACCCGGGGGCGCCCGGGGCGTGACTGTCCATGACCATCGAATACCGCCGCACGCCCCCTTGGCGCGGCCCGCCCCATGCCCAACACTGAGCCGATGACGCAGCGTGTGGAGCTCGCGACCGTGATGGACCGGCTGGCCGTCGACGGACTGATCACCGACTACGCGGTGGCGGTGGACGACGGGGACTGGGGGGCGTACCGAGGCCTGTTCACCCCGGACGGGCGCGCCGACTACCGCTCGGCCGGCGGTGTCGAGGGGGACGCCGGGAAGGTCGCCGCCTGGCTCGCCGACAGCATGCGGCTCTTCTCCATGCGGCAGCATCTGATCGTCAACCGCCGGGTGCGTTTCGGGGTCCTGGAGCAAGACGCCGGGGACACGGCCCGGGTCCAGGCCGACTACGTCAACCCCATGCGCTTCGCCGGTCCCGACGGCGACTCGGCCGCCGCGCCGCCGGACTTCGTGTGCGGCGGCCGCTACGCCTTCGGCCTGCTGCGGACGTACGACGGCTGGCGGCTGCGCGAGGTGGTCGTCGAGGAGAAGTGGCGCCGCATGCCCGGCCGACCGGCCAACGCCGTGGACGACTGAGCCGAGGCCCTCTGTCGGAGTTCCTCCCCCGGCGCGCACACTGGAACCACCCTGACCGGGTAGGGAGGCTCGGTATGAGGACGATCGACCGGTGGCTCGCCTCCCCGTGGCGCCGTGCCGCGCTCGCGGCACTGGCGGGTGCCCTGCCCGTACTCGCCTTCCCCGCCCCGTCCCTGTGGTGGTTCGCCTACGCCGCCCTGGTCCCGTGGATCCTGCTGGCGCGCTCCGCCCCGAACGGGAAGCGCGCTGCGTACGACGGATGGGCCGGCGGGTTCGGGTTCATGCTGGGCATGCACCACTGGCTGCTGCCGAACCTGCACGTGTTCACGCTCGTCATAGCGGGCCTGCTGGGCGTGCTGTGGGCCCCGTGGGCCTGGCTGGTGCGCCGGTTCCTGGCCGGGGTGCCCTCACGGAGCCGGGTCATGGCCGCCCTCGTCGTGCTGCCGTCGGGCTGGCTGGCGATCGAGCTGGTGCGTTCCTGGCAGGGCCTGGGCGGGCCCTGGGGCATGCTCGGCGCGAGCCAGTGGCAGGTGGAGGCGGCGCTGCGGCTCGCGTCGGTCGGCGGAGTGTGGCTGCTCAGCTTCCTGGTGGTGGCCGTGAACGTCGCGTTCGCCGTCCTCGCCTCGGTCCGGGAGTCCCGGGTGCCCGCCCTGGCCGGCCTCGTCGCCACCGCCGCGGCCACCTCGGCGGCCTGGGTGTGGTCGCCACGGCCCGACATCGACGGACGGGCCCGGATCGCCGTGGTCCAGCCCGGGATCATCGACGGCACCGACAGCGGCGACCATCGCTTCGCCCGTGAGGAGCAGCTGACGCGTGAGCTCGTCGGGCGGGACGTCGACCTGATCGTCTGGGGCGAGAGCAGCGTCGGCTTCGACCTCGGCGACCGGCCCGACCTGGCGCGGCGGATCGCCACGCTCTCCCAGGAGACCGGCGCCGACATCCTGGTCAATGTGGACGCCCACCGCTCCGACCGGCCCGGCATCTACAAGAGCTCGATCCTGGTGGGCCCGGACGGCCCCACCGGCTACCGCTACGACAAGATGCGGCTGGTCCCGTTCGGCGAGTACGTCCCGGCCCGCTCCCTGCTCGGCTGGGCGACCTCCGTCGGCAAGGCGGCCGGCGAGGACCGCAGGCGCGGCACCGAGCAGGTGGTGATGAACGCCGGGCACGGGCTGCACATCGGCCCGCTGGTCTGCTTCGAGACCGCGTTCCCCGACATGACCCGCCATCTCGCCGAGGACGGCGCCGACGTACTGGTCGGCCAGTCGTCGACGTCGACGTTCCAGCAGAGCTGGGCCCCGGAGCAGCACGCCTCGCTGGCGGCGCTCCGCGCGGCGGAGACCGGCCGCCCGATGGTGCACGCGACGCTGACCGGGGTCTCCGCCGTGTACGGCCCGAGTGGGGAACGGATCGGGTCGTGGCTGGGGACGAGCGCGAGCGCGGCGCAGGTGTACGAGGTGCCGCTGGCCACGGGTATCACCCCGTACGTCCGCTTCGGCGACTGGCCGGCACATGCGGCCCTGCTGGTGCTCGCGGCGCTGTGCCTCACCGAGGGCGCACGGGCGGTCAGACTGCGCCGGAGCGCTCCCGCACCGCACGCACCACACGCTCGCACAGCTCATGAGTGGCCAGCGCATCCCGGGCACTGAGGACCTTGCCCGCACGCACGGCATCGAGGAAGGCCAGCACGGCCTGTTCGATACCGCGCTGCCGGGCCACCGGCACCCAGTCGCCACGTCGGCGCACCGTGGGCTGGCCCTTGTGGTCGATTATCTCGGCGAGGTTGACCACCTGGCGCTTGGTGTCCTGGCCGGAGACCTCCAGGATCTCCTCGGCCGAGCCGCTGAGGCGGTTCATCACGCCCAGTGCGGTGAAACCGTCCCCGGCGAGCTGGAGCACGACGTGGTGCAGCAGGCCGTCGCGGACGCGGGCCCGGACGCTCACGTCGTCGACCGGTCCCGGCACCAGGAAGCGCAGTGTGTCCACGACGTGGATGAAGTCGTCGAGGATCATCGTGCGTGGCTCTTCCGGCAGCCCGATGCGGTTCTTCTGCATGAGGATCAGCTCGCGCGGGTGCTCGGCGCACTGCGCGTACCCGGGGGCGTGGCGCCGGTTGAAGCCGACAGCGAGTGACACCCCGCGCTCCTCGGCGAGCGCCACGAGCCGCTCGGAGTCGGCGAGTTCGTAGGCGAGCGGCTTGTCGACGTACGTCGGTACGCCCGCTTCCAGCAGCCGCGTGACGATCTCGGGGTGCGCGGCGGTGGAGGCGTGCACGAACGCGGCGTCCAGGCCTTGGGCGAGGAGGGAGCCGAGGTCCCGGTGACGCTGGGTGCCGGGGAGGTGAAGGGTGTCGGCGACCCGGTCGAGGGTCGCGGGCGTCCGGGTCTGGAGGTGCAGTTCGACCCCGGGCTGGACCCCGAGCACCGGCAGGTATGCCTTCTGCGCGATGTCACCGAGTCCGATGCAGCCGACCTTCACGGGGGCTCCTTCCCTGCTTGTCCGGGCTTGCCTGCACGGCAGCATACGGGCGCTGCGGGGGCCGCCGGTCCGCGATGCCGTCGAAGCCGTCGAAGCCGTCGAAGCCGCGCAGGAAGAGCGCCGGCCCCGCCTTGGAGAGCGCGGCGATCGCGGTGTTGCGCCGGCCCGATCGCCGACACCGCGCTCGCCCTGCTCGCCGAGCACGGGATGCGCGGGCTCACCCACCGGGCGGTCGACGAGGCGGCCGGGCTCCCGCAGGGCTCGACGTCCAGTCCCGCGCGGCCTCGGCAGGCGCTGCTGGAGCTCGCCGTACGGCGCCTGGCCGAGCGGGAGGCGCGGGTGCTGACGCTGGAGGAGAAGCCCGGTCCGCGGGCCGCACCGGCCTCGCTGGTGGACGGGCTGATGTTCTCCTGCGTGGCGGGGGTCCTTCGCCACCCGGGTGCCGGGCCCGCAGGAGGTCCGGGCCTCGCTGCGGGAACTGCTCCGGCGCATGCCCGGCGACTGAAAACGCCTGGTGGGAGAAGGCGAGTTGGGGGATGATGCGGGCATGACGCCCGAGCGCAGCGAACCCGCCCAGAACGCCGACGAACGCACCATGCTCGAAGGCTGGCTGGACTACCACCGGCAGACGCTCGCCTGGAAGTGCCAGGGCCTGACCGACGACCAGCTCAGGACCGCGTCCGTGCAGCCGTCCGAGCTTTCCCTGATGGGGCTCGTCCGGCACATGGCGGAGGTGGAGCGCAGCTGGTTCCGCAAGGTTCTGGTGGGTGCCGACCCGGGGCCCATCTACTACAGCGACGAGGACCGGGACGGCGAGTTCCATCTCACCGAGGCGGACACCTGGCAGGAGGCGTACGCCACTTGGCAGGCCGAGATCGAGGCCGCCCGGCGCAACGCGGCCGGCTTCGGTCTCGACGACCTCTCCAAGGGCGCGAGCAGGTTCACCGACGAGCCGTTCAGTCTGCGCTGGATCTACACGCACATGATCGAGGAGTACGCGCGCCACAACGGCCACGCCGACCTGATCCGCGAGCGCATCGACGGCGTCACGGGCGACTGACGTCAGCCTCGGCGGGCCCGAAGCCTCCTTATGGGGCGGGACATCACCCTTGGGGGGGGCAACCTCCGCTCGTCCGCTGTACCTCACGGCTGCGGACCCAGCAGAGTTGCGCGGGTGTATCGAACGACGACGACCGCAGCGCTCCTGGTCACCGTGGCCGTCTCGGCCCTCGCCGGCTGTGTGACGGTCCAGCACCCGCCCGCGTCCAGGCCTCCGACGGCCCCGGTGGCGCCCCCACCGACGTCCGTGCCCCGGCCGGACGGCGAGGCCGATCCGCAGGTCGTGCAGGCGCCGGCGCGGGAGGCGCTGGAGCTCGTAGGGCCGTCCCGGCGCGCGGAACCGAGGCCGCCTGCGCAGCAGGCGCCGGCTCCCCGCACTCCTGCGCACGACCGCTCCCAGCCGCCGCATCCGGAGCCCCGGCGGCATCAACAGCCGCGCGTCGAGACCCCGGACGTGTCCGAGCCGGTACGGAAGAACACGGACGTGTGCGCGCTCGGCAAGCAGTACGGGGGCTGGCGGGCGGACAGTCCGGAGGCGGTGATCTGCGAGCAGACGTACAGCCGTTGAGGCGAGCGGAGGCCGCCCTTTCAGGACCGCTGTCGCGGCGGCTTCCAGCTCCCCCCGCCGGAGTCGCCCCCCTCGCCCAGCCGCAGCTCCATCCGGCTGATCGCCGCCCGTACCCCGTCCCCGTACGTGTCGTCGCCCAGGGCTCCCGCAGCTCCGCGGGCCCGGCGGACGTGGCTGCGGGCGGCGTCGGAGCGGCCGAGCTTCACATAGTCCGCCGCCAGGTTCAGATGCAGCGACGGATACAGCGCCCGCGCAGCGACCGCCCCCTCGTTTCCCGCCTGCCCCGCTTGCCCGGCGAGCCGCTCGTCCGTGAGTTCCTCGGCGGCGGTCAACGCCCGTAGATCCCAGGCCAGTTCGTCGCCGGGATCGTCCTGGGTGTCGGCGAGGTAGTGGGCCAGGGTGCAGCGGTGCAGTGGGTCACCGTGCTCGCCGATCTCCGCCCACAGGTCCAGGAAGCGGCGGCGGGCCTCCTCACGGTCGCCTCCGTGATGCAGCATCACAACCTGCCCGATCCGCGTCAGCACGGCATCGGGCGCCGCCTGGTCCTGTCGCTCCGCCACGGTGTCCTCCGCGTGCTCGTCGGCCGTCCTGGCCGGTCTTTCCTGACCGACGCTAACGGCAGGCACCGGCGATCCGGGGCAGGCGGCACCGGGCCGGCCGTGGAAGCGACCGGCCCGGCGGCGGTCAGCCCAGGTTCGGGACGGTCCAGTCGATCGGCTCGTGGCCCTGCTGCGCCACCGCCTCGTTGATCTGCGTGAACGGACGGGAACCGAAGAACTTCTTGGCCGACAGCGGCGAGGGGTGCGCGCCCTTGACCACCACGTGCCGAGTTTCGTCGATCAGCGGGAGCTTCTTCTGCGCGTAGTTGCCCCACAGGACGAAGACCGCCGGGTCGGGCCGGTCGGCCACCGCGCGGATCACCGCGTCCGTGAACTTCTCCCAGCCCTTGCCCTTGTGGGAGTTCGCCTCACCGGAGCGGACGGTGAGCACGGCGTTGAGCAGCAGCACGCCCTGCTGGGCCCACGGCATCAGATAGCCGTTGTCCGGGATCGGCGTGCCCAGCTCCTCGTGCATCTCCTTGTAGATGTTGCGCAGGGACGGCGGGACCCTCACCCCAGGGCGGACCGAGAAGCACAGGCCGTGGCCCTGGCCCTCACCGTGGTACGGGTCCTGGCCGAGGATCAGGACCTTCACCTGCTCGTACGGCGTGGCGTCGAGTGCGGCGAAGACCTCCTCGCGCGGTGGGTAGACGGGACCTTTCGCCCGCTCCTCCTCGACGAACTCCGTCAGCCCCTTGAAGTAGGGCTGCTGCAGCTCGTCGCCCAGGACCCCGCGCCAGGATTCGGGCAGCATGGCGGTGTCGGTCACGTCAATGTCCTTATGTCGTGCGGTCGCTTCCAGGCCTCAGAACCTACAGGCGACCACTGACACTCGGCCCCGCGGACGGCACTACCAGCTGGTCTTGCGCGACAGCTGCCACATCATCATGATCGTCGACGGGTCCAGCGCACGTTCCCCGCCCGAGATGTCCTCGTTGGCGGCCACGTACTGCTTGCCCTGCCACAGCGGCAGCAGCCGCGCGTCGTCGACGAGGATCTGCTGGGCCTCCTCGAAGTCCTTCTCCACGTGGGCGCGGTCGCTCTCCTGACGGGAGCGGGGCAGCAGCGTCGCGGTGATCTCATGCGCCGGGTAGGGCGTACCGAGCGCGTTCTGCTCGCCGACGAACGGCGCGATGAAGTTGTCCGCGTCGGGGAAGTCGGGGAACCAGCCACGCCCGAACACCGGGTACTCGCCCTTCTGGTAGCCCTCGACGTACGTCTTCCAGGGCCGGTCCTTGAGCGTGATCGTGAACAGGCCCGAGGCCTCGAGCTGACGCTTGAGCTCCGCGAACTGCAGGGCCGTCTCGGAGCCGTAGCGGTCGCTGGTGTACCAGAAGGCGAGCGGGACCGGCTCGGTGATGCCCGCGTCGGTGAGGAACTTGCGGGCCTTGGCGGTGTCCGGGTCGCCGAAGTCGTCGAAGAAGCCCGTGGTGTGGCCCGTCAGACCCTTGGGGACCATGGAGTACAGCGGGTCCACGGTGTCCTTGTAGATCTTGTGGGTGATCGCCGCCCGGTCGACGACCTGCGCTACGGCCTTGCGCACCGCGAGCTTGCCGGCCCACGGGTCCCGCGGGTTGAACACCAGGTAGCTGATGTCGGTGCCCGCGCCCTCGACCAGCTGGAGATTCTCCGCGCCGTCCTTCTTCTCGAGGGCGACGATGTCGCCCGCGGCGAGACCGCGGTAGGTCACGTCGATCTGCTTGTCGCGCAGGGCCTTGACCATGGCGGCCGAGTCCTGGAAGTAACGGATCGTCACCGCATCGTTTCTGCGCTCCGCGAAGCCCTTGTAGTTCTCGTTCGTGACGAGTTCGGCCTTCTTGCCCTCGTCGTACGACCGGAGCTTGTAGGGCCCGGATCCGTAGACCTTGCCGTCCTTGCGGAGGGCGCCCGCCGGGTAGTCGTCGGGGTCGACGATGGACATGGCCGGGGTGGCGAGGACGAACGGGAAGGTCGCGTCGGGCTGGTTGAGGTGGAAGACGACCTCGCGGTCGCCGAGCACCTGCACCCGGTCCAGGCTGCCCAGCAACCCGGCCGGGCCGCCGGACACGTTGATCTTCTTGATCCGGTCGAACGAGTGCTTGACGGCCGAGGCGTCGAGCGCGTCCCCGTCGGAGAACTTCATGCCCTCGCGCAGCTTGCAGCGGTACGTGCGGTCGGAGTCATCGGTGAACCCACAGCTCTCGGCGGCGTCGGGCTGGGGCGTCGTCGCGCCGTTCGGGTAGGCCAGCAGCGTCTGGTAGATGTTCCGGAACAGTTCCCAGGAGCCGTCCCAGGAGGCGGCCGGATCCAGCGTGCTGGGGGCACTGGTCGTCCCCACGACGATCGGTCCCTCGCTGCCGGAGCCGCTGTCCGAGAAGTAGCCGCATCCAGTCACCAGGGATATGGACGCGATCGCCGCCACTTGCCGCAGGCTTCGCTTCCGGTTGAACACGCGCACGCTCCTCGATCTGCCATACCAAGGGTCGGCAGACCATACCGCAGTGCCACGCGAGTTGAACCTGCTTCGTACGGGGCTCTCGATCAACTCGCGGTCGGCGAGGTTGTCATATGGCTGTGAGTCCCCTGTGCGCCGAAACGGGCGCCGTTTCCGTAAAGATCCGCAGGCATCCGTAAGGATCCGTTGCGGAGGAAACAGCGCCCGTGTCGGGCTCGCGCGTGTCAGCCGACGCCGGCGTTGAGGAAGATGCCGCCGTCGACGACGAGCGTCTGGCCGGTGATCCAGTCGGACTGCGTCGAGGTGAGGAACGCGGCGGCGCCACCGATGTCGGAGGGCACGCCAAGCCGTCCCAGCGGGTAGGACGCCGCCGCCTCCGCCTCCCGGCCCTCGTACAGGGCCGTCGCGAACTTGGTCTTCACGACGGCCGGGGCGATCGCGTTGACCCGGACCTTCGGCGCGTACTCGTGCGCCAGCTGCTGGGTCAGGTTGATCATCGCGGCCTTGCTGACCCCGTACGCGCCGATGAAGGGCGAGGCCGAGAGGCCCGCGACGGAGGCGATGTTGACGATCGCGCCGCCGTTGTCCTTCTGCCAGGCGTGCCAGGTCTTCTGGGCGAAGCCGAGTGCCGAGATCACATTGGTCTCGAACACCTTGCGCGCGACGTCCAGGTCGAGGTCGGCGATCGGCCCGAACACCGGGTTCGTACCGGCGTTGTTGACCAGGAAGTCGACGCGGCCGAAGGCCTCCATGGTGCGCTCGACGGCGGCGGCCTGGTGGTCCAGGTCGTGGGCCTTGCCGGCGACGCCGATGACCCGGTCGGCGCCGAGCTTCTCGACGGCTTCCTTCAGGGCGTCCTCGCCCCGGCCGGTGATGCAGACCCGGTCACCGCGGGCGAGCAGCGCCTCGGCGACGCCGTAGCCGATGCCGCGGCTGGCGCCCGTGACGAGGGCGACCTTTCCCGAGAGCTCGGGGCGTTCAGTCATGTCCGTGATCCTTAGTTGAGCGGTCCGCCGGCGACGTACAGCACCTGGCCGGAGACGAAGCCGGCGGCCTCGCCCGTGAAGAAGGCGATGGCGTTGGCGATGTCCTCGGGCTCGCCGACACGCTGCACCGGGATCTGGGTGGCGGCCGCGGCCTTGAACTCCTCGAAGCCCATCTTGACGCGGTCGGCGGTGGCCTTGGTCATCTCGGTGGCGATGAAGCCGGGCGCGACGGCGTTGGCGGTGATGCCGAACTTGCCGAGCTCGATGGCCAGGGTCTTGGTGAAGCCCTGCAGACCGGCCTTGGCGGCGGAGTAGTTGGCCTGACCCCGGTTGCCGAGCGCGGACGACGAGGAGAGGTTGACGATCCGGCCGAAGCCCGCCTCCACCATGTGCTTCTGGATGGCCTTGGTCATCAGGAACGAGCCGCGCAGATGCACGTTCAGGACGGTGTCCCAGTCGGTGGCGGTCATCTTGAACAGCAGGTTGTCGCGGAGCACACCGGCGTTGTTGACCAGGATCGTCGGGGCGCCGAGCTCCTCGACGACGCGGGCGATCGCCGCCTCGACCTGCGCCTCGTCCGAGACGTCGGCGCCGACGGCGACGGCCTTGCCGCCCGCCGCGGTGATCTTCTCGACGGTGTCCTTGCAGGCGGCCTCGTCGAGGTCGATCACGGCGACCGCGCGGCCTTCGGCGGCCAGTCGTACGGCGGTGGCGGCGCCGATGCCGCGCGCTGCGCCGGTGACTACGGCGACCCGCTGCTCAGTGGTGGACATTGCTGGTTCTCCTCGCGCTTGAGATGCGGCTCCCACGGTACGCCCCTCTGGTGAGCGACCGCTTAGTACCTTCAGCAGACGTGACGCTAGAAGCCCTGGCACTCGGTGTCAACGGCACACCGCGCGCGTGTGATCCATTACCTGACGAGCAGGCCGAGCAGACGCTCCGTCTCCGCCGCCGGATCGGCGGTCAGCCCCGTGTGCACAGGGCCCGGCTGGACGACCGTGGAACGCGGCGCGATCAGCCAGCGGAAGCGTCGGCCGGCGTCGTCGCGCGCGGCCTGCCCGGCCGCCTCGCCGCCGGCGCACACGCCCTCGACCGCGCGCAGCGCGGCCCGCACGCCGGCCACGTCCACGTCCGGGTCGAGGGCCAGCAGCCTTTTCTCGTCGAGGTGCGTGCGCACGCCCACGAAGGACTTCGCCCGGCAGTACACGAGGACCCCGGCGTTGATGCACTCACCGCGTTCCACGCGGGGTACCACTCTCAGCACCGCGTACTCGAAGACGTTCCGCTCGTTCATCGGTCCCCCTCGATGCGCTCGTGGATGAACCCCGCGCGCGCGAGCAGGGGCCGCGCGTAGGCCTGCCGGAGGTCGTCCGGAGTGTCGAAGCCCGGCTCGTCCGTGAGCCAGGCGTCCGGAATCCCGGCGGTGACCTCGGCGAGGAGTTCCTCGGTGACCAGCGGCGCCAGTTCGGCGGCGGCCGCGGCGACATCCGGCGCGAACGGCCTGAGCGCGTGCTCGGAGATGTCGTAGGGGCGAGCCGCGGAGGCTTCGGCGCCGCGCCAGTTGTGGTGCCAGATCATGGTGGCGCCGTGGTCGATGAGCCACAGCTCGCCCCGCCACATCAGCAGGTTGGGGTTGCGCCAGGAGCGGTCGACGTTGTTCACCAGCGCGTCGAACCAGACGATCCGCCCGGCCTCCTCGGAGCTCACCCGGAAGGCGAGCGGATCGAAGCCGAGGGCCCCGGAGAGAAAGTCCATGCCGAGGTTGGTGCCACCGCTGGACTTGAGCAGCTCCTGCACCTCCTGGTCGGGTTCGCCCAGCCCCAGCACCGGGTCGAGCTCGACCGTCACCAGGCCGGGCACCCGGAAGCCGAGCCGCCGGGCGAGTTCCCCGCACACGACCTCGGCGACGAGCGTCTTGCGGCCCTGTCCCGCGCCGGTGAACTTCATGACGTACGTCCCGAAGTCGTCGGCCTCGACGAGTCCCGGCAGCGAGCCGCCCTCACGCAGGGGCGTGATGTAGCGGGTCGCGGTGACCTCTTTCAGCATTTTCCCAGGCCACCCATCTCATCAACCTTGCAATCCACGATCCGTCGATGACGGTACGCCCCTTGCTTCCGGCCTCCGGCCTGAAGTGAGCATAGTAACCGAGGGTGATCGCCGGCGAGGAGTGCCCGAGCCACCGTGCCAAGGTCACGACGGACTCTCCGGCTTCCAGGTGTAGGTGTTCCACGTGTTCACCGCGACGGCGTTGCCGAGCCGCGTGGTGAGCAGCAGGGAGAACTTCCTCCCCTGCCCCTCCGGCTTCCCCCACGGAAGCTCCACCTCCACCGGTGGGAACGCTTCGACGCGACGCTTCAGCTCCTCGGCCACCGAGGCGGGCAAGTCGACGGTACGGATCTTCTTCCCCTTCGGCTATGTACGCGCTGGTCCTTGTGGGCGGGGTGGTCGGTGCCGTCGAGGGCGAAATGACGCAGGGCGGTGAAGTGGATTCGACGCTCGCTGAGCAGGCCCTCGGCCGGCCGCGCGAGCTCGTCCCGAACGAGACCGGTCAGGCCGTCAGCACCATCACCCCCATCAGCGGCACCATGACAGGACTGCCCAGCCGGGCGAGCCGCGTCCCCAGCCCGGTGCGCCCTGCCGCGCGAGGCGGCAAAATGCCCGCGAACAGAGCTGTGCGGGCGCCCGCCCAGGCCAGCGTGACAGCGACGGTGACGGCCGCGGCCGGTGCCGGCAGAGCGGTGTGGCCCGCCTGGCCCGCGGCTGCGGGCCAGGCGGTCAGCGCGAGGAGCACCGCGCAGGCGACCAGGTCGGCGCACGTGTACCAGCGGGCGCCGGACGGGCCTGCGGTGGGCCGGGCAGTGGCCGGACCGCTGGCCGGCCACCCCGACCACACCGCGCTCGCGGCCAGCACCGCCGCGCCCGTCCAGGGCACGACGGCACTGGTGCCCGGCAGACAGGCCACGGCCATGACGACCCCCATCACCAGATGAGGCAGCCAGCAGCGGACGGACGCCCGGCTCCGAGCGGACCGGAGCGCGGCCAGGGCGCAGCCCCCACCGAGCACGGCCATGGCCGTCATCAGCACGGTGTGCGCCGCCCCGCCGTGCGTAGCCATGTGCGTCAGTGGCACGACGGTGCCTGCTCACCGCCGTGGCAGTGCCCACCGTTGCTGCTGCGCGGCACGTCGAGGGTCGGGTTGCGGTCGAAGAAGCCGACCGGCTTGAGGGCGAAGCCCGTGTAGTCGACCGGCATGACCGGCCAGTCCTCGGGACGCGGGAAGTGGGTGAGACCGAAGGTGTGCCACAGCACGATGTCCTCGCCGTCGATGCTTCGGTCGGCGGCCGTCCAGGCGGGCAGTCCCGCGCCGCCCGGGTGCTGGTTGACCAGATCGCCCGCCGGGTAGCGCTCGTCGTCGGCATGCCGGGTGACCCACAGGTGACGGGTGGCGAAGGCCGCTCGGGAGGTGACGGACGCCGAGTCGTCGGCGAGCAGCGTCGGCAGTCCCTCGGGGACGAGTGCGTAACCGACCGGCTGACCCAGCCGGTTGCTGACCTCCGGATTGACGACGTGCCAGACCCTGCCCCGGCTGCCGTCGGCCTGCCGCTGCGCCTGCTGCTCGCTGTGCAGGCGGGTGACCTGCCGCCCGAAAGCGTTGCCGTGCGGGTTCTTGTCGCTCACGGGCACGCGTACGGCATCGATCTCGTCGACGGCATTGGAGTGCCCGTCGACGGCCATGTCGAGCCGGGCGGAGAAGAGGTGCTGGTGGAAGGGCGCACCCAGGCCGGGGGCGATCTCGGTCGCGAACTCCCGCCCCTGCTCCGGATATCCGGAGGTGAAGACGATGCCGGTGGCCTTGGACTCGCACTCGATGGTGCCGTCCAGGTAGAGGTACCAGTAGAAGCCGTAGTCGTAGTTGCCGACGGTGGTGAAGAACGAGATCACCAGGCGGCGCTGGCGGCGGGTCTCGTTGGAGCCCGCGAAGAGGTCGGAGTGCTTCCACAGCACTCCGTAGTCCTCCTCGTGCATGCAGATCGCGTTGCGGATGGTCCGCGGCTCGCCGTGCTCGTCGGCGACGACGACGTCCGTGTAGTGGATCTCGCCGAGGCAGTCGCAGCCCAGCTCCAGGGAGTTGGTGTAGCGGCCGAAGAGGTACTCACCCTGGTCGAAGTAGTTCTGCCAGAAGCGCACCGGGGACGGATCGGCGTACGGGACGACCATTTCCGCGATCGAGGCGCGGTGCACGACGGACCGGTCGCGGCCCTTTGCACGGTCGTGAAAGCTGATCTGGTGGAGCGTCAGTCCCTCGCGGACGTTGAAGCCGAGCCGCAGGGTCCAGTTCTCCCAGCGGACGACCCCGTCCTCGACGGTGAAGCTGACTCCCTCGGGCTGGGTGATCTCGATGGGCTTGAGGGTGCTGCGGGCCGGTCCGGTGTACGCGGGGTCCTGGAAGTTGCCGGGCTCCTCGGGCACGGGGACCAGCTCGTCGTCGATGACCTGCACGACGGTGCGTGCCGTCAGGTCGACATACGCGACCAGGCCATCGACCGGGTGGGCCCAGGGGTGGTCCTGCTCGTGGTCCTGGTGGAATCCGAAGCTGCGGACGATACGGCGGCCCGCCTCGCCCTCGTGTCCGTAGTGGCCGGCGGAGAGCGGGACCGCCCGTACGGTCGAGGCGTCCAGTCCCCGGCGGGCCAGCGCCTCCCGCCAGGCGTGGTCGGCATCGACGATCTCCTGAACGGTCTCGAACTCCTCGTCCAGGATCGGGAGTTGACCGGACTCCGTGGTGTCGATCTTCTCGAAGTGGTCCAGGGCGCCGCGGGTGACGGAGACGATCGTGTCGTACGAGGCGCCGTTCGCCCGGTCGAGGAGCAGGATCCGCAGCCGCCGGTCCACGGGGCCGCCGGGCGAGAAGGCGAGCAGTTCGGCCTTGGCCGGTTCCTCGGGAACCACGGAGACGAAACGCACGTCTGGCCCGAGGTGCCCGGCCGTGTCCAGGACGGCGCGGGCGGCGCGTATCTCGTCGGCGGTGAGCATCGCGAGGGGGTGCGCGGTCGGCGGCACGGTGAGGCCGGCGGCGACAGCGGTGTCGGTCACGGTCATGGGAGTGCTCCTGGATCTTTCGATGGTGCGGGTGGTCAGGGAACGGGGAGGGAGGGGAGGGGCTGCGGATTCAGGCGGGGACGGGAACCTCGCCGGTGCGGCGCCGGCGTTCCCGTACGACACCGAGCACGAAGGCCGCGGCCGGCACGCCGAGCAGCACGACAGCGAGGACGGTGGAACCGCCGATCAGCAGCGGGAAGTTGAGGACCGTCAAGGTCAGCAGAGCGGCCAGGCCCAGGCCGCCGAGGGCGGGCGCCCACCGAGTGTGCCAGGGACGGGTGTCGCTGCCCGTGCGGCGGAAGAACACCAGCACTGCGACGCACGTGAGCAGCATCAGGACATCGACACCCGCGGTGGCCACGCCCGCCATCCACGTGAAGATCTCGGTGATGGGATCCATCCCGGCGAGGGTGAACAGGGCGATCAGCGCGGCCGCGCTCACGGTCTGCGCCAGGGACGCCGCGTACGGCGAGTGATGGTGCGGGTGGGCGCGGCCGAGCCGCGCGGGCAGCGCCTCGCGCCCGGCGAGCGAGTGCAGATAGCGGGCGATGACGTGGTGGAAGGAGAGCACGCAGGCGAAGAGGCTTGTCACGAACAGGGCCTGGGCGAGGTGTTCGGCGAACGGCCCGAGGTAGCGGCTCACGGTCGCCATCAGCATGCCCTCCGGGTCGCGACCGGCGGCGGCCACCGCCTGCTCATCGCCCCAGGCCGACACCAGGGCCCAGCTGGAGAGGGTGTAGAAACCGCCCACGAGCGCGAGGGCCAGATAGGTGGCGCGAGGAATGGTCCGGTCGGGGTCGCGGGCCTCGCTGCGGAAGACCGCTGTGGCCTCGAAGCCGATGAACGCGGCGATGGCGAAGGTGGCGGCGAGGCCCGGCGATCCGGAGGTGAGCCGGGACGGGGTGACGAGGGCGGTGGACAGCCCGTGGTCACCACCGGTGGCCACGACCGCCATGTCCAGTACGAGGACGATGCCGACCTCGCCGATCAGCAGGGCCCCGAGTACCTTGCCGCTGAGGTCGACATGCCGGTAGCCGAGCACACCGACCAGCGCGATCATTGCGCCGGTCCACAGCCACCAGGGGATGTGCGGCCCGCCGTAGGACTGGACGAGACCGTCGAGGGCGACACCGATGTACCCGTACACCGACACCTGGACCGCCGTGTAGGTGACCAGCGCGAGGAACGCCGAACCGAGACCGGCGCGCAGGCCGAGCCCCTTGTCGACGTACGCGTAGAACGCCCCCGCCTCACGCACGTGTCGCGCCATCGCACAGAAACCGACCGCGAACAGCAGCAGCACCACGCAGCAGACGGCGAACGCCGCGGGATACGCGGAACCATTGCCCAGGGCGATGCCCAGCGGCACGCTGCCGCCCACGACGGTCAGCGGCGCGGCGGCCGCCAGGACCATCAGCACGATCGAAGCGGTACCGAGAGAGCCGCGCAGACCGGGGCGGGCGGCATCGTCCCCGTCGGCGGTTGCGCGGGGTGAACTCGCCGTACTGCTCACGGTGCCTCCTGGATGATCGGCGGGAGTCGGCCTGCCCGGCAGTCTCAACGCCTCCCATTGCCGCTCCGTCACACCTCCGTCACGGACCGCGGCACACCGAACGGGAATGCTCCGTGCGGGATTTCCCGTTCGGGAACACGCCCGCGCAATGCAGAGCTCATACGCCGGAAACATGACGCCTTTACCGTGCCGGTCGGCACCACCGGCACCACCGGCACCAGGAGGACAGCGATGAGCGCCACCAGCACGGCGACACAGGCCTCTTCGCCCCCGGTGCTGCGCGGCCGCTCTCCCGTCGCGGGCCTCGACCGCCGTTCCCTCGGACCGCTGCCGGTGCTCGCCCAGTCCGTCTCGGCCGTGGCCCCGGCCGCCGCGATGGCCGCCACTCCCGCCCTGGTCACCGCGGATGCGGGCACCTCCGCGCTGTGGTCGGTGGCGCTCGCCGCGCTGCTGGCGCTGCTGGTCTCGGTGTGCGTACGGACCTTCTCGATCCGGATGGCCGCGCCGGGCGCCCTCTACAGCTTCACCGCCAAGGGCCTGGGCCCCGCTGCGGCCTTTGCCTGCGGATGCGCCTTGCTGATCGGCTACGGTGTGCTGGCCATGGGCGCCCTGACGGGCGCCGGACTGTATGCAGGGCAGCTGTTCGCGCGGCTGGGCATGACGGCCGGTCCGCCCGAACTGCTGGTCGCCCTCGTACTGTTGACGGTCGGCATCCTCACCGCGTACTTCCTCGTCAGGGGAGTGCGGCTGTCCGCGGGCCTCGCTCTGTGCCTGGAGGCCGCGTCGATCGTCCTGGCCCTGGCATTCTTCGCCGTGCTCCTCGTACGCCAGGGCCCGCACCCCGACATGCGTCAACTGAAGCCACCCGATGCGAGTCCGGCGGCGCTCGCCTCGGTCGTGGCGGGCGCACTGCCCGCGTTCGGCGCGTTCATCGGCTTCGAGAGCGCCACAGTGCTGGGCGCGGAGGCACGCCGGCCGTTTCTCGTCGTGGGACGGGCCGTGCGGTGGACCGTCGTGTGCTCCGCCGGCCTGTATCTGCTGGCGACCTACACCCAAGTGCTGGCGGCAGGAAGCAACGGTGTCCTGTCCCCACTGGGCGAGTTCCCCGACCACCATTCCGCGGTGCGGCTGCCCGTCCTGCTCGACCTCGGCATCGCCATCTCGTTCTTCGCCTGCGCCGTGGCCTCCGGCACCGCATTGGTACGTCTGTTGTTCTCGATGGGCCGCGAACGCATGACACCGCGCCAGCTGGGCAGGACGCATCCCACGCACGGCACGCCGCACATCGCGGTCTCCTTCGTGCTGCCCATCCTGGTGCTGGTCCCGCTCGGCCTGCTCGCCACGGGTCTCGAACTGTCCACAGTGTTCACCCTGTTGCTGAACCTGTGCACCTACGGATTCCTCACCGCCTACGCTCTCGTGTGCGTGGCCGCACCGGCGTTCCTGCACCGCATCGGCGAGCTCACCCGGGCCCCGGTGGCCGCAGCCGCAGTCTGTGTGCCGTTCCTGCTGCTCGTCCTCGCCGCCCACGCCCGGCTCAACGTGTCCGCGGGCAACGCCCTGCTGCCCGGTCTCTTCGCGGTGCTGATGGGCGCGGGAATGGTCTGGTTCCTGCTGGCCCGCCGACGTGATCCGGAGCGCGTCGGGGCGATCGGGGTGTACGACGAGACGAGCGCGCAGGACATTCTGCACCATGTGGACAGCCGGCGGGCGCGGTGAGCGGTGATGCCCTGCCCCTGAGCGGGCGCCAGCCCCGCGCCATACGGAACACGCTCGCCGTACTGCAGCACGTGGCAGCAGCCGGACCGGGCGTCACCGCCAAGGAGATCTCCACCGAACTGCGGCTGGCATCCGCCACGACGTACCGGCTCCTCAATCTGCTGGTCGAGGAGGAATACCTCGTACGGATGCCCGATCTGCGCGGCTTCGCCGTGGGCCGCAACGTCGTCGGCCTCGCGGGGCCGCGCCCGGTCCCCGCGGTGCCCGCGGCCGCGCACGCCGTGGTCTCCCGGCTGCGCGGGCATATACGGTTCGGGGTCCACCTGGCCGGATACGCCGATGGGCACATCTACTTCACCGATCCGGACCCGGATCACCCGCCGACCGACGCCGGCGTCCTTACCCGCCACCCACACGCCTCGGCCCTCGGCAAACTACTCCTCGCCGAAGGACAAGAGCTGCCCGCCCACCTGCCCGCGCTGACGCGGCACACCCTCACCACGCCTGCGTCCCTCGCCGCCGAACTCGACCGTGTCCGCGCCGAAGGAATCGCCGAGCAGCGGTGCGAACTCGATCCGCACCATGCCTGCCTGGCCGTGCCCGTCCACAGCGCCGCCACCGGCCGCCTGGCCGCGGCTCTCGCCGTCTGCGGCACTCCCGACCGGCTCGGCGATCCGGGCACCGACCTGGTCGACCGACTGCGGCAATGCGCGAAGGAGCTGACATCCTTGGTGGTCTGAACGGAGGGCTGTGGAGCCCACCGCAATTCCCGCCCGGCGCCGTCGTTCTCCGCGCCACCGTCGCCTTCCGGGTCGCCGTCCGCCGCCCGCTCCCCGTCCCGTCCGGCCGCGCGCGCATCCGGCTCCGCGGCGGCCGTGACTCAGCCGGTACAGACCGGTGCGGGGGACACCCTGAGGCAGCGCCGCCGCCGTCCGCGGAGGAGCGGTATCCCGTGGACGCCGCCGGGGTCGGTGGAGACGTTCATGGCTTGGTCATCCGGTCCCCGAACAGCTTCTTCCACTCGTCGTAGGCGGCGCGCTCCTGGCTCTCGTCCTCCAGGTCGACCGCCCATTCTGCGATGGCGCGGGCCCGGTTGAGCGCGTGGGCCGCGGCGAGTTTCTGAGTCGCGTTCATGACGGCGTTGACGTCACCGCCCAGGCCGGCGGGGTCGGGCCACTCGTCGCCGATGCGTTCGGCGGCGGTGGCCAGGAACAGCACGATCTCGTCCTGGTAGCGCCCTATCGGCGGTTTCACGAGCGACTGGGCCATGACCTCCAGCAGGAGCCCCGGCAGCGAGCCGCCCTCACGCAGGGGCGTGATGTAGCGGGTCGCGATGACTTCCTTGAGCAACGCCCCAGGTTACTGGGGCGTTCGCCGCCGGCGGACCGCGACCGCTCCCGATCGCGCGCGGATGGCGGCGCGATCTGAACAGCGGGTCCGCCCCGGCCGTACTGCTGTGCAGATCACTGGGCACCCGTACGGTGTGCAGATCACGAGGCATCCAGGGAAGGGAACGTCAGCATGACCAGCGAATCGCTTCAGCCCGTCGCCGGCCCCAGCCGCCGCACCGTCGTGGCGACGGTCGGGGCGGCCGGGATCGCCGTCGCGCTGACCGCGTGCGGGTCGGGAGACTCGGACGACAAGGACACCTCCGGCTCCGCGGGCACCGCCGGCACCGTCCTCGCGAAGACCTCGGACATCCCGGAGGGCGGCGGCAAGATATTCACGGACCCGGCCGTGGTGGTCACGCAGCCGACGGCGGGCACGTTCAAGGCGTTCTCGTCGAACTGCACGCACAAGGGGTGTCCGGTGACCAGCGTGGCCGACGGCGTGATCGTCTGCCCGTGTCACCACAGCGAGTTCTCCATCGAGGACGGCAGTGTCAAGAAGGTCCCGGCGACGAAGCCGCTGCCCGCCGTCGAGATCACCGTGTCCGGGGACGAGATCAAGCTGGCCTGAGCGCCGTCAACCGCGTCCGGCCCGCCGTGGCCGCTTGAGGCAGCCGAGTACCTCGTCGGTGGTCGCCAGGGTCGCCACCAGGGCGAGCGTGTTGCGGATCATCGCGGGGGTGTAGTCGGAGGGCACCCCCGCGATGGCGTCCGTCGGCACGACGGCTGTGTAGCCGCGGTTGACCGCGTCGAAGACGGCATTGGGGATGGCCACGTTGGCCGAGACACCGGTGACGATCAGCGTGCGGCAGCCGAGGTTGCGCAGCAGCGCGTCGACATCGGTGCCCTGCAGGGGCGACAGGCCGTGCAGGCGCCGTACGACGAAGTCCGCCTCGGCGACCTCGATCGGGGGCGCGACGCGCACCGCGGTGGTCCCGGTCAGCTGCTGGACGGGGAGTCGTTCGGCGGCGCGGAAGAGGCGGGCGTTGCGGCTGGCGCCCCGGCCGTCCGGGCGGCGCTCGGCGACGGCGTGGATCACCTGGATCCCGCTCTCGTGCGCGGCGGCGACCAGCCGGGCGACGTTGGCGAGGGCGCCCGACGACCGTGCCGCCCGGGCGAGTTCGGGCAGCGCGCTGTCGGGTCCGACGACGCCCTGCTGGCATTCGACGGTGAGCAGCACCGTACTCGCGGGGTCGAGGAGTTCGCTGAGCTGTTCGTACGACGGCATGACGCATCCTTGTCGCCGACGGTGTGGGGCGGGCGAGACTAGCCACCATTGCGCGGGGACGGAAGACGAACCATTCTTTTCTGACGTGATGTCAGAGGATCTCTCCATCTCGGGGAGGACCTCCTCTGGCACGACGTGAGAGAAGAAGAGGGGGCCGTATGACCGTCACTCAGCGCCGGGGCCGCAGGATCATGATGACACCGGGTGAGCTGGACGAGTTCCTCGCCAGCCAGCGCACCTGCCGGGTCGCCACCGTGTCGGTGGACGGCGCGCCGCACGTCAGCACGTTGTGGTTCGCGTGGGACGGCACCTCGCTGTGGCTGTACTCGGTGGTGCGCAGCAAGCGCTGGACCGACCTGCGCCGTGATCCCCGGGTGGCGATCGTGGTCGACACGGGCGAGGAGTACGACGAGCTGCGCGGCGTCGAGCTGTCCGGGGCGGTGGAGTTCGTCGGCGAGAGCCCGCGCACCGGGGAGCTGCGCGCGGAACTCGACGTCCCGGAGACCCTGTTCGCCCGCAAGAACTTCGGTCTGGAGGAGATGCCGCACGACGGCCGGCACGCGTGGGTGCGGCTGACGCCCGAGAAGATCGTGTCCTGGGACTTCCGCAAGCTGGGCGCCGCATAGGGGCGTTCAGCCGACGCGCTCCGCCGACGCCCGCAGCGCCTCGACCGCCGCGCGGATCGACGGGCGGCGGTCGGCGTCCGCGCGCCAGACCACGTACACGTGCCGCCGCACCCGCTGCCGGAGCGGGACGGTGACGACCCCGGGCGGCATCGGGTGCCGGCCCAGCAGGGGCGCGATGCACACTCCCAGTCCGGCCGCGACCAGTCCGAGCTGGGTGTGCGTCTCGCCGGCGCGGTGGCCGACGATCGGCTCGATGCCGCGCGAGCGCAGGGTGTACATCAGCCACTCGTGGCAGAACTCGCCCTCGCCCCAGGTGATCCACTCGTCCTCGGCGAACTCCCCGAGGTCCACCTCGTCCCGCCCGGCGAGCGGATGGCCGGCCGGCAGGGCCACGTCGGCGGGGTCGTCGAGGATCGGCGCCGTCACCAGGCCGTCGGGCACCGGCATCGGCTTGTTGTACCAGTCGAGTACGACCGCCAGGTCGAGGTCGCCGCGCAGCACGGCGGCGATCCCGGCCTCGGGTTCCAGCTCGCACGAGCGCACCCGCAGTGCCGGGTGCTCGGCGCGCAGTGCGGCGAGCGCGGTGGGGAACAGCCCGCGTGCGGCGGTCGGGAACGCCGACAGCCTGAGCTCGCCCACGACCTGCCCGCGCTGCGCCTCCAGGTCGGACTGGGCGAGCTGCACCTGCGACAGGATGCGCGCCGCGTGGTCGGCGAGCAGCCGGCCCGCGTCCGTCAGCCGTACCCCCCGGCCGTGCTTGGCCAGCAGTTGCTGCCCGACCTCGCGCTCCAGCTTGGCCATCTGCTGGGAGACGGCCGACGTGGTGATGTGCAGCCCTTCGGCCGCCCCGCTGACGGAGCCGTGCCGGGCGAGGGCGTCGAGGGTGCGTAGCCGCTCCAGGTTCAACATGTAAGCGATGCTACGAGATATCGGGCGCCAAATCTCGATTGTGCTACGAGATTTTCCTCTGCATTGTTACCCCCATGAGCACCGTCACCGTCACCGTCACCCGGAAGTCCGTTCCCACCACTCCCCGCCCGCGCCGCGCCCTGGACTGGCGCCTGCGCTTCGGCGCCCTGTCGCTGATCTGGGGCTTCAGCTTCCTCCTCATCAAGGTGGGCACCGAGGGGTACGCCCCCTTCCAGGTCACGCTCGGCCGGCTGGTGTTCGGGACGGCGGTGCTCGCGGCGGCCATGGCCGTCAAGGGCGAACGGCTCCCGCGTGGCGGGCGGACCTGGACGCATCTGGCGGTCGCCGCCTTCCTGCTCAACGCGCTGCCCTTCTCCCTCTTCGCCTACGCGGAGCTGACGATCCCGTCCACGCTGGCGGGCATCTGCAACGCCTCCTCGCCGCTGTGGGGCATGGCCCTCTCCCTGGTCGCCCTCTCCGAGGACCGTCCGACCCGGCTCAGGGTCGCCGGTCTCGGCCTCGGCTTCCTCGGCGTCCTGACCGTGCTCGGCGCCTGGCAGGGCTTCCACGGCCTGGACGCTACGGGCACGGCGATGGCCCTGCTGGCATCCCTCAGCTACCCGATCGGCTGGATCTACGTCCGCCGCACGCTGGCCGGGTCCACCCACTCGCACCTTTCCCTGACCGGCGCCCAGTTGCTGCTGGCGACCGTCCAACTGGCCGTCGTCACCCCGCTGTTCACCACCGTGCCGACGCACTTCGCGCTCGTGCCCCTGCTGGCGATCGCCGCACTGGGCACCCTCGGCACCGGGCTCGCCGTCCTCATCCAGTACGGACTGGTCGCCGAAGTCGGCCCGACGACCGCCCAGATGGTCACGTACTTCATCCCGGTCATCGCCACGGCCGCGGGCGTCGCGATCCTCGGCGAGTCGCTGAGCTGGTCGACGCCGGTCGGAGCGGCGATCGTGCTGGCGGGCGCGGCGCTGACACAGGTCCGCGCCAAGGCGTAGCGCTCTCCCGGCCGGCCCGGAGGGCAGGCACTCAGACGTATCCGCGCACCGGAGCCGGACCCACCGCGGAGGCGACCGCGTCCGCCAGGGGTCCGGTGTCGTCCGCGGTCAGAGTCGAGACGGTGATCCGGATGCCGGGCGGCGCGCTCATCCGGAAGCGCGCGCCGGGTGCGACCGCCCAGCCGGCGTGCAGGAGCCGGGAGACGGCTCCGGTCTCGTCGGGGACCGGGATCCAGACGTTCATGCCGCTGCGCCCATGAGCCTCGATCCCCCGCTCGGCGAGCGCGCCGATCAGCGCGCCCCGGCGCCGGCCGTACGCCGCCGCGACCGCCGGTGCGTCCACCGCACCGTCGGTCCACAGCCGCAGCACGGCCCGCTGGGTGATCCGGCTGACCCAGCCGGGCCCGAGCCGCTGCCGGCCACGGACCCGGTCGAGAGTGACGGCGTCCCCGGTGAGCACCGCGAGCCGCAGGTCGGGGCCGTACGCCTTGGCGACCGAGCGGACGAAGGCCCAGCTCCGGGTGGTGCCGGCGAGGGGGTGCAGGGGGAGGTCGACGATGCGGTGGCCGTGGTCGTCCTCGAGGAGGAGGGTGTCGGGGTACTGGCGGAGTACGGAACGCAGGGCACGCGCGCGTGCGGCGCTCACCGCGGCACCGGTGGGGTTCTGGGCCCGGTCCGTGACGATCAGGGCGCGCGCTCCGGAGTCCAGGGCCCGGCGTACGGCGTCCGGGAGCGGGCCTTCGTCGTCGACGCCGACGGCAGCCGTGCGCAGGCCGAGCGCCGGGACGAGGTCGAGCAGGCTGCCCCAGCCGGGGTCCTCGACGGCGACCGTGTCACCGGGTTTGAGGTGCGCCGCGAGGACCCGCTCGACGGCGTCCAGCGAACCGGAGGTGACGGCGAGTGGACCGTCCGGCACCCCGTCGGCGTCAAGGTCGGCCCGCGCGATCCGCACCAGCTCGGGCTCCACCGGATCGTCGCCGTACAGCACCGGCTCGCGGTCGGCCTGTCCGGCGGCCGCGGCGAACGCGGAGGCGAGCGGCGGCAGCAGGGCCGGATCCGGGTTGCCGTCGGCCACGTCCCGCACTCCCTCCGGCGCCTCCACCCGGATGTGCTCGCGCCCCGTGGTGGCCGGCTTGGCCCGCACCCGGCTGCCCCGTCGCCCGGCGGTCTCGATGACCCCGCGCTCGCGCAGGGTGCGGTAGGCGGCCGCGACGGTGTTCGGGTTCACCTCGAGCCGCTCGGCCAACTCCCTCATGGGTGGCAGCAGTTGACCGGGTTGCAGGTCACCGGCGCCCACCGCGCGCTCGACGCTCGCCGAAATCTCCGCTGCGCGCCGACCTTGGATCGGATATTCTCCTAGCACAAAGCCGATTATGCACTAGTACAATGGAGAGCGCCATGCAGGGGACCCCGCAGACGCCGTCGCAGCCCGCCGCCTACAGCCCGACCGACCGCACGGTCCCCACGCGTGCCGCGCAGAAGGCGTCGTACGACAAGGAACTCGTGCACGCGATACTCGACGAGGGCTACGTCTGCCATCTCGGGTTCGTCCGCGACGGCGCACCGGTGGTACTGCCCACCTTGTACGGCCGGGTCGGCGAGCGGCTCTATGTGCACGGCTCGACGGGATCGCGTCCACTGCGGATGACGGGGGAGGCCGACCCGGGGCTGCCGGTGTGCCTCACGGTCACCCACGTCGACGCGCTGATCCTGGCCCGCTCGGCCTTCCACCACTCCATCAACTACCGCTCGGTGGTGGTGCACGGCATCGCGCACGACGTGACGGACCCCGAGGAGAAGCGGCAGGCACTCGATGCCCTCGTCGACCACGTCGTACCCGGCCGCGCCGCCGACTCCCGGCCCGCGAACAAGAAGGAGCTGGCCGCCACCGCCGTGATCCGCCTCGACCTGAACGAGGTCTCCGCCAAGCTGCGCACGGGCGGTGTGAACGACGAGCCCGAGGACCTCGCCCTCCCGCACTGGGCCGGCGTCGTCCCCCTGCGCAAGGGCTACGACGCCCCGCTCGCCGACCCCGACCTGGCGTCCGGCACCGAGGTCCCGGACTATCTGGCGGTGCTGTGATGCTGATCCATCCCTGGGACGCGCCCCGTGACGACACCGAGTGGCAGGGGTGGCTGGCGGCACACGACTTCGGGCAGCTCGCGGTCAACGGCCTCCCGGGCGAGCCCCCGCACATCCAGCCCCTGCACTTCGCCTACGACCCCGAGCGCGCCGAGGCGGTCACCCATCTCGCCCGTCCCAACCCGCTCTGGGCGGCACTGGAGGCGAACCCGGACGTCGTGCTGAGCGTCGTCGATGACTACGTCTTCGTGCCCGGCCCCTGGCAGGCGCCGCCGGACGGCCCGTCCGAGCACGGCACACCGACGAGCTTCTACGCTGCGGTCCAACTCCGCTGCACGGCCCATGTCGTGGACGACGCGGCCCACAAGGCCGAGCTGCTCAACCGCCAGCTGGGCCACTTCCAGCCGGAGGGCGGCTCCGCGCGGGCCACGGTCGGCGAGGCGCCGTACGGCCGCCTGCTGTCCGGCATCCGCGGGCTGCGGCTCGAAGTGACGGGCGTACGGGCGAAGTTCAAGTACGCGGGGAAAAAGCCGGGCGAGGTCCAGGACCGGATCGCGACCGAGCTGGCGGCCCGCGGCGGCCCGGGCGACGCGACCGCACGCGAACACCTGCTGCGCAGGCGGGCGGGCTGACTGCGGGGCTCCTCCGGGGAGGGGTCCTCCTTGCTGATGGGCCTTTCCGGGGGGAGCCCTGCTGGTGAAGGGCCCCTCCCCCGGGCTTGCGGTGGCCCCGCCGACGCCGCCACGCGCGAACACCTGCCGCACGAACGGGCGCGCCGACCGAGGGGCCCTCCGGCGAAGGGCCCCTCCTCCGCGTCAGACCGGCGTCGCCGCGCCCCGTGCCTCCGCCAGCGCGAGGCCCGTGACCGAGCCGAGCATCAGCAGGGTGCCGGCGAGGGTCGCGGGGGTGAGCCGTTCGCCGAGCAGGGCGACGGCGAGGACCGCCGCGCCGACCGGCTCCAGCAGCATGATCACGGAGACGGTGGCGGACCGTACGACGGCCGCGCCCGCGAAGTAGAGGGCGTACGCGAGGGCCGTGGGGACGGCCGCGATGTACGCCAGCAGCCACAGGATCCGGCCGGGGTCGGCGGTGTGCGGTACCAGCCCCTCGGCCAGGGCGAACGGCAGCAGGCACAGGCTGGTGACCGCGAACGCGCCCACCGACGCATCCGCGGCGTCCACCGCGCCGCCGCGGCCCCACCAGCGCGTGAACAGGGTCATCGCGCTGTAGCCGGCGGCCGACACCAGCGCGAGCAGCACGCCCCAGGGGCGTACGGTCGTGCCTCCGCCGCCGGCCACGAGCACCCCGAGCCCGGCGAGCGCCCCAGCAACGGCGGTGGCCCCGCCGCGGCCGAGCCGCTCCCCCATGGTCAGCCGTGCGCCGAGTGCGATGAGGACTGGGCCGGCGCCGAGCGTGACGACCGTGGCGACGGCGAGGCCGGTGGCGGAGACGGCCGCGAAGTAGGCCGTCTGGAACACCGCGAGCCCCACACCGGTGACCCCGGCGCGCAGCGCCTTGTGGCGCAGTGACAGCGGTGCGGCGGTACGGGCTCGCGGACGCAGGCGGCGGGCGGCGAGCAGCAGGACGAGCCCGGCCGCGCAGCGCCAGAACGACAGGGTGACGGCGCCGAGGTCACTGGCCCGGTAGACGAGAGAGGCGGCCGCGCCCGCGGTGCCCCACGCGAAACCGGCGACGATCAGATACAGCAGGCCTCGCCCGACGGGCAGGCCGGAAACAGTAGTGGACATGCGTTCTCTCCGCAGACGCGCAGCGAAAGTGCGCGGAAGTTCGGGAAAGGACCCCGGCTCAGCGAGGGTCCGCGGACTTCGTCTGCGGGCAGCACCGTTCGGCCCGGCGACGTGCCGGGCGGATTACCGGAGGGCCCGCCTCAGGCGGCCGGGGGCGGAAGAACGAGTGCACGCGAAGGCATGATCCGCACCTTATGCCGCCGTTCCGCGGGCCGACAACTCCCTTTCGGGCGTGCCGCTCGCCACCGGCTCCGCCGAGCCCTTGGCGGGCGTGGACGACTGCGCGATGAACGCGCCGACCAGTACGAGGGCACCACCCGCGATCTGCGGCGCGGAAAGGTGCTCGCCGAGCAGTACCCAGGCCAGGACGGTCGCGATGACCGCCTCCAGGCAGGCCACCACGCCCGCGACCTGCGGGGAGAGCCGGCGCACGGAGAGCACGCCGGTGATGTACGCGACGACCGTGGCGACGAGCACGATCCAGGCCAGCAGCAGCCAGGCCGGGACCGGGGTGCCGTCCATCCGCGCGCTGTGCGCGAGCACGGACCAGTCCATATTCCAGGGGCGGGCGACGACGGTCAGCACGGCGGCACCGCCGAGGAGGCCGTAGGCGATGACGCCGAGCGGGTCGGGAACCTCTTCGCCGGAGTCGCTGCCCTGGTCGGACAGGACGAAGTACCCGACCTGGCAGCAGGCGGCGCCGAGCGCGAGAAGCAGTCCGAGGACGTCGAAGCTCAGTCCCGACCACACCTCGACGACACAGGCGAGCCCACCGGCCGCGAGGACCACACCGAGCGCCGCGGCGCGCGTCACCGGCCGCCGCTGCACGAACCGCACCCAGCCGAGGACCAGGGCGGGTGCGAGGTATTCGACCAGCAGGGCGACCCCGACCGGGATCCGGGAGATGGCGGCGAAGTAGCAGGCCTGGACGCCGGCCACGGCGAGCAGGGCGAATCCGGCGAGCAGCGCGGGTCGGCGGCGCACCAGGGCGCGGTGACGCACCGCGAGGGGCAGCATCACCAGGGCCGCGCCGGCGACCCGCAGCCACACCACATGCAGCGGGTCGAGGCCCGCCTCGATCAACGGCTTGGCCGCGACTCCGGATCCGCCGAAGGCCAGCGCCGACGCGAGCGCCAGACCCAGTCCGACGCCCTTTCCGCGGTCGGCCCGACCGCCCTCTGTCATATGCACCGGCACATGATGACAGGCGATGACATGAGCGTCACCCCCGATGACACCTGTCTCACCGGCTGGACGCGCGGCCCTTCACCAGGTCACGGGTCACGGGCCATGGGTCACCAGGCCGCCTCGCCACCCCCGACGTACTCCTCCAGGCCGCCGTCGATCCGGGCGGTCACCTCGCGCGGGTCGACGCCGGCGCGGGCCAGCACCTCCACGGCCCGCGCCTGCGGGTCGACGACGATCGCCGCGAGCAGGTCCACACCGCGGGCCGGTTCGCCGCCGCGCAGCGCGGCGCGTGCGCAGGCGTCCTCCATGACACCCGCGGCCAGCGGCGAGAAACCCTCGGCCGCCGCCTCCGTCACCACGGGCAGGGCGCCGGAGTCCTCGACACCGCCCTGCCAGCGCAGGCCGTAGCCGATGCTGCGCTGGACGAGATAGCCGAGCAGGCGGGCGATCTGCGGCCCTTCGCCGAAGACGGCGCGCGCCTCGGGGTCGGATTCCAGGAGCGAGTGGAGCAGATGGGCGGTGTCGATCTGGCGGTCCCCGTCCCGGAGCGCCCTGCGCCGGGCACCGGCGACCACCGCCGCCAGTTCGACACTGAGCCCGGCCTCGCCGTCGGCGCGACGGATGCCCTGGTCGCTGGTCGACTGCCGGGAATTACGGGGTTGCACATCTCCTAGCTCATCAGCCCCTGCGGATCCGGACATCCCCGGCGCGAAGCATTCTCGCGTCCCACGCAGAGTGGACAACGCGGGCGGGAATCTCCTCCTTACGGATGAGATCACGCCGTTTCTCCCGGAGGGGCGCGCGCCGCCTTGCTCCGCAATTTTTTTCTGACGGTTCATCAGTATTGAATGTTCGGGGCTCTGCGGCTACGTTCCGCGACACCGTAGCCCGACACGAAGAGGTGGTCGCATGGCCGAAGTCAGCGCGGAGGCACGCATCCAGGCCCCCGCCGAGAAGGTGTGGGCACAGCTCACGGACTGGTCCGCCTACGGCGAATGGAACGCGACCCACACCAACTTCCCCAAGGGCGGTCCACAGACCCTCGAAGTGGGCGCCACGTTCCAGGAGAACATGAAGCTGATGGGCTTCCCGGCGGAGGTCGAGTGGACCGTCGAGGAACTGGAGCCGGCCCGCGTGCTCGCCATCCGCGGCAAGGGCCCGATGGCGGTGACCGTAGCCACGCGCTACACGCTCACGCCCGACGGCGACGCCACGACGGTCCGCATGGACGGAGAGTTCACGGGCGCCGCCGTCTCGCTGATGGCAGGCAAGCTGAAGGACTCGGCGACGGCCGCGCTCAACGAGTCACTGCGCAAGCTGGACGGGCTGGTGACCTGAGGGGCGCGCGCAGAGGCGCCCCGCGGAGTGCTCCGCGGGGCGCCTCTGCCGTGCCGTACTGCTGTCAGTCCTCGTCGGCGAGGATCAGGTACAGCTTCTTGCGGGCGTCGTTGATGACGGTCAGCGCCTTCTCACGCTGCTCCTTGCTGCCGGTCTTCCAGACCTGACCGAAAGCCTCCATCAGACCGAAGCCGGCCTGGCGGATCTCGGTGAGGGCCTCCCAGTCGACTCCGCGCGAGGCCTCCTCCCAAGGCGCGTCAGCGCCTTCCTCAGCGGCCGTGCGGCCCGACTCGGTGAGCGAGAACAGCTTCTTGCCGCCCTCGGTCTCACTGACGATCAGGCCCTCGTCCTCCAGCAGTTGGAGGGTGGGGTACACCGAACCGGGGCTGGGCTTCCACGCCCCGCCGCTGCGCTCGGCGATCTCCTGGATCATCTCGTAGCCGTGCATGGGCCGGTCCTTGAGCAGGGCCAGGATCGAGGCACGTACGTCACCTCGCCGCGCCCTTCCCCTGGGTCCGCCACGCCCTCGTCCACCCCAGGGCCCGGGTCCGCCCGGACCGAATCCGGGGCCGCCGGGACCGAATCCGGGACCGCCGGGGCCGAAGGGCCCGAAGGCCGCACGCCGTCCGTCGCCGCCCCGGCCGCGCCGGGAGGGGCCGTCCTGTCGATGTCCACGCTCGAATCCGTGGGTACGCATCGCAATCACTCCATTCAGTCGTTGATCAGTCGCGATGCTTCAACGATATATCGGAACGACTCGCGCGGCAAGCCCCTGCTCGTTCTCGTCGGCTGTCCCGTCTCACTCAATCGAGCCGTTCGGGCTTCTGTCTCAGCGAACCTGGTCGCGCGGCTGAGTGCACTGGGGGTGCTGGATGGCTGTACCGGCTGGGGTGCATCAGGCAGGGCCGTGCATCGAGTTGTCGTGTGGGGTTGACCGGTGACCGGGAAGCTGCGGGTGCTGCCGACGTCCCGGATCGCGGAGTTCCCTGAGGCTGCCGCTGAGCGGGCCCGCTGGTGGGAGAGGCACATCCTGGAGGTCCTGCACGGACTGCCGCCGGACGCTCCGGAGGGGACGCGTCCCCGGCCGGAGTTCGATCCGAAACGGTGCTCGCTGGCCCAGCGTGAGCGGGCCAAGGCGGCTGAGCTGACGGCAGCCGGGCACCAGGTGTCCGCAAGCGGCATCAAGCAGCGGTGGCAGCGCTATCAGCGGGATGGGCTGGTCGGGCTGGCGGATGGCCGGTCGGCGAAGCAGATGCAGGCCTTCCGCCAGGTCGACCCGGCCGTGGTGGAGGCCATGCGACGGGCGGTCGCCGAGACCGCCGACGCGTCGTCGAGGACGATCGGATTCATCATCTGGTGGACGAAAGCCGAAACACGGTGGAGCCCGTTCCACCCCTACTACCGCTGCTTAGTGGCTCTGCAGAAGTCCGTCCTTGACGATCCACAACATCCGCTTCGCCGACCTCATGCCGATGCCAGCCGGAAACTGGCCTGCCTCGCAGCAGGTTCCATGATCTACTCCCGGTCATGCCGTTGTTGCTGCTGGACCTCGACAACACCCTTGTCGACCGCGATGCGGCCTTCCGCGCCGCCGTCGCCGACTTCCTTGCCGAGCACGACCTGCCCAGCTCCGACCTCACATGGGTGATGGCCATCGACGCAAGCGGCTACACCGCGCGTTGCGAAGTCGCCGCAGCCCTCACCGACCGATACGGCGACGTGGTGCAAACCGCCGCCGTCCGTGCCCTTCTCGACAACGGCGCCGCCGACCGCGTCGTCCTGGCTCACTCAGCCCGCGAGGCGCTGGGCAAAGCGCAGGCGGACGGCTGGACTTGCGTCATCGTCACCAACGGGCGCATCGTCCAGCAGGAGGCGAAGATCCGGAAGACCGGACTCGACCGACTTGTCCAGGACTGGGTCATCTCCGAAGCAGTCGGCTACAAGAAACCAGAACCGGAGATCTTCCAAGCGGCAGCCGATGCCGTCGGTGTCCCCCTCCCGGGCGCGTGGGTCATCGGCGATTCACCCCACGCCGACATCGCGGGCGCCAGCGCGCTCGGCCTTCAAAGCGTGTGGGTGACGGACGGACGTGCCTGGCCCCACGACTCCTACCAGCCCACCCGCGTCGCTGCCGACGTCGCCTCCGCGATCAACCACGCCATCACCGCACCCGGATAAAGCCTCGTCGCTCGTTTCCCGGCCGTCGCTCGCTTCGAGCGTGGTCGACTCATCGAGGCCCCACCGCCGTGACACCACGACCGGCTTCAGCCGAGTTCCCAGGGAGGCATCTGCCATGTCCGACCTCGACAGTCAGGTCCCCTACTGGGATGCCGCTGCGGCCACGAAGACGTTCACCCACCCGCTCCATCTACCCTGGCTCGACGGGGTCAGCACGCACGCGGCGATCCTCGACTACGGATGCGGATACGGCCGCATCATGGAGGAACTCCAGCAGCGCGGCTTCGACAACCTCACGGGTGTCGACGCCTCTCCGGGAATGATCAGTCGCGCACGCCGTCTTCACCCCACCATGCGCTTTGCCGCCCTGGATGCACCACCAGCCTCGCCCTATCCAGACGCAGGCTTCGACGCGGTTCTTCTCTTCGCCGTGCTGACCTGCATTCCCGGCAACGAGGCTCAACATCGGTTGATCGCCGAGCTGACCCGCGTCCTCAAGCCCGGCGGCATCCTCTACATCAGCGACCTTCTGCTGCAAGACGACGAACGCAACCGCGATCGCTATGACCGGCATGTTGATCACTACGGCAGCTACGGCGTGTTCGAAACCGCCGACGGTGCGATCTGCCGCCATCACGCCCGCGAGTGGTTCGCCACCCTGCTTCCTGGGTTCCGGACCATCGACACCCGAACCATCACGGTGCTCACCATGAACGGTCACGAGTCAACGGGTATCCAGATCCTCGCGCGCAAGTCCGAATCGGCATGAGCGCAGGTCAGATCCACCGGGATTGATCTCGCCGCACGCCGAAGATCTGCCGTTCCGTCTCAGCGAACCCAGTCCACGCGTCTCAGCCGTTGGCGCTACTCATGTCACGCGAGACCTCGCCCCGCACGGCGATGAAACCCCGGGATCTCGGTGTACAGCACGCGCCAATATGGTGGACCGATGACGTCGATCAAGAAGTTCCAAGTCACCTTCGACTGCGCAGAACCTGAGCGCCTCGCTCGTTTCTGGTGCGAGGTGTTGGGGTACGTAGTACCGCCGCCACCGGAGGGGTTTGCCACTTGGGACGATTTCAAGCGCTCGCAGCCACCTGAGCAGCGGGATTCGTGGTTCGCCTGCAGTGATCCCTCAGGTGTGGGCCCGCGACTGTACTTCCAGCGCGTCCCCGAAGGGAAGGCCGCCAAGAACCGGCTGCACCTTGATGTGCGGGTCGGCACCGGACTCGTGGGTGAAGAGCGCCTCGCCGCACTTGAGGCCGAATGCGCACGACTGGTCCCGCTCGGCGCGGTACACGTGCGAACGCTGTATGACGGCAATGATTCGTGCATCCCGATGCAGGACATCGAGGGCAACGAGTTCTGCATCGACTGAGGGGGACGCGTCCCGGCGCCGGGACGGCGCGGTGGCCCGTCCAGTCCTGACGCCGGTCCCCCGCCTGCCGTGGCCCGATGCCGGCCTGGCCCCGCGGCCCAGCGCCGAACCCGGTGTCGGCCTGGCCCCGCGGCCCGGTGCCGGCCCGGCGCTGTCGCCGAAACCGGTCCAGCGCCGGCGGATTGGCCTTGGTCTGCCGCATCGCGGGGCTCTAGCGTCGTGGCATGCGCATTCGTATCGTCGACGCCTTCACCGACCGTCCCTTCGCCGGCAACCCGGCCGGGGTCCTGCTCCTCGACTCCTTCCCGGACGACGACTGGCTCCAGAAGGTGGCCCTGGAGGTCAATCACGCCGAGACCGCGTTCGCCCACCGTCTGCCCGAGGGTGGCGAGGCCGACTGGGCGCTGCGCTGGTTCACGCCCGCCACCGAGGTCGCGATGTGCGGTCACGCCACGCTCGCCACCGCCCACGTCCTGCACACCACGGGCGCCCACGAGGGTCCCGTCCGGTTCGCCACACGCAGCGGCGTCCTGATCGCCACGCCCCGCGAGGACGGCTCGATCACCCTGGACTTCCCCACGGCCCCGCTGACGCAGGTCGAGCTCCCGGACGGGGTCGCCGAGGCTCTCGGCGCCGAGCCCCGCGCGGCCTTCGACACCGGCCCGAACGTCGGCGACCTGCTCCTCGAACTCGCCGACGAGAAGACCGTCCACGCCCTGAAGCCCGACCACCAGGCCCTCGCCGCCTACTCGGCGCGCGGCATCATCGCCACCGCCCGTGCCGAGGACCCCGCCCGCGGCTACGACTTCGTCTCCCGCTGCTTCTTCCCCAACGTCGGCATCGACGAGGACCCGGTCACCGGCAGCGCCCACACCGCCCTCGCCCCCTTCTGGTCCGAGCGCCTCGGCCGGCCCGGCCTCACCGGTCTGCAGGCCTCACCCCGCTCCGGCAGCGTCCGCACCGACCTGCGCGGCGACCGCACGCTGCTGAGCGGCCGCGCGGTCACCGTCATCGAGGGCGAACTGTTCGCCTGACAGCGGCAACAGGCCGTAGAGAAAAGGGGCGTACGACGTCGCCGTACGCCCCTCACGCTGCCTCACAGCGCCGCTCACGCCGTGGGCAGCCACCCCACCTTGCCCGCCAGCAGCGCGTACCCGACGAACGCCCCGATGTCGAGCAGGGAATGCGCCACCACCAGGGGGCCCACCCGGCCCCAGCGCCGGTAGAGGTAGACGAACACCACGCCCATCACCATGTTGCCGACGAAGCCGCCGATGCCCTGGTAGAGGTGGTAGGAGCCGCGCAGTACGGAACTGGCCACCAGTGCGGTGCCCGGGGTCCAGCCCAACTGGCCCAGCCGGCGCAGCAGATAGCCGACGACGATGACTTCCTCGAGGATCGCGTTCTGCAGCGCCGAGAGGATCAGCACCGGGTACTTCCACCACACGTCCGGCAGCGCCTCCGGCACCACCGTGAGGTTGAAGCCCAGGCCGCGGGCGGCCAGGTAGAAGGCGATTCCGGCGCTGCCGATCACCGCCGCGACCCCCGCCCCGCGGCCCAGGTCGGGCCAGGGCCGGGTGCGGTCGAAGCCGAGGGTGCGCAGGCCCTGGCCCTCGCGCAGCAGGAAGTGGGCGACGAGCGCGACCGGCACCAGGGCCGAGGCGATCCCGAAGAGCTGCCAGGCAAGATCCAGCCAGGGACGACCGGGCGCGGCCGAGGCGTTGAGAGTGGCCGCCTGGTCCTTGAGACCCCCCGGTTTGGTGACCGATCCAACAAAGCTGATCAGGGCGGACACTCCGCTCGCACCGAGCGAAAGCCCCAGGACGAGCAGCGTCTCGTCCCGGAGAATCCGTCGCGAGGGCCGCTCCTGCGGAAAAGAATCGGCCATCGAGTCCGCCTCCACGTGCACACCTGCCTCCAGTTGAGTAATCCCGCCCCATGCCCATCTTGGCCCGGCCTCTGCATGCCATACGGCCGTCATCCGGCGCGAGGTTCACCAGGGAGGGGCACCACCGTCATGGGACGTCACAGCTTGCCCGATCAGTACGGTGCGGGCACAGCCGACCCCCGTCCCCGCGCCCGCCGCCGGACCGTGGCCGTCACGACGGTCCTCGTCCTCACCGTCGCCGCCCTGCACGGCGACCGCCGTGCAGGGCGGACTGCTCTCCTTCGGATCCTCCTGTCAGGACAACCGAAGCCCGACGCGCAGGTGTGGGTGCCGGACTCGGATGTGTGGGGGCAGCAGATCGCCGGCGCGACCGGCGGCTCGGGGCAGTCGGTCAGCGATCCCTCGCAGATCCATATGGTGATCCTGAAGGCGATCGTGGCGGCGGGGGCGAGTGGAAGCCGGGGCTGACCCTGCGCGTCACCCGAGCGGCACCGGCTCGGGCAGCCCCACCGGCCAGGTGTGCACCGGCTCCCCGAGATTCATCAGGTCGCGGTACCGCCGGGTGGTGGCGGCCAGCGCGGCGTCCCGGGACAGGCCCTTCTCCAGGGCCCGGTGGAAGGTGGCCGCCTGCCAGGACGCGCCGTTGGTCCGCCGCCGGCAGCGCTCGTCGATCACGCCCAGGTACAGGTCGCGGTCGACGGGTTCGACCCCCCATGCGTCGAGCCCGGCCTCGGCGAGGGGCAACAGCTCGTCGCGTACGAGGCCGACGGCGTCGACCTGGGTCGTGCCGCCCAGCCGACCGCGTCGGGGCCACTCGAGGCGGGCGTCGATGCCGTACCGGCACGCGGCGTCGAAGTTGGCGGCGGCCGCCTCGAAGGGCAGCCGGGTCCACACCGGCCGCGACTCCTCGGCCAGCGCACGCACGACGCCGTAGTAGAAGGCCGCGTTGGCCAGGACGTCCGTGACGGTGGGCCCGGCGGGCAGCACCCGGTTCTCGACGCGCAGATGTGGGTGGCCGTCGGCGATGCCGTAGACGGGGCGGTTCCAGCGGTACACCGTGCCGTTGTGCAGGACGAGTTCGGCGAGTGACGGGACGCCGCCCGCCCCCAGGACCTCGAGCGGGTCCTCGTCGTCACAGATGGGCAGCAGTGCCGGGTAGTAACGCAGGTTCTCCTCGAACAGGTCGTACGCCGAGGAGATCCACCGCTCGCCGAACCAGGTCCGCGGCCGTACGCCCTGGGCCTGGAGCTCGGGCGGGCGGGTGTCGGTGGACTGCTGGAACAGCGGGGGCCTGGACTCACGCCACAGCTCGCGGCCGAACAGGAAGGGCGAGTTGGCGCCCACGGCGATCTGCGCGGCGGCGACGGCCTGGGCGGCGTTCCACACGTCCGCGAACCGGCCCGGGGTGACCTGGAGGTGCAGCTGCACGGAGGTGCAGGCGGCCTCGGGAGCGATGGATTTGGAGGTACAGGTGAGGCGCTCGATGCCGTCTATGTCGAGCACGAAGTCCTCGCCGCGGGCGGCCACGATCTGGTCGTTGAGCAGGGTGTAGCGGTCGACGTCGGAAAGGTTGGAGGACACCAGATCGTCCCGGTCGAGGGTCGGCAGAATCCCGATCATCATGATTCCGGCGTCGAGCTCGCCCGCTTTCCGGTCGGCATATGCCAAGGACGTACGGAGTTCCTCGGCGAGCCGGTCGAATACCCGCTCACCCAATCGGTGTGGGGCTATGTTGACTTCCAGATTGAACATGGCGAGTTCTGTTTGGAAATCTCGGCTTGCGATCCGTTCGAGCACCTGGGCATTGAGCATTTTCGGCATGCCGTCGGCGCCGACCAGATTCAGTTCGATCTCCAGCCCCATGAGGTTCTTCGGGCGATCGAACCGCTTCTCCTGCAGAAGCCGCTCCAGCCCCGCCAGACACCGCCGGAGCTTGTCACGGTAGCGCTGTCGATCGGACAGATCGAACCGACCCGCCACGACCTTCTCCCCCATGGAAGCGTCCCTCCTCGGCGGGCGGCCCGAAGATTCCGGCCGCCGGTGTCCTGGGTCAGGTGGGATGATGCCCAGTGGAAGCGATCGATAACGTTCCCACCGGGCCGGGCAGCCGCTACATTGGTCGGAAGTGACCGGCGGCACATTCACGGGGCATGAAACAGTGTGCACTTTCGAGTACCCGCTGTGCCTCGTGAAAAACGCCGACGAAAATTGGCCGACCGCCGCACCTGCATAACCCGAGGTCATCGCCGCGCAGCGAGCCCGGAACCGGGACGATTCCCGCGTACCGCCGACCGAATGAACCCTTGCCGAAACCGCGGGAAACGGCTAGACGAAACACAGTATGAACACTCGTCGTATAAACTCCGCGAACAAGGCGGAGAAGGTTGGCGCCCACGGTCGAAGGAACCTGTCGTCGAGGGTGACGTACGACAGGCACACCCGCATCCTGGTTCAGAGACCCCGGCCCCTGCCTCTCCGACCTCCGAGAGCTGACAGCGCCGTCCGCCCACGCCCCGCCCTCGCGCCACCGTGCCTGTCGAATGAGAGGCGACCCACCATGCCGCTGCATGTCCCCCCGGCTCCCTCGCCTGCCCTCCGCTCCGTCCTCACGGCCCTCGGTTCCCCCACCGCGGTCCGCGAGGCCCGAACCCCCTCCTTGCGCACCGCCCAGGGGCCCGCGACGCCCGAACTCCCGCTGCCCGTCCACGTACTGGACCGAATCACCCCCGAAGGCGTGTCCGCGACCCGGCTGGCCGGCTGGCGGTTCCTGATCCGCTGCGGCGACCGCGCGGTGGCCGCCGCCGAGACCAGGCTCACCCCCGACGGCTGGGCCTTCTCGCACTTCTTCGAGGGCCCCTACATCGCCTCCACCGAGCTCGCGCTGCGCCAGGCCGAGACGGTGCAACAGCCCTACCAGGCGCGCCTGCTGTCCATGCCGGGCCTGTACATGCTCACGCTGTGGCTGCACGGCGACTGCGATGCGGACGGCGCCGAAGGCCACCCCGCCGCGACGGACCTGCTGGTCCCACTGGCGCCGGCCCCGCCCGGCATCGCGGCCCACCGCCCGCACCGGGTCGCCGAACTGCTCCCGGTGCTGACGCATCGGGCGACTCCGGCACCACTGCTGAGCCAGCCGGCCTGACACCGGGGGATCGCCTCCGCCCGTACTCGTACCCCGCCGCCGAATTTCCGGGCAGCGGGGTACGCGTGCGTTTCCGGCGCCAATAGGCCGCGCTCGTAAGAGCCGCAAAGTGCTCGTACGAGCTGGAAATTGCCTCCGACCCGTAGGAACTAGCCCTGTACGACCACTTCGAACCACCCGAAGAGGCCGTGCAGTTGGAATGAACCGCTCGCGGCAGTGATGCGTCATCAACCTGTGAGAAGCGGTGCAGCGAAATCCCTGCGGATTGACGCCCGTAGGGCAACACTGGGTTCCGACCGACCAACCGCAACGGGGGCGGACATGACCACGACAGAGCGAGAGATCCCACCCATGTGCCAGCACCAGCCACCGTGCCCGACAGCCGACTCCGCCGACCGGGAATCCGCCCGCCTCATGGCGCACCACCCGGAGCAGGGCTGGAGCCTGCTGTGCAACGGCGTGCTCCTCTTCGAGGACACCGGTGAGCTCCTGCCGGACGGCCAGATCATCGCCCCGCACCGCCCACTGGAGACCAGCCGGGTCGTGACGGCCGCCTAGGGCCCGTCAACCCGCACCATCGGGCGGCGCGGTATGCCGCCGGGAGACATGAGGGGCCGGACCGCAGACTCTCTGCGAACCGGCCCCGACGCATGTCCGGGGGTGATCACTCACCGTAGTTCTCCGTACGAGATCCGGAAGATCCCCGCGATGACTTCCCACGACCGCCCGTTTTCCGGAAGACTCCTGGAAGTTTCGAGAGTGCGTCCGGAGCGACGGAGGTGGGGGCATTGGCAGCACGCGAGGCCGACGGTGGGACGGCGTCGGAGGCTGTGCGAGGCAAGGTCACGATCACGGAGTCGGAGGCTGTGCGAGGCAAGGTCACGATCACGGAGATCGCCCGGCAGGCCGGAGTCTCGGTGCCGACCGTGTCCCGGGTGGTCAACGGCCGGTCCGACGTGTCGCCCTCGACCCGGGCCCGGGTCGAGGACCTGCTGCGCCTGCACGGCTACCGCAAGCGCCCCGCGGCCGCCACCACCCGCGCGGCCCTGCTCGACCTGGTCTTCAACGACCTCGACAGCCCCTGGGCGGTGGAGATCATCCGGGGTGTCGAGGAGGTCGCCCACGCGGCCGGCGTGGGCACCGTGGTGTCGGCCATCCACGGGCGCTCGGGCGACGCCCGCGGCTGGATGCGCAACCTGCGGGCCCGCGCATCCGACGGCGTCATCCTCGTCACCTCGGCCCTGGAGCCGGTCCTGCACGAGGAGTTGCGCATCCTCGGCGTCCCGCTGGTGGTCGTCGACCCGACGGGCTCCCCCGCCCTGGACGCGCCCACCATCGGCGCCGCCAACTGGTCGGGGGGCATGGCGGCCACCGAGCATCTGTTGTCCCTCGGCCACCGCAGGATCGGCCTGATCGCCGGGCCGGCCCGGCTGCTGTGCTCGCGCGCCCGGCACGACGGCTACCGGGCGGCCCTGGAGGGCGCCGGCATCGCGGTCGACGAATCCCTCATCGTTCCCGGCGACTTCTACCCCGAGTCCGGTTTCAGCGCCTGCGGCAAGCTGCTCGACCTGCCCGAGCCGCCGACCGCGGTGTTCGCGGCCAGCGACCAGATGGCGCTCGGCGCGATCGAGGCGCTGCGCCGGCGCGGGCTGCGCGTGCCCGAGGACATGAGTGTGGTCGGTTTCGACGACCTTCCGGAAGTCCGCTGGTCCGCTCCCCCGCTCACCACCGTCCGCCAGCCGCTCGCGGACATGGGCAAGCTGGCCGTCCGTACGGTGCTGCGGCTGGCCCGCGACGAACAACCGGACTCGCCACGGGTGGAGCTGGGCACGGAGCTGGTGGTGCGGTCGAGCACGGCACCACCGGCCACGGCATGACGTTCCCGGGCGCCCGGCAGGCGGGCGCCCGGAACGGGCGTTACTTCAGCGCCTCCCGCAGCGCGAAGTACGCAGGCTTCGGCTGGAGTTGCTCGTCCCACGGCAGGGCCGCGCCCTCTCCCGTGAAGACCGCGGGGATCCACGAGTACTTGTCGGTGTAGTCCCACACCGTGATCCCCACGCACCGGCGCACCGCCAGGCACGCCTCGGTCATGTCCCGGTACCAGTCGGCCTGCTGGGCCAGCTTCTCCTCGGTCGCGGGCAGCAGCATCCGTACGTCGACCTCGGTGAGCGCGGTGTCGAGGCCGAGCTCGGAGAAGCGGCGCAGGTTCTCCTCCAGGGTGGTGGGATAGCCGTACTGGAGGGCGAGGTGGGCCTGGAGGCCGATGCCGTCGAGCGGGACTCCCTGCGCCTTCAGGTCCTTGGCGAGCTGGTAGTAGGCGTCGCTCTTCGGGCCGGTCGCCTCGATGTTGTAGTCGTTGAGGTAGAGCTTGGCGTGCGGGTCGGCCTGGTGGGCCCAGCGCAGCGCGTCGGCTATGTAGCCGGGGCCGAGCGTCTTGTAGAAGATCGTCTCGCGGTAGGTGCCGTCCTCGTTGAACGCCTCGTTGACGACGTCCCAGGAGTAGACCTTGCCGCGGTAGTGGCGTGCCTCGGCGAAGATGTGGTTCTTCAGCACGGCCCGCAGCTCGTCGGCGGTCCACTCGCGGCTGGTGAGCCAACCCGGCAGCTGACTGTGCCAGACCAGGGTGTGGCCGCGGACCTTCTGGTGGTTGGCGCGGGCCAGGTTCACGATCTCGTCGCCCTTGGACCAGTCGAAGACGCCCTGCTGGGGTTCGGTGGCGTACCACTTCATGCCGTTGCCCGGGGTGATCATGTCGAACTCGCTGCCGAGCAGCGCCGTGTAGGCGCTGTCGGTGAGTTCGGGGTTGTCGGTGGCACTGCCGAAGTAGCGGCCGTGGCGCTGGGCGAGGTCGGCGAGCGTCGGCTGCTTCTGGCTCGCCTGGGCCGCCGGGCCACCGGCGACGCCGGCGGCGACCAGGACGGCGGCGAGGGCTCCGGCGAGTCTGAGGCGGGTGCGGGACGGGCGGGTTGTGCGTGTGGTGCTCTCAGAACCGATGGTGCTCATGGTGCGACTCCTCACAATCGGGGTGTTGGTGAGCCGTACATCCGCGGGCGCGGCTCATCCCTTCGTCGCGCCGGCGGTGAGACCGCCGACGAGCTGGCGCTCGGCGACGGAGTAGAAGGCCAGGGCGGGGACCATGGCCAGGACGAGATAGGCGAAGACGCGGGCGTACTCCGCCGAGTACTGGCCCTGGAACTGCTGGACGCCGATGGGGAGGGTCCACCAGGTGTTGTCGGTGAACACCAGCAGCGGCAGGAAGAAGTTGTTCCAGCTGGTGACCACGGCGAGGACCGAGACAGTGCCGAGCGCGGGCCGCGCCATGGGCAGCAGTACCCGCCAGAAGAAGCCGAAGGGGCTGCAGCCGTCGAGGGTGGCCGCCTCCTCCAGCTCGCCGGGGATCTGCTGGAAGAAGCCGCGCAGAATGATGATCGTCATCGGCAGTCCGTAGGCGGCCTGCGGGAGGATCACGCCCAGCGGGTTGTCCAGCAGATCCAGGTAGCGCAGGATCAGGAACAGCGGCAGCGCCGCCACCGCGAAGGGGAACATCAGCCCCAGCGTGAAGACGGTGAACAGCACCTCCCGCCCGCGGAAGGCGAACCGGGCGAAGGAGAAGGCCGCGAGCGCGGACACGGCGACCACGAGCACGGTCGTCGCCACCGCGATCAGCGTGCTGTTACCGAGCAGCCGCCAGAAGTCGCCCGAGCCGACGATGTCGGTGTAGTTGCCGGTCAGCCACCGGTCGGGCAGCCCGAACGGGTTGCGGGAGAGCTCGTCGGTGGACTTGAAGCCGGACAGCACGGCGTACACCAGGGGCAGGATCATCACCGCGCCGACGACGACGAGGATCAGGTGCAGCGGCAGGCTGCGTACGGTCTTCCGGGTCACTTGCCGTCCCCCCTCATCGTCGTGGTGGCCCCTTCGAGGTCGCGGCGGAGCACGAACCGCTGGTAGGCGAGGGCGAAGACGAGGCAGATGCCGAACATGACCACGCTGATCGCGCTGGCATAGCCGACCTGATAGCGCTTGAAGCCGTACTGGAACATGGTCACGGCCATCGTCTCGGAGTGGTGGTCGGGGCCGCCCTGGGTGATCACCCACACCAGGTCGAACAGCTGGATCGACCCGATGACGGACAGGAAGACGCTGATGCGCAGGGTGGGCGCGAGCAGCGGCAGGGTGACGTGGCGGAAGCGCATCCAGGGTCCGGCGCCGTCGATCAGCGCCGCCTCGGTCAACTCGGCCGGGATGGACTGGAGTCCGGCCAGGTAGAGCATCATGTGGAAGCCGAAGTACTTCCACATCATGACCAGGAAGAGGGTCGCCATGACGTAGGAGGGATCGGCGAACCACTCGCCGCCCAGACCGTCCAGACCGATGCTTCCCAGGATGTGGTCGGCGAGTCCGTCGTCGGGCGCGAAGACCATGCCGAACAGAACGCCGGTGATCGCCTCGGACAGGACGTACGGCGCGAAGAACAGCATCCGGTAGACGGCCCGGCCGCGCAGCCGCTGGTTGAGGAGCACCGCCATGGCGAGCGCGAACGGCAGCTGGAACGCGAGCGACAGGCCGACCAGGACCAGACAGCGCCACAGGTCGCCCAGGAAGACCGGGTCCTGGAAGAGCCGGGTGAAGTTGTCCGTGCCCGTGTAGTCGGAGGGCATTCCGAAGCCGCCCCAGCGGAAGAAGGCGGCGTACAGCGCGAACAGCATCGGCAGCAGGACCAGACCGATGAACATCACCAGCGCGGGCACCTGGAAGCCGACCGCGGTGAGCCAGTTCAGCAGGCGCCGCCGGGCCCGCCCCCGGGCCGAGGCCGCGGTCGGGGGCGGGAGGGCGACGTCCGGGCCCGACCGCTTGTCCGGGAGGAAAGTGGAGGTCATCGTGGGCTACTGCTCTTCCTTCGCGGTCTTCGTGATCGACTGCGTGACCTGCTCGGAGGACTTGGAGCCGGCGATCAGCGCGGCGACGCTGTCGTTGATCTCCTGGCCGACGGCGGGTGCGTAGGCCTGGTCGAGGTAGAGCTGGAAGCCGGTGGAACCGCTCAACTGGGTTTGTACAGCCTTGGTGTTGGGGTCACTCAGGGCCTTCTCTGCCCCGGGGACCACCGGGAGGGTGTTGGTCTTCTTGACGAGCTCCAGGTCGGTGGCCTCGGAGGCGAAGAACTTCAGGAAGTCGACGGCCTCCTTCGGGGCGCCCTTGCGCAGGGCGTGCCCGCCGCCACCGCCGAACACCTCGGTGATGACACCCTTTCCACCCTCGACCGCGGGGAACGGGAAGAAGCCGAGGTCCGAGCCGAGGCCCTTGCCCGCGTCGGCCTCGACCACCGGGGCCCACTGGCCCATCAGCTCCATCGCCGCCTTGCCGTTGCCGACGGCGGCGGCCTGACCGGTGGGAGTGGAGTAGGCGGCGCCGAGGAAGCCCTTCTGGAACGGCTGGAGGCCGACGAGATCCTTGAGGTGCTGCCCGGCCTCGACGAAACCGGCGCCGGTGAAGTCCTTGTCCTCGTTGGCCTTTTGCAGGGCGTCGACGCCAGCGGTGCGCATCGCGAGGTACGCCCAGTAATACATGCCGGTCCAGCTCTCCTTGCCCGCAAGGGCGATGGGGGTGATACCGGCGGCCTTCAGCTTGCGCACGGCGTCGAGGAAGCCGCTCCAGGTGGTCGGAGGCGTGCTGATGCCGGCCTGCTTGAACAGCGCCTTGTTGTACCAGAAGCCGATCATGCCGATGTCGAACGGGACGCCGTACAGCTTGTCGTCGATCAGGTACGGCTGCTTGGCGACCGACAGCATGCTGTCCGACCAGGGCTTGGTGCTGTCACTGAGATCCTCGACGAGCCCGGCGTCGACCTGCTGCTTGAGCACGCCGCCGCCCCAGGTGTGGAAGATGTCCGGCAGCTTTCCGGAGGCGATGAGCGCCGTCATCTTCGACTTGTAGGCGTCGTTCTCCAGCTGCACGATCTTGATCTTCACATGGGGGTTCTGAGCCTCGAACTTCTTGGCCAGGCCAGCCCAGACGGTCTTCGTGGGCTCGGTGGTGGAGATGTTCCACCATTCGATCGTGGTCGTCCCCGACGACCCTCCGTCCGAGTCTCCGCCGCAGCCGCTCAGTGCCGTCATGCCCAGACCGGCCGCGGCGGAGACCGCCAGGAAGCTGCGGCGGGACAGTGCCGGGTCGACCATGATGCGCTCCTTGGGTACGGGACGGCGCGTCCTGCCCGTCCGAATTCCGAAAGTTTCGGACTTGATCCAGAAACCTTCGCTGTTGCCGCACCCTAGAGACAGCCTCCGACGGGTGGCAACCCCCTGTGCGCGGCGAATCCGTCGCCAACTTCTCCGGAGTTCGCCACGGTTGGTATCAGCGCGGTTCGATGCCCGGCGCCACCTGCTGCGGACCGTGGTCGAACCAGTCGTACGCAGCACTGCCTTCGGTGACGTACATACCGATCACCCGTCCGGTGAAGCCCCCGGCGACCTCGGTGGACAGGTAGCGGCCGTCGAGTTCGGCGAGCCGCACGTCCCCTTCGGAACTCTCGGCCGAGAAAGCGATCGTGTCGGGCCCGCCGGCCCTCACCCCGGGGGCCTCCTGCCCGGTGGTCGTGACCGTGGGCGGCAGGACACCGCCGGTGCGGGTCTCGACGGCCAGCGTGATCGGTCCGGGCGGCACGGCGTGCTCCGCGACGCGCTGCCGCACCGGGCCGATCCGGGCATGGACGCTCACCGTGCCGTCGTACACCTCGAGGTCGTAGTGGTGGGCCTCGTCCAGGCGGACGGACAGACCGGCCCGGGCCCGCCCGGCGTCCAGGAGAGCCGCCGTCCGGCTGTCGGGGTGCTGCTGCCGACGGCCGACGAACGTGTGCCCGGGGCGGTCCAGGCTGTCGCCCGTCGCGGTCAGCGTCAGCCATCCGGGCCGCCGGGTCAGCGACCAGGAGCTGTCGGGCCTGCTGCGCGGGGAGAGCCAGTACGGCGCGAGGGCCACGGTGTCGAAGTCGTCGCGCACCGGCTCCGGTTCGAGGGGATGCCAGGCCGCGGGCGCCGGGTGCCGCTCGGCGACCGGTCCGACCCGCGGCCAGCCGTCCACCCACTCCACCGGCGTCAGGAAGGTCTCCCGCCCGAGCACGTGGAACTGGGGGAAGTAGCCGCGCGGACGCGTGCCCAGCAGCACCATCCACCAGGTGCCGTCGGCCGCCTGGACCAGATCGGCGTGCCCGGTGCACTGGACCGGCAGGTCCGTACTGCGGTGGGAGAGGACCGGATTGCCCGGCGCCGGTTCGAACGGCCCGCGCGGCGAGCGTGCGCGGGCGACGGAGACACTGTGGCCGTGGGCCGTGCCGCCCTCCGCCAGCATCAGGTACCACCACTCACCGATCCGGTAGAGGTGCGGGGCCTCCGGATGCTGCATCCCCGTCCCGGACCAGACGGGGACCGGCCCTTCGAGCACCTTCCCGGTCGTGGCGTCGATGCGCGCCAGCCGGACCCCGGAGACGGCGCACCAGCAGGAGCCGTCGTCGTCCCAGGCGAGGTCGGGATCGATCCCGGGCAGGTCGATCCACACCGGATCGGACCACGGCCCCTCGGGCCGCTCGCTGTGCACCAGGAAGGTGCCTCCGCCGGCGACGTTGGTGGTGATCATGTGGAACCGGCCGTCGTGGTACCGGAGGGTGGGGGCGTAGATCCCGGCCGAGGCGGGCAGATCCTCCGGCAGCTCCAACTGCCCCGGCCGGTCCAGCACATTGCCGATCTGCCGCCAGTGCACCAGGTCGCGGCTGTGGAAGAGCGGGACGCCCGGGACGTACTCGAAGCTGGAACACACCAGGTAGTAGTCCTCCCCGACCCGGCAGATGCTGGGGTCGGGATGGAATCCGGGGATCACCGGGTTGTCGTACGTCCGAGTCGCCATGCGCGTCAGCTCCTCCACGGGAAGCCGAACGAAACTTTCGGCTTCGTCGACGAACATTACGGAGCGGACTGTAAGGGGGCGGCGGGAGCCGGGCAAGGCGTTCCGCCGTCCCCGGCGAGGTGCGGGCTACAGGCCCACGTCGCGGCTGCGGATGTCGTCCAGGGACTCGCGGCGGACGAGGAGCCGCGTGCGACCGGCGTGCACGGCGGCTACCGGCGGGCGGCCGACCAGGTTGTAGCCGGAGGCCATGGAGTTGTCGCTCATGCCGTGGCCCAGTGCCGGGGCCACGCACAGGCCGAGTCGCTGCGCAGGGCGCCGGCAACCGGGCTGGGCCGGAGGGGGCCGCATTGCGGCTGTCGCCTTCATCTGCTTCCGGGGCAGTCAGTACGTGGGCGTAGCGGTCTTCACCACTCCGGACCACCGCCGCCACCGCCTGGCCCTGGCCTGCGTCACGCTCTGTGCGCCGAGATCGATGACCGCGGCCGCACCCCCCCAGCTGGAACTGCCCGTCCCCCGTACAGCCCAACCCGCGCCTGGCCAATCCGCCAGCCCCTTTCTTGATGCGCAGCCCACGCTCACGCGGCCAGTCTTAACGGAAGCTTGACGCCCACCGCCCCAAGATCCGTGGGCCCAGGCGTCACGCTCTGCTTACGCTGGTGCCGCCGTCCGCGTGATGGCCGGAACCACACGCTGAGCCGCACATCAGGAGCACGCCGATGGCCACAACCGAACACCCGCCTCCCAGTCGCCTGCGCGCCTGGATGCTGGAGGGCCTGTCCGACATGGGCAAGGGCGGCGCCCACCACGGACCGCACGCCGTACCCGAGCCCGCGCACAAGGGCCAGCGTTGGTGGCGGGTGATGTGCCTGACCGGTGTCGACTACTTCTCGACCCTCGGCTACCAGCCGGGCATCGCGGCCCTCGCGGCCGGCCTGCTGTCACCCATCGCGACCATCGTGCTGGTGATCGTCACCCTGGCGGGCGCCCTGCCCGTGTACCGACGCGTGGCCGAGGAGAGCCCGCACGGCGAGGGTTCGATCGCGATGCTGGAGCGGCTGCTGTCGTTCTGGCAGGGCAAGCTGTTCGTCCTGACCCTGCTGGGGTTCGCGGCCACCGACTTCCTGATCACCATCACCCTGTCGGCGGCGGACGCCTCGACCCACCTGGTCGAGAACCCTCACCTGAACAGCGTCCTGCACGACAAGCAGATGCTGATCACCCTGTTCCTGGTGGCGCTGCTCGGTGCGGTGTTCCTCAAGGGCTTCCTGGAGGCGATCGGCGTCGCCGTCGCCCTGGTGGGCATCTATCTCGCGCTGAACGTCGTCGTCGTGATCGTCGGCCTGTGGCACGTCGCCACCGCCGGCCACGTGGTCACCGACTGGTCCACCGCCCTGACCGCCGAACACGGCAACGTCTTCGCCATGGTCGGCGTGGCCCTCCTGGTCTTCCCCAAGCTCGCGCTCGGCCTCTCCGGCTTCGAGACCGGCGTCGCCGTCATGCCACACGTCAAAGGCGACCCGGACGACACCGAGGAACAGCCGACCGGCCGCATCCGGGACACCAAGAAGCTGCTCACCACCGCCGCCCTGATCATGAGCGTCTTCCTGATCGCCACCAGCTTCATCACCACCCTCCTGATCCCGGAGAAGGAGTTCGAGTCCGGCGGCCAGGCCAACGGACGCGCCCTCGCCTACCTGGCCCACGAATACCTGGGCAACACCTTCGGCACCGTCTACGACGTGTCGACGATCGCGATCCTGTGGTTCGCCGGCGCCTCCGCCATGGCGGGCCTGCTGAACCTGATGCCGCGCTACCTGCCCCGCTACGGCATGGCCCCGCACTGGGCACGGGCCGTCCGCCCGATGGTCATCGTCTTCACGCTCATCGGTTTCCTCGTCACGTGGATCTTCGACGCGGACGTGGACGCGCAGGGCGGCGCGTACGCCACCGGCGTGCTGGTGCTCATCAGCTCCGCGGCGATCGCCGTGACCATCGCCGCCCACAAAGCCGGCCAGCGCAACTGGACCATCGCGTTCGGGGTCATTTCGGCGGTCTTCCTCTACACGACCGTCCTGAACGTCATCGAGCGCCCCGACGGCGTGAAGATCGGCGCCTGCTTCATCGCGGGCATCATCCTGGTCTCCCTGCTCTCCCGGCTGGCCCGCGCCTTCGAGCTCCGCGTCACCAGCGTGACGCTCGACGACATGGCGGAACGATTCATCCGGGACATGGCCAGCCGGAAGATGCGGTTCATCGCCAACGAGCCCGACCGCCGGGACAAGGCCGAGTACCGCGACAAGATCGAGCAGATCCGGGCCGACAACGACATGCCGGAACAGGAGGACTTCGTCTTCGTCGAGGTGACGGTGACGGACCCCTCCGAGTTCGAGGCGGGCCTGACCGTCCGCGGCGAGGTCCTGCACAACCGCTACCGCGTGCTGACCCTGGAATCCGCCTCCATCCCCAACGCCTTGGCCGCGCTGCTCCTGCACGTCCGTGACGCCACCGGCTGCACCCCGCACATCTACTTCGAGTGGACCGAGGGCAACCCCTTCGCCAACTTCCTGCGCTTCTTCCTCTTCGGCCAGGGCGAGGTCGCCCCGGTCACCCGGGAGGTCCTGCGCGAGGCGGAGCCGGACCGCGCACGCCGTCCCCGCGTCCACACCGGCTGAGCAGAGCCCGGAGCGTCAGGGCCCCGTCAAGATCGGGCCGTACGGCGTCAGAGCACCATCAGCGGCCGTGTCCACGCCGTCGGCGCACGCCTACCGTCGACTTCATGGGACGCACCACACCACTCCCCCCGGACGGCGACCGCCACTGGCGGAACAGCGCCTGGCTCGCGGTGGGCTGCGCCCTGGTCTTCTGCGGCCTGACCTTCCTGGTCGACTGGGACGCCGGAACCCTGACGCCGGCGCGGGCCGTGCTGTGGCTGGCCATGACCGCCGCGGTCCTCACGGTCCTCCTGCCGCAGCGCGTCAGCGCGGGACCCGGCTGGCTGGCGATACGCGGCCCCGTACGCGGGCGCATGGTCCGTACCGACGCGCTGACGGACATACGGCAGTACCCCGGCGTCTCCGGACACCTGGTCCTGCGGGACACCTACGGCCACCGGATGGAACTCGACCCCCGTGTCCTCGTCGCCAATCCGCTGCTCTGGCACGACCTGGACACGGGCGCGCGCCGCTCACGCGAACGCGGCACGCTGTGGGAGGGCACCGAGGTGCTGGAACGGCTGGGCCGGGAGATCGACGACGCGACCGCGCGGGCCGTGCTCAGGGAGTCCGGGATTTCCTGAACAGCGTGCGCCGCGGCGGACGCGCCACGACCTGCCCGTAACGCATACGGCCGGCGATCTCGACACGCAGGACGACCGGGGTGTCCGGTGCGCCCGCCGGACGCGTCCTGATCTGGGCGTAGTCCATCACCAGGGAGTCGGTGTCCACGACGACGCCCGGCCGGGTGACCAGCCGCAGGGCACCAGCGTGCATGTCGAGGTCGATGTGCAGGGTGTGGTGCGTGATCACCGCCCGGGTGAAGTCGAGCGTGACATCACCCCAGGAGGACTCGATCACCATCCGCCGCGGCACCACCCAGCCGTCGCCGCGCACGGCCGAGGCGCCCTGCTGCTCGATGCGGACGACGTCCTTGGCCTCGGCTCCCCCTGCCGCGGCGGGCAGGTCGGCCGTCAGGACGGCCAACTCTCCCAGCGTGCGGGCGGACAGGGCACGTCCACGACCCGGTCCCGGTCCGCGTGCGAGGCCCGCAGCCCGGGCGACGCGCCCGTATGCGTGAGCTCAGCCGACATACCCTCACCCCGATCATCGCCATCGACGAGTAACGCTATATCGCGTTATACCCAACGACCAACCCCACGTCCACCACCACCCGTTCCCGGCCCTATCGTGACCCGTATGCAGTCCTACACAATCGGCCAGGCGGCGCGGCTGCTCGGCGTGAGCCCGGACACCGCCCGGCGCTGGGCGGACGCGGGCCGGGTGAACACCCATCGCGACGAGAGCGGCCGCCGTCTCATCGACGGAAAGGACCTCGCCGCGTTCTCCGTCGAGCTCGCCAGGGCCGGAAACGCCGAGGAAGACGCCCCGTACACCTCGGTCCGCAACGCCTTCCCCGGCATCGTCACCGCGATCAAGCTCGGCGACGTGGCGGCCCAGGTGGAGATCCAGGCCGGCCCGCACCGCCTGGTCTCCCTGCTCACCCGCGAGGCCGTGGAGGATCTGGGCCTGGAGGTCGGCATGGAGGCCACCGCCCGGGTGAAGTCGACGAACGTGCACATCGACCGCGTCTGAGCAGGGGTGGCCCCCTTCAGCCCGGCCGCCCAGCCCTCGCCAACGCCCCTGCGGACGTCACGGGCGTCCGGTTCACGGAGCTGCCGCTGACCCACGACCGGGTGTGGCCGGCGTCGGCGGCCGGCAATCGTAGCCCCCGTCGACCCGTATCGCGCTGATGCCGCTGATGTGCCGGGCCCCGCAGCGGTCCTGCGGCAGCACGAGCTGCGGTCCGGCGTGATCGAGGGGGGTGTCGTCGATGCTCACCGCGAGCAGAACCGGGGCATGCGCGAAATCGGGGTCGATCTCGGCCCAGGACAGCAGGGCGTGGTGCCCGTCCGCGCCGGAGACGGCGATCAGAAAGCGCAGTCGGTCCTTGCGCCGGACCGGGTCGAAGCCGGGCCCCGCGTCGGACAGCACGTCGTACAGGCGCGGCCCCGCGAACCGGTGGTGCTGCGTGCCGCTGGTGGCGCACTCGAAGCTGACCCGCACCCGGTGCTGACGCCAGCCGAGCAGGTCCGGCACGGTCAGGCGGGTCGGGCGGGCGAGGTCGCCGATCAGGGAGAGCTCCGCGAGCGTCACGTGCCACCACCTCCCGGATGACGGTACCCGGACGACAGCCCCGTACAAACGCACATGCCCACCCCAACCCCGATTGCAAGCAGATCATGCGATGCCACAGGAGACTTACGCCTTGCATATGCGGCAGTATCATCGCTGCGCGGCCCACACGAGGCCGTGGAAGGGCCCGACGGCTCTTAGGTGAAGCAGCAGAGGGAGTAGACCCGTGATGACCCGTCCCGCACGCCGGACCCGCCGCACCCTGCAGATGGCCGGTGCGGGTGCCGCCGCGTTGCTGGCCCTGAGCGCCTGCTCCTCCTCCGACTCGGACTCGTCCGCCAAGTCCGACTCCTCGGCGTCGGCGTCGCCGAAGCTCTCCGGCACCGTCACCGTCTTCGCGGCCGCCTCCCTCAGGGAGAGCTTCACGACCCTGGGCAAGGACTTCGAGAAGGAGCACCCGGGCACGAAGGTCACCTTCAACTTCGGCGGCAGCGACACCCTCGCCGCCAGCATCACCAGCGGCGCCCCCGCCGATGTCTTCGCCGCCGCCAGTACCAAGACCATGGCGATCGTGACGGACAAGAAGGACGCCGCCACCACGCCCGTCACCTTCGTCCGCAACCAGCTGGAGATCGCCACCCTGCCGGGCAACCCCGACAAGATCGCCTCCCTGAAGGACCTCACCAAGTCCTCGCTGAAGGTCGTCCTGTGCGACAAGACGGTGCCGTGCGGCGCCGCCGCCCAGAAGGCCCTGGACGCCAGCAGCCTCAAGCTGACCCCGGTCTCCTACGAGCAAGATGTCAAGAGCGCCCTGACGAAGGTCGAGTTGAAGGAGGCCGACGCCGCGGTCGTCTACAAGACCGATGTGCACGCGGCGGGTGACAAGGTGGAGGGCGTGGAGTTCCCCGAGTCCGCCGACGCCATCAACGACTACCCGATCGCCCTGCTCAAGGACGCGCCCAACGCCGAGGCCGCCAAGGCGTTCATCGCGCTGGTGCAGTCCGCCGAGGGCCAGAAGGTCCTGACCGAGGCCGGGTTCCTGAAGCCGTGACCCCGACCGACAAGGCCGACACCGCGGGCGACACCCTCAGAGGCGGCCCGCGGCGTGGCCGTGTCCTGACCGGAACCCGGGGCGTCCCGCTTCCTCTGCTGTTGCCCGCGCTCGTGGGCCTCGCCTTCCTGCTCCTGCCCCTGATCGCCCTGCTTGTACGGGCGCCCTGGAGCAGCATGCCCGAGCAGCTGACCAGCGCCGAGGTCTGGCAGGCCCTCCAGTTGTCCCTGGTCTGCGCGACGTCGGCGACCGCGGTGAGCCTGGTCATCGGCGTCCCGCTGGCCTGGGTGCTGGCCCGCACGGACTTCCCCGGCCGTGGCTTCGTGCGCGCCCTGGTGACCCTGCCCCTCGTCCTCCCCCCGGTCGTCGGCGGCGTGGCGTTGCTGCTCGCGCTCGGCCGCAACGGGGTCGTCGGCCAGTGGCTGGACGCCTGGTTCGGGATCACGCTGCCGTTCACCACGACGGGCGTCGTCGTCGCGGAGACGTTCGTGGCGATGCCGTTCCTCGTCATCAGCGTCGAGGGCACGCTGCGGGCCGCCGATCCGCGCTACGAGGAGGCGGCCGCCACCCTGGGCGCCTCCCGCTTCACCGCGTTCCGCCGGGTCACCCTGCCGCTGATCGCGCCTGGCATCGCGGCGGGCGCCGTCCTCGCCTGGGCGCGCGCGCTCGGCGAGTTCGGCGCGACGATCACCTTCGCGGGCAACTTCCCCGGCCGTACCCAGACCATGCCGCTCGCGGTCTACCTCGCCCTGCAGAACGACCCGGAGGCGGCGATCGCGCTCAGCCTGGTGCTGCTGGCCGTGTCGATCGCGGTGCTGGCGGGCTTGCGGGACCGTTGGATGACGGCGTCATGACGCCCGGCCGAGCAACACGGACCAGCAGGCCACGACGACCTCCGTGGCACCCCCTGCGCCTGCCGAAGAGCACCACGAAGACCTCTGCCCACACCCCCCGACCATGCCGGACGATTCCTTCATGACCGATCTCGACGCCGCCAAGGCCGGCCTCGCCTCCGAGGACACGCGCGGCCAGGGCCTCGACGCCCGTCTCGTCGTGGACCGCGGCGCCTTCCGCCTCGACGTGGCGCTGTCCGCCGCACCCGGTGACGTCGTCGCTCTGCTCGGCCCGAACGGCGCCGGCAAGACCACGGCCCTGCGCGCACTCGCGGGTCTCGTCCCGCTCACGGGCGGCCATCTGCGTCTCGACGGTGTCTCGTTGGGCCGTACACCTCCCGAGTCCCGCCCGGTCGGCGTGGTCTTCCAGGACTACCTGCTCTTCCCGCACCTGACGGCTCTGGACAACGTGGCCTTCGGACCGCGCTGCCAGGGCGCGAGCAAGGCGCAGGCCCGTGCGCAGGCCGCCGAATGGCTGGACCGTATGGGCCTGGCCGACCACACCGGCGCCAAGCCCCGCCGTCTCTCGGGCGGTCAGGCGCAGCGCGTCGCCCTCGCCCGCGCCCTGGCCACCCACCCCCGCCTGCTGCTCCTCGACGAACCCCTCGCCGCGCTGGACGCCCGCACCCGCCTCGATGTACGGGCCCAACTCCGCCGCCACCTGGCCGAGTTCGAGGCGGTCGCCGTCCTGGTCACCCACGACCCGCTGGACGCCATGGTGCTGGCCGACCGACTGGTCGTCGTCGAGCATGGCCGCGTCGTCCAGGAGGGCACCCCGTCCGACATCGCCCGTCATCCCCGTACGGACTACATCGCACAGCTGGTCGGCCTGAACCTGTACCGGGGGCAGGCCGAGGGCCACACGGTCCGCCTCGAGGCGGGTCCGGCCATCACCACCACCGAGGACCTCTCGGGGGGAGTCTTCGTGGCCTTCCCTCCGAGCGCGGTCACCCTCCACCGGGACCGTCCCACCGGCTCCAGCGCCCGCAACCTCTGGCGCTGCGAGGTCGCGGGCCTGGAGACCCACGGCGACCAGATCCGCGCCGGCCTCACCGGCGAACTCCCACTCGCCGCGGACCTGACCACGGTCGCCGCGGCCGAACTCGACCTGCACCCGGGCGCACCGGTCTGGGCGACGGTGAAGGCGACGCAGACGCACGCGTACCCAGCCTGACACCGAGACGCGGTTACGGTGGGGCCACCCAGGCCCAAAGCCTGACAAACCCCACCTTCTGTGAGGCATCCCCCATGAGCCTGAGCATCCGCAACCAAATTCCCGGCACCGTCACCGCCGTCACCCGCGGCGAGGTCATGGCAACCGTCAAGGTCCGCCTGGCCGGAGGCCAGGACCTCACCGCGGCGATCACCCTGGAGGCCGTCGAGGAACTCGGCCTCACGGCGGGCTCCGCCGTACGCGCCCTGGTGAAGTCGACGGAGGTCTCCCTCGCCACGGACGGGGTCGACGGCCTCTCCATCCGCAACCAGCTCCCCGGCACGGTGCGTGACGTCGCCACCGGCGGTGCCATGGCCACCGTCAAGGTCGCCGTCGACGGCGCCGAACTGACCGCGGCGATCACCAAGGACGCCGCCACCGACCTCGGCCTGTCGGCGGGCTCCCCCGTCATCGCCCTGATCAAGTCGACCGAGGTGTCACTCGCGTCCGCCTGACACGCAGGGGCTCCCCGCACCCCAAGAGGGACGCGGGGAACTGCGCGACCGGCAGACGACGCACCGGACGTCCCGCGGAGGCTCAGTCCTCGTACGCGTCCAGCGGCGGGCACGAGCAGACCAGGTTCCGGTCACCGAAGGCCTGGTCGATACGGCGCACCGGCGGCCAGTACTTGTCCGCGGCCGAGACACCGGCCGGGAAGACGGCCACCTCGCGGCTGTAGGCGTGCTCCCACTCCCCGCCGAGCGCCGCGGCGGTGTGCGGGGCGCCCCGCAGCGGGTTGTCGTCGGCCGGCCACTCGCCCGCGCCGACCTTCTCGATCTCCGCATGGATGGCGATCATCGCCTCGCAGAACCGGTCCAGCTCGATCAGGTCCTCGGACTCGGTCGGCTCGATCATCAGCGTCCCTGCCACCGGGAACGACATCGTCGGCGCGTGGAAGCCGTAGTCGATGAGCCGCTTGGCGACGTCGTCGACGCTCACGCCGGTCGCCTTGGTGAGCGGGCGCAGGTCGATGATGCACTCGTGCGCGACCAGCCCGCCGGGGCCGGTGTAGAGCACGGGGTAGTGCGGCTCGAGCCGCTTGGCGATGTAGTTGGCGGAGAGCACCGCCACCTGCGTGGCCCGCTTGAGGCCCTCGCCGCCCATGAGGCGGACGTACGCCCACGAGATCGGCAGGATGCCCGCGGAACCCCACGGGGCCGCCGAGATCGGGCCGACCCCGGTCTCCGGTCCGGCCGCGGGCTGCATCGGGTGGTTCGGCAGATACGGCGCCATGTGCGCCCGTACGGCCACGGGGCCGACGCCGGGACCGCCGCCGCCGTGCGGGATGCAGAACGTCTTATGCAGGTTCAGGTGCGAGACGTCGCCACCGAAGTGCCCCGGCTGGGCGAGCCCCACGAGCGCGTTGAGGTTGGCGCCGTCGACGTATACCTGGCCGCCCGCCTCGTGCACCTGCGCGCAGATGTCGGCGACATGCTCCTCGAACACGCCGTGCGTGGACGGGTACGTGATCATCAGCACCGAAAGCTCGTCGCGGTGCTTCTCGATCTTCGCCCGCAGGTCCTCGACGTCGATCTCGCCGTCCTCGGCGGTCTTCACGACGACGACCTTCATGCCGGCCATGACAGCGCTGGCGGCGTTGGTGCCGTGCGCGGAGGACGGGATCAGACAGACGGTGCGCTGCTCGTCCCCGTTGGCCCGGTGGTACCCGCGTACGGCGAGCAGACCGGCCAGCTCGCCCTGCGACCCGGCGTTGGGCTGAAGGGAGACCTTGTCGTAGCCGGTGACCTCGGCGAGCCGCTCCTCCAGCTCATGGATGAGCGTGAGGTAGCCCTGCGCCTGCTCGGCGGGCGCGAAGGGGTGCAGCTGGCCGAACTCGGGCCAGGTGACCGGCTCCATCTCCGTGGTCGCGTTGAGCTTCATGGTGCAGGAGCCCAGCGGGATCATGCCGCGGTCGAGCGCATAGTCGCGGTCGGCCAGCCTGCGCAGATAGCGCAGCATCGCGGTCTCGGAGCGGTGCTGGTGGAAGACCGGGTGGGTCAGGTACGCGTCGGTGCGCAGCAGCGCGGCCGGCAGGGCGTCCTCCATGGCCGCGTCCAGCGCCTCGATGTCGGCCTCGACCCCGAACGCCGTCCACACGGCGGCGATCTGCGCCCGCGTGGTGGTCTCGTCGCAGGCGAGGGACACGTGGTCGGCGTCGACGAGGTACAGGTTGACGCCGTGCTCGCGCGCCGCGGCCACGGTCTCGGCGGCCCGGCCCGGCACCCGCGCGGTGAGCGTGTCGAAGAAGGCGCCGTGGACGACCTCGACACCGCCAGCGGTGAGACCCGCGGCGAGGAGCGTGGCGTAGCGGTGAGTGCGCTGAGCGATGGCCTTCAGGCCCTCGGGCCCGTGGTAGACGGCGTACATGCCGGCCATCACGGCGAGCAGCACCTGCGCGGTGCAGATGTTGCTGGTCGCCTTCTCCCGGCGGATGTGCTGCTCACGCGTCTGCAGGGCGAGGCGGTAGGCCCGGTTCCCGTCCGCGTCGACGGAGACGCCCACGAGCCGCCCCGGCAGGCTGCGCGCGAACTTCTCGTGCACGGACATGTAGCCGGCGTGCGGCCCGCCGAAGCCCATCGGCACACCGAAGCGCTGCGTCGTACCGACCGCGATGTCCGCGCCGAGCTCGCCCGGCGAGGTCAGCAGCGTCAGCGCGAGCAGGTCCGCGGCGACGGTGACGAGCGCGCCCAGCTCGTGGGCCTGGTCGATGACCGGCTTGAGGTCGCGCACGGCACCGGAGGCGCCCGGGTACTGGATCAGCACGCCGTTGATCTCGCGCTCGGCGATCTCGGCCGGGATGCCGTCGCTGAGGTCGGCGACGACGACCTCGACGCCGGTCGGCTCGGCGCGGGTCTCGATCACGGCGATGGTCTGCGGCAGCGCGTCCGCGTCGACCAGGAAGAGGCCCTTCTTGTTCTTGCCCATGCGCCGGGACAGCGCCATGGCCTCGGCCGCGGCCGTGCCCTCGTCGAGCAGCGAGGCGCCCGACGTCGGGAGTCCGGTGAGCTCGGCGACCATGGTCTGGAAGTTCAGCAGCGCCTCGAGACGGCCCTGCGAGATCTCCGGCTGGTACGGCGTGTACGCCGTGTACCAGGCCGGGTTCTCCATGACGTTGCGCAGGATGACGGGCGGCGTGAACGTCCCGTAGTAGCCGAGACCGATCATGGAGCCGAGTACCTGGTTGCGGTCCGCGAGGGAGCGCAGCTCGGCCAGCACCTCGGCCTCGGTGCGCGCGCCCGGCAGGTCGAGCGCGTCAGCGTTCTTGATCACATCCGGCACCGCGGCTGCCGTGAGCTCGTCCAGCGAGCCATAGCCGACCTGCGCGAGCATCTTGGCCCGCGCCTCGTGGTCGGGCCCGATGTGGCGCTGCTCGAACGGGATTCCCTGTTCGAGTTCGGAGAGCGGAATGCGGTGGGCGGTCATTGCGGAGGCCTCCTGGTCTGACGCGACCTGCGAGGGGCACCACGGCGTGGGTACCCGGACGGCCTCCCCCTCTGTCATCTCAACCTGAGAGCTTCACCGGCTCGCCCAGGAAGGGGTTGCCGGCTTTCACCGTCGGTGAGGGCGGGAGCCGTCGACACCCGCCCTGCTTTCCAGAGTGACCTCGTCCGTGCGGTACGTGGGCCTGAGAGATTCCGGGGAGGATTTGCTCCTTCGGCGCCTCCGACAATGTTCCGGAGGACTCTCCCGCACGGGGTCAGCAGCCGTTCGCCAGCCTACCAGCGAGGTCGGCACCGGATCCTTCGAGTGGCCACCTTCCTGAATGTGCTCTTTTGTAGTGCTTACGGATGAGTTGCGACCAAGAGGAGGGCCCGTGCAGACCGAAATCGATCCGCGCAACCTGATCGGCCGCAAGGCGTTCGACCGCAATGGCACCAAGATCGGCACGATTGACGAGGTCTACCTCGACGACGCGACCGGTGTGCCGGAGTGGGCAGCCATACGTACCGGCCTGTTCTCAAGGGACGCCTTCGTCCCGCTCGAGCCCAGCGAACTGATCGAGGGCGCCCTGCGTGTCCCCTTCGACCGCGCCCTGATCAAGGACGCCCCCGACTTCGGCGTCGGCCGCCACCTCTCCCCCGAACAGGAACTCCAGCTCTACCACCACTACGGCCTCGACATCGCCGCTCCTCCCCCATTCCCGGACCGCGACTTCGGCAAGCTGGCCGGCACGGACGAGGCCTGAAGGCCGCCTCCCGGCCGGGCCGACGGACCGGGCGCGCTCCGCCCGGGAACACGCGCCGGGGCCCTTCCGCGCCGGCCAAGCCCCGGCAAGGCACTGGGGCCCCACGACGCTCATCCTGCCTCTGCTTCCCGGGAAAGCCGCCCCTTGGCAAACTGCCGCACCGCGCTCACCCCGAGGCAGCCGACCGCTCCCCCGCGACACCGGGGTCCGCAGCCAGGGCCCCGTCCTCCTCCGGTCTTCGCCGCACCAGCGGCAGCGGATCCGCCGGTTCCAGATCCGGGTCGTCGATCCGGAAAGTCCGTACACGCCCCGGTTCCGAGTCGGGCGTCTCGAACCGCACGGTGACCCGCCCGAGGCCGCTGCCCTGCACCCACCCGTGCCCGTACTCGGCATGCCACACGTCGTGCCCCGCCGGCCAACGCCGCTCGACCTGCTCCCGCGGCTCCTGGACGGGCTCGTCCACCGTCAACTCCTCCACCGCACCCTCCGCCCGCTCACTGGCCGCCTGCGCGAACAGATCCTCCTGCGTGTAGTCGGCGAGCCCGGACACTCCCACCCCGAGCAGTCGCACACCGCCCGTGGTGTCCACGGAGTCCAGCAGCCGGGCGGCCGCCTCCCGTACGACCGCCGGATCGTCCGTGGGTCCCCGCAGCGTCTCGGACCGGGTCAGCGTGGAAAAGTCGTACCGCCGCACCTTCAGCACGATGGTCCGCCCCGACAGCCCGGCCCCGCGCAGCCGCCGCACGCACCGGTCGGCCAGCCGCTGCACCTCGAACCCCACCCTGAGCCGGTCGTGGATGTCCACGTCGTACGTGTCCTCGACCGACACCGACTTGGCCTCCCGCTCGGCCACCACGGGCCGGTCGTCGCGCGCCAGCGCCATGGCGTGCAACGCGTGCCCGTGCGCCTTGCCCAGCAGCCGTACGAGCTCGTCCTCGCCCGCCTCGGCGATCCCGTCGACCGTGGTGATCCCGGCCCGCCGCAGATGGTCCCCTGTGGCCGGCCCGACGCCCGGCAGCGTCCGCACCGACATGGGCCCGAGCAACGCCCGCTCGGTGCCCGGCTCGATCAGCACCAGCCCGTCCGGCTTCGCCTGCTCGGAGGCGATCTTCGCCAGCATCTTGGAGGCGGCAAGCCCCACGGACCCCGTGAGCCCGGTGCCGGTCCGTATGTCGGCGCGCAGCTTCAGGCCGGCCAGCCGGGCCGACTCCGCGTCCCAGGCGGCTTCCCCGGCCTCCAGGTCCACGAACGCCTCGTCCAGGCTCAGCGGCTCCACCAGCGGCGACAGCGCTCGCAGCAGCCCCATCACCTGCTCGCTGATCGACCGGTAGAACCCGAAGCGCGGCACCAGGTACGCCGCGTTCGGAGCCAGCCGGCGCGCCTGGGCCATGGGCATCGCCGAGTGGACCCCAAAGACCCGCGCCTCGTACGAAGCGGTCGCCACCACCCCGCGCGGCCCGAGCCCGCCCACGACGACGGCCTTCCCGCGCAGGCTCGGCTTGGACGCCTGCTCCGCCGAGGCGAAGAAGGCATCCATGTCGAGATGCAGGATCGTGGGCGCGGTTCTCACATCTCCGATGCTGCCCTACGCCACTGACAATGCCCCGGTACGGCTCCGGGGCAGGGCTCAGACGGCCCGGTTGCGCCGCCGCGCCAGCTCGTCGGCAGGGTTGGGCCCGACCAGGGTCTCGCCCGTGTCGATCCGCTCCCCGTGCAGCTGCGACAGGGCGCTCTCCACGTCCCGCCACACGACGCCCACGGCGATCCCGAAGATGCCCTGACCGCCCTGGAGCAGCGCGTGGACCTCGTCGGGCGAGGTGCACTCGTAGACCGTGGCGCCGTCGCTCATCAGCGTCATGCGCTCCAGGTCGCTGAAGCCCCGCTCCCTGAGGTGCTGGACGGCGGTGCGGATGTTCTGCAGCGACACCCCGGTGTCGAGGAACCGCTTGACGATCTTCAGGACAACCACGTCGCGGAAGCTGTACAGCCGCTGCGTCCCGGATCCGTAGGCGGGCCGCACACTCGGCTCGACCAGCCCGGTACGGGCCCAGTAGTCGAGTTGCCGGTAGGTGATGCCGGCGGCCGCACAGGCCGTCGGGCCTCGATAGCCGATCTGCTCGGACGCCATGGACGTCGCCCCTCCGCTGCTCGGCACGGCCGTCGGTCGCTGCGGAGCGTGACCGGCCGCGTCGCTGTGAAGCGGGTACGGACCGCTCGCCCCGAAACCGTGTCCGGGGGCACCCCCAGCCATACCGCCGCCGCTGCTGCTCACGCCGACCTCCGTCCTTGACCTGCCTTCTCGACGGTAGGCAGTCACCAGGGGCGCGTCAACGATCGCCACACTCGGCACGCCGAGTGATAATCACCCTAAGAGTGGTTTCCCGTACCCCACCGCGGGGAAAGGCTAGCCGAATGCTCTCGGAGAGAGCCGTAGGACGCTCTCACTCGCCGCTGGCAATTGCCGCCGTTCCGGTCCGTCACCGGGCCCACGGCGCCCCGTCCCGCACCGGCTACTGGCTGCTGGTCCCGAAGTCCTCGGGGGAGATCTGGTCGAGGAACTCGCGGAACTTCTCCACCTCGTCCTCCTGCTCGTCCGGGATCGCGATGCCCGCGTCGTCGAGCACCGTGTCACTGCCGTAGATCGGCGTCCCGGTACGCAGTGCCAGCGCTATGGCATCGGACGGACGGGCACTGACCTCGACCCCGCTGGCGAAGACCAGCTCCGCGTAGAAGACGCCTTCACGCAGGTCCGTGATGCGCACTTCGGTGAGCTCCTGGCCAACGGCTTCCAACACGTCCTTGAACAGGTCGTGGGTCAGCGGTCGCGCGGGGGCCATGCCCTGCTGGGCGAAGGCGATGGCCGTCGCCTCCCCCGGCCCGATCCAGATGGGGAGGTAGCGGTCGCCTCCCACTTCACGCAGGAGCACGATCGGTTGGTTGGAGGGCATTTCGACCCGGACACCTACGACATCGAGCTCGTTCACACAGCAACCCTAGGCCGTGCCCGGGACGTTTGGGTAGTCGGGCCGGGAACGGGTGCCCGATCACGGCTCCCGGGACCACCCGGTTCAGGGCAGCCGGACCCCGAGCGCCGTCTGTACCAGTGCCGCGTGCAACTTCACCGTGAGTCCCGCCAGCTCCTTGGTGCGATCCTCCGCGTGTGCCCTGGTCTGCGGATTGCGGTGGCGCTTGAGCGGGGCCACCACCTGGTCCACGAGCCCGGCCTCGCGGTCGGCTGCGGCCTTCATCACCCGCAGGTGCCGAGGCTCGATCCCGAACCGTCCCAGCTCGGTGACGAGCGAGGCCACCGTGACCGCCTCGGCGTCGTACACCTCGCCCTCCAGCGGGGTGATGAGACCATAGGACTCCCACTCCTCGAGTTCCTGCTCGCCGACCTCCGCGGCTGCCAGCAGCTCGGCCCGCCCGATCCGGGCCGCGGTGGGCCCGTCGGACGCCTCCGGCAGGGCCTCGCCGTCCCGCTGGCGCCCCACGGCCGGCAGCCGCACGGCCTCACCGCGCTCCATCGCCTCCAGGTGCTCACGGATCACCTTGAGCGGCAGATAGTGGTCCCTCTGCATCCTCAGGACATGACCGAGGCGCTCGACATCCTGAGTGCTGAACTTGCGATACCCCGAGGGGGTCCGCTGCGGCTCGATGAGGCCCTCCGACTCCAGGAAACGGATCTTGGAGATGGTGACCTCGGGGAACTCCTCGCGCAGCACGTTCAGCACCGTGCCGATACTCATCAGCCCACTGTCCGCCGCGGCGGCGCCGTGCCCGGCACCGCCGCCCGGTGTTCGAAGCATGGACCTTCCCTGACGGGTGTCAGTAGCCTCGCTGGCTCGCGTAGAAGACCAGCCGGTACTTGCCGATCTGCACCTCGTCACCGTTCGACAGAGCGACCTGGTCGATCCGCTCACGGTTGACGTACGTGCCGTTGAGGCTGCCCACGTCGGCGACCGTGAACGTGCCGTCCTGGCCACGTCGGAACTCCACGTGCCGGCGCGAAACCGTCACGTCGTCCAGGAAGATGTCGCTCTGCGGGTGACGCCCGGCCGTGGTCAGCTCGCCGTCCAGAAGGAAGCGGCTGCCCGAGTTCGGCCCCCGGCGCACGACCAGGAGCGCGGAACCCAGCGGCAGCGCATCGACGGCCGCCTGCGCCTCGGGCGACAGCATCGGCACCGGCGTCTGACCGGTGGCTTCGGCGTCGTAGGCCTCGATGCCGGAGATCGAGATCGTGGATGTGGTCTCCGACGCTCGCTCGGGCGTCAGGCCGGGGCGCAGCGGCGCGCCGCAGTTGGAGCAGAAGCGGCTGTTCTCGCCGTTGCGGTTACCGCACCTCGTACACACCAGGGCCGACACGGAAAACCCTCCACCCGTACTTGAGGTTGACGGTTGCCCGAAACCTATGCCTCCGGACTGGGCAGGGTCAACAGACGGCGCGCCCTGACCTCCGGAAATGTCACCGCCGGGACCAGCCACCTGGTCCCGGAACAGCGGCCGCTGGCCCTCTGCGTCGGGCTGTGCGCGATGGCGAGCGGTCGCGTTGCCGCTGCCCTCTCGCGCGCTCTTGCCGAACAACTTCGCAAACAACTTCACGGGCGATTCCCCTTGACCGAAACAGACCCGCCCGTGGGGCAGGACGAACCCTGACTCATTACGCCGGTCGAACCGGACATCCTCACAACGTCCGTATCCACCAGACAGTTTCCACCACGCACCACCCATTCGGTGCGCCGACCCCCCGCAACCTCATGCCCTCGCGCGTCGGCCGCCATGCACCCCCGGTTCACTGGGAGGACGACCGAGCGTAGTCAGGCCGCTTCGCCGCCCGCAAGGCGTCCACGACGATCTTGCTCGAACGCTCGACGGTGACCGTGGCCTGCTCCTTCTCCAGTGTCTGCACCACGCCTCCGGGGATGTTGAGCGCCGGTTCGAGATCCTGCGGCTTGCCGATGACCTTGAAACGATACGGAGCGTTGATCTGGTTCCCGTCGACGCTCACGCTCTTGCCGGAGTCCGTCAGGTACGTGCCGGCGACCACGCGCACGCCGTTCACCTGGATCGCCTCCGCACCGGCCGCGCGCAGCTCCTGGATCGCATCGAGCAGCATGTCCGCCTCGACCGTCCCCTTGGTGTCCTCGATCGTCATCGTGATGCCGGGCCCCTGCGCGGCCACCGTGCCCGCGAGGATGCCGAGTTGTCTCTCCTTCTCGACCGTCTGCTTACGGGCCTCCTCGGCCTGGTCGGAGCTGTTCTCCAACTCGTCGCGCTGCTTCTCCAGACCTTGCTTCTCGTCCTCAAGACGCTGAGTGCGGTCGTCGAGTTCATCGAGAATGCGAACAAGGTCTTCCTGGCGGGCTCCGCGCAGCGCGCTGTCACTGTCGCTGTTCGACGCCACCTGCACGGCCAGTCCGAAGCCGAGACCGAACAGCAGCACGGCCACGATGAGTTGGGCACGGGAGACACGCGGCGGCCACAGCCCCTTCACCAGCCGCTGGCGGCCGGTCAGCGTGGGCCCGGGCGTCTTCTCGCGGACCTGCTCGGGCTCGGGAACCTGCGCGGGCACCTCATCAGGCAGTTCCTTGCGCAGCCTGTGCTCGGGCTCGGGCTGCTGCTCGTCCTGGTTGCTCATCGGTGGTCTCACGCCCGGAACACATGCCGGCGGATGGCCGCGGCGTTGGAGAAGATGCGGATGCCGAGGACGACCACGACACCCGTGGAGAGCTGGGCGCCCACACCCAACTTGTCGCCCAGGAACACGATCAGCGCGGCCACGACGACGTTCGACAGGAACGACACCACGAACACCTTGTCGTCGAAGATGCCGTCGAGCATGGCCCGCAGACCTCCGAAGACGGCGTCCAGCGCCGCCACGACGGCGATCGGCAGGTAAGGCTCGACGACCGCCGGAACCTCAGGCCGGACCAACAGGCCGGCCACGACTCCCACGACGAGGCCCAGTACGGCGATCACGATGTGCCCTTCTCGGTTATCGGCTGTGCTGTACGTACGATCACACTCGGTGCGGCGGGCAGCCGGAGGTCGTCCACCGTGGAGATGCTGGTCCGGATGCCGTAGTTCTCCTGCAAGGCGTTCAGATACAGGCCGTCGGCGCTGTTCTGGAACCTGGTGCTAAGCCGCTCCCCGGCCCCCACCGCGAGCACCGCGTACGGCGGCACCAGCGGCTTGTTGTCGACCAGTATCGCGTCACCCGCGGCCCTGATCGCCGACAGCGCCGTCAGCCGCTGTCCATTGATGGAGATCGCCTCGGCGCCCGACTCCCACAGCCCGTTGACCACACGCTGCATGTCCCGGTCGCGCACCCGCCCGGTGTCGGAGAAACCGGACGTCTCACGCGGATCGCCGTCACCGCCGGTGGTGGCTTCCTTGGCGTCGTTCACGACCAGTTTCACGCCGGGGCCGTGCACCTCTGCGGCGCCCGACAGTATGCCCACCAGCTCTGCCTGGTCACCGCCGCCGCTCTGGTTGAGCGCCTCGCGCTGCCGCGCGCTCACATCGCCCCTGAGCGTGTCGACAGTGCCCTCGAGCTTGTCGGCCTTCTCCGTCTCGCGGTCGATGCGGTCGATCAGCTCCTGGCGCTCCTTGGCGACAACCGGGGCCGCGACCCGGGCCTGCGCCGCGCCCACGGTGACGACGAGCGCCGCGAGCACCAGGCCGGCGGCGAGACCGAGCTTCGCGCTGAGCGTCCTGGGCATGCCGACGGCACCTTCGGACTTCTTCCGGGCGGCGGCCTCGGCGTATCCGTCGTCGAGGCTGTGGTCCATGACGTTGGTGAGCAGCGACATGGACGCGTCCGGACGCGACGGGCGCGTAATTGTGCTCCGAACGGGGGGCTGCTGCGGCATGCCGCACATCGTCGCATGTCGCGACCGCTACCTCCGAACGGCCCCACCTGCGTGCCGGACAGGCCCCCTTGGGGACACTTGTCCGGCACGCACGCGTACTGGGTGTTTCAGCGGCCGGCGCTGTCCACGACCGCCGACCACTCGTCCAGCAGGGCCTGCGCGGATGCGTCGTCCGGCCCTTCCGCCCACAGGTGCGTGACCGCTTCGGCCGGGTCGGGCAGCACCATCACCCAGCGCCCGTCGGTCTCCACGACCCGCACACCGTCAGTGGTGTCCACGAAGCGGTCTCCTGCCTCCTCGACCACGCGCCGCATGACCAGTCCCTTCACGGCCCACGGAGTCGCCAGATCCCGCTTGAGGACGTGCGCCCGCGGGATCCGCGCGTCGATCTGGCTGAGGGTGAGCTGCGTCCGTGCCACCAGCCCGATCAGCCGTACGAAGGCAGCCGTACCGTCGAAGACGCTGCTGAACTCCGGGACGATGAATCCGCCCTTGCCGTCCCCGCCGAAGATGGTCGTCTCGTCACGCCCGACCCGGGTCAGGTCGTCGGGCGAGGTCGTCGTCCACTCCACCTGGGTCCCGTGGTAGGCCGCCACCTGCTCGGCGATCCGGGTCGTGGTCACCGGCAGCGCCACACGGCCGCTGCGCCGCTCCGCGGCCACGAGATCGAGCATCACGAGCAGCGCGCGGTCGTCCTCCACGATCCGCCCCTTCTCGTCGACGAGCGACAGCCGCTCACCGACGGGGTCGAACCGCACTCCGAACGCGGCCCTGGAGGACGCGACGATCTCGCCGAGCCGCACCAGTCCCGACCGCCGCACATCGGCGCTCTCCGTCGGCCTGGACTCGTCGAGACCGGGATTGACGGTCAGCGAGTCCACCCCCAGCTTGCCGAGCAGACTGGGCAGGACGAGCCCGGCCGAGCCGTTCGACGCGTCGACCACGACCTTCAGCCCGGACTCGGCGATACCGGTCGTATCGACGTTCCGCAGCAGCGAACCGGTGTACGAGTCGAAGACGCTGGCCGGGAAGTACAGATCCCCGATCTCTCCCGGGAACGCACGCCGGTACTCCTGTCGCGCGAACACCCTGTCCAGCTTCCGCTGGCTGGCCTGCGACAGGTCCGCGCCCTGCCCGTCGAAGAACATGATGTCAACGGAGTCCGGCACACCGGGCGACGTCCTGATCATGATCCCGCCGGCACTGCCCCGCGCGGTCTGTTGCCGCGCGACCGGCAGCGGTACGTTCTCCAGGTCCCGAACGTCGATGGCGCTGGCCTGCAACGCGGAGATGACGGCCCGCTTCAGCGCGCGGGCACCACGGGAGTGGTCGCGGGCCGTGGTAACTGTGGAGCCCTTCTTGAGCGTCGTCGCATAGGCTCCGGCAAGCCGCACGGCCAGCTCCGGCGTGATCTCCACATTGAGGATCCCGGACACCCCTCGGGCCCCGAACAGATGGGCCTGTCCCCGCGACTCCCAGATCACCGAGGTGTTGACGAAGGCGCCCGCCTCGATGGTCTTGAACGGGTAGACCCGGACGTTGCCCTGCACGATCGATTCTTCACCGATCAGGCACTCGTCACCGATGACCGCGCCGTCCTCGATCCTGGCGGCACGCATGATGTCGGTGTTCTTGCCGACCACACAGCCTCGCAGGTTGCTGTGTTGTCCGATGTAGACGTTGTCGTGCACCACGGCCCTGTGCAGGAAGGCCCCGGTCTTCACGACGACATTCGAGCCCACGACGGTGTGCTCGCGGATCTCGGCGCCGGCCTCGACCTTGGCGTAGTCACCGATGTAGAGCGGCCCCCGGAGCACGGCGTCCGGATGTACTTCGGCGCCCTCCGCCACCCATACGCCCGGAGAGATCTCGAAGCCGTCGAGCTCGACGTCGACCTTTCCTTCCAGGACGTCGGCCTGCGCCTTCACATAGCTCTCGTGCGTACCGACGTCCTCCCAGTAACCCTCGGCGATATAGCCGTAGATCGGCTTGCCTTCCTTCATCAGCTGCGGGAAGACGTCGCCGGACCAGTCGACGGGCACATCGGGCTCGACATAGTCGAACACCTCGGGCTCCATGACGTAGATGCCCGTGTTCACGGTGTCCGAGAAGACCTGTCCCCAGGTCGGCTTCTCAAGGAAGCGCTCGACCTTGCCCTCTTCGTCGACGATGGTGATGCCGAATTCCAGCGGATTGGGTACGCGCGTCAGGCAGACGGTGACCAGCGCGCCCTTTTCCTTGTGGAAGTTGATCAGCTCGGTCAGGTCGAAGTCGGTCAGGGCATCGCCGGAGATGACGAGGAAAGCATCGTCCTTCAATGCTTCCTCGGCGTTCTTGACGCTTCCGGCGGTACCGAGTGGCTTCTCCTCGTTGGCATAGGTGAGCTCCATCCCGAGCTCTTCGCCGTCTCCAAAGTAGTTCTTGACGAGCGATGCCAGGAACTGCACAGTTACGACGGTCTCATTGAGCCCATGCCTTTTGAGCAGCCGCAGAACGTGCTCCATGATCGGCCGGTTGACCACCGGCAGGAGCGGCTTGGGCATACTCGAGGTCATGGGGCGAAGGCGTGTGCCTTCGCCTCCGGCCATCACGACGGCCTTCATGTCGGAAGCGTCCTCCTCTAAGAGACGACGGTCTAGCCGACTTCACCCGTCCTGATTGTCCCGCACTTTTCTGCAACGGGCCATCGAGCCACTGTTACCGCCGAAGGGCGAGCTCAGTCGGCCATGGCGTCCGCACGAACCAGACGGCGGACTTGTACCACGTAGAGGACTCCTGCCCACCAGTACAGGGTTGTACCCCATCCTGCGAACGCCCATCCGAAAACAGCGGCAAGTGACGCGATCCATCCACTTCCGTCGCTGAGCAGGAGGAGCGGGAAGGCGTACATCAGGTTGAACGTGGCGGCCTTGCCCAGGAAGTTAACCTGGGGCGGCGGATAGCCGTGCCGCCTGAGGATGCCCACCATCACCAGCAGGACCAGCTCGCGCGCAAGAAGTACAGCGGTCAACCAGATGGGCAGAATCTCGCGCCAGGTGAGCCCGACCAACGTCGAGAGAATGTAGAGCCGGTCGGCCGCGGGGTCGAGGAGCCGGCCGAGGCTGCTGATCTGGTTCCAGCGCCGCGCCAGCTTGCCGTCCAGGTAGTCGCTGACTCCGCTCAGAGCCAGTACGAGTAGGGCCCAGCCGTCGCTCTTGGGACCCCCGAACTCGGGCCTGAGGATCAGCCACAGGAAGACAGGCACGCCGACGAGACGCGCCATGCTCAGGATGTTCGGGATGGTGAGGACCCGGTCTGTCTGGACACGGGTCTCCTGGACCTCCACCCGGGGGCCTCCAGTAGAAAATAAGCCAACGATGCCCCCTGACCTTACCCCAACGCAAAAAAGCTCTGGCCCTTGGGCTGGTGCCCAAGAGCCAGAGCTCTAAAAGGAGTTCGGCGGCGTCCTACTCTCCCACAGGGTCCCCCCTGCAGTACCATCGGCGCTGTAAGGCTTAGCTTCCGGGTTCGGAATGTAACCGGGCGTTT
>NZ_JBEOXO010000034.1:0-84669 GCF_040296605.1 Streptomyces sp. NPDC002088 | reverse complement strand
TGACGGTCGCGTTCCCGGTCGAGGCGTGGCGTCAGCCCCGGGTTCCCGACTCCGGGCCCTCGAGCATCGACGCCATCCTCGAACCAGCCATCTGATTACTTGACGCCGGCGCCGGTGAGCCCGCCCAGGCAGAACTCCCAGACCTCCTTGGCGGTGACCGGGGTGGACTTGCTGCCGGTCGGGACGCCCGGTGTCTGGGCCGTGAACATGGCGGTCTGCATCACGAGGGCGGCGACCCGGCGCGGCTTGGCCGCGCGCGCGTCCCCCGACTCGACGGCCTGCTCGACCAGTTCGGTGAAGAGGTCGAGCAGCGGTACATGCGCGCCGGCCACTTGGTCGGGGTGGGTGGCCAGCAGCTGCATGGCGAAGTCGGTGAACAGCGGGCTCTGCTGGTTCGGGCGCGGCTGCGACTGTTTGTAGAGCAGCTCCACCGCGCTCTGCAGCCGCTCCAGCGGCTTCTTCTTGGCGGCGGTCACTTTGCGGATCTCCGCGGCGGACTGCGACAACGCGTCCTCGAAGAGGGCGAGCAGCAGCTCGTGCTTGCCGTCGAAGTGCTGGTAGAAGCTGCGCAGTGACTGCTTCGACCGTTCGACGACCTCCTGCACGGTGAAGTCGGTCGTGCCCTTCTCGGTGATCAGTTCCTGGGCCGCGTTCAGGAACCGCTCGATCCGTTGCTCCGCGCGGAGTTTGGCGGCACGGGTGGACCGCTCGACCGCGCGCTGGCGCCAGGCGGGCTGTGTGGGCTCTGTGGGGACGGCGTTCATTTGCAGAACGATACTCCTGGCGTGCGAAAAGCGCCGGTCATCCTCCTACCGAATCACCCACCCACGGGAGGAGAGTCACGTTCTCCCGGCAAGATTCTCCTGTCTGAATAGTTGCTTCGCTTCAATGGAGAATGTAGTTTCCGCCGCAGTCGATGCCCGCTCACGACTCCCGACCCGTACGTTCCCCCTGAGGAGGACCGTTGCGTAGGCTACTCATCGGTGTGATCACCGTGCTTGCGGTGCTGCTCGCCGGATGTTCCACCCGCTCGGACTCGAACGGCACGGCGTCCGAGGAAACAGATGCCGCCAAGGCGAGCGCGCCGGCGTCCGGGGGGCCGGACTTCGGGGCGCTCAAGGACGTGTGCGGCAAGGGCGACACCACGTCCGGGTCCGCGCAAGGCGTCACCGCTGACGAGATCAAGGCCGGTGTCTTCACCGACGTGGGCTTCAACAAGACGCCCGACTTCGTCGACGCCGCCAAGGTGTTCACGTCCTGGTGCAACGACAACGGCGGCATCAACGGGCGCAAGCTCACGCCCGTCATCCACGACGCCAAGCTGACCGAGGTCCGGCAGCGCATGCAGGAGGCATGCAAGGAGGACTTCGCGCTGGTCGGTGGCGGGGCCGCGCTCGACGGGCTGGGCGCCAAGGACCGCGTGAACTGCCTGCTGCCCTCGTATCCCGCCCAGTCGAGCCTCATGCCCGCCGTCGGTTCCGACCTGCAGCTGATGCCTTCGGGCCCGTACGCGGACTACTTCCAGTACGCGGGCTTCTACAAGTGGCTGCTCACGGAGAAGTTCCCGGCCTCGGCGGACTCGGTCGGGATCATCTCCGGTGACAGCCCGGTCACCAAGCTGCTTGCCGCGCAGTTCACGGAGTCCATCGCCCAGCTCGGCGGGAAGGTCTCCTACTCCGAGCTGTATCCGGCCACCGGGGTCTCGGACTGGACGCCGTACGCCCAGTCCATCAAGAGCAAGAAGGTCAAGGGCCTGGTCTTCCTCGGTGACTTCGCCTCGCTCGCCAAGCTGGAGCAGGCGCTCACCAGCCTCGGCTACGCCCCGGACTGGATCGACTCCAACAGCAACTCCTACGGGGACCCCTTCATCCAACTCGGTGGCGCCGCCCTGGACACCCAGCACAACTACGCCGAACTGTTCGCCGTCCACCCACTGGAAACGGCGTCCGACAGTCCCGCGGTGGAGAAGGTCAAGGAGCTGTACGCCAAGTACGCGCCGGACGCGAAGGTCGGCTATCTGAGCCTGCGGGCCTTCTCCGCCTGGCTCCTGTTCGCCACGTCCGCCCGTGACTGCGCCGAGCTGACGCGTAAGTGCGTCTACGACAACGCGGCCAAGAACACCGAGTGGACGGGAGGCGGGCTCCAGGCGCCGTTCGACCTGAGCCAGCCGCATACCCCCAGCAAGTGCTACAGCATCGTCCAGGCGTCGTCGAAGGGGTGGAAGCCCGCCGACTTCAAGGCCGACAACGGCGCCTACCGCTGTGACGCGCCGCTGGTGAAGTACAAGGGCAGGTACGGCAAGCCCATCACGCTCGCCGACGTCGGAAAGTCGATGTCCGACCTCAAGTGAGCGGCGGCCATCGGCGGTCCGGTACGGAGTCGAGCCGCTCCGTGCCGGACCGCCCTCTGCCGTGCCGCGCCGCTCGTACGTAGGGTGACAGCGCGTACTGTTCCTCGCGGGAGAAGGTGGGTGAGGCCATGGCCTCGGCGCAGCGTGCGGAAATTCTCCGGGCGGCCCTGGACGTGTTCGCCGAGCGGGGGTACCGGGGAGCGTCCATCGACGCGGTGGCGGAGCGTGCGGCGCTGACCAGGCAGGGCGTGCTGTACTACTACCCCAGCAAGAAGCGACTGCTGTTCGCTCTGCTGCGGCTGCGGGAGGACCTCAACCGGGAGCAGCTCCACTCCGACTGGGACGACCCCGACATGCCGGCCCGGTTCGCGGAGGCGATCGCCTTCGACCAGGGAATCCCTTCCCTCGCCCAGGTGCACAGCGTGGTGATGGCGGAAGCCGCGACCGGGCAGGAGCCGGCGCGTGGCTTCGTCCGCGAACGCCAGCGGGAGCTGAGGGAGATGATGACCCGGGGGCTGGCCGGGCGCTTCGGCGAAAGGCTGCCGAGCGGACTGACGCCCGCGGTCGCGGCCACCGCGCTGATGGCCCTCTTCGACGGCCTGCAGCAGCAGTGGTTGATCGACTCCGAAGGCGAGCCCTACCGGGAAGCCGTGCGCGACGTGCTGGCGGTGCTGCTCGGCACCCGACCGACGCCGACGCCGGAGTCGTCGCCGGTGCCCGCCGGCACGGCATAGGCCCCGCGGGAAAGGCGGCTTCCGCAACAGTGGGGTCCGGCCGCTCTCCCGAGCGCCCGGACCCGACCGTCAGGTCACTGCTGCGCGAACCGCAGCAGCGCGTCCTGGGTGTACGAAGCCACCAACTCGCCCTGTTCCGTGAGGACGTCGCCGCGTCCGTGACACCGCCCGTGTGCCGCGACCGGACTGTGCTGGCGCAGCACCAGCCAGGAGTCGGTGCGCAGGGGCTGGTGGAACCAGACCGAGTGCGAGGTGACAGCGGAGGTGAACGCCCGCCCCGCGTCGTGCTGGGTCACCCCCGCCACGGGGCGCAGCGCGGTACCGATGAGGGTCAGGTCGGTGGCGTAGGTGAGCAGCGCGGGACCGAGGTCCGCGGCCACGGTCGGGGTGCGCGTCCACAGTTCGTAGGCGGGCGGCTCGCTGCCGGGGGAGTCCAGGTCGGTCGCCGACCGGGTCTCCCACGGCAGCAGGTCGAGGTCGATCCGCCGTTCCTCGCCGGGCAGCGGCCCCACCGGCGCGGTGCTCTGCCGCTGCGGTCCGCCCTCCCAGGTGTGCAGGCTCGCCGTGGCCACGGCGACGACCCCGTGTTCCTGCCGCGCCTGGATCTGCACGGCCGCGTACGTACGCCCCTGCTGGACGCAGTCCGTCTCGTAGCGCACGGGCTCGCCGCCCCGCCCTTCACGCGGGAACAGGACGTGCAGGGACTTCACGGCCTTGCCGGGACAGGTCAGTTCGGCCACCCGCACGCTCTGTGCGAGCAGCTGGCCGCCGAACAGCCGGTGGTAATCAAGGTGTTGGGAGCGTGCTTCGTACACGCCCTGTCCGAGCGGCTTGGGGGCCAGGCAGTCGAGCAGGTCGTTCCACAGATCGGTCATGACGGCTCCGTAAAATGTCGGGCGGTCGTCTCCCGAGGGAGGTCACAGCTGTACGAGTCGGGGTGCGGTTCCGCGGGATGCGATCAACCGCCCTGCCTCACGGGTCAGTTCGCGGGCGCTGCCGAGAAGCCCGTCAAGGGTGAGGGTGCGTTTGACGTGCCGGTGCAGCTCGTGCTCGGCGGTGAATCCGGTGCCGCCCAGGACCTGTTGGCAGTGTCGGGCGGCGATCAGCGCCGCCCGACCTGCCGCGGCCTTCGCGAGCAGCGAGCTGAGGTCACCGTCGGCTTGGTCCAGGGTCGCCTCGGCGCCTTCCAAGGCCACCAGTGTCTCGGCGAGCTTGTGCCGCAGCGCCTGGAAGGAGGCCAGCGGGCGCCCGAACTGGTGGCGGTCCAGGACGTGCCGGCCGGCCAGCGACAGCATCGCGTGACCGGTGCCGAGCAGCCACCATCCGAGCGCCTGCCGGCCCAGGGCGAGCGGCACGGGGGCGCCCGCCTCGGGCAGCACGCGCAGCGGCAGGTCGGGGTCGACGCCCGCGGACCCGACGGCGGCGTCGCGTTCCCAGCGCACCCACAGCCCGCCCGCGTACGGCATCGGCAGGGTGCCGCCGGGCGGGCGGCCCTGCTCGTGCAGCAGGACGTCGTTGAGGACCGGGGCGTGGGCGCCGGTCTCACCGAGCACGCGGAAGACGGCACGGATCGCGGCGGCCGGCTCCTCGGCGAGCATCTCGGGCCAGCCCAGGTCGGCGAGTGCCGCCTCGCGCGGGCGCCGGTCGTCGGCGGGCGCCGTCATCGCCTTGCGCAGTGTCTCTTCGAGCAGTTCCCGTTCGCTGTCGTCCATGTTCAAGGGGTCTCTCACTCCTTGCCCAGGCCGAGCAGGCGCCGGGCGACGATGTTGCGCTGGACCTCGGCGGTGCCGCCGTAGATGGTGGCGGCCCGTGAGTACAGGTACTCCGTGCGCCATGCGGGATCCGTCAGCTCGACCGCACCGGGCAGCATGTCCCGTGCGGTGTCGAAGAGCTGCTGCTCCGCGGTGGCCAGCAGGATCTTGTCCACGGAGGTCTCCGGGCCGAGCCGGGCGCCGCCCGCGAGGCGGCGCTGGGTGGCGTGCGAGCGGCAGCGCACCGTGTGCAGCGCCAGATACGCCTCGCCGAGCGCCGTCGCCTCCGCGTCCGCCACGTCCGTCTGGTCGATGAGGCGGTCGAGGCGGGTGTACAGGTGGGCGACGCGATGCCAGAAGCAGGTGGAGCGCTCGTGCGGCAGCAGGTCCATCGCCAGCTTCCAGCCGTCGCCCACCGCGCCGAGCAGCCGGTCACCGGGGACCCGGACGTCGTCGAGGAACACCTCGGCGAACTCGTCGACACCGTGCATCGTGCGCAGCGGACGGACCGTGATGCCCGGCGCGTCCATGTCGAGGAAGAACGCGCTGATCCCGGCGTGCCCGGGGTCGGGTCCGGTGCGGGCGAGCAGGACGCAGCGTGCCGCGTACTGGGCCAGGCTCGTCCACACCTTCTGGCCGCTGATCACCCAGTCGTCGCCGTCGCGCACGGCCCGCGTCGACAGGGATGCCAGATCGCTGCCGGAGCCCGGCTCGGAGAATCCCTGGCACCACTGCTCCCGGCCGCCGAGCAGGCGCGGCACCATCTCGGCTGCCAGAGCCGCGGGCGCGTACGAGATCAGGGTGGGGACGAGGACCTCCACCATCGAGTACAGGCCGGGCTCGGCGAGTTCGCGGGTGGCGACCTCCTCGCCGAGGACGGCCCGCAGCGCGCTCGGCCCGCCGAGCCCCCCGACGGCTTCGGGCCACCCGTGCCGCATCCACCCGGCGTCCCACAACTCCCTGCGGACCCGTTCGAGTTGGGTGACCTGGGCGTCGAGCGAGTGGTCGCCGGGGGCGGGGGTCAGGTCGTGCGCGTCGAGCCAGGCGCGCAACCCTGTGCGGAAGGTGTCGATGTTCACGAGCGGGTCCGCTCGAAGGCGTGCGGACGGCCCGAGTCGTGGGCGCCGCTGCGGCGGATGAACGTCATGGCGCGGGTGTGCAGGCGCCAGCCGTCCGGGGTGCGGCGGTAGGTGTCGTTGTAGTAGCCGATGCGCATGTCGTGGGCCGAGTGCTCGACGAAGCACAGGGGCTGGGTGCCGGTGGCCGTCTCCCCGTCCTCGGCGAACTCCACGACCGGCGTCCCCGTCATGAACAGCCCCTTGGGTGCGGCGGCGATCAGGGCCGGGAACGCGTCGAGCGGATACGTGTCGCCGAACGCGCTGTAACTGCCGTCCGGGGTGAAGGCGGCGAGGACACGATCCGTGTCGCCCTGCGTCATGGCCACGGCGTAGCGGGCGAGCATCTGCTGGATGTCGGCCAGGTCCGCGTACCTGCGGCCGGCCTGGTCCGTGTGCGGTGCGGTCAACGGCGTTGCCGTCCCTTCTTGTTCGGTGGTCGCGGGGGTCGCTGCGAACGTCATGCCGATAAGCGTCCTCCCGTGTCCGGATGGTTGATTCTCCGACAACGAGAAGCTAGTTTCCACCCCTAGGAGGCGCCCACACCATCCCGTTCACGCGGAGGCGCCGGGGAGAGTACCGAGGAGGAAATCCCGTGACACCGTCGTCATCCGCATCCGGGTTCAGCGCACGGCCCGTCCGACCGCGACCCCGGACGGTCGCCTGATGGAACAGTTCCTGACCTTCGGTGTCGTCGGCCTGACCACCGCCGCGATCTATGCGGTCGTCGGCAGCGGCCTCGTACTGACCTACACCACCGCCGGCGTCTTCAACTTCGCGCACGGCGCGGCCGGCATGCTCTCCGCGTTCGCCTACTGGCAGCTGGCCTTCGGCTGGGGGTGGCCGGTTCCGCTCGCCCTCGCCGTCGTCCTGCTGGTGCTCGCACCGGCCTTCGGACTTCTCGTGGAGCGGGTCCTGATGCGCCCGGTGCAGTCGCTCGGGGAAGCGGAGCGGCTCGTGATGGCCGTGGCTCTGCTCACCGGGTGCATCGCGCTGGCCCGCTGGATCTGGGACCCCAACGCCGCGCGCCCGCTGCGCCCCTTCTTCGCCGACGAACCCGCGATCGACCTCGGCCCGGCCGCCGTCACCTGGCACCAGGCCCTCACCCTGGCCGTCGCCGTCCTCGTCGCCGCCGGGCTGTGGGTGCTGCTCAACCGTACCCGCGCCGGTACCGAGATGCGGGCCTGTGTCGACGACCGCGCGCTCGCCGGACTCGCCGGCGCGTCACCGCAGCGCGCGGCCCGGCTCGCCTGGGTGCTGGGAACCCAACTCGCCGCCATCGGTGGCATATTGATCGCGCCGATGGTCGCCCTCGACGCCCAGCAGCTGTCCCTGCTGATCGTCTCCGCGTACACCGCCGCGGTCTTCGGCCGGCTGCGCAGCCTCCCGCTCACGTTCCTCGGCGCGCTTGTGGTCGGCTGCCTGGAGAGCTACCTCACCGGCTACCTCCCGCAGAACGACTACCTGCCCGGCCTGCGCCTGGCCGCCCCCGCTCTGTTGCTCTTCCTCGCACTGATCGTCTTCCCGCACCGCCGTCTGCGCGGCCGCGAGCGCCGCCTGGTGCAGGTGCCACTGCCCACCGCGCGCGGCACGCTTGTCTTCGCGGGGTGCGTTCTGCTGTTCGCCGTGTTCCTGGCGACCGTCCTCGACAGCGAGGAGCTCATCTCGTACGGGCCACTCTTCGCGCTCGGGGTTGTCGCCCTCTCGTATGTGCCGCTGGCCGGGTTCGCGGGGCAGATCTCGTTGTGCCAACTGGGCATCGCGGGGATCGGGGCAGTGGTGTGGGGCCACCTCGGCGAGCAGGGCCAGTTGTGGGCGCTGCCGGTCGCGGTGCTGGTCGCCGCCGCCGTCGGCGCCCTCATCGCCGTGCCCGCGCTGCGCCTGTCCGGCATCTACCTCGCCCTGGGTACCGCAGCGTTCGCCGTCGTCCTGGACCGGTGGGTGTTCACGATGCCCTCGTTCGAGGTGTTGGGCATCCGTGTCGCTCTGTTCGACCAGGGGTCCGTGGAGGTGCACGGACCCGATCTGTTCGGCTGGCAGCTGACCTCGGACACCGAACTGCTGCTGTTCTCCGCCGTGGTGCTCGCGCTCGTCTCGCTCGCCATCGCCTGGCTGCGGCGCGGCAGGTTCGGGCGCGCGCTGATCGCGCTGCGCGACAGCGAGGCCGCGTACGCGACGCTGGGCGGCCGGCCGCTGGGCGCGAAGGTCGCCGTGTTCACGCTGTCCGCCGCCATCGCGGGGCTCGGCGGAGCGCTCTACGGCATGCAGCAACGCACCATCACCGCCGAGCAGTTCAACCTCGTGGCGAATCTGCCCGTGCTCCTGATCGCCGTCATCGGCGGGCTCGGCGCGGTCGGCACCGGCTTGTTCACCGGCCTGTCCTATGTGGCGCCGCCCCAGTTGCTCGGCCACTTCGGCAACTGGGCGCAGGACGTGTCGACCCTGCTGATCGCGCTCGCCGGCATGGGCCTCGCGCACAGTCCCAGCGGCATCGTGCCCCGGATGCGCGCCGACTGGACTCCACTCACCCGCGACCGGCAGCTGTTCCCCGCCACCGGGGCGGTGCTCGCCCTGCTGTGGGCCCTGTACGCGGCAGGCCTGATCGGCGGCGCGGTCTTCCTGGTCGCGGTCCTCGTGGCGGCGACGGCGCTGCGTGTGTGGGCCACCGCGCGGCAGTCCGGCCCGCGTCTGGAGCTCGACCACCCCGTCGAGTGGTGGGGGATACGCCGCCCCTGGCAGGCCGGGGACCGGGAGGTGATCGCCCGTGGCATCGCTGCGAGCTAGCGGAGTGACCGTCGTCTTCGGCGGCAACCGTGCCCTGGACGAGGCCGGGTTCGATGCCGAGTCCGGGCACATCACCGGCCTGATCGGCCCCAACGGGGCAGGGAAGTCGACCCTGTTCGACGTCGTCTCCGGGCTGCGCAGGCCCCAGTCCGGCGCCGTCACTCTCGACGGCGACGACATCACCCGCGCCACCCCGGCCCAGCGCGCCCGGCGCGGCATGGCCCGCACCTTCCAGCGCCTTGAGCTCTTCGGGCGGCTCAGCGCCCGCGACAACCTCCTCGTAGCCGCCGAACTGGGCGCCCGCGGAAGAGAGTCGGGCCGCACCGCCGACCGCATCCTGGAGCGCATCGGCCTGACCGCCGACGCCGACACAGCCGCCGACGCACTGCCCACCGGCGCGGCCCGCCTCCTGGAGGTCGGCCGTGCCCTCGCCGGACGGCCCCGAGTCCTCCTGCTCGACGAACCCGCCGCGGGCCAGGACGCCGAGGAGACCCGGCGCTTCGCCGCGCTGCTGCGCGACGTCGCCGCCGACGGCTGCGCGGTAGTCCTCGTCGAGCACGACATGGGCCTGGTCATGAGCGTCTGCGACCAGGTGTACGTCCTCGACCTCGGCAAGATCGTCGCCAGTGGGCCGCCCGAGGACATCCAGCAGGACCAGACGGTCCTGGCCGCATATCTGGGGGAGGTGTGAGCGCCATGACCGAGGAGACCATGAAGCCGCTGCTCGAGCTGAGCGGTGTGCAGGCCGCGTACGATCGCATCACGGTCCTGCACGGCGTGGACCTGACTGTTGCCGCGGGGCAGGTGGTCGCGCTCCTGGGACCCAACGGCGCGGGCAAGACGACGACGCTGAACGTCGCCGCCGGAGCGCATCAGCCCAGCGCCGGACACCTCCTGCTCGGCGGCCGCGACGTCACCGGCGCCCATGCGCGCGACCTCGCCAGGGCCGGAGTGTGCCTCATCCCGGAGGGGCGCGGGGTCTTCCCCAACCTCTCCGTGCGCGACAACCTGCGCATGATGACGTTCACCGGCCGTGACCGGGCGGAGATAGAGGAGATCGCGTACGCCCGCTTCCCGGTCCTCGGTCGGCGGGTCCGTCAGGCGGCGGGAACCCTCTCCGGAGGCGAGCAGCAGATGCTCGCCCTGGCTCGCGGTCTCGCCACCGACCCAGCGGTCCTCCTCCTCGACGAGCTGTCCATGGGCCTCGCCCCTCTGGTCGTGGCCGAGCTGTACGAGCACGTGGCCGAGCTCGCCCGTCAGGGTGTCGCCGTCCTCGTCGTCGAGCAGTTCGCCACCGCCGTCCTCAAGATCGCCGACCATGCGGCCGTCCTCGTACGCGGCCGTGTCCAGTGGCAGGGCCATCCCGACAGCTCCCTGCACGCCGAACTGTCCTCCTACTACCTGGGGAGTGCCGCATGACACCACCGCCCGACACCACCGCCGCCCAGGCGTCGTCCCGTGCCGACCGGTTCGTCCGGGACCTGGCCGCGCTGAAGATCCCCGACCCTGCCGCCGCCCGCAACGTGCTGTGGCTGCGCGCGGGAGGGATCCTGCTCCTGGCCGGCCTCGTCCTGGGCGCCCTGGCCTACCCTCTCACCCATGCCACCGACAACCCCCTCGCCCAGCGCGACGCGCTCGCCATCGGCCTGACCGGGGTGGTGTGCGCGGTGGTGGGAGGCGTGGTGTACCTGCGTTACTCGCTCACCGGCTTCCTGCGTTTCTGGCTCGCGCGTCAGTCCCACGACCTGTCCGTCCTGGGGGACCGGCTGACCGAGGAGAGGGCGGCCGGTTCCGGCGTCGCGGTCTCTGAGAACGGCCAGGTAGTGCCTCGTTGACCGCTTTACCGGGCCGAACGGGGTGGGGGCGGCGCCACGCATGGCGCCGCCCCCAACCCGTCTTCCTTCTCAACTCCGCTACAAACCAAGGGACTTGGCCACAATGACCTTCATGACCTCGCTCGTTCCCGCGTAGATCCTGGTGATCCGGGCATCCGCGTACAGCCGGGCTATCGGGTACTCCCGTATGTAGCCGTATCCGCCGAAGAGCTGCAGGCAACGGTCCACGCAGCGGGCCTGCACCTCGGTGCAGAACAGCTTTACCTTCGCCGCGTCCGCGCCCGAGAGGCTGCCCTCGACCAGTTCCTGGACCGCACGGTCGAGCATCGTCTGCGCGGCCTCCACCTCCGTGGCGACCGCGGCGAGTTCGAACTTCGTGTTCTGGAAGGAGGCCAGCGAGTTGCCGAACACCTTGCGGTCCTTGACGTACGCGAGCGTCGTGTCGAGCGCCGCCCGGGACTGGGCGACCGAGCCGACGGCGACAGTCATCCGCTCCTGCGGCAGATTCCGGCCCAGGTACGAGAACGCCTCGCCCTCCTCGCCGAGCCGGTTGGCCACCGGCACCCGCACGTCGTCGAAGGCGAGTTCCACCGTGTCCTGAACCCTGATGCCGATCTTGTCGAGCTCCCGGCCCTTGGTGAAGCCGGGCATGCCGTCCTCGACGACCAGCAGCGTCAGGCCCGCCCTGCGGTTGTCCGGATCCGACGACGTACGCGCGACGACGATCACCAGATCGGCGAGGAGCCCGCCGGTGATGAACGTCTTGGCCCCGTTCAGAACGTACTCGTCGCCGTCGCGCACCGCCGTGGTGCGGATGCCCGCGAGATCGGAGCCGGTGCCGGGCTCCGTCATGGCGATCGCCGTCAGCAGCCGGCCCGCGGCGATTTCGGGGAACCAGCGCTCACGCTGCTCCTTGTTCGCGTATGTGAGGAAGTACGGCAGGATCACGTCGAGCTGGGTGCGCACCGTGCCCAGCGTGACCAGGGCGCGCGAGGCCTCTTCCTGCAGGATCACGTTGTACCGGTAGTCGTCGGTGCCCGCACCGCCGTATTCCTCGGGGAGCGCCAGGCCCATCACGCCGATGTCGCCGAGCTGCTCGAAGACGCGGCGGGGCATTCGGCCCGCCCGCTCCCACTCCTCGTAGGACGGCACGACCTCACGTGTGACGAACTCCCGTACCAGTTCCCGGAACGCCTCGTGGTCGGCGGTGAAGATGTCTCGGCGCACCCTGAACTCCCCTGACTAGTCGATGAGTTCGACAACGGTCGCGTTGGCGGTGCCGCCGCCCTCGCACATGGTCTGCAGGCCGTAACGGATGCCGTGGTCCCGCATGTGGTGGATGAGGCGTGTCATCAGGACCGCGCCGGACGCGCCGAGTGGGTGGCCGAGCGCGATCGCGCCGCCGAGCGGATTGAGCCGGACCGGATCGGCGCCGGTCTCCGCGAGCCATGCCAGGGGAACCGACGCGAACGCCTCATTGACCTCGTACACGCCGATGTCGTCGAGGGTGAGGCCGGCCTTGCGCAGTACCTGTTCCGTCGCGGGGATCGGGCCGGTCAGCATCAGAACCGGGTCGGCGCCCGTGACCGCGCCCGCGCGGTAGCGGGCCAGCGGGCTCAGGCCCAGGGCACGGGCCTTCGTCCGGGTGGTGACGAGGAGGGCGGCCGCACCGTCGGAGATCTGCGAGGCGTTGCCCGCGTGGATCACCCCGTCCTCCTCGAAGGACGGCTTCAGGCCGGCCAGCTTCTCGGGCGTCGTACCGCGGCGCACCCCCTCGTCGGCCCGCAGCGGATGGCCGGGCAGCGGGGCGAGCTGGGCGTCGAACGCGCCCGCGTCCTGCGCCGCGGCCGCCAGCTCGTGGGACAGCGAAGCGAATTCGTCCAGCTGGAGCCGGGAGAACCCCCACTTCCGTGCGATCTTCTCCGCCGAGATCCCCTGATTGAAGGAGAAGTTGTCGTAGCGCTCCAGGACGCTGGGCGACCACGGTGCTCCGCCGGTGCGGGCCGCACCCAGCGGCACCCGGCTCATCACCTCCACACCGCCCGCCACCACCATGTCGTACTGGCCCGACAGCACGGCCTGCGCGGCGAAGTCCAGGGCCTGCTGGCTGGAGCCGCAGGCCCGGTTCACCGTCGTCGCCGGAACCGTCTCCGGCCACCCCGCGGCGAGGAGCGCGTACCGCCCGATGTTCCCCGACTGGTCGCCGATCTGCGACACGCAGCCCCACACCACGTCCTCGACGTCGGCCGGGTCGATGCCGGTGCGGGCCACGAGTTCGTTCAGGACATGTGCGGACAGGTCGCCGGGGTGGACATCCGCCAGCGCGCCGTTGCGTTTGCCGACCGGCGTCCGGACGGCCGCCACGATCACGGCTTCACGTGTCACTGTTCGCCCTCTCCTCGGTCTCGATGGTCAACTCCTGCTGATCGAGGCAGAGTTCACGCAGGATCGCCTCGGTGTGCTGGCCCAGGGCGGGTACGTCGCCCATCGGTGCCGGGCGTCCGCTGAGGACCGGTGGCGGCAGTGGCGCCAGGGTCGGACCGCCCGGAGTGCCGATCTCACGCCAGCGGTCGCGGGCCTTGTGCTGCGGGTGCGCGAGCACCTCGCTCGGCGTGTTCAGCTTCGCGTTGCCGATGCCGGCCGCGTCGGCCGCCGACTGGATGTCCCGCAGGGTGTGCCGGACGCACCAGCGGGCGATCTCCGCGTCGAGGCGCTCGCGGGCGGCGACCCGGTCCGCCGTCGTGGCCAGGCCCGTGTCGTCGGCCAGGTCGGGGCGGCCGAGCAGGTCGCGGGCGTAGCGCCGCCACTCCCGGTCGTTGGTCGTGCCGAGCACCACGGTGTGGCCGTCGGCCGTCGGGTACGCCCCGTACGGGGCCACCGCCGGGGAGCCCATGCCTGCGGGCTGCTGGTCGACGCCGGTGTGCCGGGTGTAGGTGAGCGCGTACCCCATCAGCTCGGTCATCGTGTCGAACATGCTCACCGACGCCATGGCGGGGGAGTAGCGGGCCGTGGACCGTCCGCGCTCGGCGAGCAGCGCGGTGATCGACAGGGCCGCGTACAAGCCGGTGCACACGTCGGCCATGGGCGGACCGGGCTTCGCCGGTTCGCCGGGCCGGCCCGTGATCGCGCACGCGCCTGCCTCCGCCTGGACGAGCAGGTCGTAGGCCCGCTTGTGGGAGAGGGGGCCGCCGGGTCCGTAGCCGTCGATCTCCATGGTGATCAGATCGGGGTGCCGTGCCGTCAGGTCGTCGGCGGAGATGCCGAGTTTGGCCGCAGCGCCCGGCGCCAGGTTCGACACGAACACGTCGGCCCGCTCGAGGAGGCGGTGCAGCGCGCGCGAGCCATGCGGCGACTTGAGGTCGAGGACCAGCGATTCCTTTCCGCGGTTCACCCACACGAAGTGTGCGGCGAGTCCGTGCACCACGTCGTCGTAGTACCGGGTGAAGTCGCCACCGGGCGCCTCCACCTTGATGACCCGGGCGCCCAGGTCGCCCAGTGCCCGGGTGCACAGCGGCGCCGACACCGCCTGCTCGACCGAGACGACGGTGACCCCCGCCAGGGGGCCCGAACCCCTCACGCGTCCTCCCGGAAGCGGGTTCGCAGCTCGTCCTTGAGCACCTTGCGGCTGGCGTTGCGCGGCAACTCGTCGACGAAGCGGACATGCCGCGGCACCTTGAAGTTGGCCATGCTGGCGCGCGCCCACGCGATCACGTCCGCGCCCGTGGCGCTCTCGCCCGGCCGCAGCACCAGATAGGCGCAGCCGACCTCGCCGAGGCGCTCGTCGGGCACGCCGATCACGGAGGCCTCGGCGACCGGCGCGTATCCGAGGAGCAGCCGTTCGATCTCGGCCGGGTAGGCGTTGAACCCGCCGACGATGAACATGTCCTTCTTCCGGTCGACGACCGCCAGGTTGCCGTCGGTGTCGAGGACCCCGACATCACCGGTGCGCAGCCAGCCGTCCACGTCGATGGCCGCTGCCGTTGCCCCGGGCTCCTCCCAGTAGCCACGCGTGACATTGAAGCCGCGCACCTGGATCTCACCCGCCTCCCCGCCGGGCAGGGGGCGTCCCTGGCCGTCGACGACACGTACCTCCACGTCGGGAATCGAGCGACCCGTCGTACGGGCCACGGTCTCGGGGCCGTCCCCGAGCCGCGTCGTGGTCGCCAGCGCCGTCGACTCGGTCAGCCCGTACGCGCTCATCACGACGTCGAACGACAACTCGTCCCGCATGGCCCGGATGAGCTGCTCCGGGATGGTCGTCCCGCCGGTCATGGAGACGCGCAGGGACGAAGTGTCGTACCGGGAGCGGCTCGGCAGGTTGATCAGGTCCTGGAAGATGGTGGGCGGGCCGAGCAGGATGCTGACCTTCTCCCTGTCGATGATTTCCAGTGCGCGTGCCGCGTCGAAGACCGGCATCGGAATCACCGTCACCCCGTGCAGGAACGAGGCGAGCCAGCCCGCCTTGTAGCCGAAGCAGTGGAAGAACGGCGGGATGACCAGGAAGACGTCGCCGGCGCGGAACGTGTACTCCTCGGCCATCCAGCCGTACGCGCGCAGCGACTGACCGTGCGTGAGGATCACGCCCTTGGGATGACCCGTCGTACCGGAGGTGAACATCACGTCGGACACGTCGTCCGGCGCCACCCGGTCGATCGAGGCGTGCGCCGCCCCCTCGGGCACGGCAGCTCCGCGAGCCAGGAAGTCGGGCCAGGTGAGATCGGCCTCGCCGCGCGGGCCGAGGATGGAGACGCTGGTGCGCAGGGCGGGCAACTCCGGGTCGTGCTTGCGTAGTTCGGCGACGTAGTCCGTACCGAGGAAGGGTGCCGCGAGCAGGGCCTTCGCGCCCGACTTGCGGAGGATGTAAGCGAGTTCGGCGGCCTTGAAGCGGGTGTTGAGGGGGACGACGATGCCGCCCGCTCCCTGAACACCGAGGGCCGCGACGATCCACTCGGCCGAGTTGGGGGCGCAGATGCCCACCCTGTCACCGGGACGGATGCCGAGCGCGAGCGCGGCCCGCACGCCCTGGATCATCTGCCGCTCGAGGTCCCGGAAACTCCACCGGACCTCGCCGACGACCAGCGCCGGCGCGTCACCGTACCGCTCGGCGGCCCGGCGGACGACGTTCGGAATGCTCAGGTATTCCTGGTCGTAGCGCATCACGGCTCCGTTCACGACGCCGACGGCAACCGCAGCAGCCGCTTGGCGATGATGTTCCGCTGGATCTGGGAGGTGCCGCCGTACACCGACGCCGCGCGGGAGTAGAGGTACTCCCCGTACACCGCCCCGCCGTCCCGGCCCAGTTCGTCCGGCAGGACCTGCAGGGCCGTCTCGTACAGCCGCTGCTCGGCGCGTGTCATGAGCAGCTTGTCGATGGACGACTCGGGACCGGCCACGCGCCCCGCGAGCCGCTCGGCCGTCCGGCGGCGGGCGTGCGCGACGAGCACCTGGTAGTCGACGACGCAGCGCCCCACGGCGGTGACCAGCCCGTCGGGCATCCCGTCGCCCCGTTCGCGCAACTCTTGGCGCAGCCGTTCCAACAGCAGCCCGTACTTGGAGAGATGGCCGGTGTCGAGGGCGTTGCGCTCATAGTTGACGGTGGTCATGGCGAGCGACCAGCCGTCGCCTTCGGCGCCGATCCGCTCGGCCGTCTCGATACGGACGTCGTCGAGGAAGAGTTCGCAGAACTCGTCGTCCCGGTTGGCGGCTTTGAGGGGGCGTACGGTCACCCCGGCCCGGTCGAGCGGCAGCGCGAACGCGGTGATCGAGGAGTGCGCGGGGGCTTGGCGGTCGGTGCGCGCGAGAAGCAGGCAGTAGTCGGAGTACTGGGCGTAACTGGTCCACAGTTTCTGCCCGTTGACGAGGTAGTGCCCGCCGTCGTCGCTGCGTCGCGCGTACGTGCTCATGCCCGCGAGGTCCGATCCCGCGCCGGGCTCGCTGAACCCCTGGCACCACACGTCGTCGCCGGCGAGCATGCGAGGCAGGAGCCGGGCCCGCTGCTCCTGTGAGGCGAACTCGAGGAGGGCGTGGGCGAGATAGCCGATCCGGGGCACGCCGGGTGCGCGGCAGGCGCCCAGTTCATCGCTGACCGCCACCTGATGCAGGGCGGTCAGGCCCCGGCCGCCGTATTCCTCGGGCACGTCCAGGCCCACCCAGCCGCCGGAGTACAGCCGGCGGTGCCAGCGGTGCAGGAACTCGGCCGGTGCCTCGTCCGGCCGCCGCTTCGGCAGCGGATGAGCTGCGAGCCAGGCGCGCAGTTCCTTGCGAAGCGCTTCGAGGCCCGCCGGATCGCCGAAGTCCAGCGGCAGGTCGTGGTCGGTCACGGCGTCTCCAGGGGCTCGGAATCCGGCAGCGCGAGCGCGGTCAGCAGTTGAGCCGTGCCGGTCAGGAGAGTGGCGCCGACACGGACCCGGCGCAGATACAGGTGCGCGATGTGTTCCCAGGTCTGCGCGATGCCGCCGAACACCTGCATCCCCGCGTACACCGCCTCCAGGGCGGACACGTCGACCTCGGCCTTGGCGACGCGGGCCGCGGTGAGGGCGGCGTCCGGATCCGCGTGGTCGAGACACCAGGCCGCGTACCGTGTGGCGGAGGCACAGGCCTCCACGGCCACCGTGGCGTCGGCCAGCAGATGCTGCACCGCCTGATAGGAACCGATCGGCCGTCCGTACTGGACGCGATCGCCGGCGTATGCCGTGGCCTGCTCGACGAACGAGCCCGCCGCACCGACGAGTTCACTGCTGACCATCACCAATGCCCACGCTTGCCACGCCCGTTGACCTTGCCGGTCCAGTCGGCCGATGGCGCGAGCGTCGTGCGTTCGGGCCACGCGGACCGTGCGCAGCAGATCCGTGGTGGGGGCGGCGTCTCCGAGCGCGAGGACACGCACGGAGCCGTCGCCTTCGACGCACAGCGCGCCGTCCGCCCCTTCGGCGTCCCAGGCCACCCGCTCCCCGTCCCCGGTGGCGAACCGCAGGTCGCGGCCGAGTGCGATGGTCGAAGTGCCCTCGTACGGCAGGCTCTGGCCACCCGCCTCGAGCAGGCGTAGTACCTCGGGGGCGAGCAGCACCGTACCGAGAAACGAGGTCGCCAGCGGATGCCGCCCGTACTCCTCTGCGAGCAGTGCGCACTCCTGGGCCGACGCCAACGGCTCCACCGTGCGCCGCAGTTCGGAGAGTCCGAGTCCGTCGAGCGCCTTCTGGGCCGCCGCTCGCTGCGCCGGGGCCGCCTTTGCCGAAGCGCACCGGTGGTCGGCGGCGAAGGCCCCCAGTGCCTCGCGGACCAGCCGGAACTCCTCCGCCTCCACGCTCACTCCTCCGGCTCGGCGCGGGAGCCGCGCCGCGAGCCGCCCTCGGCGAGCGCGGTGACGATCCGCAGGTAGTCGGGGCTCGTCATGGTGGACTTCTCCGCCATCAGTGCCGCCTCCATGCCGCCGCGCGACACCTGCTCCACGACCACCGCGAGGGCCGCCTTGGTGGCGCGCAGCGCCTGCGCGGGCTGGGCCGCGAGCCGGTGCGCCAGGGCGAGCGCCTGGTCGGTGAGGTCGGCGGCGGGCACGACACGGTTGGCGAGCCCGAGTTCCACCGCCGTCGACGCCGGAATGCGGTCCCCGGTGAACAGGTACTCCTTGGCCCGCAGCAGACTCGTCAGCAGCGGCCAGAGCGTGACCCCGCCGTCTCCGGCGACCAGGCCGACCGACACATGCGGGTCGGCGAGGTAGGCGTCATCGGCCATCAAGACCAGATCGCAGCCGAGCGCGAGTGAACAACCCAGGCCTACCGCAGGCCCGTTGACCGCTGCGATCACCGGCAGGGGAAAGCGGATCATCGCCGTCTGGATGGCCCGGTCGAGCCGGATCGAACGCTCCCGCAGCTCCGCGTCGCTGTGGTGACGCAGCAGATGCCCGAAGTCACCGCCGGCGCTGAACGCCCGGCCCGCGCCGGTGAGCACCACCGCCCGCGCGTCCTCGTCCGCCGCGATGTCGTCCCAGACCTCGGCGAGCCGTCGGTGCAACTCCGCCGAGACACCATTGAGTTGGTCCGGCCGGTTCAGCGTGACGACCCGAACGTCCTTGTCGGCGGTCACGGTCAGGACGGGGCTTGCCTCGCCGCCCATGGAACCTCCTCACCAGAAGTCCTCATCAGAAGGCGCGCCGTCGGCCGCGGAGCGGCTGCGATCTGCGCGCCGCTCACGCTATGGGCCACCCGGACAGGTGTCAATGCCCTTACCGTTTAGCGTAAATGGGATTCTCATCGATCTTCGTGGAACCTCGTGGAGCGGTCGGCGAGGCGAGTGACGAGGCGGCCGCGGGGTTTGGTGCGCGCAGGCCCCTCCCTCTGGCGCCGGGCCCGTACGTAGGGTGAGGAGGCAAGGTCGCGGGGCGGAAGGGGCGAGGCCATGGGACCGGCGGGGCGCGAGCAGATCCTGCAGGCCGCGGTGGAGGTCTTCGCGGAGCGCGGCTACCGCGGCACCTCCATCGGCGCCGTCGCCGACCGGGCGGGAGTGACCAGGCAGGACGTCCTGCGTCACTACCGCAGCAAGAAGCGACTGCTGACCGCCCTGCTCGACTTCCGCGACGAGCTCAACCGGCGCCAAGGCGGCGGCGACGGTGAGTACGCGAGGATGCCCGCCCGGTTCGCCCAGGCCGTCGCCTTCGATCAGCGCCACCCCTCGCTCGCCCGGGCGCACAGCGTCATGATCGCGGAGGCGGCCATCGGCCTCGAACCCGCCCGTGGCTACGCGCGCGAGCGGCGTCGTGCCCTCCAGGACCTCCTCACCCGCAGCCTCACCGAGATGGGCGGCGAGCGGTTGCCGAGCGGGCTGACGGCCGAGGCCGCGGCGACCGCGCTCCTGGCCGTGGTGGAGGGTGTCCACCAGCAGTGGCTCGTCGATCAGGACGGCGGCCCGTATCCCGGCGTCGTGCGGGACGTGCTGTCCGTGCTGCTGGGTACGGGGCCGGACGCCTCCCGACCGGACTCGGACTGACGCGGGGCCGTGTCATGAAACTGGACGGCTGCCCTGTCTCACGCGTGCCGGGGTGGCCCCGTCGGCGGCGGACGGAGCCGGTTCAGCCGGTCGCGATGTCGGAGAGCAGGGCCTCGACCCGGGCCCGCGCCCGCTCGGCGACGCCCCCGCCGGGGGCGACATGGACCCGGTCGGCCTCGATGGCGTCGAGCGCCGCCTCCGCGACCTCGCGCGGCGACAGGATGCCGCCGCGGCTCGCGGCGAAGCTCCGCATCGAGGCGGGGGTGCCGGGCGGCAGCCGAAGTGCGCCCAGTGCTTCGGAGTTCTGGCCGAGCGGTGTGTCGACGAGGCCAGGGCAGAGCACGGTCGCGCCCAGCGTGGGCGCGACGCGCTTGAGCTCCGCGTCGAGTGTCTCGGTCAGGCCGACGACCGCGTGCATGGTGGTGGTGTAGGGCGTGCGGTCGGGCAGCGGGGCGAGGCCGCCGGAGGAGGCGGTGTTGAGGAAGTGGCCCGCGCCCCGTTCGACGAGCAGGGGAGCGAAGGCCCTGACGCCGTGGACGACGCCGAGCACTTTGACGCGGATCAGTAACTCCCAGGTGCGCGCTTCCTGTTCCCACAGGGGTGCGGCGGGCGACGCGACACCGGCGTTGTTGCAGACCAGGTCGACGCGCCCGTACACGGACAGCGTCCGGTCGGCGAGCGCGCGCACCGACGCCTCGTCGCCGACGTCCGCCACCTCGGCCGTGACATCGGCGCCCGCGGCGGTCAGCGACGCCTTGGCCTTGGCGAGTCCCTCCTCGCGGACATCGGAGATGACCAGCCGTACGCCGCGAGCGGCGAGGGCCTCGGCGAGGCCGTAGCCGATGCCGCTGGCCCCGCCCGTGACGACGGCGACCTGGTCGTTCGCTATGCGCATGCGTGCTCCCTGCGTCGCTCGGCGGTGACGGGATCCGACGCTAGCAGAATCGTGTTCTCCTGTAACGGCTATGAGGTTCTTCTCGGCTCAACTGGTCTGATCTGTACGCCGTTTCGGCGGCGCACCGTGCGCCGCTCTGGCGAGCACGTTGGTGGCCAGGCGGATGTGCGCCGCGTCCACGAGCCGGCCGTCGTGGCCGATGGCGCCCGTGCCTTCGGCCTCGGCGCGGCGGTAGCGCGCGATGACGTCCTCGGCCGCCGCGACCTCCTCCTTCGTGGGCGTGAACACGTCGTTCGCGAGGGGGACCTGGCTGGGGTGGATGGCCCACTTGCCGTCGAAGCCGAGCAGGGCGGCCTGCGCGGCGGACGCGCGGTAGGCATCAGGGTCTCCGTATGCGGGAAACGGGGCGTCGACCGCGGCGAGGCCGGTGGCCCGGGCCGCGGTGAGGACCTGCGCCCGCGCGAAGTGCCAGAAGTCGCCGGGATAGGGCCCGAGCGGGTCGAAGTTGCCGTCGACCCGAGCCTGCAGCGAGACCGACAGATCGCCCGCGCCGAAGATGAGCGCCTCCAGACGTGAGCTGGCCCGGGCGATCTCGAGGGCGTTCGCGAGCCCCTCCGCGTCCTCGATCAGCACCTCCAGCGCGATCCGCCGGGTCAGCCGCAGCTTCTGCTCCAGTTGGGAGAGGAGGACGTCGACCCACCAGACGTCGCGTGCGCCGCGCACCTTCGGGACGATCACGACGTCCAGTGCCTCCCGCGCGCCCGTGACCACTTCGATGATGTCGTCGTGGCACCAAGGTGTGTCCAGGCCGTTGATGCGGACGGCCCGCAGCGTGGAGCCCCAGTCCTGGCCCGTCAGGGCATCGACGGCCAGCGAGCGCGCGGATTCCTTGACGGAGGGGGCACACGCGTCCTCCAGGTCGAGGAAGACCAGGTCGGCGCCGGAGGACGGCGCTTTCGCGCACATGCGCTCGCTGCTCGCCGGGGTGGCCAGTTCGGAGCGGCGCGGTCGTCGCGTACTCATCGCGTCGTCCCCCATCGCGTCGTCCCCATCAGATCGTCCCTTCGGCGCGCAGGTCGTCGAGCTTGTCCGGGGCGAGCCCGAGCAGCCCGCCGTACACGGCGTCGTTGTCGGCGCCGAGCCCGCGCGCGAGATGGTCGACCCGTCCGGGTGTCTCGCTCAGTCGCGCCACGGGAGCCTGGACGGTGACGTGGCCGAAGTCCGGGTCGGGTACGCGGCGGAACGTCCCGCGGGCGCGCAGGTGCTCGTCCGCGAGCAGGGCCGGGGCGTCGTACACGGGAGCGGCGGCCGCCTCGGCCGCGTCGAAGGAGGTCATGGCCTCGTCCAGGGTGTGGCGACCGACCCAGTCGGCCACGGCCTGGTCGACCTCGGCCGCCCTCTCCTGGCGGCGGACCGGGTCGACGTAGTCGGGGTTCTGCGCCATGTCCTCGCGGCCGACGGCGCGGAAGACGCGCGCGGCGATGCTGGGCGAGGCGCTGGAGACGGCGAGCCACCGGCCGTCGGCGGTGCGGTAGGTGTTCCGCGGCGCGCTGGCCGGCAGCATGTTGCCCGACCTGCCCTTGACCGTGCCGAGTTGGTCGTAGGACAAGGTCGCCGATTCAAGGAGCCGGGTGAGCGGCTCGACGAGGCTGACGTCGACCAGCTGACCGTCCGCGCCGTGCACGTCACGGTGGTAGAGCGCCATCATGACGGCGTACGTCGCCGCGAGGCCGGCGACACCGTCGGCGAGCATGAACGGTGGCAGGGTGGGCGGCCCGTCGGGCTCGCCCGTCTGGTGGGCGAAGCCGCTCATGGCCTCCGCGAGCGTGCCGTAGCCGGGACGGTCGCTCTTCGGGCCGCCGCGGCCGTAGCCGGTGACATGGACCATCACGACGTGCGGGTGCGCCGCGTGGACGGACTCGTAGTCGAGTCCCCAACGTGCCAGCGCACTGGGCCGGTTGCCGGCCACGAACACGTCACTCACGTCCAGGAGGCGGTGCAGGAGGGCCTGGCCCGCGGGGGTGTGCAGGTCGAGCGTGATGAACCGCTTGTTGCGGCCGATGCTCTTCCACAGCAGTCCGATGCCGTCCCGCCGGTCGCCCCAGGTGCGCATGGGGTCGCCCGAGCCGGGCTGTTCGACCTTGATGACCTCCGCGCCGAACTCGCCGAGTGTCGTCGCCACGGTCGGGCCGGCGGCGAGCGTGGCGATCTCCACGACGCGCAGTCCGTGCAGAGGGCCGTGCCGGGGTGTGGGTTCTTCGGTCATCCGACCTCTTCTCGGTGGTTCGGTCTCTGAATGCCCCTGGTTCTGCAGGCCCCGTCGTCAGTGCCCTGTCAGGCGAGCGACGACGGGTGCGAAGCGCTCCGCCTCGTTCTGTTGCACGGTGATGTAGTTCGCCCCGAAGCGCGCGCGCCGTTCCTGTAGCCGATCGACGATCTCGTCCTCCTCGCCGATCAGCACGTTCGGGTGGTCGAGCAGGCCGTCGGCCGGTACGCCCAGCGTCCGGGCCACGCGGTCGGCGGCGGAGGCGGGGTCGTCGGTGAGCCTGGCGAAGAACGGAGAGCTCTCGATCTCCAGCCCTCCGATGCGCCCGCCCGCCGCATCCCGGACCAGGCCGTACCGGTGAGCGGCCTCCTCCTGCGGCGTGCGACCGGCGTCGTTGCGGGCGTCGAAGGGCACGTTCGCGAGGCTCACGATGTCCGCTTCCCGTGCGGCGAACGACAGGACGCGGCGCCGGGAGCCCCCGATCATGATCGGGGGACCCGGGCGCTGCACGGGCAGCGGCAGGCCCGCGTGGTCGACCGCGGTCACGTACTCGCCCCGCAGGTCCAGGGGTTCGCCGCTCCACTGTGCCTTGAGCAGCGCGACGACTTCGCACAGCTTGTCGACGCGGCGGCCGGCCGGTGCGAACGGCAGGCCCATGGCGCGGTATTCGGGCTCGCTCCAGCCCGCGCCGATGCCGAACTCCAGCCGCCCGTCGGAGAGCAGGTCGAGCGTCGCGGCCTCCTTCGCGAGGACTCCGGGGACGTGGTAGTCGACGCAGAACACCCGGCATCCGACCCGGAGCGTGTCCGTCACGGCGGCGGCCGTGGCCATCGCGGCGACGGGCGCCAGGTGCTGCGCGGGCCAGCGGGCCTCGCGCTGGGCCGGACCCGGGCCGAGGTAGTGGTCGGCCAGGAAGAGCGTGCTGTAACCGAGGTCCTGCACCGAGCGCGCGGTCTCGCGCCATTCCTTCGCAGAGGTTGCCCTGGTCGCCTGGACGGCGAACCTAAATGGCTGCACACTTGTCACGCATCGAACGATAACTGTTGTGTACTTGCCGCGCCATGCCCCTGCGAGGACCAGCTGGACGGGCTCGACGGATCGGATGCGGCGGGAGAGGGAGGGCACATGGTCAGGCGCGCACGCTTCGCCGAGTACCAGGACCGGTACCGCAACTACCGCTTCGAGCTGAGCGAGGAGGGGATCCTGCTCATGCAGTGCCACACCGACGGCGGAAGCCTGGTGTGGGACTGGAAGGCGCACGACGACATGGCGGACGCCTTCGCCGATGTGGCGGGCGACCGGGAGATCAAGGTGCTCATCCATACCGGCACCGGGGAGAACTACAACGCGAACTGGGGGCGGCTGCCCAACGGCGAACTCCCCGAGAGGCCGATGTACGACGCGATGCCGGGAGTCCGCGGCCTGCGCAAGCTGGACGAGAAGGCCTGGTACAACCGCAACCTCATGTGGAACGTCCTCGACGTCGACGTGCCCATGATCAGCGTGGTGAACGGCCCCTGCAACATCCACTCGGAAGTCCCGCTGATGGGCGACATCGTGCTGGCCTCGCAGGACGCGTACTTCCAGGATGTGTCCCACTTTCCGCGCGGCCAGGTGCCCGGCGACGGACAGCATGTGATCTGGCCGTTCCTGGTCGGCCACAACCGCGCCCGCTACCTGCTCCTGACCGGCAAGAAGCTCTCGGCCCAGGAGGCCCTCGACTGGGGCGCCGTCGCCGAGGTGCACGCCAAGGACGCGGTTCTCGACCGGGCCTGGGAACTGGCCCGAGAGCTCGCGAAGCGTCCCTACCTGGTCCTGCGCTACACGCGGCAGTTGTTCACCCAGAACCTCAAGCGCGCCTTCCTCGACGAGCTCGGCCACGGCCTCGGCCGCGAGACCTACGCCCAGCAGGAGTTCTTCCCCTTCGGGGGCGGCATGGAGCCCCTGGACCGGGCGTGGGACGACGATCCGTGGACCTGAACGGGTCGACAATAGGAAACAGTTATATGGCGCAATGGATTGAGTCTGTCTACTATCGAGCCATGGTGAGGAGAGGAAGCAGCTCATGACGGAGCTTCAGGAACGGCTGGCCACCGGCAAGGGCAAGTTCACGCCGCACTACCCGGATCTCGGAACCGACCCCGTCTCGTACGACGACTGCATATCGCCGGAGTTCTTCGAGGCGGAGCGCGAGGCGGTCTTCCGGCGGTCCTGGCTGTACGTCGGCCGCTCGGAACAGCTCAACCGGCGCGGCGCGTACTTCACCCGCGAACTCCCGGGAAATCTGGCGTCGATCGTGGTCACCCGCGGCGCCGACGACCAGGTGCACGCGTTCCACAACGTCTGTGCGCACCGCGGGAACAAGGTCGTCTGGCAGGAGCACCCCCAGGAGGAGAGCTCCGGGCTGTGCCGGCAGTTCCACTGCAAGTACCACGGCTGGCGTTACGGGCTCGACGGCCAGGTCACGCACGTCACGAACGAGCAGGAGTTCTTCGACCTGGACAAGAAGCGCTTGCGGATGCCCCCGGTGCACTGCGAGGAGTTCGCCGGGTTCGTCTTCGTCAACCTCGCCGAGGACCCGGTCCCGCTGCGCAGCTATCTCGGCGAGCGCCTCCTCGAACTGGAGGAGTACCCCTTCGAGAAGCTGACCCAGCGCTACGGCTTCCGCGCGCACATCCGCGGCAACTGGAAGCTCGCAGTGGACTCGGTGTGCGAGTGGTACCACCCGCCGTACGTGCACGCCCGCTTCATCGACAAGGACGTCTCCAAGGCCGAGAAACTCGTGCCGCCCGTGGACGCCTACCACTACGACCTGTTCACCCCGCACATGCTCACCTCGGTGCCCGGGCCGCCCCCGCTGCCGCCCCGTGAGCCGGGCGCCCTCGGTCCCGCGTCCAACGACCAGAAGTGGGTCTACCGCCTCTTTCGCGCCGGACTCTTCGGACCCGACGACGTACCCGACCTGGGGCCGCTCCCCGAGTTCCTGAACAAGGGGAACATCCGCTCGTGGGGCAACGACCAGTTCTGGCTGTTCCCCAACCTCTCCGTGCAGATCTGGGCCCGCGGCTTCTACATCACGTACACGTACTGGCCCGAGAGCGTCGACTCGCACATCTACGACATCGACCTGTACTTCGCCCCGCCCCGCAACGCGCAGGACCGGCTGGCGCAGGAACTCGTCGTGGACAGCACCATCGAGTTCGCCATGCAGGACGTGAACACGATCGAGGCCACGCACTCCGGCCTGGCGAGCCGAGCCAACCGGCAGTTCCACCTCAGCGACCAGGAACTGCTCATCCGGCACTTCCACAAGACCGTCCGCGACACCGTGGCCGCGCACCGGCCGGGGACCGAGAAGGGCGAAGGCCGATGACCACGACGACCCAGCAGCTCCCCGAAGGGTTCGCCGAGCTCGAACCGTACCTCGCCGACTGGGCCCGGCCGACCCGCCAGGAGAGGTACGCCATGCGCCTGTCGAAGACGATGGAGGAGCTCGGCGCGTTCTACTACGCGATCGCCCCGCGGGCCGAGGAGGCGATCACCCACCTCGACGCCATGGACCTGAACGCCCTCCCGGAGCCGGAACTGCGACTGTTGCGCCTGCTCTACTCGATGATCATCGTCTCGTACGCGGTGAACGTCTTCGAGCAGCCGCGCATCCCGGACGCGGGCGCGGCCTTCTTCGACACGCTCGTCGAGCCGGCCGTATGAGGAGGCGAGGGCACGGAGGGGAGCACCGCCCGATCGCCGTCGGCCTGCCAGTACCCTCACGCTGATGAATGCCCAGACCCTCGCCGACATCGATCTGCCGCGGTCCCAGACCGGCGCCAACCCGCAGCACCTGATCCTCGGGTTGTTCACCGACTACTGGTTCGCCACCGACGACTCCCTGCCCTCGGCCGCCCTCGTCGCGCTGCTCGGCGACTTCGGCATCACGCCGGTCAGCGCCCGCGCGGCCATCGGCAGGCTGGCGCGCCGCGGAGTCCTCGATGCGCGCAAGGAAGGACGCCGGACCTTCTACCGGATGATGCCGGGCGCCGCGCGCGCACTGGAGCAGACGCAGCGCCGCGTGGTGGACTTCGGGGCGGCCGACCGGCCCTGGGACGGCCTGTGGACCACGGTCGTCTTCTCCGTCCCCGACGACCAGCGCGAGGTACGGCACGCCATCCGCCGACGCCTCGGCTTCCTCGGGTACGCCGCCGTGTACGACGGGGTGTGGATGTCGCCCCACGCCGATCACGAGCAGACCGTCGAAATCCTTCAGAGCGTCGGGGTGCGCAGTGCCACGGTGCTGCGCTCCACGCTCACCCACGCGCAGGGCGACGGCGACCCGTTGGGAGCCTGGGACCTCGACGCCATCCAGGCCGCGTACCAGGACTTCATCACCGAGTACACCCCCCTGCTCGCCCGGGTCACCGGCGGGCAGGTGGGTTCCGCCGAAGCGCTGGTGGCCCGCACCACGGTCAAGGACGTCTGGCGCGAGATGGTCGGCATCGATCCCGAACTGCCGGCCAACCTGCTCCCCGACGGGTGGCCCGCCCGTGCGGCGCGCGCCGTGTTCGTCCAGATCTACGACACCCTGGGGCCGCTCGCCGAGGTCCGCGTCCGTCAGCTCCTCGCGGAACACGACCCGGAGCTCGCGGCGCAGGTCGGGCACCGCACCACGACCCACACGCCGACATGATCACGTGATCACCGCAAGGAGCTGAGAATCCATGACCGATGCCGTGGGCCGTCTCGCCGGGAAGGTCGCCGTCGTCACCGGCGCCGGATCGGGGATCGGCAGGGCGACAGCCGTGCTGTTCGCCGAGGAGGGTGCCAAGGTCGTCTGCGCCGACCGCAGCGGTGAACAGCACGCCGTGGCCAAGGAGATCGGTGACGCCGCCCTGGCCGTCGACGTCGACGTGTCGGTCGCGGCCGACGTACGGCGAATGATCGGTACGGCGGAGAGCCACTTCGGCCGGCTGGACGTGCTGTTCAACAACGCCGGCTTCGGCGGCCCCCGCAAGCCGCTCGTGGAACAGGAGGAGGCCACCTTCGACGATGTCATCGCGGTCAACCTCAAGGGTGTCTTCCTCGGCATGAAGTACGGGATCGCCGCCATGCTGCGCACCGGCGGCGGATCCGTGGTGAACACCGCCTCGTCCGCCGCCCTCGTCGGCTGGAAGAAGCACTCCCTCTACGCCGCGGCCAAGGGCGGGGTCGTCCAGATGACGAAGTCCGCGGCTCTCGACTACGCGACGCAGGGCATACGCGTCAACGCCGTCTGCCCCGGCATGACGTGGACGGCACTGGCCGGTGCGACGAAGGAGACCCCCGTACCGCCGGCCGACGCGGTCATGAAGGTCCAGCCCATGCACCGCTGGGGTCTGCCGTCCGAGCTGGCCGCAGCGGTGCTCTTCCTCGCGAGCGACGAGGCGTCGTTCGTCACCGGGGTGGCGTTGCCGGTCGACGGCGGCTACGTGGCCTGACGCGGCGCCGGGTCACGTGCGCTGAGACAGCTTGCCGAAGTCCCAGCTCGCGATCTTCTCCGGGCGGACGCGCAGCCAACCGTGCCGGCCGTCGTAGCGGAACTCGCCACCCATGTATTTCTCCCCGAAGAGCCTCTCGGGGACGGTGAGTTCATCCAGGGGAGCGCCCTTGCGCGGCGCTTCACCGACGACCTCGGCGCTCCCCTGAAGCTCGATCCCGCGCAGGCGCAGGAAGTCCGCGCCTCCGTCGTCGACGATCACGCTGATCCGCGGATCACGTTCGAGGTCGGCCCAACGCTGACTGCGGGTGAGGGAGTTGAGCCACAGTGCGGTCCCGTCCCATACGAACCACAGGGCGCTGGTGTGTGGGCGCCCGCTCGGGCCGACCGTCGCGACCCGGCAGAGCGGCTGCGACCGCAGGAAGGCGTCCCTCTCTCCCTCGGTCATGGCGATCGCGGTTCCCCTGCGCTGCCCGGACATGAACCCTCCCGATGACTCCGTGGACCGATCGCTCGCCGCCAAGATCACCGACCGCCGTTCGGCAGGTCCCGGGGCACCCAGTTCGGATCGCGTTTCTCCATGAACGCCCGCATCCCTTCCCGGGGTTCGGGTGATTCCTCGAGCGCCCAGAACATCGTCTGGTAGTCGAAGAACCCGTAGCGCTCGTTGAGCATGCGCTTGACGTGCATCCGGGCCATCGGCGGGGTGCGCAGGACCTCGCGCGCCGCCTCCAGCGCCGCCTCGCGGAGCGTCTCGTGGGGGACGACGCGCGCGACGACGCCCAGGCGCTGTGCCTCGGCCGCGTCGAAGCGGCGCGCCGAGAGCATCAGGTCACGGGCCACCGCGAGGCCCACGTGGGCGGGCAGCGCCGCGGCGAACGTGGCGTCGGGGATGCCCCGCAGCAGCTCCGGTACCCGGAAGGTGGCCCGGTCACTGGCGACGGCGATGTCGGCCATCATCGCGATCAGCAGGCCTCCGGCCTGGCAGATGCCGTTGACCGCCGCGATCACCGGGGCCCGGCTCTCCCGGATCGTGAGGAACGGCAGGAACTCGTGCCCGATGTCCGGGGGAGCGGTGTCCCCCGGCTGGGACCGGCCGCCCAGATCGCCGCCCGGGGCGAACACGTCACCCGTGCCCGTGATGACGAGAGCCGCCAGGTCCGGATCGGCGTTGACCAGACGGACGGCCCGCTTGATGCCGAAGTACATGGCCGGGGTCAAGGCGTTGCGCGCCTCCGGACGGTCGATGTGGCACCAGGCGATGACGCCGTCCCGTTCGAAGCGCAGCCCGGCCGCGCCCAGATCGTCTCCCACTCGCCCGCTCCTTCCAGTTGGTAGTTGGTCACCGAGGAGGCCGCGCCGTGGTGAGGCGCGTCCGCAGTTCGACGAGGACGTCGGCGGTGAGCCCCGCCCGTTCCGTCAGAAATCCCTCGACCGAGCCGTGTCGGGCCCGCAGGCCTGCGAGCACGGTCGCCATGGCGTGCCGGGGCCCCGAACACCGCGCGGTAGTGCGCGGCGTCGATGCCCGCGGCCTCGAGCTTCGGCCGGAGCCTCGGCATTCGCTGCGGTCCTTGCCATGCCGGCAGTGGAACAGCGCGGGCAGACCGTCGGGCTCGGTGAGGTGGGTGAGGATTCTGCCGAAGACCGGGGCGTGCGCCTCCAGCAGACTCTCGTACACCGGTACTCCTTCCCACGGTTGCGCCGGTGTGCCGCTCAGGTGACCGCGCCCGCCGCCTTCAGCGCGAGGATGCGATCCCAGTCCATGCCGAGTTCGAGCAGGATCTGCTCGGTGTGGGCGGCGAATTCCGGCGCGGGTTCCAGTTCGAGGGGTGCGGTATCGAACTGGACCGGGCTTGCGACCAGTTCGAGGTCTCCGGCCCGGGTGACGAACTTGTTGGCGCGCACCTGCACGTCGTCCCCGACCTGGACGGAGTCCTGGACGGGCGCCCAGGGGCCGGAGAGGGTGACGAAGCGCTCCGCCCACTCCGCGAGCGGCCGGGAGACGATCGTCTCGCGCAGCAGCTCCACCGCCTCCGCGGTGTGCTTGCTGATCAGTTCGGCGGTCGCGAAGCGCGGGTCGTCGGCGAGTTCGGGCCGGTCGATGTGCCGGCACACGTCCGCCCAGTACCTCTCGGGCTGCAGCATGACGAACGACAGGTGGCGGTCGTCGGCCGTGCGGTAGATGCCGCTGAGCGGGTTGGCCATCGCGTTGGGACCGCCGGGCCGGGCCATCACCCACGGCTTCTTCTGCGCCCGCGCCAGCGCGATGCCGTGACCCATCGCCCACACACCACTGCTGAGCAGGGACACGTCCACGACGGAACCCTCCCCGGTGCGTTCCCGCCGCAGCAGGGCGGCGGCGACCCCGCCCGCCAGGTTCGTACCGGAGATCGTGTCCCCGTACGCGGGCACCGGCAGCGGGATGATGCCGTCCAGGCCTTCCGGGGTGATGCTGGCGGCGGCCGAGGAGCGCGCCCAGAAGGCCGTCATGTCGTAGCCGCCCTTGTCGGACTCCGGGCCGTTCGGGCCGAACGCGGAGCCGCGGGCATAGACGATGTCCGGCTTGACGGTACGGATGTCGTCGGGCTCGATGCCGAACTTGCGCCGTGCCGCCGGCAGGAAGCTGGTGAGGAACACATCGGCACCGGCGACCAGTTCGCGCAGCACCGCCATGCCCTCGGGTTTGGAGATGTCCAGGCCCAGGCTGCGCTTGCCGCGGTTGGCGTGCTCGATGTTGGGGTTGGGGTCGCCCTCCTCGATGACGAACGCGCCCGTGCGGCGCAGCCCGCGCTGCGGATCGCCGTGCACGGCGTGCTCGATCTTGACGACGTCCGCGCCCCAGTCTGCGAGCACGGCGCCGGCCGCCGGGACGAAGCCGTACATGGCGACCTCGATGACGCGGATACCTTCCAGAGGCTTCATGCCGGCGCTCCGAACGTCTTGGTCTCCAGGAACTCCGCGAGCCCTTCGAGCCCGTACTCCCGGCCGATGCCGGACTGCTTGTAGCCGCCGAAGGGGCTGTCGGGCGCGAAGTAGTTGCCCCCGTTGATACTGAAGGTGCCGCTGCGGATGCGCCGGGCCACGTTCACCGACCGCTCCTCGGACGCGGAGAAAACGGCGCCGGACAGGCCGTACGCCGAGTTGTTGGCGATCCGCACCGCGTCGTCCTCCTCGTCGTACGGGATGACGGACAGGACGGGTCCGAAGACCTCCTCCTGGGCGATCTCGCTGTCCGGGTCCACGCCGGCGAGGAGCGTCGGCTTGTAGAAGAAGCCGGGGTCGACGCGCTCGCCGCCGCACACCAGCTTCGCCCCGTCCGCGACGGCGCGCCGCACCAGCGCGTCCACCTTGTCGCGCTGCCGCTCGCTGATGAGCGGGCCCATGTATGTGGCCGGGTCGGCCGGGTCGCCGACGGGGATGCGGGCCAGGCCCTGGGCGACCATCTCGACGACCTCGTCGTGCCGCTCCCGGGGAACGAGCAGGCGGGTGCAGATGGCGCAGCCCTGTCCGGCGTGGCTGCACGACATGAAGGAGGCCATCATCGAAGCCGTCCGGAAGTCGGCGTCGTCCAGGAGCACCATGGCGGACTTGCCACCGAGTTCGAGGAAGACGCGCTTGACCGTCTCGGACGCGGCCGCCATGATGCGCCGCCCGGTGGCCGTCGAGCCCGTGAACGTGACCACGTCGACGTCCGGGTGCGTGGTCATCACCTCGCCGGCCGCCGCGCCCGAGGAGGACAGGACATTGACCACGCCGGCCGGGATGTCGGTGTGCTCGGCGATCAGTTCGCCCAGGAAGAGGGTGACCAGCGGGGCGTCCGGGGCGCCCTTCAGGACGACGGTGCAGCCAGCGGCGAGGGCGGGGGCGAGCTTCGCCAGGCCGATCTGGTTCGGGTAGTTGTACGGGATGATCGCGGAGACGACGCCGGCCGCCTCCTTCTCGACCCAGCGGCGGTGCCGCCCTCCCCGGACCTCGACGACGCCGAGGTCCCGGCTGAACTCAAAGGCCGGCAGCAGGTCCGCGTACCAGCGGACGGTGGCGATCGGCTCCTCCAGCTGTGCTCCCGCGGTGAGTTGGTGCGGGGCGCCGACCTCCTCGATGGTCAGGGCCCGCAGTTCCTCCTTGTGGTCGACCAGCGCCCGGTGCAGCTGGTCGAGGCAGCGCACACGGAAGTCCCGGTCCGTGGCCCATACCGTGGTGTCGAAGGCGCGGCGGGCAGCGACGACGGCGGCCTCGGCCTCGGCGGGACCCGCATCCGGGGCGTGCCCCAGGACGGCGCCCGTGGCCGGATTGAGGGAGGCGAACGTGGTCTTGGCGCCGGTGAGTCGGCCGTCTATCAGAAGCCGCCGGTCGGGGGCTGGGTCGGTCATGGGCTCTACGCCTTCCTGCGTCGTTGCCGGAGTCGTGATTGCGGGAGTCGTGGTCGTACCGAGTGATGGGTTCGGGGCCCTCAGACCTTGCGGGTGATGCCGCCGTCGACGCGGATGATCGCGCCGGTGGTGAAGCTGGACGCGTTCGAGGCGAGGTGCACGGCCAGCGGTCCCACTTCCTCGGGGCGGCCCATGCGGCCCAGCGGTACGAACGGGGCGTCGTCCGGATCCTCGGGCCGCCAGGCGCGCGAGAGGTCGGTGACGAAGGGGCCCGGCAGGATCGCGTTGACCCGCACCTTCGGCGCGTACGCGTCCGCGAGGCCGACGGTGAGCGCGTTGAGGCCCGCCTTCGCGCAGGCGTAGGGGAGTTCGCGTGTGCTGGCGGTGAGCGAGCCCGCCGTACCGACGTTGATGACCGAGCCGCCGTCGTGTTCCGCCATGTAGGTCGCGGCCCGCACCGCGAGCCGGAACGGCCCCTTCAGGTTCACGCCCAGGGTCTTGTCGTACAGCTCCTCGCTGATGTCGTCGAGGCTCCGGTACGTGGGCGACATGCCCGCGTTGTTGACCAGCACGTCGAGTCGGCCGAACCGGTCGAGCGTCTCGTCGACGAGCCGGTCGCAGTCGTCCCAGTGGCCCGCGTGGAAGGCGATGGCCGCGGCGCGGCGTCCCGTCTCCTTGCTGATCTCGGCGGCAGCCGCCTCACAGGCGTCGGGTTTGCGGGAGGCGATCACGACGTCGGCCCCCGCCTCGGCCAGGGCCTGGGCGATGGCCCGCCCGATGCCCCGGGAGCCTCCGGTCACGACGGCGGCCTTGCCGGTCAGGTCATGGAGTGAGGCCAAGGTGTCCACAGGTGCTGCTCCCACGGTGAGATTCGTCAGTACGGGTGTGCGTAGCGCGGTCCAGGGCGGGCGGCGGCTCAGTCGGCCACCCGCACGACGACCTTGCCGATCGCCTTGCCGTCCGCCACGCACCGCAGGGCCGCCGCCGTGTCCGCGAGCGCGAACTCCGCGCCGATGTACGGCCGTACGGTGCCCGCGGCGAACAGTTCGCGCAGTCGCGCCTCGTTCGCCGTGAACTCCTCGGGCAGGTGCGCGGCCAGGTCGCGCAGCTGGAAGCCGGTCACGTTGACGCCCTTCAACAGGACGAGGTTCAGCGGGAGTCGGGGGATGCCCGCGGCGAAGCCGATGCTCACGAACCGGCCGCCCCAGCGCACCGACCGCAGCGCCGGTTCCGCGAGGTCGCCCCCGACCGGGTCGAGGACCACGTCCGCCCCGGCGGGCAGCGCCTCCTTCAGCGCGGCCCGCAGGCTGCCGCCGTGCCGGTGGTCGATCAGTACCGCGGCGCCCTCGGCCTCGGCGGCCTCCAGCTTCCGAGGTGACGACGCCACCGCCGTGACCCGGGCGCCGGCCAGCGCCCCCAACTGCACGGCGGCCAGGCCCACTCCGCCGCCGGCGCCGAGGACCACCAGCTCCTGACCCGCGCGCAGCCGGGCCACCGTGTGCAGGGCGTGGTAGGCCGTGCGGTGCGCCACGCCGAACGCGGCCGCCACCCGGTCCTCCACCCCGTCAGGGACGGGGGAGAGGGACCGGGCGGAGGCCACCGCCACTTCGGCGAACGCGCCGACCAGGCCGGTGCCGCACACGCGGTCGCCGACCCGCACCCCGCTCACGTCGTCGGCGACCTCCTCGACCACCCCGGCGAACTCGCTGCCCGGCACGAACGGCGGCTCGGCCCGGATCTGGTACTCCCCGGCGACCAGCAGTACATCGGGGAAGTTGACCGCGGCCGCGCCGACCCGCACCCGCACCTGGCCCGCGGCCAAAGCGGGCGGGGACACGTCGGCGAGGCGGACGATCTCCGGCGGCCCGTACGACGGACACTGCGCGGCCTTCATCGGATCAGCACCCCCGCCACACGGGCGCGCGCTTCTCCATGAACGCCACCGCGCCCTCCTTCGCGTCCTCGCTGGTGAAGACGCGATGCTGCAACTCCTGCTGCCGGGCCGCCGCGCGCTCGGGATCGGTGATCGTCAGCCGTACGAGTTCCTTGGCGGCGGCGAGCCCCAGGGGTGCGTTGGCCGCGATCCGCCCGGCCAGCTCCAGGGCTGCGGGCAGCACCTGGTCCGCGTCCACCACGGAGTTGACCAGCCCGATCTGCCGGGCGCGCGCCGCGTCCACCGCGTCCCCCGTCAGCACCAGCTCAAGGGCGGTCGCGAGGGGGATCCGGGTGCCGAGCGCGGCGCCGCCCCCCGCCGGGAACAGGCCCCGCTTGACCTCCGGGAACCCGAACGTCGCCGCCGCCGACGCCACGACGACGTCGCAGGCCAGCAGCAGCTCCATACCGCCGCCGAGCGCCGTGCCGTTGGCGGCGCCCACCACCGGGACCGTGCTCCCGCCGTCCAGGAACCGCTGATACGCGGCCCTTCCCTCGTCGGCGCCGAGCACCGTCTGCTCACCGCGAGAAAAGGCCCGCAGGTCCATGCCCGGGCAGAAGACCCGGTCACCGGAGCCGGTGACGACCACCGCCCGGAGGTCCGGATCGTTCTCCGCGTCCAGCAGGGCCTGCCCCAGGGCGGACATCAGCTCCGGGGTCAGCGCGTTGCGGGCCTTCGGCCGGTTCAGCCGGGCCACCAGGACGTTGCCGTTCCGTTCCCGTACGAGGATGTCCTCGCTGTCCTGTGTGCTCATCCCCGGTACCTCGTCGTCTCGGCAAGGTCGGCGGCCTCGCGCATCACTTTCAGGATGATCGGGCCGTACGCCTGGAGCTTCGGGTCGTCGCCGGCCCGCTGGAACCCCTGCTCCAGGACGATGGCGAGCTTCCACTTGGCCAGCACGCAGTAGTAGTCGATGTCGTCGACCTGACGGCCCGACGTCTGCGCGTACCGGGCCAGGAGTTCGTCGCGCGAGGGCATGCCGGTGAGGTCGACGTAGCCGGAGGTGGCGGCTTCGGGCGACGAGGTGTCCTCGGGCCAGGTGTGGATCATCCAGGCCAGGTCCAGCTTGGGGTCGCCGACGGTGCCCATCTCCCAGTCGACGACCGCGGCGAGCCGGGCCGGGGCGCCGTGTTCGAACATCACGTTGGCGAACTGGTAGTCGCCGTGCATCAGACCCGGCACGTAGTCCAGCGGCTTGTGGGCGCGCAGCCAGGCCGACGCCTCGTCGAGCCCCGGGATCTCACGGCCCTTGATGCGCTCCAGGAACCGCGTCCAGCGGTCCACCTGCCGCTCGTGGAAACCGTCGGGGCGGCCGAGGTCGGAAAGGCCGCGGGCCTGCCAGTCGACCTTCGACAACAGAGCGATACCGTCGGCGAGTTGCTCCGCGAGGCCACGGCGGGCCGACAGGTCGCTGCCGAACGGCTCCGGCCACTTCTTGTCCTTCATGTTCATCGGCGACCAGCCGTCGACGAACCCCATCAGATAGAACGTGCGACCGAGCACCGATGGGTCCGTGCACACCGCGACCGCCGGGGTGTGCGGCACGTCCGTGCCCTCCAGTGCCTCGATGATGCGCCACTCGCGGTGGATGCCCTTGTCCCGGTCGGCGGGGGCGGTGGGCGGCGGGATGCGCAGTGCGCAGTGCAGGGGGCCGCGGCGGATCTCGTAGATCTCGTTCTGGGTTCCGCCGGAGAGGTAGGCGTGCTCCACGGGTTCGCCCTTGCCGGGCAGATCGAGACCGTCCAGCCAGGTCGCGAGACGTTCGGTGTCGATCACAGATTTCCCATTTCTTGATCGAGAGGGCTCAGGTCGAGGTGCGCGGCGAACTTGGCGCGTGCGGCCTCCAGACGGGAGGGCAGATGGCCGGTCGGCCATATCCCCTCGGTGGCCCGGTGGTCACGCAGGACCTGGCGGGCGACGGTGACCTTGTGGACCTCGGTGGGACCGTCGGCCATGCCCATCACCCCGGCGCCCGTCATCATGCGCTGGAACGGCATCTCGTTGCTCATGCCGAGCGCCCCGTGGACCTGCGCCGCGCGCTGCGCGATGTCGTGCAATACCTGCGGCATGACGACCTTGACGGCGGCGATGTCCTTGCGGACCTTCTTGTAGTCGTTGTGCTTGTCGATCGACCAGGCGACGTACAGCACGAACAGCCGGAATTGGGTGAGCTGCGCGTACGAGTCGGCGATGTAGCCCTGCACGAACTGCTTGTCCGCGAGCACCCCGTCCCGGGTACGGCGGCTCAGCGCCCGCTCGCACATCATGTCCAGGGCCTTCTTCGCCTGCCCGATGGTGCGCATCGCGTGATGCACCCGGCCCCCGCCGAGCCGCGTCTGGGCGATCACGAACGCCTGCCCCGGACCGCCGAGCACCGCGTCGGCGGGCACCCGCACGTCGTCGTAGTGGATGAGGGCGTGTGAACCACCGCCCATTGGCTCGTCGCCCAGGCCCACGTTCCGCTCGATGCGGATGCCCGGGGTGTCGGAGGGCACGAGGAACATCGACATGCCCTTGTACGGGCCGGCCTGCGGGTCCGTCACCGCCATCACGATGAAGAAGGCCGCGGTGCGGGCGTTGGAGGAGAAGAACTTCCAGCCGTTGATCACCCAGCCGTCGCCGTCGCGTTCCGCGCGCGTCTCGAAGAGCGCCGGGTCGGCCCCCGCCTGCGGCTCGGTCATCGAGTAGCAGGAGAAGACCTCACCGTCGAGCAGCGGCCGCAGATAGCGTTCCTTCTGCTCCTCGGTACCGTAGTGGGCGATGATCTCGGCGTTCCCGGTGTCCGGTGCCTGGCAGCCGAAGATGATCGGCGCCCACTCGGAGCGGCCCAGGATCTCGTTGAGCAGGGCCAGCCTGAGCTGCCCGTAGCCCTCGCCGCCGAGTTCGGGGCCGAGGTGAGCGGCCCACAGGCGACGACGCCGTACCTCCTCCTTCAACGGCTCGATGATCTTGCGGAGGTCGGCGTCGGGCGGGGTGAACTGCAGTCCGTGGAAGGCCAGATCGAGGGGTTCCACCTCCTCGCGAACGAAGGTGTCGGCCCAGTCCAGCAGTTCCTGGAACTCGGGTTCCGTCTCGAAGTCCCATGCCATCTTTCGGTTACTCCTTCTCGGGGTCGAGCGGCGCACCCATCCGCTCCAGTGCGGCCCGGGCCGTGCCGAGTACGGCCTCGGCGGTGTCGTCGTGGCGTGTGTCGGGAGCGTCGGCCAGGGCGCTCATCAGGCGGACGTCCTTGGCGAGCAGCGCGCCCGCCAGGTTGCCCATCCGGCTCGGGTCGCCGCCCGCTGCCGCGAGCCGGCCGAGCGCGAAGCTGGCGGCGCTGCCGTGGCCCGCGACCTCGGCCAGCCGTTCGGGGGCCACACCGAGCCTGCGGCCGAGGTCCAGGGCGCTCGCGGCGATCCCGAAGTTGGCGGTGAACAGGACGTTGTTGAGGAGTTTGGCGACCTGGCCCGAGCCCAGCGGGCCCAGGTGGACGACCGGGTCGCCGTACGCCTCGAAGACCGGACGGCAGCGCTCCACAGCCTCGCTCTCGCCGCCCGCCATCACCAGGAGCCGCCCCGCGGCGGCAGCCGGGCCGCCGCCGCTGACGGGGGCGTCCACCACGTGCACGCCACGCCGGGCGGCGAGCGCGCCCAGGCGGCGGCAGGTGTCCGGGTGGACCGTGCTGTGCACGGCGAGTACCGCGCCGGGCCGCAGCCCCGCGAGCACCCCCGACTCGCCGAGAACCACGCCCTCGACGTCGGTGTCGGCCACCACGCACACCCCCACCACGTCGCAGGACGCGGCCAACTCCGCCGGGGAGGAGGCGAGTTCGGCCTTTGTCGACGCGAACGGCTCCAGTGACGCGCGGCGGCGCGCCCACAGGGTCAGGGGCAGCCCGGCATCCAGGATGCGATGGGCCATCGGGGCGCCCTGGCTACCCAGGCCGATGAATCCGGCGCGTGTCACAGAACCTCCAGAAAATCTCAGGGAATCAGGCCTTGCCCGATCGCTCCGGCTTCTTCGGCCGCCAGAACGTCGCCAGCAGTCCGGCCGTCGCGACGATGCCCACACCGAGCGCCACGCCGCCGCCCGTCCAGCCGGTCACCTCGACATCGAGCGCCGCGTCGAGGGACCAGGGGCCCGGGCCCAGCGTGGCCAGGGACAGACAGGCCACGGCCAGGACGAGGACGTACTCGTATCCGTCCTTGAAGACGAAGAAGCCGTTGCCGCGATGGGCGAGCAGCCCCGCGACGAGCATCACCGACACCACCGCCGCACAGGCCAGCGGCGTCAACAGCCCTGCGGCCAGGAGCGCTCCGGCGCCGATCTCGGTAGCCACGCTCATCCATGCCTGCAGCCGCCCGTTGCGCAGGCCCAGGCCTTCGAACCAGCCGGCGGTGCCCGCGATCCTGCCACCGCCGCGCCAGTGGTTGAGGCCGTGCACCACCATCGTCGCGCCGATGACCAGGCGCAGCAGCAGTACGGCGAACGCCTCCGCCCCGGTCATACGTTTCCTCCCTTCGCGGAGCCGCGCGTCCGCAGCACCGCGCATTCCTCGGCGAACGACAGGACCCGCAGGTGGTAGGCGCGGGCAGCGAGGCCCAGGCTCAAGTTGTGTCCGGCACCCCCCTGTTCATTGGCCCGCACCCAGGGTGACGCGGTGAACAGACCGGTGATCTCGGCGAGCGCCGCAGGACCGGACTCCCAGACCTTCTCGTGATCTCCGAGGCTGAACTCGACCGGGATCCGTACGCGGGCGGCGAGTGCGGCGAAGTCGTGCTCGATCCAGGCGCGCGCCGCACTCTCGTAGAGAGGGGAGTCCGAGGCGATGTGGGGCGTGTTCCAGACGTCCTCGGCATAGAGCGCGGCGGGACCCCACAGGGTCTCGCGCATCGAGGTGGGCCGTCGGCCGGCGCGGCGGATGGCCTCGGCGGCCTCCAGGGCGTGGACGGTGTCGGGGTCGTGCCGCAGTCCCGCCCCCGCGATCTCCAGGCCGAGCAGTTGCCGCCCCCGGGGATCGGCCGCCATGCGCACCGCCAGCTCGCACCCGGCTGAGTGTGCTGCGAGGAACACGCCTTGTCCGCATGGCAGTCGGGTCAGGAGCCGGTCCAGCGCCGCGTACGTGATGTCGACGCGCCGCGCCGGATCGTGGAAGTCGTCGCCGTGCGGTGCCGAGGCGCCGTAGCCCGGCCGGTCCAGGGCGATGACGGTGTAACCGAGGGCCGCTCCGGTCCGCAGCAAGGACAGCTCGGGGCGACCGGGGCAGTCGAAGTAGACCGAGGTGGTGCCACCGCCGTGCAGGGCAAGGAGCACCGCGCGGGGCGACGGCGCCGCGCAGACGCGCGCCGAGAACGGTATCCCGTCCACCCGCGTGGTGGCGGTGTGCACGGTCGGAGCGAACTCGTCTTCGGGGGCCGCCTCCAGACGGCCGGGCACCGTCATGCGCCCGCCCTCAGCAGCAGGACGCCGCTGGGCGTGAGACCGCCCGAGCTGACCACGGCGGTGCGGGCGCCGGCGATCTGTCGGGCCCCGCCCTCGCCGCGCAACTGGGTGATCGCCTCGCGGATCAGGCCCATGCCGTGGGTGCGGCCGTGGGACAGCTGTCCGCCGTGCGGATTGACGGGCAGGACGCCGTCGCGGGCGATGTTCTTGCCGCCCTGCAGGAAGTCCTTGGCCTCACCGATGCCGCAGAAGCCCAACGCCTCTATCCAGGACAGGCAGTTGATGGTGAACCCGTCGTACAGCAGCGCCACGTCGACGTCGTCGGGACCCAGATCCGTGCGGGTCCACAGATGGGCGGCCTGCGCCAGGACCTGCGGCTCGTGCGTGGCGGTGGACTGGTCCCACTCCAGGCGCTCGATCAGCTGCGTGCCCACCGCCTCCACGAGCACCGGCGGCTTCGGCAGGTCCCGCGCGGCGTCGACCGCCGACACCACCACCGCGATCGACGCGTCGCACGGCACGTCGCAGTCGTACAGGCCGAGCGGGGTGGTGATGGTGCGGGCCGACAGGTAGTCGTCCATGGTGAGCGGCTCGCGGTAGATCGCCTCGGGGTTGAGCGCGGCATTGGCACGCTGGTTGAGGGCGATCCAGCCGAGGGACTCCCGGGTGGTGCCGTACTCGTGGAAGTGGCGCTGGGCGTTCTGCGCGAGGGCGTGCGGCGCCAAGGCGCCGAACGGGGCGCGCCACTCGGCGCCGTCCGTCACCCGGTCCGGGCTTGTCACGGTGCGCCTGCCGTCGCGGATCTGCTGGGCGTGCGTGGCCTCCCACACGGTGCGAAAACACAGCACGTGCCGGGCCAGGCCGCCCGCGACGGCGAGCATCGCGGCGATGACGGAGCCGGCCGGACCGAAGGTCTCGGTGCCGCCGTTGTGCCAGGTGGGGCGGATACCGAGGGCGCTCTCCACGGCGGCCACCCCGCCCTCGCCGAACCCCGCGGTGATCCCGGCTCCGGGGTAGCCGGCGAGGCCGTCGATGTCGTCCATCGTCAGACCGGCGTCCGCGACGGCCTGCTCGCACGCCTCGACGGTGAGGGCGAGCGGCGGCAGACCGAGCCGGCGCCCGATCCGGGAAGCACCGGCGCCGGTGAGGGCCGCTTTGTGCTCGAACCTTTCGGAGCTGACCGGGGGTCGTACGAGGGCCGCGACGCGTTCCGGTCCCGGGTCGTCCGGTGGCAGCGCGGCGGGCTCGGCCGGCTGCTCGGCGCACGGCCGGAACAACGGCAGCCACACGTCCTCGATCTGCTCGAAGACGACCTCCACCCGCATGCCGAGCCGGAGTGCGGACGGCTCGCAGCCGACGATGCTGGTGGTGAGCCGCACCCGTGGGTCCTCGTCGACCGCCACCCGGGCCACCACGTACGGCGTCTGCAGACCGGGCACCGAGAAGCGTTCGTTGACGGTGAACGAGATCAGGGTGCCCGTTCCGGCGACGTCCGTGACGGTCAGCCCATGGCCCCGGCAGTGCCGGCACACCGGCTGCGGTGGGTGGATCAGGGCGGAGCAGGCCTCGCACTTCTGGAAGCGGAGGCGGCCGTCCGCGCCGGACGTCCAGAAGAACTCGTTCTCCTCCGTCAGCAGGGGCAGGGGGCGCCGGGCCACAGATGTCTCCTCACGATGCACGATGTGCTTCCCCCGCCGCGGTGCGGGCGGGGGAGGATGGTTCGCAGCCGCGCGCCGGGTGCCGCCAAGGGCTGCCCGGCGCGCGGCAGGCTCAGCGGATGTCGGCCCGTGCGGCGCGCGTGGTCACCGGGGCGGCCAACCCCTTTTCCTCACAGGCCCGTTGGAGCTTCTCCAAGGTCTCCTTCAGGCCCGGTCCCTGCCGTGTTCCCGGTGTGAAGACGGCGGGCAGGTGCCGCATGCCGTTGATGACGCCGATCGAGTCGTAGTGCACGGCGCCCTGCGGATCGCACACGTAGTCCGGCATCCGGTCCAGGACATGGGTGAGCATCCGCTTGAACACGACCCGCGCCACGTTGGAGCCGATGCAGCGGTGGATGCCGAGGCCGAACGCCTGGTGCCGGTTTCCCTTGCGCTCCAGGTCGACCGAGTTCGGGGCGTCGAAGACCGACGGATCACGGTTGGCCATCGCCCACGACAGCCAGATCCGGTCGCCCTCCCTGAAGTCCTGGCCCGCCATCTCGCAGTCCACCGCGACGGTACGGGCGTCACCGACGGCCGGGGTGAAGTACCGCAGGAACTCCTCCGTCGCCGAGTCGAGGAGCCTGTCCCGCTCCCGGCTCAGCCGTTCCCGTTCCGTCGGGTGCTGCGAGAGCCACTCCAGCGAACGCGCCGTCAGCGCGGTGGTCGTGTCGAAGCCGCCGCCGATCAGCAGCGCGAGGACCCCGACCAGCTCGGCGTCCGACGGCGCCGAACCACCGACGTTCGCGTTGAGCACCGCGTCCACCAGACCGGGCCGCGGATCGGCACGGACGGCGTGCAGCTGCCGGCCGATGTCCTGGATCATCGCCATGTGCAGCTCGCGCACCCGCGCCATCTCCGGCGAGTTGGGGTGGGTGTAGACCCCCGCGTGCGCGGGCTCGTTGTAGATCTCCCAGTTCTGCAGCGGGATCCCCATCATGGCCAGCGTGAACACCGCCGGCACCGGATTGGCGAGATTCTCGATGAAGTCGATCCGGCCCGACTCGATCCGCTCGTCGAGACAGGCGCGGATCAGCTCGTCCAGGAACGGGATCCAGCGCTGTATCGCCGCGGGCGAGAGATACGGATTGAGGGCCTGCCGGTAATAGCGCTGTTCCGGCGGGTCCATCTCCAGGAACCCGCCCCGCATGCCCTTGCCGCGGGTCGGGGCCGGGATGCTGATGCCCTGGTAGCCGCGGCGCTCGTCGTTGACGTCGTGGTCGTTGGAGAGCCTGTCGGCGGACCGGGCGATCTCGAAGACCTCCTGGTGCCCCGCGGCCACGAAGTGTCCACCGTGGGTGTCGGACCAGGCGACCGGGCAGCGGCTCTGCATCTCCTCGGTGATCTCGACGAACCGTTCCCGGTAGTCGGGGGCGTGGCGGTCGAACGCGTAGCGGGGGTTCTTGCGCTCCTCTTCCCCGGGCGCGTCGGGGGCGTCGTGTGCATTCACGGTGGTGCCTCCTTCCTCCCTTGCGGCGGGTCTGTCAGCCCGCGGTGTCGGTGAGGGATATGGCCCGTTCCGGGCAGGTGCGCGCGGCCTCGGCGGCGGCCGCCTCCTCGCCGGACGGCACGTCCTCGCTGATGGGCGAGGAGTGGCCGTCGATCTCACTGAGCTGGAACACCTTCGGCGCGATCATGGCGCACAGGGTGTGGCCCTGGCAGCGGTTCTGGTCCACGCTGACCTTCATGAACAGCCCCTTCCTTTCTCGGTCTCGGCGACCGGTCAGCGGCGCCAGTCGTACCACTTGAGGTAGCCGCCGGCGTCCACCCGCAACTGCACCCCGGTGATGTACCGAGCCTCGTCCGAGGCGAGGAACAGCACCGCGTTGCTGATGTCGACCGGCTCCACGAACGAGATGGGCATCGCCTGCTGGACGGCGAAGGCGGGCTCGGCGTCCTGCCGGGTCGGGTGCTCCAGGTCCGGGCGGAAGGACCGGTACATCGGCTCGCTCTGCAGCATCTGGGTGTTGACATTCGTGGGGTGTATGACGTTCGCCCGCTGCTTCAACGGGGCGAGATTCCGGGCGAGTTCGTGCATGTACTCGGCCAGCGCCCGCTTGGCGTAGGCGTATCCGGCGCCGCCCGGGTTGGAGCCGGGGTTCTCCACGATGCCGTGCTCCATGAGGGCGGCCGTGGACGCGGTGGCGATCACCGAGGCGCCCTCGCGCAGATGCGGCAGGCACGCCTGGATGGCGTTGATGCTGCCGACCAGGTCGACGTCGACCGCGTCCGCCCAGGCCTGCAGCGCAGGGGTGCCGTGCAGGGGCGCGATCCCGGCCTGCGCCACGACCACGTCGATCCCGCCGAGCTCCGCCACCGCGCGTCCCGCGGCGTCCCGCATGGCCTCCATGGAGCGGACATCGGCCTGGATCGCGAGTACGCGGCGGCCCTGTGCCTCCACCAGGCGTGCCGTCTCCTTGAGGTCGTCCGGTGTGGCCATCGGGTAGTCGACCGTCTCGTAGTCACGACACAGGTCGATCGCGACGATGTCGGCGCCCTCCTCCGCGAGACGCACCGCGTGGCTGCGCCCCTGACCGCGTGCCGCGCCGGTGATGAACGCGACCTTGCCCTCGACCCGTCCCATGCCGCTTCCCCTTGTCGTCGTCCTACGTCGTTGGTGGTGTGCCGAACCCGGCTTGCCGGTCACGCGTCTGTGCCGACCCCCGCGCGGCCCAGCGCCGCGAGCGCCGGCTCCAGGGCGCCGAGTCGCGCGCCGAGACCGTCCGCGACCTGCCGGACGACCTCGACGTCCTTGTCCAGGAACTCCCGTACGTCGGTGACGAATCGGTCCGCCGACCCGCGCGAGGCCACCCCCGCCAGGGCGCGGCTCGCCGAACTGCCGTGCCCGAGCGCTGCCAGCAGCACCGTCTCGTCCACCCCGAGGTCCCGGCCGAGCCGCGCGGCCTCCGCGACCAGCCCGATCTGCGCCGCGAACAGCGCGTTGTTCACGAGCTTCACGCGCTGTCCCGCGCCCACCGGGCCGACCGGCAGCACCGGGTCCGCGTACGCCGCCAGCACGGGCCGCAGTCGCTCGACGGTGGCTTCGTCGCCGCCCGCGAAGACGGTCAGCCGACCCGCCGCGATGTCGTGTGGCCCTCCGCTCACCGGCGCGTCGAGCACGGTGATGCCGCGTGGGGCGGCCCGCTCGGCGATCTCCTGGAGCGTCCGCGGGTTCGCCGTGGTGTGGACGACCAGCGCCGCGCCGTCCGGCAGCGTGTCGAGGAGCCCGCTGTCGAGGCAGACCTCGCGCACCTGCCGGTCGGTGAACACGCACACCAGGACGGCGTCGGCCTCCTCGGCGGCGTCCTCGACGCGACCGAGGGCGACGGCGCCTTCCCCGGTCAGGGCCGTGCGCCGGTCCGGCGTGCGGCCCACGGCGCGCACCTCGTGTCCGGCCGCCACCAGGCGGCGCACCATGGGCAGCCCCATGCGTCCCGCACCGGCGAATCCCAGCCGCTTCACGGGTGATTCGTGAGCCACAAGAATCTCCCTCCCGTTTCACGAGAACAGTAATCTCGCCATCGGAGCTGTGGAAGGTGTCGTTCGGGACTTTCTCCAGGCGTTCCTATGGGCCCGCGTGGCGCGCCCTTGGGTCGCGGATGGGGAGTACGTCCTGTTGCCCACAGAGGGCGAGAATCATATTCTCTCTGAATGAAAACCAGAGATGCGATCGGGTGCGTGGTCCGGATCAACGGCAGCGCCCGGAGCTGAGGCACGGCGGAGGGGATCTCGGATGACGGTCCGTCACGACCACTGGATCGACGGCAAGCCGGCCGTACCCGCCCTCGGCGGCTATCTGCCGCTCCGCGACCCGGCCACCCGCCGTGCGGGGGACGACGTGGCGGCCGGCTCGTCCCACGATGTGGAACGGGCCGTCGCCGCCGCGGTCGCCGCACAGCCCGCCTGGGCCCGGCAGCCGACCCTCGAACGGTCCCGGATCCTGCACCGGATCGCCGACGCGATCGAGGCGCACGCCGAGGAGTTCGCGGTGCTGGAGCGCTCCTGCACCGGCAAGGTGGAGACGCAGCTGGCCACGGAAGTCGCCATGTCCGCCGCGTATTTCCGCTACTACGCCGGAGTGCTGCCGGCCTTCCACGGCCGAACCGTCGACCAGGGCGCCGGCACGCTCACGTACACCCGGCTCGAACCCTTCGGGGTCGTCGGTGTGATCACCCCCTGGAACCTGCCGCTCAACCAGGCCTGCCGGGCGCTGGCCCCCGCCCTCGCCGCGGGCAACGCCGTGGTGGCCAAGCCCTCCGAACACACCCCCCTCAGTACGCTGTTCCTCGCCCGCCTCGCCTCCGCGGCCGGACTCCCGGACGGCGTGCTCGACGTCGTCTCCGGTACGGGCGCGGACGCGGGGACTCCGCTGGCCGCCCACCCGGACGTTCGGCGCGTCGCCTTCACCGGCTCGGTGCCCGTCGGCCGCCACCTGGCGGCCGTCGCCGCCGACCGGCTGATCCCGCTCACCCTCGAACTCGGCGGCAAGTCACCGCTTGTGGTCTTCGCCGACGCCGACCTCGACCGGGCGGTCGCCGCCGCGGTCTCGGCCCTCGCCTCCAACGCCGGGCAGGTCTGCTCGGCCACCACCAGGCTGCTCGTCGAGGAATCCGTCCACGACGAGGTCGTCGCCCGGATCGCCGAGCGCGCCGAACGGCTCGTGCCCGGCACCGACTTCGGGCCGATGATCACCGAGGCACAGTACGACAAGGTCCTCGACCACTTCGCCAAGGCCGGCGCCGAGGGAGCCGTCCCGGTGTGCGGCGGTGGCGCGTTCGACGACGGTCCTGCCGCCCAGGGGCAGTACATCCGCCCCACCGTCTATGCCCGCGTCGAACCGGATCTGGGCATCGCCCGGGAGGAGGTCTTCGGGCCCGTCCTGGTGACCCAGCCGTTCACCGGTGAGGCCGAGGCGCTCGCCCTCGCCAACGACACTCCCTACGGCCTGGTGGCCCATGTATGGAGCGGCGACACGGCCCGCGGGCTCCGGCTGGCCGAGGGCATCGAGGCGGGACAGATCTCGGTCAACGGCGGCCCGCTGACCATCGAGACGCCGTTCGGCGGCTTCAAGCAGAGCGGCTACGGCAGGGAGAAGGGGTTCGAGGCCCTCCACGAATACACGCAGGCCAAGACCGTCAGTGTCGGCCTGTCGTCCTGACGCCGATCCGCGCAGAGCCCGATCCGAGCCCGGACGGAGCAGAGCCCGCGCCGTCCGCACACCACCACCCCCCGAACCCGTACGAGGAGGAACCCCGTGGCGCAGACCGATCCGCCGAAGGACGCCCGAGGCATGCGTCGGGCCGTGCTCGGCGACGCCTACGTCGACGCCGCCGTCCGCGATCCGGAGCCCGCCGTCGCCGAATTCCAGGACTACATCACCGAGACGGCCTGGGGTGTCTGGGCCCGAGGCGGCGCGCTCACGCCACGCGACCGCAGCCTGCTCGTCCTCGCGATGACGGCCGCCCTCGGCCGGACGGAGGAGTTCCGGGTGCATGCCACCGCCGCGCCGCGCGCCGGTGTGACCCAGCAGGAACTCGACGAACTGCCCTTCCAGGTCGCCGCCTACTGCGGCGTGCCCGCCGGTGTCGCCGCCCGCCGCGGCCTCACCGAGACCGGGGCCGCGCGCGAGGACGTACGTCGGGAGACGTCCGCCGCCGGAAAGGGCGGGGCGTGAGCATGCCCACGGTCGGATTCGTCGGTCTCGGCAACATGGGCGGCGCACTCGCCGCCAACCTCGTGCAGAGGGGCCATCGCGTCGTCGCCTACGACAGCGCGGGCCCCGCCCGCACGCCCAGCTTCGCCGCGACCTGCAAGGACGTGGCCGAAGTCGCGCGCACGGCCAGGACGGTGGTGCTCAGCCTCCCCGACGGACACGTCAGCGAGAAGGTCGCGCGGGAGATCGCGGAGGCGGCGGGGCGCCGTACCACGTACGTGGTGGACACCTCCACCGTCGGCGTGACCGCGGCCCGCCGCGTCGCCGACCTCCTCGCCGAGCACGGCATCGGGCATGCCGACGCCCCGGTCTCCGGCGGCGTCGCCGGGGCCCGGGCGCGCACGCTCACCATCATGTATGCCGCCCCCGACGAAGTCTGTGCCGCCGTCGAGCCCGTACTCGCCGATCTCAGCGACCGGCGCCGCAGGGTGGGGGAGCGGCCGGGCATGGCGCAGGCCCTGAAACTCGCCAACAACTTCCTCTCCGCTACCGCGCTCGCCGCCACCAGTGAGGCCGTCGCGTTCGGCCGGGCCGCCGGCCTCGACCCGGCTCAGATGCTGGACGTGCTCAACGCCTCCAGCGGCCGCAACGGCGCGACCGAGGACAAGTTCCCCCGTCATGTCCTCACCGGCCACTACGACTCCGGATTCGCCAACTCCCTGATGGCCAAGGACGTGGACCTCTATCTGCGGGCCGTGGCCGAGCAGGGCGGTCCGGACGAGGTCGGCACCCTCATCGGCGCGCTGTGGCAGCGATTCGCCGACGCCGAGCCCGGAGCCGACTTCACCCGCGTGCACCGCTTCGTCGAGGCCACCAGGAGGCACGACCGATGACCACCACACCCGAGGCCGGAAAGGCCGAGCCGCGGCGTATGTCGCCCCTGCCGATCCGCCAGTGGCCGCCGGAGATGAGGGCCGCGCTGGCCGCGCTGACACCGCCGGTGGCGCGACATCCGGTGCCCGAGCGGGGCGCCGACCGCCCCAAAGGGCTGAACGCACTCGGCACCATGGCGCACTACCCGGAACTGACCCGGGCCTTCCATGTCTTCAACGGGCATGTGCTGTTCGCGACGAGCCTGTCCCTCCGCCAGCGGGAGCTGACGGTCCTGCGGATCAGTGCGGTGCGCGGTGCCGTCTACGAGTGGACGCAGCACACGTGGATGGCGCGGAACGAAGCCGGCATGACGGACGACGAGATCGGGCGCGTGGCCGAAGGGCCCGACGCGCCCGGCTGGAGCGATGAGGACCGGGCCCTGCTGCGTGCGGTGGACGAACTGATCGCGCACGCACACATCGGCGACAGCACCTGGCAAGAACTCGGCACGGTCCTGGAGGAACGGCAGTTGATGGACCTGGTCTTCACCGTCGGCGCGTACGACACGCTCGCCATGGCCTTCAAGACGTTCGGGGTGGAGCTTGACGACGAGCTCTCGCCATGATGGTCCGAGAAGTGACTTCTCTGTAAAAGAGATCATACTTATCCTTGGCGGGGTGAGCTGACGGAAGGACCCGATCGCATGGCGAGTTGGCGTGAACAGGCCGTCGCCCGCTCGGTCGACCCGGTGCGGGCACGCGCCGAGAAACGGGTGCAGAGGTTTCTCGACGCCGCGCTCGACCTGATCGTCAGCGAGCCGGGCAAGGACTTCACGGTGCAGGAGGTCGTCAAGAAGTCGGGTCAGTCGCTGCGCGGCTTCTATCAGAACTTCAGCGGCAAGCACGAGTTGCTGCTCGCGCTGCTCGAGGAGTCGGTGTATGACACCGCGCACCGGTTGCGGGAGACGGTCGAGCGGGAGCCGGACGCGCTGAGCCGGCTGCGGCGCTTCACCGTCGAGTACCACCGGCTGTGCCGGCCCTCGTCCGCGGCGAGCTCCCGGCAGTCCGTCGAGATCCTCGGTATGGCCGAGTTCGCGCAGCAGTTGCTCACTCAGGACCCCAAGGAGGCGGCCCGGGCCTTCGCCCCGATGCTCGCCCTGCTGGAGGGGATCCTCGACGAAGCCGCCGCAGAGGGGTCGGTGCGCTCCGGTCTCGACCGCCGCGCCGGGGCCGGGGCGATGCTGCAGGCCATCATGTTCAACTCGTTCGCCCTGACCATCAGCGGGTCCCCTGTGCGCTCCGACGGAGAGGACGCCGAGGCGCTGTGGGATCTGCTCGCCCACGGCCTGACCTACGGCGGATGACGGAGGGCGGAGGACGGAGGACGGTGGATGGAAACGTCCTTCTCGTATTTGGAGATGATTGATATCGTGCTGCCGCCGGGTCCTGGTGAGCGCGGGGCCGGGTTTGTCCGGACAGCACGGCCGGCACGAGAGGGGCAGCACATGAAGGACTTGGACGCGGTCGACTTCTTCCGGGACGAGGAGGCCGTGGCCGACCCGTACCCGTATTTCGCGGCCTCGCGTGGTCGGTGTCCGGTGCGACGGGAGCAGCACCACGATGTCGTCATGATCACCGGCTATGACGAGGCGGTCCAGGTCTACAACGACACCGAGCGGTTCTCCGCGTGTGTCTCCGTCACGGGCCCGTTCCCCGGCTTCCCGGTTCCCCTCGAGGGCGACGACATCTCCGAGTTGATCGAACGGCACCGCGACGAGCTGCCGATGAGCGACCAGCTGCCCACGCTCGACCCGCCCCGGCACACCGACCACCGGGCGCTGCTGATGCGCCTGATCACACCCAAGCGCCTCAAGGAGAACGAGGAGGCGATGTGGCGGCTGGCCGACACGATGCTCGGCGACTTCCTCGCCCCCGGTGCGGGGGAGTTCATCGGAGGGTTCGCCGGCCCCTTCACCCTCCTGGTCATCGCCGACCTGCTCGGTGTGCCCGAGGAGGATCGCGCCGAGTTCGCCGACGAACTGCAGGGGCGGCCGCGCGGCCGGGGAGCCATCGGCAGCACCGATGCCGAATCCCTCGGCCACACGCCCCTGGAGTTTCTCTACGGCCGGTTCACCCGCTACATCGAGGAGCGGCGCAGCGCACCCCGCTCGGACGTCCTCACCGGTCTGGCCACCGCCACGTTCCCCGACGGGACGGTGCCCGAGGTCGCCGAGGCGGTGCGGGTGGCCGCCAACCTCTTCGCCGCCGGCCAGGAGACGACCGTGCGGCTGCTCAGCACCGCGCTGAAGATCCTCGCCGAGGATCAGGAGCTGCAGCGCAGGCTGCGCGCGGAACGGCAGTTGATCCCGTCGTTCGTCGAGGAGTGCCTGCGCATCGAGGCGCCGGTCAAGGGCGACTTCCGGCTCTCCAGGGTGCCCGTCACGGTCGGGGGCGTCGACCTGCCCGCGGGTACCACCGTGATGGTCCTGAACGGAGCGGCCAACCGGGACCCGTCCTGGTTCGAGAACCCCGATGTCTTCGATGTCGAACGGCCCGGCGTGCGACGCCACTTGGCTTTCGGGCGCGGCGCGCACACCTGCCCGGGTGCCCCGCTGGCCCGGGCCGAGGCGCGGGTCGCGATCGAGCGGCTCCTCGACCGCTCCTCGGAGATCAGTATCTCCGAGGAGCATCACGGACCCGAGGACGCTCGCCGCTATCGATACGTCCCCACGTACATCCTGCGCGGGCTCACCCGGCTCCACCTCGAGTTCACCCCGGCCCCCGAGGAGGCCCGGTGAAGGTCGCCGTCGACGACGACCGCTGCCGCGGTCACGGCATCTGCTGTGTCACCTGCCCCGAGGTCTTCGATCTGGGCGACGACGGTTACGCGGTCGTCGCCACCCCCGAGGTCCCCGCCGCCAGCGAGGACGACGTACGGGTCGCCGCCCGCTCCTGCCCGGAGCGTGCCATCACCCTCCACTGAGGGAAGAACATCCGCTGACGGAAGAACATCCGCTGAGGGATGAACATCCACTGAGGGATGAGGGGAGATTCGCCGTGGCAATCAACTTCGCGTCACCGGTCACGGATCACGCAGGGGCGCCGTCCTGCGGTCAATTGCGAGAGCTGGACGAGGAGATCATCGAGCTCTTGCGCCGCCGCCGCGCGCTGGTGCGTGAACTCCCGGCGCCGGCCGGCCCTCGTGGCGTCGACCCTTCGTTCGCCGAGGCGGTGCGTGACACCATCGCCCGCTACCACGAAGAACTCGGTGGCGGCAGTGAACTCGTCGCCCGTGCGATTCTCGTGCTCTGCGACCCCGGCGACAGGACGTAGACGGCCCTTGTCCCTCTGGACGCGGTGAGGCGCCGCCCCTTTCGAGGGGCGGCGCCTCATTCGTACTCGACCACCACGGACGGTGAGCCCTCGTCCGGCACCGCCTGACAGGTCAGGACGTACCCCTCGGCGACCTCGTCCTCCATGAGCGCGTCATTGGCCCGCATGGTCGCGCTGCCCTCGCGCAGCTTGGCCATGCAGGTCGCGCAGTTGCCGGACTCGCACGAGAACGGCGGGGCGAGTCCCGCGCGGCGGGCGCTCTGCAGCAGGGTCTCGTCGGGGCGGCGACCGACCGTGGCCCGGTCGCCGTGCAGCAGGATCGTGACGGTGGACTGCTCCGGGGCGGTGGCCGGGGGAGGTTCCGGCGCCGGGCGGGGCGTGGGGACCTCGCCGCCACCGAACCGCTCGCTGAACACCCGCCCAATGCCCGCGAGTGCGGATTCCACCAGTTCCATGAACGGGCCGGGCCCGCACACATACGCGTCGGCTCCCGCGTCCGCCCCGACGAACTCCTTGACGTCCGCCGGGGTGAGAAGCCCTCGCGCGTCATCGAGGTGGCGGACCACCTCGAGCCGACCGGGATGGCGCGCCGCCAGTTCGGCGAGGGTGTCGTGAAAGATGGCCTGGCTCCGATTCCGGTCCGCGCACAGCAGCCTGACCCGGCGATCGGTCGCCGCCAGCGCGCTCTTGGCGAGAGACAGCACCGGGGTGATGCCGCTCCCGCCGCAGAACCCGAGGAGCGGTGTGCCGGCCGGACGCAGAGTGAACTTTCCGCGTGGCTCGGTCAGTTCGAGTTCGTCGCCCTCGCGTACGTGGTCGTGGAGCCAGTTCGAGACGGCCCCGCCCGGGACGCGTTTGACGGTCGTGGTCACCTCGTCGTCGGCTTCCGGCGCGCTCGACATCGAGTAAGCGCGTGGCTGCAAGCGCCCTTCGACCACGACCTTGAAGATGCAGTACTGGCCGGCCTGGTAGGCGAGCGGTCCGCCGTGCGGGGCGAGCGTGAACGTGCGGGTGTCGGCGGTCTCCTGGACGATCCGCGTCACGGTCGCGCGCCGGAACAGCGGGGGGCTCGGCATGGGCGGCATCCTCCTTCTGAAACGAGAGTTCTATCCATACGAGAATAGCGTTCTCGTCCAGGAAATGGCACCACTGAGGCGTCCGTGCCCGGCTGGAAGGTCGCCCGTGCCGACAGCGCCGCTATTTCGGCGGGAACCGCAGTGCGCCGTCGAGGCGTACGGTCTCGCCGTTCAAGTAGTCGTTCTCGCACAGGGCCTGGACCAGGGCCGCGTACTCCTCGCTGCGCCCCATGCGCTTCGGGAACGGCACCTGAGGCCCCCAGTACGCCTCCAGCTGGTCGCCGGCCTTCCCGTACGCGGGGGTGTTGATGGTGCCCGGCGCGATGGTGGTGACCCGGATGCCCAGCGGTGACAGGTCGCGCGCCGCGACGAGCGTCATGCTGGCGACGCCGCCCTTGGCCGCCGCGTACGGCAGTTGGCCGATCTGCCCCTCGAACGCGGCGATGGACGCGGTGGTGACGATGACGCCGCGGCCGCCGCCGTCCTCCAGCGGCTCCTGTCGGGCGAGCGCGGCCGCACCCAGGCGCAGCACGTTGAAGACGGAGGTCAGGTAGTACTCGATCGTGGTGCGGAAACCGTCCAGGGGCAGCGGGCTGCCGTCCTTGCCGACCAGACGGCCGCCGCCCGCGGGTCCGCCGTGCACATCCACCACGATGCGGAGCGGGCCGTTGGTCTCGGCCTCGGCGATCGCCGCGCCCACGCTGTCCTCGTCGGTCGCGTCAGTGCGTACGTAGCGGATGCCGAGCTCGGACTCGAGGGCCTTGCCCTTCTCGTCGTTGACGTCCGCGGCCACGACCTTCGCGCCCGCCGCGTGCAGTCGGCGCACCGTGGCCTCGCCGAGGCCCCCGGTGCCGCCCACCACGATCGCGGAGCTCCCGGTGATCTGCATATGTGCTCCCCACTCTTGAAAGTCCCGCTCTACTGACGCGAGAATAGCACTCTCATGAACATCGTGATGACTCTCGAGATGGCCGCGTCGGCAGGGGAGCGGGCCGCGGTGACATCGGACGGCCGCTCCCTGACCGCCGCCCGAATCCTCGGCCTGGCGCGCTGCGCCGCCGACCGTTTCCGCGGGGCTCCCGCGGTGCTCTACCGTGCGCCGAACCACCTCGCCTATCCGGTCGCACTGTTCGGAGCCGCCCTCGCGGGTGTCCCCTTCGTTCCCCTCAACTACCGCCTCGGAACGGAACAGTTGGCGGAGATCGAGGGCCGGCATCCCGGAGCCGTCCGCCTCGGCCCACCCGACCTGGACGAGCTCCTCGACCCTCCGAAAGCCGCGCACGGGACCGTCACCGACGACGTCCAGGCGCCCTGGGACGAGGATGCCGTGGCCGTGATCCTCTACACCAGCGGCACGACCGCCGCCCCGAAGGCGGCCCTGCTGCGCCACCGCCATCTGCTCGCCTACGTGTTGAACACCCTGGAATTCGGCTCCGCGGGGGAGGCCGACGCCGCGCTGGTCGCCGTCCCGCCTTACCACATCGCGGGTCTGACCAATCTGCTGTCGAACCTCTACACCGGACGCCGCGTCGTCTATCTGCCAGGGTTCGACGCCGCCGACTGGCTGACCACCGCACGCAGGGAGAAGGTCACCCACGCGATGCTGGTGCCGACGATGCTCGCCCGCATCGTCGAGCAGGTCACCGACGGCGCCGACGCCGGGACCCCGACCCTGCGCAGTCTCGCCTACGGCGGCGCCCGCGCCCCCCGCGTCGTCGTCGAGAAGGCGCTGCGGGCCTTTCCCGACACCGACTTCGTCAACGCCTACGGCCTGACCGAGACCGCCTCGTCGATCGCGGTGCTCGGCCCCGAAGACCACCGCGCGGCGATGGCTGCCACCGACCCCGCGGTCCGTGACCGGCTCACCTCCGTCGGCCGTGCCCTGCCCGGCGTCGAGATCGCCCTGCGCATCGCATCGGGCGAGCCGTGCCCGCCCGGGCAGACCGGTCTCGTGCACGTCCGGGGCGAGCAGATCTCCGGCGAGTACAAGGGGCGCAGCGCCCTGGACGCGGGCGGCTGGTTCCCCACCGGGGACCTCGGCCACCTCGACGCCGACGGCTATCTGTACATCGAGGGCCGGGCGGACGACACCATCATCCGCGGCGGCGAGAACATCGCGCCCGCCGAGATCGAGGACATCCTTCTCGCCCACCCCGGCATCCGCGAGGCGGCCGTGATCGGTGTCCCCGACGAGGAGTGGGGTCAGCGCATCGTCGCCGTGCTCGTCGGTGTGGGCGACCCCGAGGAGGTCCGGCTCTGGGCCAAGAGCCGGCTGCGTACGTCCAAGACCCCCGACGTCATCGTCTTCCGTCCCGAACTGCCCCGTACGGGAACCGGAAAACTGCTGCGCCGCACCCTCGTCGCCGAGCTCGACACCACGGAGAGCACTCATGCCTGAAGCCGTCATCGTCTCCGCCCTGCGCACCCCCGTCGGCACCGCCCGCAAGGGGACCCTGCGCGACACGAACGCCTATGAGCTGGCCGACCGTGTGGTCGCCGCCACCGCCGGCCGGCTGTCCGAACTCGGCGTCGCGGCCGACCGCGTCGATGACGTCATCCTCGCCGAGGGGCTCTACGGTGGCGGAGTCATCGCCCGTCATGCCGCGCTGACCGCGGGCCTGATCGGCGCGCCCGGTCTGGCCCACAATCGGCACTGCGCCGCGTCGCTCGCCGCCGTGCAGTCCGCGGCGGCCTCCATTCGCTCCGGCATGGACGAGGTGGTCATCGCCGGGGGCGTCAACTCCGCCTCCACGTCGCCGCGTTTCCGGTTCCGCGAGGGCGAGGAGTGGAACGAGGCGTGGGTGCCGCCCACCCATCCCGACCGGCCCGACGCCCCGAACATGGACATGTCCATCACGGTCGGCTGGAACGCGGCCGTCGCGGCCGGGGTGAGTCGCGAGGAGATGGACGCCTGGGCGCTGCGCTCCCACCGCAACGCGGTGCGCGCCATCGACGAGGGCCGCTTCGAGGACGAGATCATCCCCGTCGAGACCCCGTACGGACTCTTCAGCGTCGACGAACACCCGCGCCGGGACACGTCGCTGGAGAAACTCGCCGCGCTCAAGCCGCTCCACCCCGAGATAGACGGCTTCAGCATCACCGCGGGCAACGCGGCCGGCGGCAACGACGCCGCAGCAGCGCTCGCCGTCGTCAGCGACCGTCTCGGCCTGCCCGCCCTGGCCACGGTCAAGGCCTGGGCGTCCGTGGGCGTGGACCCCAAGGACACCGGGCTCGCCCCTGTGCAGGCCATCCCCAAGGCCCTCGCCCGCGCCGGACTCGCCACCGCCGACGTCGACCTCTTCGAGATCAACGAGGCTTTCGCCGCGATGTGCGTCGCGGTCGTCCGCCGCCTCGACCTCGACCCGGAGAAGGTCAACGTCAACGGCAGCGGCTGTTCCCTGGGCCACCCGGTCGCCGCCACCGGCGGACGGATGATCGTCACCCTTGTCCATGAACTGCGCCGTCGCGGCGGGGGAGTCGGCGTAGCCGCGATGTGCGCGGGCGGCGGCATGGGATCGGCCGTGGTCCTTGAGGTTCCCGCGCCGTAAAGTTCCCGCGCCGTAAGGGGAGGGCGGCGGGCGCCGGGCGTGATCTGGTTACCGCACTCTTCGGTGCGAATGCTTGATTACCGATATTGGAGAAGTTAGTTTCCACTCGGTGGGAGCCCCTGGAGAGGAGCCGTCGATGTCGTCAGCGGTCCGAGAACTGCGCCCCGGCCTGCAACTGGCCAGCGCCGTCTGCGGAGTACGAGTGATCGTCGTCCGCGCGCCGGCCGGCCCAGCCCCCGAGATCACCTGCGGGGGCGAACCGATGGTCCCCGCCGCCTCCCCGGCCCCGGCGGCCTCCGGCGGCCCGACCAGTGAGACCGCCACCCTCATCGGAAAGCGGTACGTGGACACCGAGGAGACGCTCGAACTGCTCTGCACCTCCTCCGGAACGGGCGCCCTGAGCTGCGACGGCGTCCCGATGACCGTCAAGGCGGCCAAGGCGCTGCCCGCGTCTGACTGAAAGACACTCGGCCCTGCAACGGGACCGCGCCGCCACGCGGAGCAGGGTTGCCACTGCCTCACCTTCTCCGAGAACTCTGCCGCGATGGGTTACCCAGCTTCCACGACGAGTACGGGAACCCGGTGTGGAAAGCCCTGTGCGACACCGACACGCTGATGACCCCACAAGGAGCCCCCATGCCCCCGGCCTCGAACCCCTTCGCCCTCACCGGCCGCTCCGCCCTGGTCACCGGCGCGGGCGCGGCCGGCGGCATCGGTGCCGCCGTGGCCCGAGCGCTGGCCCGGGCAGGCGCCTCGGTCCTGGTCACCGACGTCGACGGCGACGCCGCGGCGGCCACCGCCGCGGCCATCCGCGCCGACGGCGGCAAGGCCGACGGCGCCGCCCTCGACGTACGCGACCGGGCGGCGGCCGACGAGGCCGTGGCAGCGGCGGCCGCCCTCGCCGACGGCACCCTGCACATCCTGGTGAACAACGCCGGTGTCACCGCGCCCGCCATGTTCCCCAAGCTGACCGAGGACAGCGTCCGCAAGCTGCTCGACATCCACGTCATGGGCACCTTCAGCTGCGCCCAGGCAGCCCTCGCGCGCCTCCCTGAGGACGGCACCGGACGCATCATCAACGTGACCTCGTCCGCCGGCATCACCGGCACCCTCGGGCAGGTCAACTACTCCGCGGCCAAGGCCGGCATCATCGGCCTGACCAAGTCCCTCGCCCGCGAGCTGGCCCGCAAGAACATCCTCGTCAACGCCGTCGCCCCGCTCGCGGCGACGCCCATGACCAAGACCATCCGCACGGACGAGAAGTTCGCGGCCGGCATGCTCGCCCGCATCCCGCTCGGCCGCTGGGCCGAACCCGACGAGGTGGCACCCGCGTTCGTGTTCCTCGCGTCCGACGCCGCCTCCTTCGTCACCGGGCAGGTACTGCCCGTCGACGGGGGCCTGGTCATCTGATGCGACGACGGCCCAGACGGCCGTAGGGGGAACCATGGAGCCGCTGACACCGCACGTCCACGCACAGCGCACACCCGACGCCCCGGCCGTCCTCATGTCAGGGACGAGCGTCACCTTCGCCGAACTCGACGACCGGTCGGCCCGTCTCGCCGGCGCCCTGCGGGCACGCGGGCTGAGCCGCGGCGGGCGGATCGTCCTGCTGATGGAGAACCACCCGGTGTTCCTGGACGCGGCCTGGGCCGCTCAGCGCTCGGGCCTGCGCTACACGGCTGTCAACAGTCATCTGCACCCCGCCGAGGCCCAGTACATCCTCGACGACTGCGGCGCCACCGCTCTGATCGCGTCCGAGGCCATGGCGAAGGTCGTCGCCGGGCTCGATCTGTCGCGGGTCCCGGTGCGCCTGTGCGCGGTCGGGAACCTGCCCGGCTTCGAACGGCTCGACGAGGCCGTCACCGGACAGCCGCCGCTACCGGAGCCGGAGGAGTCCGAGGGCCGGGAGATGTTGTACTCCTCCGGAACCACCGGGCGCCCCAAGGGAGTTCGCAAGGAGCTGCCCGACGGACCGTTCGGTGATCCCACGGCCGCGCCCGCCGTCATCGCCCGTGGTATCGGCATGCAAGCCGAGGGCGTGCGGCCCGCAGACGTCTTTCTCAGCCCGGCCCCGCTCTACCATGCCGCACCCCTGGTGTACTCGATGTCGATGCACCGTCTGGGCGCCACCGTCGTCCTCGTGGACCGGTTCGACCCGCGCGACTGCCTGGAGCTGATCGAGCGTCACCGGGTCACGCACGCACAGTTCGTGCCCACGATGTTCGTCCGGATGCTCAGGCTGCCGCGCGAGGAGCGCGAGCGGTACGACCTGTCGAGCCTCAAGGTCGTGGTGCACACCGGGGCGCCCTGTCCGGTCGCGGTGAAACGGCAGATGCTCGACTGGTGGGGGCCGATCATCCACGAGTACTACTCGGGGACCGAGGACATCGGCAACTCCGCCATCACGCCCCAGGAGTGGCTCACTCACCCGGGCTCGGTCGGCAGGCCGGCGACCGAGTGCCACATCGTCGACGAGAGAAGTGGCGAGGAACTGCCGCCCGGCCGGGAGGGCGTGGTCTATTTCGCCGGCGGCCGCCCCTTCACCTATCACAACGACCCGGCGAAGACGGAGTCGGTCACCGACCACCGGGGCTGGCGCACCCTGGGCGACATCGGCCGTCTCGACGAGGACGGCTACCTGTATCTGACCGACCGCCGGGCTCACGTGATCATCTCCGGTGGGGTCAACATCTACCCTCAGGAAGCCGAGAACGTCCTCGCCGGACACCGAGCCGTCGCCGATGTCGCGGTCATCGGCGTGCCCGACCCGGAGATGGGGGAGGCGGTCAAGGCCGTGGTGCAGCCCGCCGAAGGGGCCGTGGGCGGGCCGGAGCTGGCGGTGGAACTGATCGCTTACTGCCGAGCCGAACTGGCCTCGTACAAGTGCCCGCGCAGCGTCGACTTCACCGACGACCTGCCGCGTGACCCGAACGGCAAGCTCTACAAGCGTCGTCTGCGCGAGCGTTACTGGCAGGGCCACGACTCACGGGTGATCTGATGGCACGGGAAGGTGAGCCGGTGACCGGACGCGACTGGTTCAGCCGGAGGGCGGGGCTCGCCGACAACGTCGCTCTGATCACCGGCGGTGCCGGTGTCCTCGGCGCGGCGATCACCCGTGACCTGGCCGCGAACGGCGTACGCACCGCGGTCCTGGACCTCGACGAGAGCGCGGCCCGCACCCTGGAGCGCTCCCTCGCCGACGCCGGCCACGACACCGTCGTACGTGTCGGGGACGCCCGCGAGCCGGCCGACCTGGAGGCGCTGTTCGCGGTCGTCGACCAGCGGTGGGGCCGCCTCGACACCCTGGTCAACGTGGTCGGCGGCACCTTCCGCGCCCCTTTCACCGACACCAGGCCCAAGGGCTGGGACGCGCTGATCCGGACCAACCTCGTTCATGTCCTCCACGCCTGCTCCCTCGCCGTCCCGCGCATCAGGGACGGTGGCCGGGGCGGTAGCATCGTCAATCTGACGACCATCGAGGCGCATCGCGCGGCCCCCGGCTTCGCCGTGTACGCGGCGGCGAAGGCGGCCGTCGAACAGTTCGCCCGTACGCTCGCGGTCGAACTCGCCCCCGACGGCATCCGCGTCAACAACGTCGCGCCCGACTACGTGCCCACCCCGAGCCTGACCCGGCTCTCCCAGGACGGCTCCGACGCGCTCTCCACGGCCGAGGGTGTCGGCGTGGCCATCCCGATGGGTCGCGCGGGGCGACCCGAGGACGTGTCCGGCTGTGTCGTCTTCCTCGCCTCCGCGCTCTCGTCCTACGTCACCGGCACCACCCTGCATCCGGACGGCGGCACGCACGCCTCTTCGGGCTGGTTCAACTGGCCCGGGACGGGATGGGCCAACCATGTGCCGGCGGACGTACTGAAGGGGCACCAGCCGTGAACTGGTGCCCCCCCCGAGCCTTGTCGGGCCGGCCGTCAGGTGTTGCGTCCCCCGTTGACCCCGATGATCTGCCCGGTGATGTACCCGGCTTCCTCCGAGACGAGGAACGAGCAGGCCGCCGCGATGTCCTCCGGCCGCCCGGCCCGCCGCACCGGCGTGACCTCGGCGATGTCGTCGACCGAGCTGCCGAGCAGGCCGCGCCGCTCCGACCCCCGCAGCATCGGCGTGTCCACGAACCCGGGCGGGATGGTGTTCACCGTGATGCCCTTCGGCCCGAACTCCAGGGCGAGGGACTTGGTCAGGCCGATCAGCCCGGACTTCGACGCCACGTAGTGGGTCATGTACTGCTGACCTGAGTGGGCACTGGAGGAGGAGATGTTGACGATCCGGCCCCAGCCGGCGGCGATCATGTCGGGAATGGCGGCCTGGCAGCAGTAGAACGGGCCGCTCAGATTCACCGCCATGATCGAGTCCCACGCCTCGTCGGTGATCTTCAAGAACTCCTTGAAGCCCGTCTTCCCGGCGTTGTTGACCAGTGCCAGGACAGGCCCGAACTCGCTTCGGGCGCGCTCGAGCGCGGTGTTCACCTGGTCCCGGTCGGAGACGTCGACCCCGCCGAGCGCGATCGCCTCATGGCCGTTCTTCCGGGCCTCCTGGGCCACCGACTCGGCGGCGTCCGCGTCCAGGTCGAGGACGGCCGTGGCGAAGCCGTCCTCCGCCAGGCGCAGCGCGATGGCCCGCCCGATCCCCGAACCGCCGCCCGTGACCAGTGCCGTACGTCGCTCGGTCATGCGATGGCCTCCTCGCCGGCCAGGGAGGTGCGGTGCATCAGACGCGACGACGACTGCTCGTACGGCAGCGCCCGGTGCAGCATGCCGGTGTTGTCCCAGATCACCAGGTCGCCCTGACGCCACTCGTGGCGCAGCGTGAACCGCGGCTGCGTCGTCCATGCGAGCAGCCGGTCCAGGAGGGCCTTGCCCTCCGTGGCGCCCATGTCCGTGACCTCTCCGGCCGTCGTCCCGACCAGGAGCGACTTGCGGCCGTCCTGGTGCGTCCACACCAACGGGTGCTCGCGGGCCGGGTTACGGTCCCAGGCCGCGCGCTCCTTCGGTGACGGGTTCGGGTGCACGTGCAGCTGCGAGGCGGCGAAGCTGTGCACCACCCGTACCCCTTCGAGCTCGGCCCGTTCGGCCTCGGGCAGTGCCGCGTACGCGGCGTAGGTGTTGGCGAACTCGGTGTCACCGCCTCCGTTGCCGTCGATCCGGCGTGCCGTCAACAGTGTTGCCTTGTCCGGCACTTCACTGGTGGTGCCGTCGATGTGCCAGAAGAACGTGGCCTCCCGGTAGGCGGCGAGCGGGCTCTTCGACGGGTCCCGGGTGATCGCCTGGACCTCCGGGTGTTCCGGTACGCCGCCGTTCGGCAGCGGCACGACCTGCCCGAGGAGCCGGCTGAAGGCGACCAGGCCGGCGTCGTCCAGGTTCGCCTCGCGGTAGACGACGACGCCGCGCCGGTCGAGGGCTGCCCGGCAGTCCTCGACCACCGCCTTGTCCACAAGGCGGCTTCCCGACAGACCGGTGATCTCCACCCCGGTCGTCGGGGTGAGCTCGGTGACGGTGATACTCATCGATCCCCTCTCGGACCGTCGACGCATCGATACGTCGGTACTTCGATACGTAGACGGCCTCGGTCGACATGCTGTGCCAAGCCCTCAGGCCACGACCTCACCGAAGGTCTTGCGCTCCATGAACTCCTCAAGCCCGGCGACTCCCTTCTCCCGGCCGATCCCCGACTGCTTGTAGCCGCCGAACGGGGTGTCGGCGAAGAAGTAATTGCCGCCGTTGATGCTGAAGGTGCCGGTACGGATGCGTCGTGCCACCGCGAGGGCCCGCTCCCGGTCGGCGCTGTGCACGGCGCCGGACAGGCCGTAGATGGAGTTGTTCGCGATGCGCACCGCGTCGTCATCGTCGTCGTACGGGATCACGGCGAGAACCGGCCCGAACACCTCTTCCTGGGCGATCTCGCTGTCCGGGTCGACGTTCGCGAGCAGCGTCGGCGTGTAGAAGTAGCCCGGGCCTTCGGCCTTTTCACCGCCGGTGACGAGGGTGGCCCCCGCCGCCACGGCGCGCCGCACCATGCCGTCCACCTTGTCCCGCTGCCGCTCGCTGATGAGCGGGCCCATGTACGTCTTCGGATCGTTCGGGTCGCCGCAGGGCACCCGCTCCAGGCGCCTGGCCACCTGCGCCACGATGGCGTCGTGGTGCCGACGCGGCACCAGCATCCGCGAGGTGATCGCGCAGGCCTGCCCGGAGTGCAGGCAGATCATGTACGCCGCGTACGTCGCCGCGCCCTTGAAGTCGGCGTCGTCCAGGACCACCAGCGCGGACTTGCCACCGAGTTCGAGGAAGACCCGCTTCACGGTGTCGCTCGCCGCCGCCATGATGCGCCGTCCCGTCGGGCTGGCCCCGGTGAACGTCACCAGGTCGACGTCCGGATGGGTGGTGAGCACCTCGCCCACAGCGGCCTGCGACGACGAGAGGACGTTCACCACGCCGGCCGGAATGTCCGTGTGCCGCGCGACGATTTCGCCGAGCGCCAGCGTCACCAGCGGGGTGTCGGGCGCCGACTTCAGCACCACCGTGCATCCCGCAGCCAGGGCCGGTGCGAGCTTCGCGAGTGCCAGCTGGTTGGGGTAGTTGTACGGGATGATCGCGGCGGCGACACCGCCGGCCTCCCACTCCACCCAGCGGTGGTGCCGCTGCCCCTGGTACTCCACCACACCCATGTCCTCGACGAGCGAGCGGTTCTTGAGCAGGTCCGCGTAGTACCGCACCAGCTCGATCGGCTCGTCCAGCTGCGCGGCGTAGGTGAGCAGGCGCGGCGATCCGGCCTCCGCGATCGTCAACTCCCGCAGTTCCTCGCGGTGTTCGACGAGGGCGGAGTGGAGCTGGTCGAGGCAGCGGTACCGCAGTTCGGTGTCCGTCGCCCAGTCGGTCGTGTCGAAGGCCCGGCGGGCGGCGGCCACCGCCTCTCGCGCCTGCTCCTCGGTGGCCTCCGGGGCGTGGCCCAGCACCTTTCCCGTGGCGGGGTTGAGGGAGGCGAACGTCGCGTCGGCTCCCACGAGCCGTCCGTCGATGAGTTGGCGCCGTGAGACGGCACCCGGCTCCGGGTCCGTCCCCGGTGCCTTCTGCGGATTTTGCTGTGGATCCTTCTGCGGATCCTCCTTTGGGAGTGACATCCTGTCCCCTTGCCTGCGGCGGAAGTTGTGTGGTGCGGGATCGAGACCGCGTCAGGGGCGGTACTCCGCGGCGACCTTCATGATCTGCAGGCGCGTCCCCTGCTTCATGAGCAGCGTGTCGGACATGTTCAGCTTGCCCGCGGCCGATGCGGCGATGACGTTCTTGACCGCTTGCTCGGGGTCGCCCTCGATCTCGTACTGGGTGATGTACGGCCCGCCCTTCTCCTTCGGGGCGTAGCGGACGGCCGACACGAAGCCGTCCAGCGCCACCACCTCGGGGAGGTGGACCTCGTCGTACCAGCGGTTGAACTCGTCCACGACCTCCTCGCTGGTCGGCCGGGACTCGACGTGAAGGATGTATTTCGTCACGGTGTCTCCTTTCGCGCGGGATGCCGAGGGTTTTCTGCCACGCGTGAGGACCTGGGAACGGCAGGATGGTATCGGCATTTCTCCAATAGGAGAACCCTATTCTCATCGGGAACCGGGAGCGGCGGCATCGGGCGGCTCCATGTCGGCGGGCGACGGTATGTTGGGGCACCGGCGGAAGGAGCCTGTGTGCAGTCGCCTACGAGCAGCGTGGCCGACCAGGCGGTCAGGGGTGGACGTCCGCGTGCCACGTCGCGGGCCGACCTGGAGCGGCTCGGCTTCGAACTCTTCGCGCGGCAGGGCTTCGACGCCACCACGGTCGACGACATCGCGGGGGCCGCCGGCATCGGCCGACGGACCTTCTTCCGCTACTTCGCCTCGAAGAACGACCTGGTGTGGGGCGACTTCGAAGCGCAACTGGACGGATTCCGCGAGCTGTTGAGCGCATCGGACCCCGACGTCCCGATGATGACGGCACTGCGCGAAGCCGTCGTGGAATTCAACCGGTTCGACGCCACCGTGGTGCCCTGGCACCGGCAGCGCATGCACCTCATCCTGACCGTGCCCACGCTCCAGGCCGACGCCACCCTGCGGTACGCCTCATGGCGTGCGATCGTCACCGAGTTCGCGGCGCTGCGCCTGGGCCTGTCCCCGTCCGACATGGTGCCCCGGCTCTTCGGCAACACCGTGCTCGCCGCGGCCGTCACGGCGTACGAGCACTGGCTGGCGCAGGACGGCGCCGAGCTGAGCGACCTGCTCGACCTGGCGATCCGGCGGCTCGACGACGGCCTCGGCGCGGTGTGAGCCGTCAGGGCAGGTCTCGCCGGATGGCGTCGGCGATCAGCTCGCCGACGAGAACGGCGGTCGCGGCCGGGCCGCGGTGCGGGGTGTCCGGCAGTATGGACGTGTCCGCGACGCGCAGCGCGCGCACGCCGTGCACCCGCCCGAACTGGTCGACCGCGGCGAGCTCGGGCTCGTCAGGGGGTCCCATCGGGACGGTTCCGCAGGTGTGTTGCGCTGTGCCGAGGTGCTCGCGGATCCAGTGGTCGAGCGTACGGTCGTCGCCGAGGACATCGGGCCCTGGTTCGAGGAGGCCGGGAGAGAGTTCCGCGAGGGGCGGCGTGTCGAGGAGAGCCGCAGTGACGCGGACGGCGGTGCGCAGGCGGCGGAGGACCCCGGGGCTGCTCAGGTAGCGGTAGTCGATGAGGGGAGGTGTGGTGGGGTCGGCGGCGCTGAGGCGCAGGCGCCCCGTGGGGCGAGGCGTCTGGACGGAGACGAGGAAGGACAGCGGGGCTCCTGGGACGCGCACGGCACCGCTGACGAGCCCGGCCATGGGGACCAGTGACTGGAGGATCTCCACATCGCCCGGGCCGCCGCGCTGGGAGCCCTCGGCCGTGCCGCCCGCGGACGACATGTGAAGGCAGCCACCCAGCCAGGAGTCGGACGGCTCGCCCAGGTCGTCCCGCGGTGCCCAGTCCAGCACCAGCTGCGGGTGGTCGCCGAAGCGGGCGCCGACCGCGGGGGCGTCCCGCACGACGGGGATGCCGACGCGTTCGAGGTCGGCACGAGGCCCGATGCCGGAGAGCAGGAGCAGGTGGGGGGTGGTGAGCGCCCCGGCGCTGAGCACCACGGCGTCCGCGTCGAGCGTGGTGTGTCCGCCGTCGCGCTCCACCACGACACCCGTGGCACGGCCCCGCTCGATGACGACCCGGCGGGCCGAACAACCGTCCAGGACCGTGAGGTTGGGGCGGTCGAGCACCTCGGGCGGCAGATAGCTGAGCCCGGTGTTGCGACGCACACCGTCGACCGAGTTGGAGGGTATGGGACCGAAGCCCGGCGGCGCCTGGTCGTTCTTGTCGGGGTCCGGAGGGAAGCCCAGCGCCAGGGCCGCATCGCGGAACGCCGAGGCCGCCGAATGCGCCAGGCGAGGGCGCGCTATCCGCATCGGGCCCCGGTCCCCGTGCGCCGCGCCCGAGCCGAAGTCGAGGTCTGTCTCCAGCGCGCGCAGCATCGGCAGGACGCGGTCGTATGCCCAGGCCGGATTGCCCAGGGCGGCCCAGCGGTCGAAGTCCTCGCGCCGGGCCCGGACGAAGTAGCCGCCGTTGACCGTGGTGGAGCCGCCGAGAATGCGTCCGCGCGGCACCTGCCACGGGCGCTGCGGGGTGAGCCGCACGGAGAGGGCGTGTGTGGCGGGGTGGTCCGGCTGGGCGCCCGGCACCCGTCGCGCGTCGAGCAGAGCGGGGCCGAACCCGGCCGCGCCGTAGGGCACCCGGCCGGCTTCCAGCAGCAGCACGCTCCGGTCGGGGTCCTCGCTCAGCCGGGAGGCGAGCACGGCACCGGCGCCTCCGGCGCCTATCACGACGACATCGGACCTCCGGCTCACGGGAGTTGTGCCACGGTGGCGAGGAGGGCGCGGACGATGAGGGCGGGGTGCCGACTGTGTTCCATGGCCACGGATCCAAGCTCGCTCGGGCCGTCGCGCGCAAGCCCTCCACGGCCGTCGCGAGATTGGCGGCGCCGACGCCTTCCGTTTTGGCATCGCATGCCAATACCCTCCGAAGAGGCGCACGGCGCGGTCGGCGATGCACGCGATCGTTGAGGCGTGTCCTGCCCTGCTCTGTTCGCAAGCCCATCCACGCACCCTCGGGAGTGCGCACGCAGACGTGCTCATCCGCACCTCGTTGCGTGCGCACCCACACCTGCCGGAACCTCAAGGGAGGCTCGCATGAACGAGTTCAACTCCGCGCCGACGAACGTGAATCCGGACGACGAGACGATGCTCCTCGATGAGGCGCCCATCGACGCCGAGGAGTTGATCGAGGAGGTCTCGATCGACGGCATGTGCGGCGTCTACTAGCCCTCCCATGACCACCAGCCCTCCCACGACCACCTCGGACGCCGACGTGGATCCGGATCTCGACCTGGACCTGGACCGCGCGTGGGACCTGCATCCGCAGGTCTCGGTCCGGCCGGAACCCTTCGGCGCGCTGCTGTACCACTTCGGCACCCGCAAGCTGTCCTTCCTCAAGGACCGCGGTCTCCTCTCCGTCGTCCAGGCGCTCGTGACGGCGCCCACCGCACGGGCGGCCTGTGCGGCCGCCGGTGTCGCCGCCGAGGACATGCCCCGTTACGGGCGGGCCCTGGCGGTCCTGGCCCGCTCGTCGATGCTGGTCGAAAGGACACCGGCCGCATGACCACAACTCCCGTGAGGACACAGCCCGGTTCACGCCTCGTGGACCTCTTCGAGTACGGCCTCGACGCACCGATCTGCCTGACCTGGGAGCTCACCTACGCCTGCAACCTCGCCTGCACGCACTGCCTGTCCAGCTCCGGCCGCCGCGACCCGCGCGAACTGACCACGGCGGAAGCCAAGGCCGTGATCGACGAGCTGGAGGCCATGCAGGTCTTCTACGTCAACATCGGCGGCGGCGAGCCCACGGTCCGCCCCGACTTCTGGGAACTGCTCGACTACGCCACCGCCCATCACGTCGGCGTCAAGTTCTCCACGAACGGCGTGCGGATCACGCCCGAGATCGCCCGACGGCTGGCCGGCAACGACTACGTCGACGTACAGATATCGCTCGACGGCGCGACCGCCGAGGTCAACGACGCGGTGCGCGGGGCCGGTTCCTACGACACGGCACTGCGCGCGCTGCGCAACCTCGCCGACGCCGGGATGAAGAACTTCAAGCTGTCGGTCGTCTGCACCCGGCACAACATCCCGCAGATGGACGATTTCAAGGCGCTCGCCGACCGATACGGCGCGAAACTGCGGTTGACCCGGCTGCGCCCGTCCGGGCGTGGCGCGGACGTGTGGGACGACCTGCACCCGCTGCCCGGGCAGCAGCGGCAGCTGTACGACTGGCTGGTCGCGCACGGCGACACGGTGCTGACCGGGGACTCGTTCTTCCATCTGTCCGCGTACGGGCAGGCGTTGCCGGGCCTCAACCTGTGCGGCGCCGGCCGCGTGGTGTGTCTGATCGACCCGGTCGGCGACGTGTACGCCTGCCCCTTCGCCATTCACGACGAGTTTCTTGCCGGGAACGTGCGCGGGCCGGGCGGCTTCGCGCAAGTGTGGCGTCTGTCGCCGCTGTTCCTGCGGCTGCGTGAGCCGCAGCAGGGCGGGGCGTGCGGTTCGTGCACGTTCTATGACACGTGCAAGGGCGGCTGCATGGCCGCCAAGTTCTTCACCGGTCTGCCGCTCGACGGCCCGGACCCGGAGTGCGTCCAGGGCCATGGCGAGAAGCTGCTCGCCATCCGCGGCGCCGTACCGAAGCCGACCGGCGACCACTCCCACCGCACCGCTCCACGCGCCCGTCGCACCGGCCCCGTCGATGTCGTCCTCACCCGGCGCGAGGACCTCGACCGACCGCCCGTCGGCGCGTGCTGCGAGGACCCCCTGGCCGGCCTGGGCGCCACCTGACCTCCCTCACCGAGAGAGAGCCGCACACATGGGCAGAAACCCCTGGTTCGAGACCGTCGCGGAGGCACAGCGACGCGCCAAGAAGTACCTGCCGAGCACGGTCTACGGGGCCGTCGTGGCCGGCTCCGAACGAGGCCGCACCATCGACGACAACATCGGCGCCTTCGCCGAACTGGGTTTCGCCCCACGGGTGGTGGGCCATCACGCCGAGCGGAACCTGACCACGACCGTGCTCGGCGTGGAGTCCGCGCTGCCGGTGGTGATCTCGCCGACCGGCGTGCAGGCCGTTCACCCCGACGGTGAGGTCGCCGTCGCCCGTGCCGCGGCGAACCGGGGCGTGATCATGGGGCTGAGCTCGTTCGCCAGCAGGTCCGTGGAAGAGGTGGTCGAGGCCAACGCGAACACCTTCTACCAGATGTACTGGATGGGCACCCGGGACTCCATGGCGCAGCGCATGGAACGTGCCCGGTCCGCCGGGGCCAAGGCGCTGATCGTCACCCTTGACTGGTCGTTCTCCAACGGGCGGGACTGGGGCAGCCCACCCATCCCGGAGCGGATCGACCTCAGGACGGCACTCAGGTTCGCGCCCGACGTCCTGCCCCGTCCGCGCTGGCTGTGGGCGTTCGCCGCGTCCCGTCGCATCCCCGATCTGACCACCCCCAACCTTCAGCCGCCCGGCGGCCCGGCCCCCACGTTCTTCGGCGCGTACGGCGAATGGATGCAGACCGCGCCGCCCACCTGGGACGACGTGAAGTGGCTTCGCAAGGAGTGGGGCGGCCCGTTCCTGCTCAAGGGCGTGGCCCGGGTCGACGACGCCAAACGGGCCGTCGACGCCGGCGTGTCCGGCATCTCGGTCTCCAACCACGGCGGCAACAACCTGGACACCACGCCCGCCACCATCCGCCTGCTGCCCTCGATCGCCGAGGCGGTCGGCGACGAGATCGAGGTCCTGCTCGACGGCGGCATCCGGCGCGGCGGTGACGTCGCCAAGGCCCTGGCCCTCGGCGCCCGAGCCGTCCTCGTCGGCCGCGCCTACCTGTGGGGCCTTGCCGCGAACGGGCAGGCGGGCGTGGAGAACGTGCTGGACATCCTGCGCTCCGGACTCGACTCCGCCGTACTCGGCCTCGGGCACGCTTGCGTCGACGAGCTGGACCTTGACGACCTGGTGATCCCGGACGGCTTCACCCGCACCCTCGGTGTGCCGCGTGCCGCGGGCTGAGGCGGGGGAGCTGGCCCGCTCGGTCTGGCCGGAGATTCCGAAGGCAGCACTCGTCCTGGTGCCGGTCGGCTCCACCGAGCAGCACGGCCCGCATCTGCCGCTCGGGACGGACAGCGTCATCGCTGAGACGGTGGCTCGCAGGACGGCCCGTCAACTGACCCACGAGCATGTCCTTCTGGCTCCCTGCATCACGTACGGAGCCAGCGGAGAGCACGCGGGATTCCCCGGGACGGTCTCCATCGGGCACGAGGCGCTGCACGTGCTGCTGGTGGAGACCGTGCGGTCGTTGTCCCTGTGGGCCGGTCGCGTCGTCTTCGTCAAGCTCATGGCCCACGGCGTACGCGCGGTCTCGCCGAGCGGTGTGCTCGGCGACCCTGCCGGCGCCACGGCGGAGGAAGGGCGTGCCCTGCTCCGGGCGATGGTGTCCGCTGCCGTGCGGCTCATCACCGAGGGCGACGTGGACGCCCGCGGCCGCCTCGCCGGTGCCGGGGACACGCCGCGTCCCGCCGGACGACGGACAGCGGCCCGGTCATGACGCTCCCGCAGGGCTTCGTGGTCAGGCTCGACCGGCACACCCGGGTCCTCGACGGCGGGCGCGCCCTTCTCGGCGGCCATCCGACCCGCCTGCTCAGGCTCAGCCCCCGGGCCAGAGAGCTGCTGACCGGACGCACGGTCCAGGTACGGGGCGCGGCCGGTGCCGCCCTCGCCGACCGTCTTCTGGAGACCGGCTTCGCCCACCCGGCCGTCAAGGAGCTGCCCCCGCACCTCGGCCCGGCCAACGGACCCGAACCGACGTGCAGTTACGTCATCCCGGTCCGCGACCGGCCCCGGGAACTCGACCGTCTCCTGGCGAGCATCCGTCCCTCGGAGGGCGGTGCGGTCATCGTCGTGGACGACGCCTCGCACCACCCCGACCGCATCGCCGCCGTCGCCGCACGGCACGGCGCCCGACTGATCCGCCTCCCCGCCAACCTGGGGCCCGCCGGCGCCCGCAACGCCGGACTGCGCGAGGTCACCACGCCCTACGTGGCCTTCGTCGACTCCGACATCGTCCTCGCGCCCGACACGGTGCCCACGCTGCTGCGGCACTTCGCCGACCCCGAGGTCGCCCTGGCCGTCCCCCGGATCACCGCCCTGACCACCCCGGAATCCGACCGCTGGCTCGGCCGGTACGAGAACGCCCGCTCCTCTCTCGACCTGGGCAGAAACCCGGCCGCCGTCCGCCCCGGCACTCCGGTCTCCTGGGCCCCCAGCGCCTGCATGGTCGCCCGGACCCGCGTCCTGGTCGACGTGGGCGGCTTCGACGCCGGCATGCACGTGGGCGAGGACGTCGACCTGTGCTGGCGGCTGATCCGGACCGGGCGACGCATCCGCTACGAACCCTCCGTCCAGGCCGCCCACGAACACCGGGTGGGGCTCGTCGACTGGTTCCGGCGCAAGGCCGTCTACGGCACCGGGGCCCATCCCCTCGCCCGGCGCCACCCCGAACACATCGCCCCCGCCGTGCTCGCGCCGTGGAGCGCCGCGCTGCTCCTCGCCCTGCTCGCGCAGCGCCGCTGGTCCCTGCCCGCGGCCGCGGGCGTCGCGGCCGTGGCCACCGCCCGTAACGCCGAGAAGCTGAAAGACGTCGAGCGGCCGTTGCGGCACGCCGCCCGACTCACCGGCCTCGGCACCGTCTCGGCCCTCACCCAGGGCGCGGCGCTGCTGACCCGCCACTGGTGGCCGCTTGCCGCTGTCGGCTGCCTGGCCTCGCGGCGCATACGGCGCGCGACAGCCGTGGCGGCCGTCACCGATATCGCTCTCGAAGTGTTCGAACACGGCACCGCCACCGTCCGGCTCGACCCGGTGCGCTATGGCATCGCCCGCCGCCTCGACGACCTGGCCTACGGCTCCGGGGTCTGGATCTCCGCCCTCAAGGGCCGCTCGACCGCGGCCCTGCGCCCCCGTGTCGTGCGCTCCGGCCAGGCCGCCCGGGCTCGCGCCGCCCGTCTTGCGGCTTCCACGGACGGGTGAGAGTATCGCTCGCTGTGAATGAGAATGTAATTCTAGTAGTGGGATCGACACTCTGCCGAGCGGGGTTGCGGCCATGAAGGCCGAGGACCAGTTCCATCTCGGCATCGTCACCGATGACTTCGAGGCGACCAGGGCCCAACTCTCCGCCGTGTTCGGCTACGAGTGGGGTGCAGAAGTCGGCGGCCCGGTCCAGGTCACCCTCACTACCGGGGACACCGTGCTCGAACTCCGCTGCGCGTACTCGGTGACAGCGCCGCGCCTGGAGCTCGTACGCAGTGTCCCGGGGACCCTCTGGGAGCCCGCGGCCGGCGTCGGCATCCACCACATCGGCTACTGGTCGGACGACGTGGCGGCGGACTCCGCCGAGCTCGGACGCCAGGGATTCGTGACCGAGGCGACCCGCACGGGGCCCGACGGAACGCCGTTCTTCAGCTTCCAGCGCAACGCGTCGGGCCTCCGGGTCGAGCTGGTGAACCGTGCCGCCCAGTCCGGCCTCGAACAGTGCTGGGCGGCCGTCAGGCGACCACGGGCATGATCTCTTCGGCCACCAATTGGGTGTAGTCCAGGTACTCCTCGACGTGGTCGAGTCGTGGAATCGGTACCGAACTCATCGTCACACCGAGTTCCCCGAACCAGCCGAGCCGGTCGATGATCTCCCCCTTGGACAGGCCGGCCCGGGCGCGCGGGTCCTGCCGCACTTCGTGGCCCGCACCGACGCGTGAGGTGGCGAAGCCGTAGAACACGTCCGTGAGGCCGCCGCCGTAGTCGGACTGGGACTTGATGAATTCGATCTTCGCGGGGATGTCCTCCGGCTTGGTGAGGAAAGGCCACCAGCCCGACGCGTACCGGGCGACGCGCCGGAGCACTGGGTCGGCGTCCCCGCCGAACCACACCGGCGGATGCGGTTTCTGTACAGGCTTGGGCTCGAACACGACGTCCCGGAAGGACACGTACTTGCCCTCGAACTCCGGGTGCGCACCGGTCCACAGCTCGATGACGGCCCGGATGTACTCCTCGCTGATCGCCCCGCGCTCATGGAAGGGAACCCCGAGCGTGTCGAACTCCTCTTTGAGCCACCCGACCCCGAACGTGACCGTGACGCGGCCGCTCGACAACCAGTCGATGCTCGCGAGCGCCTTGGCCGTGACGACGGGGTGCTGCAGCGGAAGGATGGCAATGCACGAATTGACCCGGATCGACTCCGTGGCGCCGGCCAGATAGGCCATGGTCGGGTACGCGCTGAAGTAGTGAGGTCCGGAGAGATCGACATGGGTCTTCGGGACGATGTGGTGCTCGGGCACACTGATCATGGCGTAGCCCAGCTCGTCGGCCCACTTGGCCATGCGGGTCTGGTCCGCGCCCCGCACGGCCGCCTCCCACGGCTGACCGGTGGCCTTGAGCCGCAACAGGTGCGGCATGGCGAATCCCAGCTTCATGACGCTCCTGAGGTGCCGCCGACTGTTCCTTCCGCATCCGGCGCGGTCCCGTCCTCGTGTGCCATCCAGTGCACGAAGCGGTGCAGCGGATACATGGCGTCGTGCGGGTTGCCGATCGTGCTCGGTCCCGCCTCGCCCAGGCGGACGATGCGCTGTGCGCCGCAACTGGCGAGCCGGTCGCGATAGTCGGCCATCCGCTCGTACGGATAGAAACCGACCGTCTGCGTCGCGACGTTCACGCCGCGCACCGCGTCGTCGAGCGAGTCCACCCGCACCACGTTGGCGATCTTGTTGATCGGGTGGAAGTCCACCGGCTCCTCCGACCGGATCACCACTCCGGTGCCGTCCGTCCTGCCCCAGACGCGGAAGTCGTCGTCGAGCAGTTGCAGCGTCTCGACCTGCTCGCGCAGATCCACGTCGAGGGGACGGGCGTCGCCAGAGGCCGCCGCCTGCTCGGCGATGTGCGCGTACAAGCGTGCGCAGAAGCGGTCCGCGTCGTCGCGGTCCGCCTCCACGTAGAGGAAGCGGCTGGCGACGCAGGCCTCTTGGTTGAGCACCATCACGTCGGACGCCGCGAGCGTGGCGGCCCGCTCCAGCGCCTCGTCGGAGACGAAGGTCTCCTTGCCGACCATCGAGATCGAGGTCTTGGGGTCGAACGACACCAACTGGAACCCCGGACCGAGGTACTTGACGACATTCGCGATGGCGTCGCCGCCGCCCCAGGCCACGATCTTGTCGAAGTACTGCGGGCGGTAAAGGACCCGTTCCACCGCCTCGTCGCCGCCACGCCAGTAGACCGCCGACATGGACGTCACCACGGGATGGCCCGGGTCGATCTCCGCCATGGTCCGCAGGATCGCGACCGAGGTGAAGGGGTCGCTGGAGGACATCTTGAACAGATTGACCGCCTTCACCAGGGCGCCCTGGGCGATGGACTTCACCGCGACGCCCGGTGAGTTGCCCGGCAGTACATGGATCAGCCGCGGCGCGAAGGCGCGGACGAAACTCCTGCGCCCCGTGAAGTCCTCCTTGGGCACCCACTCGTCCAGCGCCCTGGGATCCGGGAAGTTCTGTTCCACCACGGTCCGCAGCAGCCGCTTGTCGAGGTAGCCGGCAGCGCTCCTCACCTGTGCTTCCAGGACGTCACGCGGCAGCGGGTGGGTGCTGGTCATGCGCTCGATGCACTCGCGCACGAAGGGGTTGCGCCGGTCGCGGATGCGCTCTCCGGTCTCGACGAGGAAGTCGATGATCTCGTCCAAGGGGACATCGAGCAGCGGCGGCACCTCACCGCGCGGATGTACCACCTGGTCCAAGTCGATGGAGGGCGTGGCGAAGGTGACGCCCAGGTCGCGTGAGCGGTGGGTGACGTCCTGGCCCTCGCACAGTCGGCCGCGCAGGAAGAACGGCGCGGACACGGGGGGGTCGGCGGACGGGGAGGCAGAGGTGGCCGGCGTCATGACACACCTCGCACGTACGCGTCGACGGTGCCCGCGCAGCCGATCTTGTCGTCGCCCGCGAGGTCCGCGTAGCGCACGATGTCGTTGCGCACCGACGGACCCCGGGCGCCGCAGGCGCAGGGGTCGAGGTCGAGCGCGATCCGGTCGCCGGTGATGACTCCGCCCCATCGCCCGTCGAGCGAGAGGTCGAAGAAGGCCGCGCGACCCTCGACCTCACCGCTCCCGTGCGGCAGCAGTTGTTCGCCGCCCTCGTCGAGGACGAACGGCACGACCCACGGCGGTAGGTGATAGCGGTCGCCCTTTCGGCACTTGGGCATGCCGGAGCCGAGTTCCTGCATGGAGTAGACCTGGAAGTCCCGGTCGGCCGGTATCCCGAACGTCTCGCGCACGAACGTCTGGTAGTCGGGCGGGAGTTGGGCTCGCTTGAGGCCGCCGCCGACGTAGAGGCAGTTGTCGGGATGGAAGTCCGCCCCGGAGTAGCCCATCTCCTGGACGATCCCCGCCACTTGGTGCAGTGCGCTCCACATGCCGGAGATGTAGAGCTTCTCGCGCCGGTGCTCGACGAGTGCCTCGGCGGCCGCGGTCATCGCCTTGTCGAGCGCTTCCTGCCGCTGCTTGGAGGTCCGCTCGAACTCGGCCAGTTCCTCGGGCCGAGCACTGCCGTCGGCGATCTTCTTGCGCAGCAGGATGGTCTTCGTCAGCGTGCCGACGGTGATCGGCGGGATCGGCAGCCGAAAGCGCTCTTTGTCCGGGTCGCCGAAGGCCCGCTCCTGTGCCTCGCCGATGACCATGTTCTTCGGGACGGCGGCGGTGGGCGCGATCCCGAACATCCGGCGGTCCCCCGTCGGCAGCACGCCCGAACCCCAGGTGAAGACGCCTACGGTGTCCTTGCGTGACCAGTCCATGTCCCGGTCCGACGCGAGTAGCATCGCCGACTTACCGGTCGTCCCGCTGGAGCAGGAGACATGGTGGCCGTGGGCCCCCAGGCGCTCGATCCAGTCGTCGATGTCCCTGATGTCCGAGGTCCCTACCGGGGTGATCGGATACGGCGAGACGGTGCCCAGCCACCTGCCGAGCCGGTCCCACCTCTCCTCGGTCAGAAAGCTCTCCGGATAGCTCTTGTAGACGCTGTGCGGAAACAGCAGCGGCACCATGTCCCGGCGGTCGCGGACTTCGGTGGTGCCGGCTTCGCGGGCCCGGTGGGCCAGCAGCTTGATGCGGTCCTTGCGTTCCTGGAACCGCTCGTTGAGCGCCAGCACCTGCGTCTCGCGCAGTTCTCGGTGGGAGTGGTCGAAGCGGTCGGGGGCTTCGACCAGCGCTGTCAGCTTCTGTGTCGCAGAGGTCACGGGGGCACCCTTCGATGTGTGGTGGCCGGACTCGACAAATAGCAACTCGCCCGTATCATTTTCACCGATCCGGGTGACCGCACAAGAGGCAGGGCGGGAGACGTCGACGTGGCCGAAGGAATCGCCCCGGCTCGCGGCCGGGCCGGGCGCCCCACTCGCGCACAGGCTCAGGCGCGCCACGAGGAGCTGCTCGACACCGCGCTCGACCTGTTCCTCGAGCACGGCTTCGAGGTGGCCACGATCGAGATGATCGCCACCCGCGTCAGCATGACCAAGCGGACGATCTACGCCCGGTATCCGGACAAGGCCGGGCTGTTCCGTACGGCCATACAACGCGCCATCGAGCGGCAGATCGTGCCGCAGCAAGTGCTCGAAGATCTGGATCGGGGCGACTTGGTCGCGACGCTGGAGGCGATCGCCCGGCTCCGTATCCGCCAGGTGGCATCACCCCATGGGCTGCGGCTGCAGCACATCATCAACACCGAGAGCTACCGCTTCCCGGAGATCTTCAGCGCGTACTTCGAGCAGAGCACCCGGCCGGTGATCGATTACGTGGCCGGGCTCCTCGACCGGGCCGCCGCCGCGGGCGAGATCGCCCCCACCAACTCCGGATTCGCGGCGTCCGCCTTCATGAGCATGGTGGTCGGTGGCCGGGTGCGGGCCATCGTGAACGGTCTCGCGCCGACGCCGGAGGAGATCGACGAGAAGGTCCGTTTCACCGTGCGGCTGTTGCTCGACGGCCTGAGGCCGCGCTGAGACCCTTGGGAGGACATGCCTTGACGCTCGATGCGAATCGTCCGGTCGCCGTCGTCACGGGGGCAAGTGCCGGAATCGGAAAGGCGACCGCCCTGAAACTCGTGGCGCGCGGCTGGCAGGTGATCGGCACCGGCCGCGATCCGCGACGCATCGCCGTCGCCGAGGCGGAGACAGCCGCGGCGGCACGCGACGGCGGCAACTGCACTGTGCTGCGGGCTGACTTCAGCCTGATGGCGGAGGTCGTGCGGACAGCCGACGAGATCAAGAAGCGCACCTCGCGTCTCGACGTCCTGATCAACAACGCGGGAGGCGTACGGGACCGCCAGATCGTCACCGGGGAAGGCACGGAGGCGACCTTCGCCGCCAACCATCTCGCGCCCTTCCTGCTGACCCGGGAGCTGATGCCTCGGCTCAGGGCGAGCGCGGCGGCGCTGCCCACCGGCTCGGTGCGGGTCATCGCCGTGTCGTCGAGCGCCCACCGCCAGGCAGCGGGGCTCGACTGGAGCGACCTGCAGAGCCTCGGCCCCGTCCACTGCGTCGCCGCATACTGCCGGGCCAAGCTCGCCACCCTGCTCTTCACCCGTGAACTGGCAAGACGGGCAGGGCCCTTCGGGATCGTGGCCCAGGCCATGCACCCCGGCGTGGTCGCGAGCAATTTCGCCGCGCACGGGAATGCGGCGATGCGAGCGCACATGGCCGCGGCGGACGCCGTACCGCCCGACGAGCCGGCGAAGACGCTGGTGTGGCTGGCCACCGCGCCCGAAGGCGGCCGGGGCTGCGGGCGCTACTTCCACCGGCAGGCCGAGGAGACACCCAGCGACGCGGCCCGGGACGATGCCGCCGCCACACGCCTCTGGGAAGAGAGCGAAACGCTGCTGGAGAAGCTCGGCTTCTAGTCGCCGCAAGCTTGCTTCCGTGAGATGCCGGGCCTCAGTCGGTCTTGGCGAATCCGTCGGAGCAGAAGGCCCAGATCTCCTGGGCGGTGATCGGGTGGCTGGTCTCGTCGTCGGGGGCGCCGCTGGACTGGGCATTGAACATGACGGTCTGCATGGTCAGCGCGGCCATGCGGTGAGGCTTGACGCCTGGGCGAAGCCGGCCGGCGTCCGCGGCCTCCGTCATCAACTCGGTGAACAGGGCGAGGAGCGGGGCGTGGGCGACCTTCACCTCGGCCGGGTGGGACACCAGCAGTTTCGGCGCGAAATCGGTGAACAGCGGTCGCTGGGCGGCCGGATCGGGAAGCGAGAGGTCGAACAGCAGCTGCACGGCGATCTTGAGGCGCTCCAGCGGGTCGGACTGGCCGGACGCGGCGGCGCGGATCTGGTCGGCCGTGCGGACCATGGCGTCCTCGAGCAGGGCGAGCAGCAGTTCGTGCTTGCCGTCGAAGTGCTGGTAGAAGCTGCGCAGCGACTGGCGGGACCACTCGACGACCTCCTGGACGGTGAACCCTGTGGTGCCCCGCTCCGTCATGATCGCCTGCGCCGCGTCGAGGAACCGGCCCACCCGTTGTTCGGCTCGGCGTATCGCCGCCTGGGTGGACCGCTCGATCGCGCGCTGCTTCCACGCCGGCTCTTCGTTCGGCGTGCTCACCGGCTGACTCGTCTTCTGCGCCATGGGCAGAACCTTACTGCAGCGTACGCAGGGTCTCCTTTGCTTCGATCGGGCACCTCCGGAGGGGCGTCCGAAACTATTACTTTCATTCAGCGAGAATGATATTCTCGCGCGGTGCGCGTCGGAGCGCAGGCTAGGAGGCCGAGATGCTCTTCGAGTTCGACTCGGATCAACGGCTGTGGCAGCGGACCGTCCGAGAGGCTGTCTCCAAGGAGTGCACGCCGGCTCTGGTCAGGTCCGTCGCTGACGGCGCGGAGGACCCGGCATCCCTCTGGCGCACCTACGGGAAACTGGGCTGGACCGAGTTCACCGACCCGTCGGACGCCGTCGAACTCGGCATCGTCCTGGAGGAGTTGGGGTGGGCCGCCGACCCGACGCCGTACCTGGCGACGATGACGCAGTTCGCCCCGCTCGCTCCGACGGCCCTGGAGGGCGGGCGGTCCGGCGCCGCCGTGTTCGACGGTGTGAGTGCCCGCCGGGACGGTGAGAGCTGGCTGCTCGACGGCACCGCACGGTACGTGCTGGACGGTGACCGGGCGGACCGGCTGGCCGTGATCACGGGCCCCGGTGTCTTCGTGGTGCCCGCCGAGGAGGTGACCGCGGAGTCCGTCCCGGTCTTCGACCCCCTGTTGCACGTCGCCGACGTCACCTTCGCGGGGGTACGGGTCACCGAGGACGCGCGCAGCGCGGCCGACCCCGAGAAAGCCCGTCATCTCGCGCTTGCCGGCCTGGCGATGACCATGGTCGGCGCGTGCCGTCGGATCCTGGATCTGGCCCTCGAGCACGTCCGTACGCGCCGCCAGTTCGACGCGGTCGTCGGCTCCTTCCAGGCCGTCCAGCACAAGGCGGTCGACATGCATGTGGCGATCGAACGGGCCCGCGCCCTCGCCTATTTCTCGATGATGACGATCGCCGCCGACGACCCGCGCCGCCGCCTGGCCGCCTCCATGGCCAAGGCGTCGGCGGGGGAGTGCCAGGCCCTGGTGTTCCGGCACGGCGTGCAGCTGTTCGGGGCGATGGGGACCACCTGGGAGAATGACCTGCAGTTCGCGCTCAAGCGGGCCAAAGCGGGCGAGCTGCTGCTCGGCGGCACGGCCGAGCATCGGGCGCTGATCGCCGAGGAGTGCCATGCGACTGACCTTTGACGACGACGTCGAGTCCTTCCGTGCGGAGTTCACGGCGTTTTTGGATGCCAACCTCCCGGCCGAGGCCGAGGCCGCCGAACGCTCCCGCTCCACCGGGCACCTGCCCGAGTGGGCCCGGCGCTGGCAGCGGCTGCAGTTCGACTCCGGCTGGCTGCTCCCCGGCAACCCGCCGGAGTTCGGCGGACGCAACGCCACCGTCGTCCAGAGCTACGTACACCTGGAGGAGCTGGCCCGGCGCCGCATCTTCCACAGCTTCAACCCCCAGGGCGTGGGGATCATCGCCGCCTCGCTGCTCTCCTTCGGCACCGAGGAACAGAAGCACCGCTGGGCCGTGCCGATCCTGCGGGCCGAGCTCACCGCGGCGCTCGGCATGAGCGAACCCGGTGCCGGCTCGGACCTCGCCTCGCTGCGCACCCGGGCCGTCCTGGACGGCGACCACTTTGTCGTCGACGGGCAGAAGGTGTGGACCTCCGGTGCCCACGACGCCGACGTACTGCTCACGTTCGTACGGACCGATCCCGAGGCCCCCAAGCACAAGGGGATCAGCGTGCTGCTGATCCCCACCGACAGCCCCGGGCTGACCCGCCGCCCCTTCGCCGCCTTCACCGGCCCCGAGGACAAGGACTTCAACGAGGTCTTCTTCGAGGGCGTCCGCGTGCCCGCCGAGAATCTCGTCGGCCGGCTCAACGAGGGCTGGCGGGTGGCCAACGGATCGCTCGGGCACGAGCGCACCCTGATGTGGCTTGGCGACGCCGAGCGGATGAGCGACCTGCTGCGCGACTTCAGCGCCGCCACCGCGGTCGACAAGGACTGGTACGCCACCTTGGTCATGGACCGACAGGCGCTGATGCTGCTCGGCTCGGCTGCTCTGGCGCGCGCTGCCCGGGGTGAACAGGACGTGCCGGCCTTGTCCGTGCTGAAGGTTCTCGGCTCGGAAGCCTCGCAGAGGGCGCTGGAGCGGGCCTTGGAGGCTGCCGGGCCCGAAGGGCTGATCCACCCGCGACACACCGCGCCGTACTACCACATGAGCTTCGACGACGCCTTCGCCAGCTGGTTCCACCGCTATGCGCGCAGCTTCGGCGGCACGATCGCCGGCGGCACCTCCGAGATCCAGCGCACCATCGTCGCCCACCGAGTGCTCGGTCTGCCCCGCGGCTGAAGCTTCCAACTCCAAGTCCGTGCACGGGGCTTGTCGCGGTCCCCGCAACCGACCTACCGTCAGTTCGGTAGGTTGGTCGAAGGGGACCGGATGCCCGATCGTCGGCCGTACGCCACGCTGCTCGCCAAGGGGGAGGAGCGCAGGCAGCGGATTCTGACCGTGGCGCAGCGGCTGCTGACGCGCAACGGGTGGCGCGGCATCACGCTCGCCCAGATCGCCCGGGAGGCGGGCGTCAGTACGGCGGGTTTGCTGCACCACTTCGAGTCCAAGGAACAACTGCTCCATGCGGTGCTCGACGCCCGCGACGCCTCCGACGAGGCCTACCGGGAACGGTCGGACGACGTGCTGGAGCAGATCGAGAGCCGAGCCGAACGGTTCCGACGGACCCCGGAGCTGGTCAGCATGTTCGCGGTGCTCCTGATCGAGAACCTCGATCCCGACGCCCCGCTGCACGACCGCTTCTTCACCCGGTACCGGGCCGCTGTCGACGCCGTCGCCGAGTTCATCCGGCAGGGGCAGCGAGCGGGCAGGTACCGCACCGACCTGGACCCAGCCGTCAAAGCGGTGGAGATCGTCGCCTTTCTCCACGGGATGGAGACATCGTGGTTGCTCGACCCTTCGATTCCGCTGACCGAGGTGTTCCGGGAGTACGCCGGGGCACTCGCCCGACAACTCGCCCTGCCTCGCGACACTCCCTGAGGCCACGCCTCGTGGCGCTCGCGCCGAGCACCTCCGATGCGGTGCGGTACGCGGGCGGCTGGCTGTTCGACCGGGCGATGGCCGGGTGGGACGCCACGGTCGCCGCCCCGGACCACGGCGGTTCCCGGCCCCTGCGGATCCTGGGGGTCCGAGGTGCCGACCTCGAGTCCGCGGTGGCGACATCCTTCGGCGGGCCGGGGTGCCTTGCCCTCGCGGTCCACGCCGGCCTGTACGCAAGCGACGAGCGTGTGCGGCGGATGGTCCTCGAAGCCCGCGAGGGAGCGCTCGCCGACGTCAGGTTCTGGGGTGAGACGTGGCCGGGTGACCTCACCGAGGGGGGTGGTGTGACGCGCCACAGGTTGAGCGTGGCGGCACGGGCCTTCAAGCAGCAGGCGCTGACCGCGTCCGCAACCGCCGTGGACATGATCGGGGGTATCGAGGTGTTCCGCAGGGGCGGGCCGCCCCTGCGGCGCCCCGGCGCCGCGCTGCGGACGGGCTCTCTCACTGGCTGAGAGAATCACGTTCTGCGCTGTTCGGGAGAACAGCTGGTTGCCGGTGCTGGGGTGGTCGCGGATCAGCGAGGGCATCGGTCCCAACCTGCAGTCGGCCGTGCCGCCTGCCATCGCGATCGCGTCGACGGGCGAGTTCGGCGACTCGGTCCAGCTCTACGACCGTCCCGCCCACCCCTGCACCCGCGCCCTCCTCGACTCCGTCCCGCCTCGTTCCGACGGCCTGACACCCGACACCCGACACGGACGGGAGCTTCCACGTGCGTACGATCCCCAGCGAACTGGTCGAGCGATACGAGGCGGAAGGCTGGTGGACCCGGGACACGATCGGGGACCTGCTCACCCGCGGCCTCGACGCCGCGCCCGGGACCCATTTCTGCGTGCACTCGGACGTCCGGCCCTGGTCCGGGACCTTCCGCGACGTCGAACGCGTCGCGCGCCGGCTCGCCGGCGGACTGCGGGCCCGTGGTGTCGGGCGCGGTGACGTGATCGCGTTCCAGCTGCCCAACTGGATGGAGGCCGCCGCGGTTTTCTGGGGGTCGGCGTTCCTGGGAGCGGTCGTGGTCCCGGTCGTCCACTACTACGGGCGCAAGGAACTCGGCTACATCCTGAAGGCGGTCGAACCCCGCGTCTTCATCACGGCCGAGCGCTTCCACCGCATGGAACACCAGCCGGACCTCAGCGCCCACGTGCCCGTCGTGGGTGTCGTGGGACGAGACTTCGACGACCTGCTCAGCGCCGACCCCATGCAAGGAAACCTCGCGACGGACCCCTCCGGCCCCGCTCTGTACGCCTTCACCTCCGGCACCACGCGCGCCCCCAAAGGCGTCGTCCACAGCCATCAGACGCTCGGCTGCGAGACCCGCCAGATCACGGAGCGCTTCCCGCCCGATATGGGGAGGCAGCTGGTCACCGCGCCCGTGGGCCACTTCATCGGCATGGTGACGGCGTTCCTGGTCCCGGTCCTCGAAGGCACGACCATCGACCTCGCCGACGTCTGGGACCCGGGTCTGGCGCTCAAGCTGATGACCAGTGACGGCATCACCGTCGGCGGCGGCCCGCCCTACTACCTGACGAGCCTGCTCGACCATCCCGACTTCGCGCCGTCGCGGCATCTGCCGTACATGAAGTACGCGGGCCTGGGCGGGGCGGCCGTCCCGACCGCGGTCACCACCCGCCTGTCGGGACTCGGCATCACGGTGCACCGCTCGTACGGCAGCACCGAACACCCCTCGATGACGGCCTCCTTGCACACGGCGCCCGAGGACAAGCGGCTGCGCACCGACGGCAAGGCGCTGGCCGGCGTGGAGGTCCGGCTGGCCCCCGACGGCGAGATCCTCAGCCGTGGCCCCGATCTGTGCCTCGGGTACACCGACGCGGCCCTCACCGAGCAGGCCTTCGACGAGGACGGCTGGTACCACACGGGCGACATCGGCGTGCTCGACGAGGACGGCTACCTCACGATCGCCGACCGCAAGGCCGACTTCATCATCCGCGGCGGCGAGAACATCAGCGCGTCGGAAGTGGAGGAGGCGCTGCTCACCATGGACGCCGTCGCGGAGACGGCGGTGGTCGCCGCTCCCGACGCACGGCTCGGCGAGCACGCCGCGGCCGTCGTGCGCCTGCGCCCGGGGCACACCCTGCCCACGCTCGACGAGGTACGCGCCCACTGCGCACAGGTGGGCCTGGCCCGGCAGAAGTGGCCCGAGGAACTGCACCAGGTCCCGGAGTTCCCGCGCACCGCGAGCGGAAAGATCCAGAAGTACCGGCTGCGCCAGGACCTCGCGGTGCGCGGGGGAGACGAGTAGGTCCGGCCAGCGTCGGAACTCTTACTTTCGATTAAGGAGAATGATATTCTCCTGCGGCCCGCGGGAAGGGCTGACCGAGGTGAGGGAAGACACCCATGGACCAGATCCTGTACGAGGTCACCGACCACATCGCCGTCATCACGCTGAACCGGCCCGAGGCGGCGAATGCCCAGACGATGGCGCTCCTCGACGACCTGGACGCGGCCTGGACGCGCGCCGCCGACGACGATGAGGTCCGCGTGATCGTGCTGCGCGCCAACGGCAGGCACTTCTCGGCCGGCCATGACCTCAAGGACCGCTGGCCCGCCCCGCGTGACGTGACCCTGGAGTGGATCAACAACACCGAGGCGCGACGGTATCTGGGGTACTCGTTGCGGTGGCGGAACGTGCCGAAGCCGTCGATCGCGGCGGTGCAGGGAAAGTGCATCGCCGCGGGGCTGATGCTGTGCTGGCCGTGCGACCTGATCGTGGCAGCGGAGAACGCGGAGTTCTCCGATCCGGTCGTGCGCATGGGGATCGGGGGCGTCGAGTACCACGGTCACACCTGGGAGCTGGGCGCGCGCAAGGCCAAGGAGATCCTCTTCACGGGGCGTGGGCTGACGGCTGATGAGGCCGAGCGGGTCGGCATGGTCAACAAGGTCGTGCCGTTGGATGAACTCGACGATGCGGCGACGGAGTTGGCGCAACGGATCGCGAGCATGCCCGCGTTCGGTCTGCGGCAGGCCAAGCGGGCCGTCAACCAGACCCTCGACGTGCAGGGCTTCTATTCGGCCCTGCAGTCGGCCTTCGACATCCATCAGACCGGGCACGGCAATGCCCTGAGCGTCGACGGCTACCCGATCCTCACCCGCCTCGAGGAGATGAAGGAACACATCAAGAAGGCCTGACGACCCGCTGGGCCGCCCGATAGGCCCTTCACCTCGTTCCGCCGGGTCATCGGGGTGTCGGTGAAGCCCGGCGGGACGGTGTCGACGGTGACGCCCTGCGGGCCGGCCTCCTGCGGCGCGTCGGCGCACGCCGTGTGCCTGTCCGGACCCGCGGCTGCCGCCCTGTTCTGCGCTGAACAGGTCCCTTGAGCCGGGTCAGCCGGGATGCGTACGGGTCGTGCCGAATGCTTCTAGGGACTCCAGCGTCGCCGCCGCCGACCGGTGCGGGCCGGGTGGTCACGGCGGCGGCATGGCCGAGCGCCGCGAAGGGGTCGAGTGTCTGGTGCGCGCTGAAGGACAGCCCGTCGAAGCCGAACTCCTCGGCATTGCGGGCGACTTCGGTGAGCGGCCCGGCGTCCAGGATGTCGCCGTAAGGCTCTGTTCGGCTGTGGCGGCGCCCGTGATCGGGTCCCTCGAGGGCGTATCCGCACGAGCGGCTTGACGCGCCATCACGGGTGAGAATACCGTTCTCATGTTGAGAGATCAGTGTTATCGACAGTGTGTGGTGGAGTCCGACTGGAGGGTGCGAGGTCCATGCCGCATTTCAAGAAGCCCGCTGAGGGTAGTTGGACGGAGCATTTGAAGATCGGG
>NZ_JBEOXO010000033.1:0-84778 GCF_040296605.1 Streptomyces sp. NPDC002088 | reverse complement strand
TGACGGTCGCGTTCCCGGTCGAGGCGTGGCGTCAGCCCCGGGTTCCCGACTCCGGGCCCTCGAGCATCGACGCCATCCTCGAACCAGCCATCTGACCGACCACTGACAGGAAGGAGCGCATCGATGCCCCGCCCGCGTCCACCGCAGCCACCCGTCCTGCTCCGCGCCGCGCGCATGCTCGACATCGACAAAGGTGAGTACGTCACACCCGGTGAACTGCTCGTCGAGGGCGAGCACATCGCCCAGGTCGCCCCGACCACGGTCCCCGAAAGCACCGTGGTCGTCGACCTCGGTGACCTGACCCTGCTGCCGGGCCTGATGGACATGGAGGTCAACCTGCTGCTCGGCGGGCCCGACCACCGCAGTCCGCTGGTCGCGGTGCAGGATGATCCGGCCGTGCGCACGCTGCGCGCGGTCGCGAACGCGCGGCGGACCCTCCGGGCGGGATTCACGACGGTACGCAACCTGGGTCTGTTCATCCAGACGGGCGGGCTGCTGCTCGATGTCGCCCTGAAGAAGGCGATCGACCACGGCTGGATCGACGGTCCGCGCGTCGTCCCCGCCGGGCACGCGATCACGCCGACCGGCGGGCACCTGGATCCGACGATGTTCCAGGCGTTCGCCCCGCACGTCCTCCCGCTCACCGTGGAGGAAGGCATCGCCAACGGCGTCGACGAGGTGCGCAAGGCGGTCCGCTATCAGATCAAGCACGGCGCCTGGGTCATCAAGGTGTGCGCGTCGAACGGCGTGATGTCGCACACCGGTCCAGCCGGCGCCCAGCAGTACTCCGACGAGGAGCTGCGGGCCATCGCCGACGAGGCTCACCGGGCCGGGCGCAAGGTCGCCGCGCACTGCATGGGCGAGCAGGCGGTCCGGGCCGCGCTCGACGCGGGCATCGACTGCATCGAGCACGGCTTCCTCACCAGTGGGGAGACACTCGATCTGATGGCCGAGCGGGGCACCTTCCTGGTGGCCACGACCTCCCTCAACGACGAGATGGACATCTCGCACGCCGATCCCGAACTGCAGGCCAAGGCAGCCGAGGTGTTCCCCCGTGCGCGGGCCACGATCTCCGAGGCCATCCGCCGCGGTGTGCGGGTGGCCTGCGGCTCCGACGCCCCCGCGATTCCGCACGGCCGCAACGCGAGGGAACTCGTCGCCCTGGTGAACCGGGGCATGTCCCCGCTCGACGCGATCCGCGCGGCGACGACCGTCTCCGCCGACCTCATCGACGTGGACGACCGAGGACGACTGGACGCGGGCCTGCTCGCCGACGTGATCGCCGTCCCCGGCGACCCGCTCACCGACATCAAGGTCACCGGTGACGTGCGCTTCGTCATGAAGGGCGGACAGATCCACCGTCGCGACACCGCTGACGCCTGAGCGGAAGAGGGCGGAAGGCCGTGACCGCCGAGGGGCGGTCGGTGGTCCCTCGGCGGTCACACCGACCCGACCCGGTGTCACATGGCGGCCCAGCCGTCGGCCACGGGCAGCACCGTTGCGTTGATGAGCCGGGCCTCGCCCGAGGCGAGGAAGACGATGGCGGTGGCCTGCTGAGCTACGCGAATCGGGACACGATGTGCGGCAGATCCGCCGTCGTACGGATCCCGGACGGCGCCTCGCAGACCCATGGCACGGCGTTGACCGCACGGTTGGCGGTGTACGAGGGGTACACGGCCGCCGCGTTCTCGGGGGCGACCGGGAAGCGGATGACGACGTCGAGTGGGGCGTCGCCGTCGACGGTCAGCCGCCACCCGGTGTCGCGCAGGTCCCACGACTGATCGAGGTCCGTCGTGCAGTACCAGGTCGCCCGGAACCGCAGCACCGGCCGGCCCGCACGGCTCCAGGCGACCGTGACGCGCTGAGCCGCGACCGTGCCGGCCTCGAGCACTCCGGCGGCGATGGTGGTCCGGGTCCGCGCGTGAGCGAACTCGCCCTGGACCTCGGCCTGTTCGACGGGCAGGCCCAGTGTGTCGGCGACCAGGCGCAGCGACGGCCCGAAGCTCGCGCGCAGGGAGGCGAGCCGTCGCTCGTCGAATGTCTCGTGCCGGCCGCCGAACCCCATCACGTCGAAGAGCAGGCCCGGCGACGCGCGCCGCGACAGGTCTGCGAATTCCTCGATGAGCAGTCCGTCGAGGCGCCGCTGGAGAGACGCCAACACGAGTGGCAGGGCTTCGGTCACGAACCCGGGACTGCTGCCGGTGCTGTGGATGCTGCTGCCGCCCTCGTCGCAGGCCGCTTCGACGCGACGGCGCAGAGATGGGTCCATGGCGGCAGGGTGGTGGAAGTCGGTGCGCGTGGCGACGACGTTGGTGCCGGACGCCAGGAGCGCGCACACGGCGTCCGTGTCCAGTTCACGAGGTGTGTAGAGCACGCAGTCCGGCTTCAGGCCGAGGATGTCGTCGAGATCCGTGGTGGTGCGAACGCCGAGCGGTGGCAGTCCGCACAGCTCCCCGGCGTCGAGCCCTGACTTCTCCGCGCTGTGTACGAGGACGCCGACCACGTCGAGCTGGGGGTGCTCGGCGGCCCCACGCAGTGTACGACTCCCGATGTTGCCGGTCGCCCATTGCACGACGCGGTACGTCGTCTTGTGCCTCGGTTCTGTCATGTCGAGAACCGTACTCTCGCAGAGAGAGAAGTTTAATATCGCGAGCGCTGCGGATCGGGCGGTTGCCGGTCAGGAGCCCCCGGTGATCCCGCCGCGGCAGAACTCCCAGACTTCGTCGACGGTCACCGGGGTCGCGTGACTCCCAGTGGGCACGCCGGGTGTCTGGGCGGTGAGCATGGCGGTCTGCATCACCAGGGATGCCGCGCGACGAGGCTTCGCCGCATGTGCGTCCCCCGACTCCACGGCCTGCTCGACCAGTTCGGTGAAGAGGTCGAGCAGTGGCACGTGCGCGCCGGCCACTTGATCGGGGTGGGTGGCCAGCAACTGCCTGGCGAAGTCGGTGAACAGCGGGCTCTGCTGGTTCGGGCGCGGCTGCGACTGTTTGTAGAGCAGCTCCACCGCGCTCCGCAGCCGCTCCAGCGGCTTCTTCTCGGCGGCGGTCACTTTGCGGATCTCGGCGGCGGACCGCGACAACGCGTCCTCGAAGAGGGCGAGCAGCAACTCCTGCTTGCCGTCGAAGTGCTGGTAGAAGCTGCGCAGTGACTGCTTCGACCGTTCGACGACCTCCTGCACGGTGAAGTCGGTCGTGCCCTTCTCGGTCATCAGTTCCTGGGCCGCGTTCAGGAACCGCTCGATCCGCTGCTCCGCGCGGAGTTTGGCGGCACGGGTGGACCGCTCGACGGCGCGCTGGCGCCAGACGGGCTGAGCGGGCTCTGCGGGGGCGGCATCCATTCGTAGAACGATACTCCACGTAGGTGAAAAGAAGAGGGCGTATTCCTGCCGAATCAAAGACCTCATTTCGCGAGACCATTACTCGCTATAAGCGAGAATGGCATTCTCGCCGAGCGTGGTCCGGCGGGAAGCAGCTGCCCGGCTGGCGCGGCCGGGGCGGGGATGCCGCGGGGCCGGCCCCCTTCGTCCGCACCGACCCGGACGCCCCGAAGCACCACGGGATCAGCGTCCTGGTGATCCCCACGGGCGCCGACGGTGTGGTCCGCCGCCCCTTCGGCTCCATCGCCCGACCCGACGACCTCGACTTCAACGAGGTTTCAGCGCGCCATCGTCGCCGAACGGATCCTGGGCCTGTCGCGTTGATGTCGCTTCGTCGGAGGGCGGTTCGAGGGAGCGGTCAGGACCGCGGCCACGGCTGGCCGCTGAGCCGCTCCACACTCGTGTTGAACCGCTGGAGGTAGTGGGCGAAGATCTCCACGTCATTCGCCGACCAGTCCTCGAAGACCTTGTCCAGTTCCTGGATGTGCGTCTCCCGCTCGTGGTCGAGGCGCCGCTCGCCCTCCTCGGTCAGCCGGAACTTGCGGGCCATGCCGCCCTCGGGGTCGGGGATCCGTTCCAGCAGTCCGGCCTTCATCGCGCTCGCCGTCTGGCGGTTGACTGTCGAGGTGTCGAGCAGGAACGCGTCGCTGATCTGCCCGATCGACATCGGACCCTGCACCCGGATGCGGCTGAGAATGATGTACGCGCTGCGCTCCATGCGGCCCGCCTGGTGGCGGTGCTTGGCGGAGCTCAGCTGGTGCCGCCCGAGCACCATGTGCTCGAACTCGACCAGGTGCGATGGCTTGTCCATGTATGTGCGTCCTCCCAGGTCGACGGTATCGCAGTGCGTCGCAGCTCAAGCGGCCCGTGCCCGAGCTCCTCTCGTCACCCATGTGGCCCATACATGCAATATGCGCGATACATAAAGTATGTATGATGCATAATCTTTGCACGCGTTGAAGAGATTGAGGAGTCCGTCTATGGATGCCCCGCAGTCGAGCGGCCGGGCGGGCGGCATCGTCGCCACCCTGGCTCTCGCCGGTACCGTCGCCGCGATCATGCAGACGTTGGTGACCCCGCTCATCGCCGAGCTGCCCCAGATCCTGGACACCTCGTCCTCGAACGCGGCGTGGGTGATCACCATCACGCTGCTGGTCGCAGGCGTGTGCGTGCCCGTCTCCGGGCGCCTCGGTGACCTCATCGGCAAGCGCCGCATGATGCTCATCTGTGTGGTGCCGTTGATCATCGGGTCCGTGGTGTGCGCCCTGTCCTCGTCCGTCGTGCCGATGATCATCGGCCGCGGTCTGCAGGGCATGGGCATGGGCATGGTGCCGCTCGGTATCGCGCTGCTGCGGGACGTCGTGCCCGCCGAGAAGCTCAGCGGCTCCATCGCCCTGGTCAGCGCCTCCATGGGCATCGGCGGCGCGATCGGCATGCCCATCGCCGCGGCTGTGGCGCAGTACGCCAACTGGCGCGTGCTGTTCTGGGGTGCGGCCGTCCTCGCCCTGGCCATCGGCGTGCTGATCTTCGCCGTCGTGCCGGACGTCCCGCCCGTCGCCAAGGGGCAGCGCTTCGACGCGCCCGGCGCCGTCGGCCTCGCCATCGGACTCGTCTCGCTGCTGCTGGCGATCTCCAAGGGCGCCGACTGGGGCTGGGCCTCGGGCACCACGCTGGGCCTGTTCGCCGTCGCCGTCGTGGCGCTGCTCGCCTGGGGTTTCTGGGAGCTGCGCACCCGCGATCCGCTGATCGACCTGCGCACCACGGCCCGCCCGCGGGTGCTGTTCACCAACGCCGCCTCGGTCCTCGTCGGCGTCGGCATGTACTCCTTCATGCTGATCTCGCCGCAGCTGCTGCAGTACCCCAAGGCCACCGGGTACGGGCTCGGCCAGTCGATGCTGGCGGCCGGTCTGTGGATCGCGCCCGGCGGCGTCATGATGATGCTCATCTCGCCGCTCGGCGGAAAGCTGATCAACGCGCGCGGGCCGAAGTTCGCGCTGATCTGCGGCGCCCTCGTGATCGCCGTCGGGTACGGGGCGGCGCTGCCGCTCATGGGCACGGCCTGGGGCATCATGCTCGCCGGCATCGTGATCAACAGCGGTGTCGCCCTCGCCTACGGCGCCATGCCCGCGCTCATCATGAGCTCGGTGCCGGTCTCCGAGACCGCCGCCGCCAACGGTTTCAACGCCTTGATGCGCTCGCTGGGCACCACGATCGGTTCCGCCGTCATCGGTGTCGTCCTGGCCCAGATGACCGTCAGCATGGGCGGCTACACGATCCCGTCCGAGGACGGCTTCCGCACCGGCCTGATGATCGGCTGCGGCGTGTCCCTGCTGTCCGCCGCCGTTGCGACGCTCATCCCCGCGCTGCGCAAGGCCGGCGACGACCAGGCCGTGGACGAGCAGTCGGCCTCCGCCGACCAGGCTCCGGCCCGCGCCTGAACCGACCGACAGCGCGCGGTGCGTACCGGCCCCTCGGGGCGGGCGCATCGCGCGCTGTCGTGTGCGGGCTCTCGTGTGCGCAGAGTGCCGGCGCCGGCGACGTATCCCGTCCACCCGGCGGCCTCTCGCTCAGGCCGCCGGGTGGACGAGCCCGTAGAGGTGCGTGATCTCGGCGCGTACGATCATTCGCCGGTGACGGATCATCCGGTGGTCGAACGCGGGACGGTCGCCTGCCGCGTCCGAGGCCGCGTGCAACGTGTGCACTTCGTCGATCGTCGGCTCGCCGGGAACCGAGGCGACCGCGACGCTGAACGTTCCCTCCGCGACGGTGTAGTTGAAGAAATCGTCGCCCGGGACGTACAAGGCCGCGCGCGGGTCACGGAGCAGATTGCGGCCCTTGGCGCGATCGGCGGTCGTCGAGAGTCTCAACGTCCGTCCCGCCGGGTCGGCGAGGTAGTAGACGTTCGACAGGTGGGGGACCCCGCCGGGTCCGAGCGTGGCCAGGACTCCTTCTCGGCGGCTCGCCACCCGTCTCCACAGCGCCTGCTGTGTCTCGGAGGTCACGTCAGCGGGCGCCGTCGAGGGGGAGCGGAGCGCGACGCAGCGCGGCGTGTGCGCGCAGGAAGTCGCACGTCGCGGTCAGTTGGGCCAGTCCCTGCGCGGAGACGTCCTCGTGGACGCGCAGGTCGACGGTGACGCCCGAGCGGGCGGCGCGTGCCGCGAAGCCCAGGGCGTCGTCGAGCAGGACGTCCGTACCGGCCGCCTGTAGTTGCAGCGGCGGCAAGCCGTGCAGATTGCCGTGCAGCGGGCTGAGCAGGGGATCCGTGCGCGAGGTCGGGCCCGCGTAGGTGGCGGCCCGGCGGTGCAGGACGTCGACGTCGGTGGTGCGGTCGGCCGCGGCGTTCAGCAGCAGGCTCGGCGCGTCCAGCGTGAGATCGAGCAGCGGCGTCACCAGGACCGCGCAGGTGGGCAGGGCTTCGCCCGCGTCGCGCAGGCGCAGCAGCAGCCCGGCCGCCAGTCCCGCCCCCAGGCGCTTGCCGATGACCGCGACCGGTGCCTGCTCACGCGCATACGCGTAGGCTGCGGCCACGTCGTCGAGTGCCCCGGGGAACGTGGTCCGGTAGCGGACGCAGACCATCGCACCGCCGGTGGTGCGGGCGAGTTCACGGGCCATCGGCAGCGCGTCGTGCGGCGTGCCGCCGAGCCGCGGATCGCCATGGACGTACAGGACCGTCTGCTCCACGGCACCGCTGACAGGGCGCACCTCGGGCCCGAACGGGCCCTCGGCGACGCGCACTTCACCGCGAACCGCTCCCGTGGGGTCACTTGCCACGTGACATCACCCTCTCCGCTGCGTCCCAGTGTTCGTCGGCGACCCACAGGCGCGCGAAGGCCCGCGCCGCCTCGCGGGGCGAACCGCCGGGCTTCATGACGTGCTTGATCTCACGGGCCGGCCGGTGTGCCAGACCGCGGGCCAGTTCCCGCCAGCCCTCCTCGAAGGAGGCCCGCGGCAGCACCCGGTCCACCAGGCCGACCCGCTCCGCCTCATGCGCGTCGAGCACCTGTCCGGTCCCGGCGAGCAGCAGGGCGCGCCCAGGACCGACCAGTGCGGCGAGCCGCTCGGCGCCACCCCACGCCGGCATGATGGCGAGCGCGACCTGGTTGAAGGCGATCCGTATGTCGTCGGCGGCGACCCGGATGTCCGCGGCGAGCGCGAACTCGGCGCCGCCCCCGAACGCGTGCCCGTTCAGCGCGGCGATCACCGGTCCCGGGAACGCGGCGATCCGGTCGCAGATCCCGCGCATCCGCAGTGCCATGTCCATTGCGGCGCTCTCGGTGCGGATCGCCGCGAGCTCCTTCAGGTCGCCGCCCGAGACGAACGCCTTGTCGCCCGCCCCCTTGATGACCAGGGCGTGCGTCGTGTCCCCGGCCTCGACCACGGCGTCGAGGGCCTTGTCGAGGCGGTCCATGGTGGCGGGCCCGATCGCATTGCGCGCGTGCGGGCGGTCGATCGTGAGGACGGCGAGGGAGCCGTCCAGTTCGAGGTCGACCATGCGAAGCCTTTCGGTCCGGTGGATGCAAGCCGTCGGTTGCGGTGCGGATGCCTGCGGTCAGTCGTAGACCACGGTCACGTGCGGGGTGACGGGCTCGCCCTGGCAGGTGAGCACCCAGCCCTCCGCCACCTCGTCCTCGTCGAGGGCGTTGTTGACGCGCATCTTCGCCCCGCCCTGCGTGATCTGGGCCATGCAGGTCGCGCAGTCGCCGGCCTCGCAGGAGAAGGGCGGGCTGAACCCCGCGCGGCGTGCCGTCTGGATGAGCGTCTCCGTCGCACGCTGGTTCACGGTGCGGCGGTCCCCGCGCATGACGACCGTCACGGTGCCCTCCCGCTCCGGCACCGGCTCGGCCGCCCGCTCCGTCGCGCTGTCCGGCGCGGGCGTGAAACGCTCGACGAGCACCCGGTCGTCGGGAACACCGATGCGGTCCAACTCTCCTTGCACGAAAGCCATGTAAGGCTCCGGGCCGCACACATAGAAGTCGCCGTCGAGCGCTCCCTCGGCCACGGACCGTATCTCGTCCGCGGTCACCCACCCCTGACGGTCGTCAAGATGGTGCCGCAGGAGGAGGCGGCCGGAGTGGGAGCGGCTCAGCTCGTCCAGGGCGTTCCTGAAGATCACGGACTCCCTGTCCTGATTCGCCGTCAGGAGACGTACCGTGCGGCTGGTTGCGGCCAGCGCGCTCTTGACCAGGGAGAAGACCGGGGTGATCCCGCTGCCTCCGGCGAAGGCGATGAGGGGCGTGTCGTTCTCCCTGAGGCAGAACGACCCGCTGGGCAGCGTGGTCTCCAGTACGTCCCCCGCCTTCAACTCCGCGTGCATCCACGCCGACACGACCCCACCAGGAACACGCTTGACGGTCACGCACAGCTCGTCGTCCACGTCCGGCGAGCTGGACATCGAATAGCTGCGGAGCGTCCCGCACGCCCGAACGGTCACGAACTGCCCGGCGCGATAAGGGAGTCGGGCATCGAAGACGTAGGTGCGCGCATCCGGCGTCTCGTCGACGATCCGGGTGATCCGTACCGGATGGAAACCGTGGTCGCGTGCCATGTATGGAACTTACCTTCTCGATATGGGAGAGTTCAATTCTCGTGCAAGGAGGAGGTGGTCCATTCCATGCAGACGACCCCGGTCACCGCACTCAGGACGATCCCGCCCGAACTGGCCAAGCGCTACGAGGCGGAGGGCTGGTGGACCCGCGAGACACTCGGAGAGCTGCTGACGCGGCGCCTGCGGGCGGCCCCGGAGGTCGAGTTCCGGGTGCACTCGAAGGTCCGCCCCTGGTCCGGCACCTTCGCCGACGTGGAGCGGACGGCGCGCCGGCTCGCGGCCGGACTGCGGCAGCGCGGCATCGGGCCCGGCGACGTGGTCGCCTTCCAGTTGCCCAACTGGATGGAGGCGGCGGCCGTGTTCTGGGCGTCGGCGCTCCTGGGGGCGGTCGTGGTGCCGATCGTGCACTTCTACGGGCCGAAGGAGGTCGGCTACATCCTGCGGTCCACCCGGCCGCGCGCCTTCTTCGCCGCCGAACGGTTCGGCCGTCAGGAGTTCCGGCCGGAACTCGCCGCGGGTGTGCCGGTGGTCGGCGTCGTGGGGCGGGACTTCGACGACCTGCTCGCCGATGAGCCGCTGTCCGGCACGCTCCCCGTCGACCCGGCCGCGCCCGCGCTGATCGCCTTCACGTCCGGGACCACGCGCGACCCGAAGGGTGTGGTGCACAGCCACCAGACCCTGGTGTGCGAGACGCGTCAGCTGTCCGCCGCGTACCCGCCGGACCGAGGACGGCAGTTCACGGTGGCGCCGGTCGGCCACTTCATCGGGATGATCAACGCGTTCCTGATTCCGGTGCTCGACGGTTCACCCGTCAACCTGGGTGACGTGTGGGACCCCGCGCAGGCGCTCGACCTGATCGTGCGCGAGGGTCTGGTCGTCGGCGGGGGAGCGACGTACTACATGACGAGCCTGCTGGACCACCCCGACTGCACCCCGGAGCACATCGCCCGGCTCAAGTACGCGGGTCTCGGTGGCTCCGCCGTCCCCTCAGCTGTGACGACGCGTCTGGAAGGGCTGGGCATCTGCCCGTTCCGCTCCTACGGCTCCAGCGAGCACCCCTCGGTCACCTGGGCTCCGTACGACGCGCCGGCGCGCATCCGGCTGCACACCGACGGCACGCCGCTGGACGGTGTGGAGTTGCGCCTCGCCGAGGACGGCGAGATCCTCACCCGCGGTCCCGACCTGTGTCTCGGCTACACCGACCCCGAACTCACCGAGAAGGCCTTCGACGCCGACGGCTGGTACCGGACCGGTGACATCGGCGTCGTCGACGCGGACGGCTGCCTGTCCATCACCGACCGCAAGGCCGACGTCATCATCCGCGGCGGCGAGAACATCAGCGCCCTGGAGGTCGAGGAGGTGCTGCTCGGCATGGCCGGCGTCGCGGAGGCCGCGGTGGTCGCCGCCCCGGACGCCCGCCTCGGCGAGCACGCCGCGGCCGTTCTGCGCATGCTGCCCGGCAGGCGTCTGCCCGGCATGGGGGAGATGAGGGAGCACTTCGAGCGTGCCGGGATCGCCCGGCAGAAGTGGCCGGAGGAGCTGCACGCCGTCGACGAGTTCCCGCGGACCGCAAGCGGCAAGGTCAAGAAGTTCGTACTCCGCCAGAACCTTCGGAACATCGCCTCGAACGTTGCTTCACCTCAACAGTGAGAATATCATTCTCTAATTAGGCCAAGGAGGATCTCATGCCTTCGCGTGTACTGCCCTTTCCGCTCTTCGACGCGGACAACCACCTCTACGAGACCCGGGAGGCGCTGACCAAGTACCTTCCGAAGGAGTACGACGGGGCGATCGAGTACGTCGACGTCCGCGGCCGCACGAAAATCGCGATACGCGGGCAGATCAGCGAGTACATCCCGAACCCGACCTTCGACGTCGTCGCCCGTCCCGGGGCGATGGAGGAGTACTTCAAGGTCGGCAACCCCGACGGCAAGACCCGCCGGGAGATCTTCGGCGAACCGATGCGCTCGGTCCCGGCCTTCCGTGAGCCGGGCGCCCGGCTCGCGCTGCTGGACGATCTCGGCATCCAGCGCACCCTGATGTTCCCGACGCTCGCCAGCCTCATCGAGCAGCGGATGAAGGACGACCCAGAGCTGATCCACGCGGTCATCCATTCGCTCAACCAGTGGCTCCACGAGACCTGGGGCTTCACCTACAAGGACCGCATCTTCACGGTTCCCGTGATCACCCTGCCGTTCGTGGACAAGGCGATCGAGGAGCTGAACTGGGTGGTCGAGCGCGGCGCCCGCGCGATCCTGGTCCGCCCCGCACCCGTGCCGGGCCCCGGCGGCGTCACCCGGTCCTTCGCGCTGCCCGAGTTCGACCCGTTCTGGAAGCGCGTGGTGGAGACCGGCGTCCTGGTCACCTTCCACTCCTCGGACAGCGGCTACTCGAACTACGCCAACGACTGGGAGGGCGGCACGCGCGAGTTCCTGCCCTTCAAGCCGAACGCCTTCCGGCAGATCAGCGAGTGGCGGCCGATCGAGGACGCGGTGGCCTCGATGATCTGCCACGGCATGCTGTCCCGCTTCCCCGAGCTCAAGGTCGCGGTGATCGAGCAGGGCGCCTCGTGGGTGGAGCCGCTGCTGCAGCGCCTCGCGGACGTGCACAAGAAGATGCCGCACGAGTTCCAGGAGAACCCGGTCGAGGTCTTCAAGCGGCACATCCACATCAGCCCGTTCTGGGAGGAGGACATGGCCGCCCTCGGTGACCTCATCGGCATCGAGCGGGTCCTGTTCGGCTCCGACTACCCGCACCCGGAGGGGCTCGCCGACCCCGTCACCTACGTCGACTTCCTCGGCAAGCTCGACGACACCGACAAGGCCAAGGTCATGGGCGGCAACCTGGCTCGCCTGATGACTCCATGAGCGGCGCCGACTGGCGCAGCATCCCTGAGATGGCGCTCAGCGCCGCCGTCCGGTTCGGCGACGCCGAGGCGGTCGTCGACGGGGAACTGCGCCTCACGTTCCGCGAGCTCGCCGGGCGGATACGGGTGGCGGCCGGCGCCTACACGCAGGAACTCGGCGTGCGCAAGGGCGACCGGGTGGCGCTGTGGGCGCCCAACTCGGCCGAGTGGATCGTCGCCGCCTTCGGCCTGCTGGCCGCCGGAGGTGTCCTCGTGCCCGTGAACACCCGGTTCAAGGATGCCGAGGCGCACGACATCGTCCGCCGCAGCGGCGCCAAGGCACTGCTGGTTCAGAACGGCTTCCTGGAGCGGGAGTTCACGGGGCCACCCGGTGTCCCCGTCATCGACGTGGCCTCCGGCTTCCTGGCTTCCGGCAGCCCGCTCGCGACGGACCCGGACGTGGATGAGGACGACCTCTCCGACATCATCTTCACCTCGGGCACCACCGGCCGCCCCAAGGGCGTGATGACGACGCACGGCCAGACCCTCCGCGGTTACGAGGAGTGGTGCGTCCTCGCCCAGCTGCGCGAGGGTGACCGGTATCTGCAGGTCAACCCGTACTTCCACATCTTCGGATTCAAGGCGGGCCTGGTCGCGTCCTTCCTGCGCGGGGCGACGATGCTGCCCGTCCCCGTCTTCGACACCGCACACGTCCTGGACCTGGTGGAGCGCGAGCGCGTCACCGTGCTGCCCGGCCCGCCGACCCTGTACCACTCGCTGCTGCAGGAGTCGACCGGCCGGGACCTGTCCTCGCTGCGGGTCGCCGTGACGGGGTCCGCCGACATCCCCGTGGAACTGGTGCGCCGCGTCACCACCGAACTGCCCTTCACCCACCTGATGACCGGTTACGGACTGACCGAGGCCGGCACGGTCACCGCCTCGCGCCCCGGCGATCCGTACGAAGCCGTGGCCCGGACCGTGGGCCGCCCCTGCGAGGGCTTCGAGGTGAGTCTCGGCAGCGACCGGGAAGTCCTCGTCCGCGGCTACTCGGTGATGCGCGGCTACCTCGACGACCCCGCCGCCACCGCCGAGGCGATCGACGCGAAGGGCTGGCTGCACACCGGTGACCTGGGGGAGTTCGACTCCGACGGCCGCCTGAAGATCGTCGGGCGGAAGAAGGACATGTTCATCGTCGGTGGCTTCAACGCCTACCCGGCCGAGATCGAGGGTTTCCTCCTCGAGCATCCCGCCGTGGCGCAGGCAGCGGTCATCGGAGTGCCCGACGAGCGGATGGGGCAGGTCGGCAAGGCGTTCGTGGTGACGCGAGAGCCGGTGAAAGCCGACGAACTGATCGAGTGGAGCCGTGAGCGGATGGCCGGTTTCAAGGTGCCCCGCTACGTCGAGTTCCGTGACGCACTGCCGCTGGGGGCCACCGGAAAGGTGCTGAAAGACCAGCTCGCCCAGGATCAGGAGCCCCGACTCCCATGACACAAGACGCCGTTCGCACTCCGTCCGGCCTGCCCCTGAAACCGGTCTACACCCCGGCGGACGTCACCGGTGAGCCGCCGGCGCCGGGCGCGTACCCGTTCACCCGCGGCAACTACCCGACCGGGTACCGGGGCCGCCTGTGGACCCGTCGCCAGTACTCCGGCTTCGGCACCGCCGAGGAGTCAAACCGTCGCTACCGCTACCTCCTCGACCAGGGATCGACCGGCCTGTCCGTGGCCCTCGACCTGCCGACGCAGTGCGGCTACGACTCCGACGACCCGGAGTACGTCGACGAGGTGGGCCGGGTGGGGGTGGCGGTGGACACCCTCGCCGACGCCGAACTGCTCTTCGGCGCCATCCCGCTGGATGAGATCAGCACGAGCTTCACCATCAACGGGACGGCCGCGATCCTGCTCGCGCTCTACGTGGCCGCCGCCGAGAAACGGGGCATCCCCCGGGCGAAGCTCACCGGCACCATCCAGAACGACATCCTCAAGGAGTACGCCTCGCGCGGCACCTGGATCTGGCCGCCCGATCCGTCACTGCGCCTGATCGCGGACACCATCGAGTTCTGCGCCGAGCAGGTGCCGCGCTTCAACGCGATCTCCGTCGCGGGCGCCCACTTCCGGGACGCGGGCGCCAACGCCGTGCAGGAGATGGCGTTCACCCTCGCCGACGGGGTCACGTACTGCGAGACCGTCCTCGAACGCGGCCGCATGACGATCGACGAGTTCGCCCCGCAGATCTCCTTCTTCTTCTACACGCACGGCGATTTCTTCGAGGAGATCGCCAAGTACCGGGCCGGGCGCAGGCGTTGGGCAACCCTCGTACGCGAACGCTTCGGCGCCAGGACCGACAAGGCGTGCATGTTCCGCTTCGGCTGCGTGGCGGGAGGGGCCTCCCTGTACGCGCCGCAGGCCCGGAACAACACCGTGCGCGTCGCCTACGAGGCGCTCGCCTCCGTCCTCGGCGGGGTGCAGTCCATGTTCACGGCGGCCTGGGACGAGCCGTTCGCGCTGCCGAGCGAGGAGTCCGCGACGCTCGCGCTGCGCACCCAGCAGATCCTCGCCTACGAGACGGGGGCGGCGTCCGTCGCGGACCCCTTGGGAGGTTCGTACTTCGTGGAGGCGCTGACCGACGCCACCGAGGAACGCGTCGTCGAGATCATGGACGACCTGGAACGACACGGTGGCATGGTCCGCGCCATCGAGGACGGCTACCTGCAAGGACTCATCGCCGACGAGGCCTACCGCACGCACCGCGACCTCGAGTCCGGCACCCGCCCCGTCGTCGGAGTCAACCGGTTCACGGCGGACGAACCGGCGCCCGACCTCGCCACCTACGAACTGGACGCCGAGGGCCGTGAGCGGCAGCTCAAGCGGCTCGCCCAGGTGAAGGTCGAACGCAGCTCGGCCGAGGTCCGGCGCGTGCTGGAGGCGTTGGGGCGTGCGGCCGACGCTCCGGACGTCAATCTCATGCAGCCTCTCGTCGACTGTGCCGCCGCGTACTGCACAGTGGGCGAGATGTCCGATGTGCTGCGCGCGGCGTGGGGCGAGTTCCAGCAGCCGGTGGTGTTCTGATGGGGGCCCGCGTACTGGTCGCCAAGCCCGGGCTCGACGGGCACGACCGCGGCGCGAAGATCGTCGCGCGGGCGCTGCGCGACGCCGGGTTCGAGGTCGTGTTCACCGGCATCCGGCAGCGCGTGGCGGACATCGTCGCCACCGCCGTCCAGGAGGACGTGGCCATCGTCGGACTGAGCATCCTGTCCGGCGCGCACATCGCTCTCACCGGCCGCACCGTCGAGGCGCTGCGCGCGGCGGGAGCCGACGACATCGCCGTCGTCGTCGGCGGATCGATCCCCGCCGCGGACGTCCGCCGACTGTGCGAGGCCGGCGCCACCGCCGTGTACCCGACCGGCACCCCGCTGGACGACATCGTGGCCGACATCCGCAAGCTCACCGCCGACCGTGAGGACTGACACAGCGATGCGTATCGGAGTGATGAGTGGCCCCGAGCGGGGCGACAGCGCCCGCAAGGCCACCCGCATGCTCGACGACGTGAAGTGGGCGGAGGAAGCCGGCTTCGACACGGTGTGGGTGCCGCAGGTGCCCACCGACTTCGACGCGCTGACCGCCATCGCGCTGATGGGCACGGTGACATCGCGCATCGAGCTGGGCACGGCGGTCGTGCCCGTGCATGCCCAGCACCCCATCGCGCTGGCCCGCCAGGCACTGTCCGCGCACGCCGCCACCCAAGGCCGCCTCGCGCTCGGCGTCGGGGCCTCGCACCACTGGATCGTGCGGGACATGCTCGGCCTGCCGTACGAGAAACCGGCCGCCTACACCCGCGACTACCTCGACGTCCTCAACTCGGCTGTGGGCGGGACGAGTTCGGTCGATGTGGAGAACGACACGTTCACCGTCCACAACCCGCTCGGCCTCGGCCCGGTCGCTCCGCTGCCCGTCCTGGTCGCCGCGCTCGGACCGGTGATGCTGCGCATCGCCGGAGAACGGGCGGACGGGACCGTGCTGTGGATGGCCGACGAACGGGCGGTCGCCGACCACGTGGTGCCGCGCATCACCAAGGCCGCCCAGGAAGCCGGCCGCAAGCCGCCGCGCATCGTGGCGGGCATCCCGGTCTGTCTCTGTCGCCCCTCCGAGATCGACGCCGCCCGCGAACGCGCCAACCGCATCCTCGGCGAGGCCGAGATCTCGCCCAATTACCAGCGTCTGCTCGAGTACGGGGATGCCCGCGATGTCGGCGACCTGTGCGCGGCCGGTGACGAGGCGGCGATCGCGGCACGCTTCAAGCGGTTCGCGGATGCGGGAGTGACCGACCTGTCCGTACGACTCCTGCCGATCGGGGAGGGGCGTGAGGAGCTGGTCGCGTCGAAGCGCCGGACCCGGGAGACGGTCGCCGCCATCGCGGCGGAGCTGCGGTGAGCGCCGGGCCGCTCGCGGGCCTGCGCATCCTGGAGGTCGGCCACATCCTCGCCGGCCCCTACGCCACGATGCTCCTGGCCGATCTCGGCGCGGAGGTGACGAAACTGGAGCCGCCCGGGGGCGACCTCTCGCGCCAGGTGTCGGACGCGTATTTCGCGAGCCTCAACCGAGGAAAGCGCAGTGTCCGCTTGGATCTGACGACGCCGCAAGGCCAGGAGCGCCTCCACGAACTCGTGTGCGACACCCACGCGTTGCTCGTCAACCTCAAACCTACGGCCATCCGCCGCTGCGGCCTGACCTACGAGGACCTGAAGGCGTACAACGAGCGTCTCGTCTGCGTCGCCCTCACCGGTTACGGAATGGACGCGGGCGACGAACCCGCCTTCGACTACGTCGTCCAGGCCGCCACGGGAATCGCCGCGCTGACCGGCGACCCGGACGGGCCGCCGCTGCTGCCCGGCTACTCCTCGGCCGACAACTCGGCCGGTCTCACAGCGGCGTTGGGGCTGCTCGCGCAGATCGTCTCGGGACGCGGCGGCCAGGTCGAGGTGAATCTGCGCGACGTGATGCTCTCCCAGCTCAACTACCGGGCCGCCGCCTACCTCAACGAAGGGACGGCGCCCCGCCGGATGCCCGGCGGGGCCCATTCCTATTACGTTCCCGCCCAGCTGTTCCCCACGGCTGAGGGCCACTTGGCGCTCTTCGTCACGCACGACGGCTTCTGGCGCTCCTTCGCGGCGGAGGCCGGGATCGACGAGCCGGCCTTCGCGACCATGGCCGACCGGTCCGCCCGCCGCGACGACGTGATCGCGGCCGTGACGAAGGCCCTCGCGGCCGACACCGCGGAGAACTGGGAGGCCCGCCTGCGCCCCGCCCACGTTCCGGCCGCCGCGGTCCGTACCCTCCCCGAGGCCCTGGACCGCACGCCCGGGGCGGTGATCGAGGCGGGCGACTACCGCCTGGTCGGCAGCCCTGTACGGGTCGCCGGGTACGAGCCGGTGTACGGGGCGCCACCGCGGCTGGGGGAGCACGGCGGGCTGGTTGCCCATCACCCCCCTCCTGAATGAGAAGCGCAGGAAGGACCGGACCGGTCCGAGGCTCGTGGCCGGTCAGACGCTGTAACCCCCGTCCACCGAGAGGTGTTGGCCCGTGATGAACCCGGCTCGGTCGGAGGCCAGGAAGACGACGGCCTCGGCGATGTCCTGGGCGCTGCCGAACCGGCGCAGCGGGATGTTGCGGCGAGTGACGGCGAGTGCGTCGTCGTTCAGTTCCCCGTCGCTGATCAGGCGTGCCGCGATGCCGTCCGTGAGCATCCCGGGCCCCACGCAGTTGAACCGCACGCCGTACCGCCCCTCCTCGGCGGCCAGTGCGCGCACGACCGCTTCCACGGCGCCTTTCGTGCCGGATGACAGGCCGTCGCGCACGGGGTAACGGCGGGTGGCGGCGGTCGTCACCGCGACGGCGTTCCCGCCGGACTCCCGCAGTGCGGTCAAGGCCGGATGCGCGAGGTTGTAGAAGGCCAGGGCGTCGGTGTGGAGCTGCTCGCGGTAGCGGCCCGGTGGCACCTGGCTCAGGTGCACCATCGGTACGTGCGGGCCGGCCGCGTACACCAGGGTGTGCAGTCCGCCGAATGCCTCGACCGTGTCCCGGACGGCGGCGGCGGCATCCTGCTCGTCCGCCAGGTCGGCACGAAGGGAGCGCACCTGGACCTGCTCTGTCGCCAGTTCTGCGGTGAGGTCGTGTGCGGCGGACTCGTTCGAGCGGTAGGTGAAGGCCACAGCGCTGCCGCGCCGGGCCAGGGTGCGCACGATCGCCGCGCCGATGGCGCCGGTGCCGCCCGCGACGAGGGCGGCACCCTTGCGGCCGGTGAAGTCTCCGTCGTGCAACGTGAACCCCTCTCCTGTTTCAGTCGGCTTGGCGCAGCCGCTCTTCATGACCCGGTCCGGGCGATCGGGCACTCCCGTTCATATCGGTAAGGCTCGGGGGCACGGCCCACGTGCCGGTGAAGTGGGGATCGCGCCGTTGTGCGAAGGCCGCGAAAGCCTCCGTCGCGTCGCGCGTGGCGAAATTGACGCCTTGAGCGCGGGCTTCGTTCGCGAGGGCGTCCCGCAACGTGCGATCCACGCCCTCATTGAGCAGCGCCTTGCTCTGCGCCAGGGCCACGGGAGGGCCGCCGACGAGCCGGTCGCACACGCCGTCCGTGAAGGCGTCCACCTCGGATTCGGGCACCACCCAGGTGACGAGGTTCAGTGTGCGGGCCTGCTCGGCGTCGAGAGTTTCCGCGAGCAGGGCGAGCCGCTTCGCCTGCTGCAGCCCGACGAGCCTGGGCAGCAGCCAGGAGCCGCCCAGATCGAGGGAGAGGCCGCGTCGCGTGAAGATCTGAGAGAAGCGGGCGCTTGGGGTGGCCACCACCAGGTCGCAGCCCAGCGCGAGATTCCAGCCCGCGCCGACCGCGACTCCGGTGACCTTGGCGACGGTGGGCACGGGCAACTCGTGCAGCGTCAGGGCGACGTCGCTGAGCATGCGCATGCGGTACGTCGGGTGCTCGGCGCGCGGACCGCCGGAGATGTCGGCCCCGGAGCAGAACGCGCCGCCCGCGCCCGTGATCACGAGGGCGCGCACCTCTCGGTCCTCGCCGGCCGCAGCGAGTGCGTCCCTCAGGGCCCGCCACAACGCGTCGTCGAGAGCGTTCTTGCGGTGCGGTCGATTGAGGGTGAGGGTGCGTACGCCGCGCCCGTCGTCGTGGGACAGGAGAACCTCGTCGTCGCTCATCAGGATCAGCTCCCTGTCGACCGTTTGAGGAGCGCCGCGGTCAGCGCACCCGGCCGCGACCTGCGCCGCTCACGCTAGAGGTCGGCCTGGACAGGTGTCAATGGCATTACCGATTGCGCAAATGGCGTTCTCGCCCGATGGACTGTCCGCCTACTCGCCTTCCCCGTCGGTCAGTTCGAGCCGTTCGCGGTGGTCCACCCGTGCCGCCGCCCGCGCGAACGCACACACATGGCGTTCCATGCGGCGCTTGGCCCCGGCCTCGTCCTGTTCCCGGATGGCCTGGGCGACCCTCGCGTGGGCCTGGGCGGTGACCTGGCGGATGTCGTCGTCCAGGAAGTGTTCGATGTCCGTGGCCGAGTAGATCGATCGGGACAGCGCGCTCATGAATCCGATCAGCAGCTCGTTCCCGGAGGCACGCGCCACGACGGTGTGCCACCGGACGTTGGCTCTCAGGAAGCGTGGCACGTCGCCAGCGGCTCCCGAATCGACCAACTCCTCGTGTGCCGCGTCCAGTTGAGCCAGATCGTCCTTGTTGCGGCGCACGGCGGCGAGAGCGGCGCACGCGGGCTCCACGGCTTCCCTTGTCTCATGCAGAGCATCGAGCCGGATGCGCTGCCCACGGATCACCAACTGGACGGTACTGGCGAGCGACTCCCGGTCGGGGCGGTGCACGAACGCGCCGCCGCCCCGACCGGGCCGGATCCGCAGCAGCTTCTCCACCTGCAGGATGCGCAGCGCCTCGCGGACGGTGGCCCGGCTCAGTCCGGTCTGCTCCGCCAGATGCCGCTCCGGGGGCAGGGCCGTACCCTCGGCGAGCCCGCCGGACAGAATGCGCTCGCGCAGGTCGCCGGCCAGCACGTCGGCGGCCTTCGGCACGGTGAGCGCCGTGAATCGCAGCCCGGCGGCAGGCACGGCGCTGTCCTCGGAGACCACGGGGGTGCCTTTCGACGCGGGCGACTACGGCATGGGGCGACAGTCGGACCATTGAACAACACCGCGCCCTTGGCGGGTGCACGCGAGCGACGGCGGCGGAGGCCACAGCTGCCGCGCGGCGCATGCCCTTGTCGACTCAGTAACTCCTCGGCAGGCCCAGCGTGTGCGACCCCAGGTAGTTCAGGACCATCTCCTGGCTGATCGGTGCGATCTTGAGCAGCCGCGACTCCCGGAAGTATCGCGCGACGGCGTATTCCTCGGCGTATCCCATGCCGCCGTGTGTCTGCAGCGCCCGGTCGGCGGCGTCGAACCCGGCGTCCGCGCACAGGTACTTGGCGGTGTTCGCCTCTCGGCCGCACGGCTTGCCGTTGTCGTAGAGCCAGGTCGCCTTGCGCAGGACCAGCTCGGCGGCGTCGAGCCGGGCGAGGGAGTCGGCGAGCGGGAACTGCAGGCCTTGGTTCTTCCCGATCGGACGCCCGAACACCTCGCGCTCGTTCCCGTACTTCACGGCACGTTCCAGCGCGACGCGGCCGAGCCCCAGCGCCTCGGCGGCGATCAGCATCCGCTCCGGGTTGAGGCCGTCGAGCAGATACCGGAACCCCTCGCCCTCCTCGCCGACGCGATCGGCGACGGGCACGCGCAGCCCGTCGATGAACAGCTCGTTGGAGGTGACCGCGTTGCGCCCCATCTTGGGGATCGGCCGGATGTCGACGTGCGCGCGGTCGAGATCGGTGAGGAACAGCGTCATCCCGTCGGTCTTGCGCGCCACCTCGTCCACGCGCGTGGTCCGGGTGAGCAGCAGGATCTTCTCCGACTCCACGGCCTTGGAGATCCACACCTTGCGCCCGTCGACGACGTAGTGGTCGCCGTCGCGGCGCGCGAACGTGGTGATACGGGTCGTGTCGAGACCGGCGCCCGGTTCGGTCACGCCGAAGCAGACGTGCAGATCGCCGGTCGCGATGCGCGGCAGTGTGCGCCGCTTGAGCTCCTCGGAGCCATGTACCACGACGGGGTGCATGCCGAAGATGCTGAGGTGGATCGCGCTCGCGGCGTTCATGCCGCCGCCCGACCGGGCGACCTCTTCGAGCAGCAGTGTGGCCTCGGTGATCCCTAGTCCGTGGCCTCCGTACTCCTCGGGGATCGTCAGCCCCAGCCAACCGCCCTTGGCGATGACGGCGTAGAACTCCTCCGGGAACGCGTGGTCCCGGTCCTTGCGCATCCAGTAGTCGTCGTCGAAGTCGCGGAGCAGCCCCGCGACGGTCTTGCGGATCGTTTCCTGGTCCTCGGTGAGCTGGAAATCCACGGTGCGGGCACCTCCGCGACGGCATGGCGTCTTCGTTGAACCTGCTAAAGGTCAGACCGAAAGGTACTGCGTGGCGGCCGGGTTGGGATAGATGGCCTACAGCCCCTCGGCCCCTGACGTGCGGGCGTTTCGCCCGATTCCACCGAGGGCGGAACGCCGGACCCTTCCCGTCGCCACGCGCGCTCCTAGGCTGGGGAAGGTGAGCAACCAAGCGCCGAACGAAGCCCGCGTCATCCCCTTGCGCCCGCCGGCCGCGCGCCCGGGGACCGCCCGCCCCTTGTCCGAACGCCCGGCCGCCCAGCCGCCCGCCGCCAAGGAACCCCTCTGGCGCGACCTGATCGGCGACGTCCTGCGCCGCGAACGCCTCGCGCAGGAACGCACCCTCAAGGACGTCGCCGACGAGGCCCGCATCTCCATGCCGTATCTGTCGGAGGTGGAGCGCGGCCGCAAGGAGGCCTCCTCGGAGGTCCTCGCGGCCGCCGCCCACGCCCTCGGGCTCGGCCTCGGCGACCTGCTGTCGCTGGCACACCGGGAGCTCGCCCGGCAGCCCGGCAGGAGCCGTACGACGACCACGTCGCCGTACAACGGGCTCTGCCTGGTGGCCTGACGCTCGCTGTCAGGGCACGAGGCGCCGGCTCACCACCTCGTCGGCGAGTCCGTACGCGACCGCCTCCTGCGCGGTGAACACCTTGTCCCGGTCCATGTCCGCGCGCAGCGTCGCGATGTCGTGGTGCGTGTGCCGGGACAGCACCTCTTCCACCTGGGAGCGGATCCGGACCATCTCCTTGGCCTGGAGCGCGAGATCGGAGACCATGCCCTGCCGGCCGCCGCTGGCGGGCTGCCCGAGCAGCACGCGCGCGTGCTCCAGGACGAACCGCCGCCCCGGATCCCCGCCGGCCAGCAGCACGGCCGCCGTGGAAGCCGCCTGCCCGACACAGAACGTAGAGATCGGCGCCTGCACGTACGTCATCGTGTCGTAGATCGCCATCAGCGAAGTGAACGATCCGCCGGGCGAGTTGATGTAGATCGCGATCTCGTTCTCCGGGGCCGACGACTCCAAATGGAGGAGTTGGGCGATGACGACGTTGGCGACACCGTCGTCGATCTCCGTGCCGAGGAAGATGATCCGCTCCGACAGCAGCCGACTGAACACGTCGTACGACCGCTCGCCCTGCGGGGTCCGCTCGACGACGTTCGGAATCGTGTACGTCCCCATGTCACAGCCCCATCCGTCGCCGGGAGGCGGCCGGGCGTACGTCCGCGAGGGACTCCACGACCCCGTCCACCATGCCGTACTCCTTGGCCTCCTCGGCCGTGAACCAGCGGTCGCGGTCGCCGTCCCGGGAGACGGTCTCCTGGCTCTGGCCGGTGTGCTCGGCGGTGATGCGCTCGATGGTCCGCTTGGTGAAGTCCAGGTTCTCCGCCTGGATCTCGATGTCCGCGGTGGTGCCGCCGATCCCGGCCGACGGCTGGTGCATCATGATCCGCGCGTGGGGCAGCGCGTAGCGCTTGCCGCGCGCGCCGACGCTCAGCAGGAACTGCCCCATGCTGGCCGCGAATCCCATCGCGAGCGTGGAGACGTCGTTCGGGATCAGCCGCATCGTGTCGTAGATGGCGAGACCTGCGTGCACGGACCCGCCGGGGCTGTTGATGTACAGGCTGATGTCGGTGCGCGGGTCCTCCGCCGACAGGATCAGCAGCTGGGCGCAGACCCGGTTCGCGGAGACCTCGTCGACCTGGGTGCCCAGGAGCACGATCCGCTGCGCGAGCAGCTGCGCGGCCAGGTGGTCGTCGAACCGGGTCGGAAGGGTGTCGCCCTCCTCGGCGCGGGGCAGCAGGGCCGGCCATGGCCCTGCGGTGAGTGGAGACATCGGCGCTCCTAGTCGTCGTGTGTCGTGCGCGGCCGGTGTCGCCGCGCTCTCCACTCTCAGCCGGGAACCGGGGCTGCGGGGGATTTCTAGGCCCGCAGCAGATTCGCTGCGGGCAGAGCGTCAGCGCACACCCTTCTCCCGCAACTCCCGGAAGAACGCCCGTACGTCCCCGACCAGCAGGTCCGGCTCCTCCATCGCCGCGAAGTGCCCGCCCCGGTCGAACTCCGTCCACCGCACGATGTTCTCGGAGCGCTCCGCCTTGTGCCGAAGCGGGACCTGCGGCTCCGCCGGGAAGAGCGCGAGCGCGGTCGGAGCGGTCGACGGCTCCTGCGGCGCTGCGATCCGCCCGGTCGTGTGTGCCCGCTCGTAGTAGATCCGGGCGGACGAACCGGCGGTCCCGGTCAGCCAGTAGAGCATCACGTTCGTCAGGAGGCGGTCCCGGTCGACGGCCTCCTCGGGTAGTTCCTCCGAATCGGTCCATTCCCGGAACTTCTCGATGATCCAGGCGAGTTGACCGACGGGCGAGTCCGTCAGCGCGTACGCCAGGGTCTGTGGCCGGGTGGACTGCAGAACGGCGTACCCCGTCCCCTCGCGCGACCACGCGCTCCACCGCCGCCACGAGGTGAGTGCGCGTTCCCGTTCCTCGGAGCTCAGGCCGTCCAGTTCCTCCTGGGTGGGCTCCCGGGTCGCCTGTGCGCCCGGCAGCAGGTTGAGGTGCACGCCGATGACCCGGTCGGGGTGGGCGCGGCCCAGCTCGCGGGAGATCGCCGCGCCCCAGTCGCCGCCCTGCGCACCGAACCGCTCGTAGCCCAGCCGTGCCATCAGTTCGACCCACGCGTCGGCGATCCGGCGTGCCTCCCAGCCCGTCTCCTCGGTGGGCCCGGACAGTCCGAAACCGGGAATGCCCGGGACCACGACGTGGAACGCGTCGGCCGGATCCCCGCCGTGCGCGGCCGGGTCGGTCAACGGTCCGACGACGTCGAGGAATTCGACGATCGAGCCCGGCCAGCCATGCGTGATGATCAGCGGGGTGGCGCCCGGTTCGGGGGACCGGATGTGCGCGAAGTGGATGTTCGCGCCGTCGATGGTGGTCGTGAACTGAGGCCACTCGTTGAGCCGGGCCTCGGCCGCACGCCAGTCGTACTCGTGCCGCCAGTACCGTACGAACTCCCGCAGATAGTCCCTCGGTACGCCGTACGACCAGCCCACGCCCGGCAGCGCGTCCGGCCAGCGGGTGCGGTCGAGACGGTCGTGCAGGTCGTCGAGGTCGCTCTGGGGGATCGCGAGGCGGAAGGGCAGGATGCCGTCGGCCGTCGAAGAGGTCATGGTCGCGATGCTAAGCGCTCCGCTGGAAGCGATGACGAACCCGCGGGCCGGTGGGGGCTGGTCGCGCCCACGCGGCGGAGCCGCATATCGACACAGCCCCGCGCCCCTTACGGGGCGCGATACCGCACCGGACTTCGACAAGGCTGCTTGGTTCCGGTCGGTGACGCGGCCATCCGGATTGACCGACCGCCGGGCCGATGAGTTTCGCGGCCGGCACCGGTCGACACTGTTGACCGCGTTCCACGCCCCAGGAGGTGCTCATGACCACCGACGGATTCACCACGTGTCTCTGGTTCGACGGCCAGGCGGAGGAGGCCGCCCACTACTACGTGTCGGTCTTCAAGAACTCCAGCATCGGCCGGATCGGCCGCTACAACGAGGCCGGACCCGGCACGGCCGGCTCCGTGGTGGCGGTGGAGTTCACGGCCAACGGCCAGAAGTTCGTCGGGATCAACGGCGGCCCGCAGTTCAAGTTCAGCGAGGCGGTCTCCTTCCAGATCTTCTGCGAGAACCAGGAGGAGATCGACTACTACTGGACCAAGCTCACCGAGAACGGCGGGGAGCCCGGTCCCTGCGGCTGGCTCAAGGACAAGTACGGCCTGTCCTGGCAGGTCGTCCCGGACAAGCTGATCGACATGATCAGCGACGCCGACCCGCAGACGGCGGCCCGTACGACCAAGGCGATGTACTCCATGGGCAAGCTCGACATCGCCGCCCTGGAGCAGGCGTACGCGGGCGAGTGACGCGTCACGGAGACGGCCGGCCGCTCGATCCCGGGCGGCCCGCCCGCCGCTACCCGGCCTCGGCCAGGATCTCCCCGATCACATGCCGTGAGTTCTCCGCCAGCGCCGGATTGGTCTCCCAGTAGTACGGCAACTGGATCAGCGAGATCGACAGCGCCCAGCCGCGACCGCGCGCCCACTCGGCGTCGTCGGCGCCCACGGCGTCCCGGAAGGTGCCGCGGGCCGGCTCGGGCAGCAGGTTCCAGGCCACGATCAGGTCGACGGCGGGATCGCCCACGCCCACAGTGCCGAAGTCGATCACCGCTTCGAGCCGCCCGCCCGAGACCAGGACGTTCCCCGGCGACAGGTCACCGTGCGCCCAGACAGACGGCGCCTGCCGCTCCGGTGCCCGCAGGGCCTGCTCCCACAGGGCCGTCACCGCCCCGGTGTCGATCCTGCCCTCGAGCTGTGCGATGGCCGAGCGGGTGTCCGCGTCCCGGGTCGCCAGGGGTACGCCCCGATGGTTCGGCGGCCCGTCCTGCGGGTCGATCCGGCGCAGCGCGCCGACGAACTCCGCCAGGTCCTCGGCGAGCAGCTTCGGCTCCTCGACGGCGCCGGCGACGGGATTGCGCCCGTCCAGCCAGCGGTAGACGGACCAGGGCCACGAGAACCCCGTGCCCGGCCCGCCCCGCCCCAGCGCCTCGGGCACGGCGCAGGGCAGCCGTGGCGCCAGCCAGGGCAGCCAGCGCTGCTCGTGCTCCACGTCCGCGACCGCGCCCGGATGCCGGGGCAGTCGTACGACCAGGCCGGTGCCGAGCCGGAACATGGCGTTCTCGGTCCCGGACGACTCCAGCCGCTCGACGGGCTCACCGGCCCACTGCGGGAACTGCTCGGAGACCAGCCGGCCGACCAGGGACGCGTCGAGGTCCACCTCGTCCGGGCGCATCTTCAGGGCACACATGGACCCCATTCCAGCTCATGAACGACCCGGCGGTCGAACGGTTTTGACCGTGCGTCACACCTGTCGGCCGATCACCCAGGTGATCTCCCGGGCGACGCGCACAGGCCCCGGGTGGTACCCGGGGCCGGGCGGGGCCGCGGCTCAGACGCGGTCGGCCACGATCATCAGGTACTGGAAGCTGCCGTTGCGGTACGCGGTCAGGAACGTTTCCTCGATGCCCGTGACCAGGTGGTCGGCCTGTTGACGCAGTTCCCAGTACGGGATCGTCGCCTCGGTCAGGTCCTCCACATGGACGGGCACGAGCCGGTTGCGGGCCATGGCCCGGAAGTACGCCGAGCGCGGATGGATGTCGCAGATGTAGTGCGCGTTGATGAGGGACACCTCGCGGGAGGCCTGCCCGTAGGTGTCGTTGTAGCAGCCGGTGATCACCACATAGCGTCCGCCGCGGCGCAGCAGCCGGGCGTGCTCGGCGAAGAGCAGGTCCAGTTCGACGTACATGGTGGACTCGTTGTTCCACGACGCGGCGTAGGCGCCGGACTCCAGCCCGGTGTCGAGCATGTTGCGGTGGTGGTAGCGCACCTTGTCGTCGATGCCCCGCTTGCGCGCCTGCTCGTTGGCGAAGTCGGCCTGCTTGGCGGAGATCGTCACGCCGTCCGCGTGGCAGCCGTAGCGCAGATGAGCCACCACGCTGCCGCCGCCGCGGCCGCAGCCGGCGTCGAAGACGCGGTCGGCGGGGGAGAGGGAGCCGAGGCGGCCGGCGAGGACCTCGGCCTGGGCGTGTTCCAGGCGGTGCAGTTCGGCGGTGATCCGCTCCTGGCGCCTGAGGGGATCGGGCTCGTCGAGCACGGTCCAGTCGACGGCTCCGACGCCGTAGTGGTGGTGGTAGAGGTCGTCGAGCCTTCCGAGTTCGAGGTTGACCGGGTTCTGCTCGGCGTTCCAGTAGTCCGCGACGCGGTTCTGGTACGTGGACTGGGTCGGCACCGGTGCTGTCGTGGTGACGGCGGCGGGGACGGTGGTCAACTATGACTCCTCGTGGTGCGTCTGACGGAATGTCAGTGATGCGGGCATTACCAGTAGTTGGGCAGGTGGTAGCGGTGGGTGTTGGTCGCGTGCCACTCGTGGTTGCCGGCCACCCAGTCCGAGAGGCCCCGGGCGTACCGCTCGACGAGGGGCGAGGTCGCGGACAGCAGGGCGGACTCCGCCTCGAACGCCTCCATGATCTCGTTGTGGATCTCGACGGCCTTCAGATAGGCGGCCTTCAGCCCGCACCGCTCGTTGGCGGCGATGACCTGCGGCAGGTTGAGGTGGGTGGGGTCGGTCAGTTCCTTCGTGAAGGAGTACAGGTCGTTGACGATCGTGGTGGCGTTGCTCGCGAGCACGGTGATGCGCTGGATCTCGGGGCGGGCGTAGACCGGTTCCGGCAGCTCGTAGCCGTCCACCGCGTCGACGATCGACAGGCAGGGGCGGAAGTTGTTGAACTGCCGCATCACCAGGTACTCCCACACCCGCGGCACATACCGGGTCTCGCCCCAGGCCGCCTCGGCGAGATAGCCCAGGTGAAGTCGGGCGATGTCGTGTACGAAGCGGTCCGTCTGGCTGGGGGTGGCGAGGGCGGCGTAGTCCTTGAGGGCCCAGTGGTACGAACGCAGCGGTCCGTCGGCCTGCATCCCGAGCAGCCACTGCTCCTGGAGCTCGGGCGTGCCGTGGTACGGGTCCAGCGCCGACTGGGCCATGATCAGCCGGCCCCCCAGGCCGCGCCGCGATCCGCCCTTGTCCTCGTCCTCCTCGCAGTAACAGTTGTCGACGATGTTCTCGGCCAGCAGCAGCTTGCCCGCGGCCGTGAGGCGTTCCAGGTCGGCCGCCTCCGGGTGCTGGAGTACCACGGCCCGCCCGAACTGGAATCCCGCGAAGTCCCCGTTCCAGGCCTCCGGGAACAGGTCGAGTCCGCGCGCCCACTCCTCCAGCCTGCGGTCGATCTCCGCGGCCTTCTCGGGGTCGGCGGGGGCGACGGGCCGGTACCTGAGGCCCGGGATCGCCCCGCCGCGCCGGGCGGTGAGGGTGCGGGCGAGGTTGGGCGGCCCTGGCAGCGGGAGCGAGGCGGCCGCGGTGGGGGGCGTGCTCATGTCGATCTCCACGCGGTCACTCGGCCGTCCGGCCGATCTGCACGTTCTCCAGGATCCCCACCGCGTCGGGGACGAGGATGGCCATCGAGTAGTAGGCGGTGACGAGGTAGCGGATGATCGCGGCGGTGTCGATGCCCATGAACCGCACGTTCAGCCCCGGCTGGAACTCCTCGGGGATACCGGTCTGGTACAGGCCGATGACCCCCTGGTCGGACTCGCCGGTGCGCAGCGCCACGATGCTGCTGGTGTGCTGCTGGGTGACCGGGAGCTTGTTGCAGGGGAAGATCGGGACGCCCCGCCAGGCCGGGATCTCGTGCCCCTCGACGGTCGCGGTGCCCGGCACCAGGCCGCGCCGGTTGCACTGCCGGAAGAAGGCCGCGATCGCCTTCGGATGGGCGAGGAACAGCTTGGTCCTGCGGCGCATGGACAGCAGCTCGTCCATGTCGTCCGGGGTCGGCGGCCCGGTGAAGGTGCTGATGCGCTGCCCGTAGTCGGCGTTGTGCAACAGCCCGAACTCCCGGTTGTTGACCAGCTCCCACTCCTGGCGCTCGCGGATCTCCTCGACGGTCAGGCGGAGTTGTTCCTCGGTCTGGTTCATCGGGTTGTTGTAGAGGTCGGCGACCCGGGTGTGGACCTTCAGTACGGTCTGGGTGAGCGACAACTCGTACTCGCGCGGGGCGAGGTCGTAGTCCACGAAGCCGCTGTTGAGCGTCGGCTCGCCGACGTGACCGGCCTGGAGGGGGACGTCGGCCTCGCCCTTGCGGTTCATGGGCAGTTTCTGCCGCTCGGCGTACGCCTCCAGGTGCGCGGCGAGGGAGGGCACCCGCCCGGTGAACTCCGTGACGACGTCCCAGGGCAGCGCCAGCAGCACCCCGGCCGTCTCCGCCCGCACCGAGCTCAGCCACAGCGGGTCGCGCTGACCGATGCCTTCGTCCCCCATCTGGTCGCCGCCGCTGACGACGCCGATGACCTCCTCCTCGCCGTACTTGCCGGCCGCGTAGCGGGTGAACCGGCCGTGGACGACCAGGTACGTCTCCGTGACGGGCTGCCCGGCCTCGAAGAGGACCTGGCCGGCCCGCACCTCCCGGACGCGGAAGCGCGTGGCGATCTCCTTGAGGACCCCGTTGTCGGAGTAGCCGCGCAGGGGCGGCAGTTCGGTCAGCGTCTCGGGAATGACCTTGATGTCGTCGGCGCCGTTCTGCTCGAACTGCACCCGACCCCGGCCGACGCGCAGCGTCAGCCGCCGGTTGACCCGGTAGGTGCCGCCCTTGACGTCCACCCACGGCAGCGCCCTCAGCAGCCAGCGCGAGCTGATCGCCTGCATCTGCGGAGCGGACTTCGTGGTCGTGGCGAGCTGGCGCGCCGCCCGGGTGCTGAGGCTGGTGAGCTGCCCGTCGACGGAGGATTCGGGTTGGGGTTCGGGTTCGTCGGTGGCGGGACCGGTGGCGCTTTCCGGTACGGACACATTCCCTCCCGGGAGGTGAACAGGGGTGAGCGGAACGGTCGGTGGTACGCGAGTTGATCGTGTGCGCAGGGACAAGCCAAACAGCCGTGACGGCGGCCGGGTACGGCGCGAAGGGGGCGGCTTCGTTACCCGGAGGTGTAAACCTTCCGAATGAGGCGAAAGGAGCGTCTTGTGCGCTTCTGTGCGCGGGAACGGGTGTGTGGGCGACGGGACTCAGGAGAGGTCGTTGACCAGCACGGCGGCCCCGTCGAAGCGACCCGCCCCGAGGTCCCCCAGCGCCTGCACCGCCTGCGACAGGGGATAGGTGTGCGTCGTCGCGCGTACGCCGTGGCGGGCGGCCAGCGCCAGGAACTCCCGGGCGTCCGCGCGCGTGTTGGAGGTGACGCTGCGCACCTCCTTCTCGTAGAACAGCTCGCTCTCGTAGCGCAGCGGCGGTACGTCGCTCAGATGGATCCCAGCGATCGACAGCACGCCGCCCCGGTCCAGGGCCCGCAGCGCGACCGGGACCAGGTCGCCGGCCGGGGCGAACAGGATGGCGCTGTCCAGCGGCTCCGGCGGCATGGCGTAGGCGTCCCGCGCGGAGGCGGCCCCCAGGTCCAGCGCCAGCCGCCGCGCGGCCGCGCCCCGGGTCAGCACGTGCACGGTGGCCCCCTCCGCCAGCGCGACCTGCGCGCACAGGTGGGCGCTGCCGCCGAAGCCGTAGAGCCCGAGCCGTCCGCCCGGCGGCAGCGCGGCGCGGCGCAGCGCGCGGTAGCCGATGATGCCCGCGCACAGCAGTGGTGCGAGCGCCACGTCGTCGACGTCGCCGGGCAGCCGGTGGGCGAACGCGGCCGGCACGGTCGTGTACTCCGCGTAACCGCCGTCGGCGTCCCAGCCGGTGTACCGCGAGGACGGGCACAGGTTCTCGGCCCCGCGCACGCAGTACGCGCAGGTGCCGTCGGTACGGCGCAGCCACGCCGCCCCCACCCGCTCGCCCATCACGAAGCCGCGCACCGCCGCCCCGAGGCCCGCCACCTCGCCGACCACCTCATGCCCGGGCGTCACCCCCGCCCGGTGCTCCGGCAGATCGCCCTCGGTGACGTGCAGGTCGGTCCGGCACACTCCGCAGACCCGCACCCGCACCAGCAGCTCGTCGTCCCCGGGCACCGGAACCGGCTTCTCCATGAGCCGGAGAGATCCCTCCGCGACCGGCCCCGGCGCGACCACCGACCACGCCCGCATCGTCCCGTCCGCCATACCGCGCCCCGTCCGCCGCAGAGCCGCCCGTGTCCGTCCGTGTCCCGCCTTCCAGTCTGTAACGGAGAGACGCATTCGGCGCGCGATGCGACCGACCCGTGACTAGCGTGAGGAACCGGACAACCCCCACCGATCCGAGAGGGCCGCAGTCATGGCCGTACAACCTGAGGGAACCCCTTGCTGGGCCGACGCGATGTTCAGTGACCTCGAGGGAGCCAAGACTTTCTACGGCGACGTCCTCGGCTGGACCTTCGGCGAGTCGTCGTCGGAGTACGGCAATTACACCCAGGCCTACGCGGACGACAAGGCGGTCGCCGCGGTGGTACCGCCCATGCCCGGCCAGGAAGGCCAGTCGCAGTGGTGCCTGTACTTCGCCTCGCCGGACGCGGCCGCCACCGCGGCGAAGATCCGGGAGAACGGCGGCGAGGTGCTGATGGAGCCGATGCAGGTCGGGGAGTTCGGCACGATGTGCCTGGCCCGCGAGCCCAGCGGCGCCGTCTTCGGCGTGTGGCAGGCCGGTGCCCACGAGGGGTTCGAGGCGACGGCCGTGCCCGGCGCCTACTGCTGGGCCGAGGTCTTCACCCGCGATCCCGAGAAGACGGACGCGTTCTTCCCCGCGGTCTTCCCGTACACGGCGAAGCAGATTCAGGACGAGGCGATCGACTTCCGCATGTTCAACCTCGGAGACCAGACCGTCGTCGGCCGGATGAAGATGACGGACGACTTCCCGCCCGAGGTGCCGTCGTACATCAACGTCTACTTCACCGTCGCCAACTGCGACGACGCGGTCGCGAAGGCGACCAAGCTCGGCGGCGTGCTGCGGTTCGGGCCGATGGACAGCCCGTTCGGCCGGTTCGCGGCGATCAGCGACCCGCAGGGCGCGAACTTCTCGGTGATCGACATCACCACGACGTCGGGGGACATGCCGAACATCAAGGACGTCCCCTGACCCGTGGCCGAGCGTCCCGGCCGACCGTGGCATGATCGTGCGCATGCGTGAACGTGTGGTGGCCGCGTGCGACGGGGCATCGAAGGGGAACCCGGGACCGGCGGGCTGGGCCTGGGTCGTCGCCGACGAGACGGAGACCCCCGCCCGCTGGGAAGCCGGGCCGCTGGGCAGGGCGACCAACAACGTCGCCGAACTCACCGCCCTGGAGCGCCTGTTGGCGGCGACCGACCCCGGTCTGCCGCTCGAGATCCGGATGGACTCGCAGTACGCGATGAAGGCGGTCACCACCTGGCTGCCCGGCTGGAAGCGCAACGGCTGGAAGACGTCCGCCGGCAAGCCCGTCGCCAACCAGGAGCTCGTCGTACGCATCGACGACCTGCTGGAGGGCCGCTCGGTCGAGTTCCGCTACGTGCCCGCCCATCAGGTGGACGGCGACCCGCTCAACGACTTCGCCGACCGCGCCGCCAGCCAGGCCGCGTCCGTCCAGGAGCCCGCGGGCAGCGACCTCGGTTCGCCGGCGCCGCCGCCCTCGCCCGACACCCCGTCGTCCGGTGCGCCGCGCCGCCGGTCCGCCCCGTCGTCCAAGGCGTCCGGTCCGCGCGGCGGCGGCTCCGCGCGGACGATCAAGGCGAAGTTCCCCGGCCGCTGCGTCTGTGGACGCCAGTACGCGGCCGGCGAACCCATCGCCAAGAACGACCAGGGCTGGGGCCACCCGGAGTGCCGTACGGCTGCCGCCGGCTGACCGGCGGGACGGGGTCGTATCACGGCGCCGCGCCGGCCCCCGTCTCCTGACCGGCGGACCGGCGGGCCCTGTGTTCTGCGGCTCTTGCAGACCTCGTCGAACGGCACAGGTGGTCGGGGCTGTCCGGTCGTAACAAGCCGCCACAGGTCGGACACGCTGTTGGGTGAATTCCGATTCACCGCTATGGTGAATTGCTATTCACCTCCTGGCTTTTTCGCGTCGGCTGCTGGAGTTCCCATGGCGTCGCCCTCCCCGATACCCGATCCGTCCGCCGTGACCGGCGGGCCCAGGCCCCGGCGGGAACGGTTCACCGTCTCGGTGCTGGCCTTCGGCGGAACCCTCATGGCAGTCATGCAGACCGTCGTCGTGCCGCTGCTGCCGGACCTGCCCCGGCTGACGGGCGCCTCGCCGGGTGCGGTCTCCTGGATGGTCACGGCGACACTCCTGTCGGGTGCCGTACTCACCCCGGTGCTCGGCCGGGCCGGCGACATGTACGGCAAACGACGGGTACTGCTCGCGGCCCTCGGCCTGATGACCGTCGGCTCCGTGACCTGTGCCCTGACCTCCGACATCCGCATCCTCATCGCCGCACGTGCCCTGCAGGGCGCCGCGTCCGCCGTCGTACCGCTGTCGATCAGCATCCTGCGGGACGAACTGCCCCCGGAACGCCGGGGTTCCGCGGTGGCGCTGATGAGCTCCACCGTCGGCATCGGCGCCGCCCTCGGGCTGCCGGCCGCGGCCCTGGTCGTGCAGTACGCCGACTGGCACGTCATGTTCTGGGTGACGGCCGCCCTGGGCGCGAGCGGCGTCGCGCTGATCTGGTGGGCGGTACCGGAGTCGCCGGTCCGTTCGCCCGGCCGGTTCGACGTCACCGGGGCGCTGGGGCTGGCCGCAGGCCTCATCTGCCTGCTGCTGGGCGTGTCCCAGGGCGGGCAGTGGGGATGGGGCAGCGCGCGGATCACGGGGATCTTCCTCGCCGCGGCCGTGGTCCTCGGCCTGTGGTGGCGGCAGCAACTGCGCGCCCGGCAACCCCTGGTCGACCTGCGGCTGGTGACCAGGCCGAAGGTCGGACTCTCCCATGTGGCCGCCCTGCTGACCGGGTTCGCCTTCTACGCCAACTCCCTGGTGACCGCGCAGCTGGTGCAGGCGCCCGAGGCCACCGGATACGGTCTCGGCCTCACCATCGTCCAGACCGGACTGTGCCTGCTGCCGGGCGGGATCACCATGCTGTTGTTCTCGTCGGTCTCGGCGCGTATCTCCGCGGCCCGCGGACCGCGCGTCACGCTGTCCGTCGGGGCCGCTGTCATCGCGGCCGGCTATGCGGTGCGCATCGCGGACAGCCACCACCTGTGGATGATCATCGTGGGGGCCACGGTCGTGGCGATCGGTACGACCCTCGCGTACTCCGCGCTGCCCTCCCTGATCCTGCACGCCGTGCCGGCCGAGCAGACCGCCTCCGCCAACGGCGTCAACGTCCTGATGCGCACCATCGGCCAGGCCGTCTCCAGCGCCGCCGTCGCCGCGGTGCTGGTCCACCACACCAGCCCGGTCGGCGGGGTTCCGGTGCCGACGCTGCACGGGTACCTGATGGCGTTCGTGATCGCCGGCGCGGTCGCCCTGGCGGCGAGCGCGGTCGCGCTGACCATCCCCGGCGACTCCTCGTCCGACGGAATCCGGCGCCCCCGCGGACGCACCCGGTCCGCGCGGGACAGCGCTATGAAGGGGGTATGAGTGCCGTGAGCACCAGTCCCTCCGGTCTGTCCGCCCCTGCCCGCCGGGACGCCGAGGCCACCAAGGCGGCCATCCTGCGCGCGGCCCGGCACCTGCTGGCCCGGCACGCCCACGCCGACATCACGCTCAAGGCGGTCGCCGAACGCGCCGGCGTGAGCCCGCCGCTGATCCTGAAGTACTTCGGCAACAAGGACGCCCTCTTCGCCCGTGTCATGTCCTTCGACACCGACACCGACGCCCTGCTGGACGCCCCCGTACCCGGACTCGGCCGCCACATGGTCCGCCACGTCCTGGAGAGCCAGGTCGAGCGCGGCGCCGACCCTGTACTGCGGATCGCCTTCGCGCCCCTGCAGGGCGAGCACGGCGACGTCCTGCGCGCCAACTTCCGCACCCAGGTCACGGACCGCCTGGCCGCCCGCCTCGACGGCCCCGACGCGGGCCTGCGCGCCGAATTCGCCCTCGCCGCCCTGCTCGGCCTCGGCGTGATGTTCGGCATCGCCCGGGGCGCCGAACTGCGGGCCACCGGGATCGATGCCATCGTCGACCGCTACGGCCCGACGGTACAGGTCCACCTCACGCCCTAAGGTCCGTCGGGGAACAGCCGGTCGTGCAGCGGACCGGTGAACACCCGGTGCGGGTCGAGTCGTTGGAGGGCGGTGGCCGCCTCGTCCCACGCGGCGCCGAAGGAGCCGGGCACACTCGTCCCCAGGACCTCCGGGTCGCTCCAGGCGGCCTCGGTCGTGTACCCCCAGCCCTTGGACCATTCGACCCGCGTGAGGGCGTGGCCGCCGTCGTAGGTCGTGAGCAGGAACCCCTCCAGCTCGCGGTAGAAGGCGTCCGCGTACGGCGTGCCCGGCAGGGTCAGGACGTCCAGCCAGACCGCCGTGTCCCACTCGGGGTGGTCGTCGTCGGGCCGCAGCGCGGACAGCAGTGGCGCACGGGCGCCCGGCAGTTCGGCGTCCGCGGGGTCGTCCAGGCCGGTGATCCGGATCTCGACCGAGCCGTTGGCCGGGAAACGGCCGAGGGCGGCGTACGCGGTGAGGCGCTCACGATAGAAGTCGGTGAACTCGGCGACGACCTGCTGCACTTGGGAGCGGCTGGTGAGGACGGCGTAGCCGTTGGCGTGCACCCGCAGCGTCGTCGGCTTGATGTAGAGCAGCGTGTTCTTCGACGGGCCCCAGATGTCGGCGGAGAGCGTCGTCGTGAGCCCGAGCGCGGCCGCGTCGAGCTGAGCGTTGCCGAGCACCGGCGCCAGGTACCAGGCCGCGTCCGAGAGGATCCGCCCGGCGAGGTCCGCCACGAGGGTCGGCAGGTTGTCGGAGAACGGGTAGTTGTACGGCGACGTCACATGGCGCGAGGTCAGCGGCCGGGTCGGGGCGACGCTCCACACCTTCAGCCAGGGGAACTCGGTGAAGGCGAACCAGATCGCCTCGACCCGCCCGGCGGATTCGAGGAAGCTCGCCAGGGTCCGCCCGTCCTCGCCGGGCGCCGCGAAGAGCTCGGCGGCCGGGATGTCCGTGCGGCTGACACACCGCAGGTTGGAGTTCGCGCCCACCCGCAGCACCACCTCGGTGACCAGGGAGCGCCCGAGATGGGTGAGGAGTGCGGCGCAGTCCGCCTCGTCGCGGGTGAAGGTCCGCGACACGTAGGCGCCGCTGTCCTCGTCCCACACCACGGCGGTCAGGGACAGCACCAGATTGCTGAGCGAGCCGTACGTGTGCCCGGGCAGCCGCTCCTCGCCCTGTGCCGGTACGGCGGTGCCGTGGGCGTCGATGGCCAGGGCGCCGCCCAGGGTGAGGTCACCGGGTGCGGGCGCGGCGGTCAGACCGAGACCGTGCTCCTCCAGGAAGGTGAGAAGGGCCTCCAGGGTGACACCCGTGCCCGCGCGCACGGTGGAGTCGGATTCGAGGGTCAGGCCGGTGAGGTGCGGGGCGGTGTCGACGAGGAGGACGGGCGCGTCGGACTGCGTCCCCTCGGCGATCGTCAGCGGGGACCAGCCGTGCGCGGCGCCTCGCGCCCGCGCCGTCCAGCCGTGCCCCCAGGCCCAGTTGACCACGTCGGTCACCTGATCGGGGCCGGTCGGCGCGCAGGCCCACAAGCCGACGGCGGTGATCTCGCCGTCCCAGTTCCGATACGCCGTCCGGTAAAGGTCGACGTCTGCCGGGAAGTCGGGCAGTTCCGCCGCGGCGACGGCCGGATCGGCCGCGACGAGGACGGGGACGGCGGCCAGGGCGGCCGCAGTGCGCAGGAACCCTCGACGGGTCCAGAACGGGTCCTCGGACCGGAAGTTGCTTACTGAACGATCAGTCACGCGCTCACGCTAGGGGCGGGTTGACAGAGATCGCTTTCCCGTAGAGTCGATTCACTCTTCCGAGTGAAAGATTCACAGGTAAGGGGCCGGAGGAACCCGTTCCGCGCCGGGGCGTGACGGATGACAGACTGACGGCATGGACGAGCGAGAATTCGGTAGGTCGGGCCAGCACGCATCCGTCGTCGGCCTCGGCACATGGCAGCTGGGCGCCGACTGGGGCGACGTGGACGACAAGGAAGCCCTCGCGGTGCTGGAGGCGGCGGCCGAGGCGGGGGTGACCTTCTTCGACACCGCGGACGTCTACGGCGACGGACGCAGCGAGCAGACCATCGCCGCGTTCCTGAGCGGCAGGCCGGACCTGCATGTGCTGGTCGCCACCAAGATGGGCCGCCGGGTCGACCAGATCCCCGAGAACTACGTCCTGGACAACTTCCGGGCCTGGAACGACCGTTCCCGGCGCAACCTCGGCGTCGACCGCATCGACCTGGTGCAGCTGCACTGTCCGCCGACGCCCGTCTACTCCTCCGACGAGGTGTTCGACGCCCTCGACACGCTGGTCGAGGAGGAGCGCATCGCCGCGTACGGCGTCAGCGTGGAGACCTGCGAGGAGGCGCTGACCGCGATCGCCCGGCCGAACGTGGCGAGCGTGCAGATCATCCTCAACCCGTTCCGTATGAAGCCGCTGCGCGAGGTGCTCCCGGCGGCCCGTGCGGCGGGCGTCGGCATCATCGCCCGCGTACCGCTCGCCTCCGGCCTGCTGTCCGGCAAGTACACCAAGGACACGGTCTTCCCCGAGAACGACCACCGCACCTACAACCGGCACGGCGAGTCCTTCGACCAGGGCGAGACCTTCTCCGGCGTCGACTTCGCGACGGGCGTCGAGGCCGCCGCCGAGTTCGCCGCCCTCGCCCCCGAGGGCTACACCCCGGCCCAGCTGGCGCTGCGCTGGATCGTCCGGCAGCCCGGCGTGACCACCGTGATCCCCGGCGCCCGCTCACCGGAACAGGCTCGTGCCAACGCGGCCGCCGCCAAGCTCCCCGAACTGCCGGAGACGACACTCACCGCGATCCGGGACCTCTACGACCACCGGATCAAGGAGCAGGTGGAAGGCCGCTGGTAGTCCCGCAGGCTGGTGGTCCTGCGGCTGCGGACAGCTGGGGCGGGGTGTGAAGGCCGACGCCGGCACGCCCCGCCTTTCCGCTGCCGCCGCTCAGATGCGCCCGCCGGTCAACCGGGTCACAGGGCCGTACGTCTGCCGCTGCGACCGCCGCCCCGCTCGACCGGAGCGCAAACGCACCGCGCCACAGGCGGGCACCTCACCGTCACCGCCGCGATCGAGGGTCGCCCACGGGGAACACGGTGTAGGACGGGAAAGGCTGCGGCTGACGCAGGGAGGCATCGTGACGGTCGGCGGAGGCGGGGCGGACAGGCGCACAGGGCGGAACGAGTCCGAGGAGGAGCGGGCGGACCGCATGTGGGGGGATCTGATCCAGGAGGTGCGGGTGGCCCAGACGGGCGTCCAGATCCTGTTCGGCTTCCTGCTCACCGTCGTGTTCACTCCGAAGTACGCCGAGCTGGAGCACGCGGACCAGGTCATCTACATCGTGACCGTCGTCCTGGGTGCCGCCGCGACCGGCGCCCTGGTCGGGCCGGTGTCCTTGCACCGCCTCGTCTCCGGTCGCCGGATCAAGCCCCAGATGGTGCGGTGGGCCTCCCGGCTGACGTTCGTCGGCCTGATCCTGCTGCTCGCCACCATGACCGCAGCGCTGTTGCTGATCCTGCGGGTGGCGACCCACGACGGCTTCGTGCCCTACCTGGTCGCGGCCGTCGTCCTGTGGTATCTGCTGTGCTGGTTCGCACTCCCGCTGTGGGCGCGGCACCGGCATACGTCCCGTTCGGACGCGGCGCGGTGAGCCGCACACACCGTCAGCGGCGCCGGCCGGCGGCTGTCGCGCAGCGGCGGGGTACGGCCGAGCTGCCGTACCGGCACGGCCCTGCATTCGTCATCCCCCCGCCAGGACCTGGGTAAGAGGGCCTTCCGAGGAGAACGGACGCAGAGCCCTCCAGTACCCGCGCCGTGCGCGGAATGCTCAGCCCTGCGGGTGATTCTCGCGAGACCCGCGCAGCGCGGCGATGCACGTGCCGATGGCCGTCTGGAGCTCTTCGAGCTGCTGGACCATGTCGTCCTCGTAGAACTCCTGGGCGTCGTCGAAGGTCAGCTCCTCGAAGACCTTCGTCGCCTTCTGGAGGCTGCTGTAGAACTTCGTCCGGCGTTCCTGGACGCGCAGTTCGGGGTCCGCCTCCACGGCCTCGACGACGAGGGACTTCATGGTGTCGTAGGCCTCGGTCGCCCACTCGACGGTGCCCTCGTCGTCCTCCAGCTCGTCGATGAGCGACAGGTGCCGTTCGGCCTCCTGGCGCAGCTGGACGGGCGCGTCGACGGTCTGCCCGGCCGGCGTCTTGATCTGCCCGGACTCGGCGATCTGGCGCACGTACCCGATGCGGTCGGCCGACCGGCTCTCGGAGGCCACCGCCTTCTTGAGGTCGTCGGTGCGTACGACGTCACGGGCCAGCTCGGTCTGGAGCTCCGGGTCCTCCCGGACGCGGTCGAGCAGCGCCTGCCGGGCCGCCCGGGCGGTGGAGGGGTCGGCGAGGATCGCGGCGCGCAGGGCGGTGGGGTTCTCGGCCACCTCCAGTGCCTTCGTCGGGCGGATGCCCTCGGCCTCGGCGGCCTCGGCGATGGCGGTGCCGCGCTCGGACGTGGCGCTGGAGCGGGAGACGTAGTAGCTCAGCCACACGTCGGCGTCCGGCAGCTCCACCTCCTGGCCCGGTGCCAGTGCCTCGAAGTGCGGGACGATGCCGTCGTCGGCGGCCCGGTCCCAGGCCTTGTAGTAGCGCATGACCCGTTCGGCCGAGCACCCCGCCAGTTCGGCGAACTCTTTCGCCGACACCTTGGGTGTCTCGTCCGCGCTCTGCCCGCCGGGCCGCACGCTCCGCGCCACCATCAGGCCGAAGGCCCAGCCGCCGGTCCGCGCATAGACGCCGAACTCGCGCGCGTCCCGCGCGACGAGGTCGGACAGGGGTGCGGGGGAGGTCTCGGGCGGGACGATCGCTAGGGTCACAGGTGACTCTCCTGGCATGGGAGCGTGGCTGGTCGGGCTGCACATGTGCAGACAGGCAAGCCTATATCGACCCATTGACGATACTTTCCCGCGCTCAGCCGAAGGAGTCGCGCAGCGCGGGCAGCAGCGTCTTCTCCGACCAGTCGAGGTAGGCCGGCTGCGACTCGCCCCCGATCTGCACCAGGGCGATCTCGGTGAACCCGGCCTCCGCGTACGGGCGTACGGCCTCGACGAAGTCCGCGGGGTCGTCGCCGCACGGGATCGAGGCGGCCACGTCGTCGGGCGTCACGAACCGGGTGGCCGACTCGAAGGAGTCCGGATGCGGCAGCTCGGCGTTGACTTTCCAGCCGCCGCCGAACCAGCGGAACTGCGTGTGTGCGCGCTTCAGGGCCGTGTTCCGGTCGGTGTCGTGGCAGACGGGCAGCTGCCCCACGCGGGGCTTGCCCTCGCCGCCGTGCCGGTCGAAGGCGTCCAGCAGCCTCTGCTTCGGCTCCGTGGCGATCACCAGGTCGGCGAGCCGGCCCGCGAGGGCGCAGGACTGCTCACCGGAGACCGCGATCCCGAGGGGCGGCGGCTGGTCGGGCAGGTCCCACAACCGGGCCGACTCCACGTCGTAGTGCGTGCCGCGATGGTTCACGTGGCCGCCCTTGAAGAGCGCGCGGATGATCTCCACCGCTTCCTCGAGCATCTCGTGCCGCACGTCGACCGACGGCCAGCCGCTGCCCACCACATGCTCGTTGAGGTTCTCGCCCGAGCCGAGACCCAGCCGGAACCGGCCCTGCGACAGCAACTGCATCGTCGCCGCCTTCTGCGCCACCACCGCCGGGTGGTAGCGGAAGGTCGGACAGGTCACGTACGTCATCAGTGGAATGCGCGAGGTCGCCTGCGCGGCGGCGCCCAGTACGCTCCACGCGTACGGTGAGTGACCCTGCGCCCGCAGCCACGGAAAGTAGTGGTCCGAGGTCACGGAGAAGTCGAAGCCCGCTTCCTCGGCCCGCACCAGGTGGTCCACCAGCTCACGGGGGCCGGCCTGCTCGGTCATCATCGTGTATCCGATGTGCACCATGTGCGCCGAGTCCCCGGCCGAGGTGGAAGGAAACGGGACCCCCTCCGGTGTGGGAAAACCCGTCGAACAGGGCCGGACACCGGGAGAGGATGCCGGTATGAGCGTTCGCCCGCTGCCCACGAGCACCCCCGCCGACCAGGGCGTCGACGCATCCGGCGTCCACGCCTTCCTCGACGCCCTGGAAGGCGCCCCGGACATCGAGCCGCACAGCCTGATGATCATGAGGCACGGCCGGCTGGTCGCCTCCGGCTGGTGGGCGCCGTACACCCCCGAGCGCCCCCATCTCCTCTACTCGCTCAGCAAGAGCTTCACCGCGACGGCCGCCGGGTTCGCCGTCGCCGAGGGGCTGATCGGTCTCGACGACCCGGTGATCTCGTACTTCCCGGAGTTCGAGGCGGACATCACGGATCCGCGCAGCCGCGCGATGCGCGTGCGACACGTGGCGTCCATGTCCAGCGGGCACGTCGCCGAGACCATCCACGAGTCCCTCGCCCTCGACTCCGCGGAGCCCGTACGGGGGTTCCTGCTGCTGCCACCGGACCGTGACCCGGGCACGGTCTTCGCCTACAACCAGCCCACCACGTACACGCTGGCCGCGATCCTCCAGCGGGTGACCGGACAGCCCCTCACCGAGTACCTGCGGCCCCGGCTGCTGGACCCGCTGGGCATCGGTGCCGCGTCGTGGCTGCGGGACCGGGCAGGCCGCGAACTCGGCTACAGCGGACTGCACGCCACCACCGACACCATCGCCCGGCTCGGCCAGCTGTATCTGTGCGGCGGCGTCTGGGAGGGCGAGCGGCTGCTGTCGCGGGAGTGGGTCGAGCTGGCCACGCGGGAGCACATCCCGACCGCGGGCGGCACGGCGGAGGCGGACCGACAGGACTGGGAGCAGGGCTACGGGTTCCAGTTCTGGCGGTCCCGGCACGGGTACCGCGGGGACGGGGCGTACGGCCAGTTCTGCCTGGTGCTGCCCGAGTACGACGCCGTGATCGCGACGACCGCGGCGACCGAGCAGATGCAGGCGCTGCTCAACCTGGTCTGGGAGCACCTGCTGCCCGCCTTCCGCCCCGCACCCCTGCCCGGCCGTGAGCAGGCGGACACGGCCCTGGCACAGCGGCTGGGGCGGCTCGCGCTGCCGCCGGCCGCGGGCAAGAACGCCCCGCCCGAGCGGGCCGAGGCCTGGTCCGGCACCGAGTTCACCCCGTCCGGCGGTGTGTGCGCCGCCCAGCCGGGTCTGACCCGCGTCGCCGTCACGGCGGGCGCCGGCGGCTGGACGCTGTCGCTCACCGAGGACGGCGAGCGACTCGAACTCGGGCTCGGATCGGGCGGGTGGAACGTCGCCGAGGAGCCGCTGCCCACCGCCGTCAGCGGCGGGTGGGCCGACGCGCGGACCTTGAAGGTGCACCTGGCGTTCCTGGAGACACCGCACCGCCTGGTCCTGACCTGCTCACTCGACGACCGCACGTTCACGGCACGCTGGCGCACGGAACCACTGCACGGCGGGCGGCTGTGCTCCTTGCGGGCGCCGCGTGGCCCGGCCTGACCCTGGCCAGGACGTCCGCGGGAAGCCGTCCACCGGCGGGCTCAGTCCGACCCGGGTCGGAACGTCCGCAGGAAGATGTCGAGTGCCTGCTCGTTCGCGGCCTTGTCCCAGTCGGCGGCGGGCGTCGTCCAGCGCAGCGAGAAACCGCGGTGCCCGCCGAGGAGGAAACCGCGGCCGAAGGTGCGCATCCGGGTACCGTCCACGTCGACGAGCCACTCCATGTCGGCGGCCTTGTAACCCTGGTACGTCGTGGCGCGGATCTCCCCGATCCGCTGGAACCCCGCATCCTGCTCCAGGCCGGGCTCGACGTCGTCCCGCCAGACGGCGACCGGATCCGGGCCGACGCGCTCGCTGTATGTCACCGCGAGCGTGCGCGGGTCGCCTTGCGCGCCGAAGGTGACGCGGTACGCCAGGTCGGACGCGCGCGAGGTGTGCAGCCGTTCCCAGCCGTCGGGGAGGGCGACGGAGAAGCCCTCCGGCGCGTCGTAGACGTGGTATCCGGCCGGCAGGGCGGTGGCGGACGCCGAGGAGGACGGCGTGGGCGTGGGCGTCGGCGTCGAAGTGGGTGTCGGTGTCGGCGTGCCCGAGGCTCTTTCGCCGCCGGCGCCGTCCGGCGCCGTGGCGGACGCGGACGCGGCGGGGTGAGGCCGGGCGTCGGCCGCGGAGCTGCCGGTGCCGGGCAGCCGGCCGGTCGCGGCGAGGACGGCGACCGCGACGGTGACGACGGCCAGGCCGGTCCCGGCGGCCATGGTCCGGCCGCTCCACCCCGGGCCGACGTGGCGGACGGTGGCGTACGCGCGGCGCAGCCGGGGCGTGGGCGCGGTCGGCAGGACCGTGTCGGGATCCACGGTGAGGACGCGGGTGAGGGCCTCGCGGACCAGCGGGCGGGTCAGCCGCTCACGGGAGTCCTTGCGCAGCAGCCCCTGCACGGCCTGGGCGAGCGGACCGGCGCGCAGCGGGGTGCGCAGCGGCAGCCGGTCCACACCCTTCAGGGTGGCCTCGGGCCGGTCCCGCTCCCGGAACGGCGGACGTCCCTCGACCATCGTGTAGAGGATCGCGCCCAGCGCCCACAGATCGGCCGCGGGACCGATGCGTTCGTCGCGTGCTTGTTCGGGTGAGGCGTACGACGGCGCCGTGACCCGGGGGGCGAGGGTCGCGCCCGCCAGCCCGAAGCCGGTGACCATGACCGGGCCGCGGTCACGTACGTACACCTGGCCCGGGCTGAGCTCGCCGTGCGTGATGCCCTCGCCGTGCGCGGCCTCCAGCACGTCGAGCAGCTCCAGCCCGATCCGGGCCGCCCGGACGTAGTTGAACGTGCCCTGCTGGGCGAGGAGTTCACCGAGCGGCGTGCCGTCGACCCACTCCGTGACGGTCCACAGGGCGCCCGCCTCCTCGACGGCGTCGACGACCGGCACGACCCGGCCGGGGCACACGCGCCCCAGTGTCTCCGACATGCGCAGGATACGACCGGTGGTCCGGCGCGCGTCCTCCTCGCCGGCGGCGCCGACGTCACCGGCGCCGCCCGGGAACTCGATCTGGGTGAGGAGGCACGGACGCTGGGCCTCCACGTCCTCGCCGTACCAGCAGACGCGGTTCGTTTCGCGGGAGACGACGTCGAGGAGCCGGTATCTCCCGGCCACCAGCTCGTGCGTGAAGACGTGCGCCTTGACCATGGTCATCCCTCGCTGCACCCCCGGGTTCTCACCTTTCCCATGGGTACGGCGGCCGCGACGGGGTCTGTTCAAATCCTCCCCGAATTCGGGGTCATCCCTGTCTTTCATTCAAAGAGCGGCGAGCGTACCTGCGATGAAAAGACGTCAGAACGGCGGTCGGCATCAGGGAGCGCCGCTCCCACCTCGGGCAGGACGCCCGCGCCCGCGCACCCGGAATTCATCCGCGAGCCACTCGTGGCTCGAATGCCGTTACGCCGACGTGGTGGTAACCAGCGGTAAACGAACTTGAATGTGATCTGCCCGGCGCGGGCTTATTCGGCGGCGCGCAATGAACGCGGCGCCGTCGAAGCCCCGTTCCGGCGCAGACCGAACCGCTCCGACCAGGACAACACCTCTGCGGTGCGGCCAGATGGCCGAGACAGCGTGGCTCGTTGCTTCTCAGGCGCCGAAGAGCTGGGTCCAGTACGTGCCCGCCGGGCCGCCGCCCGCGAAGCCGACCCCGATGTGGGTGAAGCCGGGCTTGAGGATGTTGGCGCGATGGCCTGGGCTGTTCATCCAGCCCTCGACCACTTCGGCGGGGGAGCGCTGCCCGCAGGCGATGTTCTCGCCGATCGAGCGCCGGGTGGAGCCAGCCGCGGCGGCCCGGTCCCAGGGCCGGCTGCCTTCGGGCGAGCTGTGGGAGTAGAAGGCACGCGCCACCATGTCCGCACTGTGGGCCCGCGCGGCGGTGTGGAGATGCGGATCGGCGGACAGGGGGCGCAGGCCGGTCCGGGCGCGCTCGGCGTTGGTGAGGGCGATGACCTCGGCCTCCGTGCGGGCCAGCCCGTCGGCGGTGAGCGGTGTCGTCCACAGTGCGGTCCAGTAGGTGTCGCCGCCGCCCGTGACGTACGCCAGGCCGGCGTGAGTGAACGCCGGGTCCTGGAGGGTGCGCCGGGGCTGGTCGGTGCGCAGGCAGTACGCGACGAACTCGGCGGGCGTGCGCGGACCGGATACCAGGTGCTCGCCGACGGTGAGATACGCGTAGCCGGCGGCGGTGACGCGCTGGTGGACGGAGACGCCGTCCCGGCCCTCGGTGCCGAGACGGCCCACCGCGGCCATGGCCGCCGCATGCTCGCGCGCCGCGGAGACCAGCCGGGCGTCGAGGGTGACGGGCGGGGAACCGGCCCCGGCGCGGGCGGTGTTGACCAGGCTCACGAAGCCGTCGGGGTCGGGGGCGGGAGCGTGGCCGCGCGGGTGGAGGGAGGCGACCTCACGGGCGGGCGCACGGCCGGGAACGGGACCCGGCCCGCGTACGGAGGCGGACCCGGCGGTGATCCCGAGGCCCGGCATGGGCCTCGGTGAGGGCACGGAAGCGGGCGCCGTGGGCACAGCGGTGGGCGCCCCGGCCGTGTCGTCGGTGACGTCCACGCCGAAGTCCCGGGCGAGGCCCGCCAGTCCGTCGGCGTACCCCTGTCCGACGGCGCGCAGCTTCCAGCCGGTGCCTCGCCGGTATATCTCCGCGAGCAGCAGAACCGCCTCCCGCTGTGGCCGTGGCGGGGCGAACCGGGCGAGCGTACGGCCGTGCGGATCGGTGACATGGAGTACGGGCACGGGCAGCCGGCCCAGGGGAGTGCCGGGGTCGGCGGGGCTGACGACCACCGTGACCCGGGTGGCCCCGGCGCGCAGTGCGGACGGGGCGACGGTCAGTGTGTCGCCGCTCAGGCGGGCCCCCGGGGCGGTCGGCTGGTTGTAGAAGACGAAGTCGCCGTCGCCCCGGACCCTGCCGCCGTCGTCGGTGATCAGCGCGGACACGTCGAACGGGCCGGGCACCCGGATGGTCAGGGCGCCGCCCGGGAGGGGCACATTGCCTCCGGGGACCAACTCGCTCATCGTGCCGCCCTGGTGTCGTGATGCCGGACCTGTCAGGGTCTCGTCCGGACAACGTGCACGAGGACGGGAGGGTTCCTCGGCACCGGGAGGCGGCTCAGTTCCTGGCGATCCCCGGAGCGACGTCCTCGTGGCGTTCGACGGACACATCGCGGCCGCCCGTGGAGGCAGTTCGCTCCCGCTTGCCGCAGAACGCGGACTCCAGCGTGCTCAGCATCGTGTTCAGCACATCGCCGTTGTTGGAGGTGGTGGCGAGTGCGGTGAGGCTGCGCCGGCCGTCCTTCGACGTGAACGCGAAGCTGTAGTAGCCCTGCACGGTGCCCGTGTGCCCGTACACGGACACCCCGCAGGACAGATCCCGCCGCCGCAGCCCGAGCCCGTACGCCTGCGTGTCGTTGACCGGAACCCACTGTTCCATCTCCGTCAGCCCCGTGGCCGAGGTCAGCCGGCCCCGCAGCAGCGCCGAGTAGAAGGTGTTGAGGTCGCGGGTGCTGGAGATGACCGCGCCCGCGCTCTGCGCCCAGGACACCGTCTGCTCGGTGGCGTCGACCAGCGGGGCGCCGTCCTCGTCGGGGGTGAGGTAGCCGTGGGCGTGGCGGCCGGGGATCAGGGTGCCGGGGTGGACGTAGAAGGTGTCGCGCAGGTTCAGCGGCGTGATGATCCGGTTCTGGTACTCGGTGCCCACGGAGTGTCCGGTCAGCTTCTCGATGAGGAGGCCGGCGACGACGAAGTTGGTGTTGGAGTAGGAGTAGGCGGCACCGGGTTCGTTGGTGGGCGGATGCTGTAGCGAACGGGCCACCAGCTGGCGGTAGGTGAAGACCTTGGTGCGGACCGCCTCGAAGCCCGCGACCGACTCCGCGAACATGTCGTTCGTGTAGTCGTACAGGCCGCTGCGGTGGCTCAGCACATGCCGCACCGTGATCCGGTCGTCGGGCAGCAGCCCCGGCAGATAGCGGTTGACCGGGGCGTCCAGGTTCAGCCTGCCCTCGTCGGCCAGTTGCAGCAGGACGACGGCGGAGAAGGTCTTGGTGATGCTGCCGACACGGAAGCGGTCGGTGTCGGCCAGGGCCCGTCCGGTGACGCGGTCTGCCACGCCCACGGCCGCGAGGCGGACCGTGCCGTGGTCATCGATCCGCGCCATCGCACCCGGCGCGCCCTGCCGCTGCGCTGTGCGCAGGACCCCGAGCAGTCCCGTGAGGTCGGGCTGCGGCAGCGCACCGGCCGTGACCGCGGCGGGGGTCGTCTCCCGGGGCACGGCGTTCGCCGGAGCCCCGAGGAGGGGCAACAGGACCGCCCCCAGTGCCGTACCCGTGCGGACCGTTGCTGTGACCATTGGGTTTCTCTCCTGTTCGTCGGTTGGTCGGTCGGTTGGTCGGTCGGTTGGTCGGTCGAGTGGGCGTCAATGCGAGATGTGTCACACCCGCGCCGGGGCAACCTTCTCGCGTCTCGTCATATCTACGCAGTCGACGCACAGTTGGTCATTCGCCGATCACTGAGCGGGGCGTATGTGCAAAGTAATGCCATGAAAAGCAGGTAAGAGGACCATTCAGGCTTTACATGGACATGACTGATCCATAAGGGTTTCACTCTGGGGCCCTCCCGGCCCTCATGGCGTTCAACGGCGCCATGCGTCAGGGCGGTTGGTCACTCAGCCGTCTGCGAACGAAGGAACCCTCCGTAGTGCGTAGACCCCATATACGCAGCCTGGCGGTGGCCGTCGCTGTGACGACGGCCGCCACGGGGCTCGCGGGCACTGCCTTCGCGGGCCCGGCCTCGGGGACGGCAGCGGGCGCTGCCTCGACCTCGGCCGCGTCCGTCGTGGGGGCGGCCACTGCCGCCGCCTTCGCCCACGCCTCCGCGACCGGCGTCACCCCGGGCGACGAACTGCACGCCCAGGACGTGCTGATCGACCCGGAAGGCGCGCGTCACGTCCGGTTTGCCCGGACCCATCGGGGCATGCCGGTCCTCGGCGGCGACCTGGTCGTCCACCTCACCCAGCGGCTGAAGTACGCGGGCGTCACCCGCGCCGCCGACCACACGGTCCGGCCCGCCGCCGGCAAGGCCAAGCTGACGGCACGGCAGGCCGAGACGAAGGCCGCCGCCGTCGCCAAGGGCGATGCGGGCACTGCCGAACTCGTGGTCGACGCCCGCGACGGCTCCTCGGCGCTCGCCTACCAGGTGCGTGTGAGCGACAGCGACACCACCGAGGGCGGCGGCTCCCGTACGGTCGTCATCGACGCCCTCACCGGCAAGGTGCGCAGCAACACGCCCGACAGCGACGAGTTCCTGTCGCCCCAGCTGCTCGACACCCTGAGCGAGCGCGGCGAGACGCTCAACCCGGCCGTCGGCACCGCACCGCAGACCGCCTCCCTCGCCGCTACCTCCGCCACCTCGGCGACCTCCGCGACCGGAGCCGCCGCCCGCTATCCGGCGACCGCCTTCGGCACCGGCACCTCCCTCTTCGTCGGCAAGGTCCCGCTGATCACCACCCGCACGGCGAGCACCACGTACGTGCTGAAGGACCCGTCCCGCTGGAACACCGAGACGCGGGACGCCAAGGGCCAGGAACTGGAGAACTTCGCGCAGGGCAAGCAGTTCACCACCACCAACAACAAGTGGGGCAACGGCGCCGTCTCCAGCCGCGCCAGCGCCGCCGTCGACGCCCAGTACGGCATCGCCAAGACCCTGGACTTCTACAAGAAGACCTTCGGCCGCAAGGGCATCGAGAACAACAGCAAGGGCGCCCGCGCCATGGTCCACTTCGGCGACCAGGTCGGCAACGCGTTCTGGGACCCGTACTGCGACTGCATGCTGTACGGCGACGGCGACGGGACGCTGTTCAAGAAGCCGCTCGTCGTCCTCGACGTCACCGGCCACGAACTCACCCACGGCGTCGTCGACGCGACCGCCGGCCTGGAGCCCACCCGCGTGGACGCGCAGGGCAATCAGTACGGCGAGCCAGGCTCCCTGAACGAGTCCCTTGCGGACATCTTCGGCTCCAACGTCGAGTTCAGCGCGAACAACCCGAACAACCCGCCGAACTACCTCGTGGGCGAGAAGCTGGGCCTCTCCCAGAAGTTCCTGCGTCGCCTCGACAAGCCCTCCCTCGACACGCTGGAGGGCACGATCGACTACTGGTCCGCGTCGACGTACGACACCGAGGTCCACGCCGGCTCCGGTGTCTCCTCGCACGCGTACTACCTCCTCGCCGAGGGCAGCGGCAAGAAGACGATCGGCACTGTCACCTACGACTCGCCGACCTACGACGGCCTTCCGGTGACGGGCATCGGCCGCACCAAGGCCACGGCGATCTTCTACCGCGCCCTGACCCGCTACATGGTCTCCACGACCGACTTCCACGACGCGCGCGTCGCGACGCTGAAGGCGGCGGAGGACCTCTACGGGGCGGACAGCACGGAGTACAAGGCGGTGGACCGCGCCTGGGCCGCCGTCAACGTCACCGCCGCCAACACGCCGGCCGCGCGCAACTGACGCGAGGCCGACCCGGACGGTCCGGGTGCCCCGCCGGCGGGCGGGGCACCCTCCGTGAGCGTGCGAGGTGTATCCGCGTGGCGGTTCACCCCCTCCCGGAGGGGCGTGCGGCTCAGCCGGAAGCGCTCGGGTCCGGTGCGATCAGCCCCTCCCGGTACGCGATCGCCACCGCCTCCGTACGGCTCGCGGCGCCCAGCTTGGCGAGGATGTTGGAGACATGGACGCTCGCCGTCTTGCCGGTGATGAACAGCTCCTCGCCGATCTGGCGGTTGCTGCGGCCGAGCGCGAGAAGGCGCAGCACGTCCTGCTCCCGCGCGGTCAGCGGTGGCACACGCTCCTCGCCGGGCGCGGTGTCCGTGAGCCGGCCCCGGCGGGTCAGCGCGTCGATCCGCTCCAGCAGCGGTACCGCTCCCAGCGCGACAGCCGTGGGACGGGCCGCGCGCAGCTGCCCCGCCGCTTCCCCGCGCCGCTCCACGGCCAGCAGGGCCTCGGCGTACCGCAGCCGGCACCGGGCCTGCTCGTAGGTGTCGCCGTACCCGAACGCGGCGACCACCTTCTCCCAGGCCGCCGGGTCCGGTCCCGACTCCACCGAAGCCCACTCCGCCTCGGCGCGGGCCAGCCACGCCTGCCCCTCCGGACCCTGCGGACGGCCCTCCTCGTCCCGCTCCGCGGAGGCGCGCGCCTGCTCCACCAACTCGGCCGCGGTGTCCGTCCAGCGGCACAGCTCGCGCACGTTCCCCGCGCGGCGCAGCTCGGCGGTCCGGTCGGCGATCGCCGCGAGACAGAGGGCGGCGAGCCGGACCGCGACGTCGGGCCGCCGCCCCGAGTCGTCGCCGAGCGCCGTGAGCGCCGCCCGCATCCGCTCCACGGCCGCTTCCGGGTCGCCGCGCAGTGCGGCGCTGTCGGTCAGGACGATGCCGGCGACGAGCGTGCCCATCCAGTTGAACGGGCCGTCCATCAGGGCGTGCGCCCGCTCGGCGGTCCCGAAGTCGCCCCGGGCCACCGCCACGTACAGCGCGGGCCCCGCCGCGAAGGCGCCCGTGGCGGGCAGCACGGCCTCGGCGTCGGCCGCCGCACGCAGGCACTCGTCCCAGCGGCCGAGCGTGTACATCGCCAGCAGCTGGAGGTAGCGCATCCCCAGCGGATAGGACGAGGACAGCAGCCCGGACCGGCGGGCCCGCTCCAGGGCCTCGGCCAGCAGCGGCAGACACGCCTCCAGGTCGCCGGACTCGAAACGGCTGATGGACTGGTTGAACAGCGCGCGCATCTCCACGGGACCGTGCCCGGCGGACCGGGCCAGCTCCCGGGCCCGCCGTAGCCGCTCCTGACCCTCCGCGGACCGCCGGCCGCCTCCTTCGAGATTGGCCAGGGAGATCAGCAGGTCGGCCTGGGCATCGGGCATGCCCAGTTCCTCCGCGACGCGCAGGGCACGGTGGGCGATGCGCAGGGCCGTCTCGTCCGCGCCGAGCTGACGAGCCGCCATCACGTGCGTGGCCGCCGCCCACACCCAGGTCCGGGACGGCGGCTCGGCGGGTATCAGCGCCAGCGCCTCGCTGCTGTAGCGGAAGGCGGCCTGCAGCCGGTCCACGGTGAGCAGGTTTCCGGCAAGGGTGTAGCGGATCCGGGCGGCGAGCGCCGAGTCGGCGTCCTGGCCGACCCAGGCGAGGGCGGCCCGGGTGAGGGAGACCGCCCGATGAGAGTCCCCGGCGTGCGCGGCCGCGGCGGAGGCGCGCAGCGTCAGCGTGACCGGGTCGACTCCGGTGGCGGCCGGCCGTGCCTCGGGCGGCACGGAGGACCACAGATCCAGGGCGGCCTCCAGATGCCGCAGCTCCTCGGCCGGGGCGCCCAGCCGCTGGGCGTGGTCGGCGGCCTCCAGCGAGGCGGCCAGCGCCTCGGGCAGGTCGTGGCTCTCGCGGTAGTGGTGGGCGCGCTCGGCCGCGGTCTCCGCGGTGCGTCCGCGCGCGGCCAGCAGCCGGGCGTAGGCGCCGTGCAGCCGTGCCCGTTCACCGGGCAGCAGATCGGCGTACACCGCCTCGCGGGCAAGCGCGTGCCGGAAGGCGTACGTGTCCCCGTCCCCGGCGACGAGGAGCTGGTGCCCGACGGCCTCGCGCAACGCCGACTCCAGCTCGTCCTCGGGCAGCCCGACCGCGTCGCTCAGCAGGTCGTGCTCGACACGGCGCCCGGCCACCGCGGCGGTGCGCAGCACCAGTTGCGCGGTCTCGGACAGCTGCTCGACGCGGATGAGGAGGACGTCGGCCAGGCCGCTGGGCACGCCGTCGGCCTGCGCGTCGGTCGCCGCGAGCAGCTCCTCCGCGTAGAAGGCGTTGCCCTCGGCGCGCTCCACGATCCCGCGGACCGTGGCGTCGGGCAGCAGACGGTCCTGCCGGGCGCGTACCAGCCGGGCGACCTCCGTGTCGGTCAGGGGCCGCAGCTCCAGTCGCTCGACGGAGGGCAGCCGCACCAGTTCGGCCAGCAGCGGGCGCAGAGGGTGGCGGCGGTGCAGGTCGTCGGCGCGGTACGACGCGAACACCGCGAGGCGGTGGGTGGGCGCACCGCCGGCGGGGCGTTGGAGGAGGCCGCGGCTGAGCAGGAACCGCAGCAGGTCCCGGGAGGACTGGTCGGCCCAGTGCAGGTCCTCCACGACGAGCAGCAGGGGAGCGGTCCTCGCCAGGTCGGCCAGCAGCGCCGCGACCCCCTCGAAGAGCCTCAGCCGCCCGCCCGCGTCCCCGGCGGCGTCCGTCCCCGCGCCCAGCAGCCGGTCCACCACGGGATGCGCGGACAGCACCGCCGCGAACCGCTCGTCGGCGGCCATCGCCCCCAGGATCTCGGTGAACGGCAGATACGGCAGGCCCACGTCACCCAGGTCGACACAGTGACCGGTGAACACGGTCGTCCCGGCCCCGGCCGCCTGCCCGGCGACCTCGTCCAGGACCCGTGTCTTGCCGACCCCGGCGTCCCCGGCGACCAGCACGGCACGGGCGTCACCGGCGCGGGCGCGCTCAAGTACACGGGCGAGGCGGGAGAGTTCCCCCTCCCGGCCGACGAGAGGCGTGGTGAAGACGGTCTGCGGCACGGGTCCATCCTGGCACGCGCCGGTGACAACGCTCGTGCCGCGGCCAGGACGGTGGGCTCAGTTCAGCTTCTCCGCCCAGTTCGCCGGCACCCGCCCCGCCGGCCCCGGAGTGGGCTGGTTTGCGGGGTGGCTCTCCGGCGGCGCGAGCTGAGGCCCGGACTCGTACAACTCGTTCGTCTCGTAGTTCCAGAACCAGTCCTCGCCCGGCTCGAAACTGCGCACCAGGGGATGCCCGGTCGCCTTGAAGTGCGCCGTGGCGTGCTGGGCGGGGGAGGAGTCGCAGCAGCCGACGTGGCCGCACTCCGTGCACCGCCGCAGATGGAACCACCAGCCGCCGGCCGCATCGCACTCGACGCAGCCGGTACCGCTCGGCGGGACGCTCGTGTTGATGCTGGCGTCGCTGCTCATGCCGCCTCCTCTGGGATGCTGTCGGGGTCCGCCGCCGTGAGCGGGAGGAGAACCCGGAACCGGGTGTCGCCCGGTACGGACTCGACCTCGATGCTGCCGTGGTGCTTGTTGACGACGATCCGCCAGGAGATGTCCAGGCCCAGTCCCGTGCCCTCGCCCACCGGCTTGGTCGTGAAGAACGGGTCGAAGATGCGGCCGCGGATCTCCGGCGGTACCCCGGTCCCCGTGTCCTGGAACTCCACCACCAACTGGTCGTTCTTCAACGCGGTCCGGACAGTCAACGTCCCCTCGCCGCCGGCGCTGTTGACGGCGGAGACCGCGTTGTCGATCAGGTTGGTCCACACCTGGTTGAGCTCCGCCGGGTACGCCGGGATCCGCGGAAGCGTACGGTCGAACTCCTTCACGACCTTGATCCGCTCCCCGATCTTCCCCGAGAGCATCAGGAGGGTGCTGTCGAGGAGTTCGTGCACGTCGGCGACCTGGTAGGGGGCGCGGTCGAGCTGTGAGTACTGCTTGGCGGCGTCCACGAGGTGCGAGATGCGGGTGGTGGAGTCCTCGATCTCGTCCATCAACAGTTCGGTCTCGACGGTGTAGTTGAGCCAGCCCACCGCGCCCGGCAGGATCTCCTCGTCCACGGCCGCCGCGACCTGGTCCAGCCAGTCGACGTCGAGGCCGGCCTGCACGAAGGTGGGCGCGAGCCGCCAGCCGTCCGGGATGCCGTGGTCGTCGAGCCAGTCGGTGACCACGTCCTCCCGGTCCGAGGCCTCCAGCGGGCTCAACGTGGGTGCCTTGGCGACGCGTTCGGCGGTGCGCTCCTGGACCTCGATGAGGTTCGCCAGCGCCTCGCGCGGATACGGACCCGACGAGATCACGCTGAGCTTGTGCCGCATCTTCGCCACCCGCTCGCGCAGCGTCGCCGTGGCCCGTACCGCCGCTGCGGCGGGGTTGTTGAGCTCGTGCGTGAGTCCGGCGGACAACGAGCCCAGCGCCAGCAGCCGTTCGCGCTGCCCGACGGCCCGCTGCATGCTCTTCGACCCGAAGAACAGCCCCTCCAGCAGATGGACCGCCATGGGGAACCACTCCTGCATGATGCTCGCGAACGTCTCCGCGGACAGCACGAAGAACCGCGTCGGCTCCGTGACACGCATCGAGTTGATGTAGACCTGCCGCACCCGGTCGCCGAGATAGGCCTGCATGGCCCCCGAGTACACCCCGCGCTGTGAGGTCCGGCCGACCTCCACGTCGTCGCCGGCGACCCGGTGGGACAGCACGACCGTGCCCTCGATCATCACGTAGAAGCAGGTGGCGGGCTCGCCCTCGGTGTACACGGGACCGGGCTCGAACCTCTCCACCCGCCCCGTGCTGCACAACCGGCCGAGCTGCTCCGGGGTGAGCTTCTCGAACAGGAACAGCGAACCTATCTCCTGCGGGCAGCACGGCATCACCTGACCGCTCATGACTGCTCCAGGTACCGGTGGACGAGCATCACGGCCATGGCTCCCTCTCCGACAGCGGACGCGACGCGTTTCGCGGACTCGGCGCGCGCGTCGCCCGCTACGAACACGCCGGGAATGTTGGTCTCCAGGTGGTACGGCGGCCGGTCCAGCTCCCAGTCCGCCGGTGGCCGCCCGTCCGGGGTGAGGTCGGGGCCCGCCAGGATGAACCCGTGCTCGTCCCGCAGCACCGTGCCGTCCAGCCAGCCGGTCAGCGGCGCCGCGCCGATGAACACGAACATCCACTGCGCGTCGACCAGTTCGGTCCGGCCGGTGTCCATGTCGCGCAGCGTGAGCTGCTCCAGGTGGTCGGAGCCGTGCGCGGACTCGACGACGGTACGCGCGCGTACCGAGATGTTCGGTGCCTCGCTGATCTGCTGGATCAGGTAGTACGACATCGACGCGGACAGGTCGGAGCCGCGCACCAGCAGAGTCACCGACTTGGCGCCCCGCGCCAGGTACATGGCCGCCTGCCCGGCCGAATTGGCGCCGCCGACGATGTACACGTCGTGCCCCTGGCAGGATGCCGCCTCGGTCAGCGCCGACCCGTAGAACACCCCGCACCCGGTCAGGTCGTTGCAACCCGGCGCCTCCAGCTGCCGGTACGACACGCCGGTCGCCAGGATCACACTGTGCGCGGCGACCGCCGACCCGTCCGAGAACCGCACCGTCCGCGCGGCACCGTTGACCTCCAGCCCCGTCACCTCGCGCGCGGTGAGGATCTCGGCGCCGAACTTCGCCGCCTGCCGCCGGGCCCGCTCGGTGAGCTGCGCGCCCGACACGCCGTCCGGGAAGCCGAGGTAGTTCTCGATCCGCGAGCTCTGCCCGGCCTGCCCGCCGGTCGCCGACCGCTCCACGAGCACGGTCCGCAGCCCCTCCGAGGCCCCGTACACCGCGGCACCCAGCCCCGCGGGCCCACCGCCGATCACGACGAGGTCGTAGAAGTCGGCCGCCGGTGTCGTCGCCAGCCCCACCCGCGCGGCCAGCTCGGGCGCCTCCGGCTCGACCAGCGGCACCCCGTCCGGGGTGATCACCAGTGGCAGTCGCTGACCGTCCTGCCCGGCCGCCGCCAGCAGCCGCTGCCCCTCGGGCTCCTCGGCCGAGTACCAGCGGTACGGCACCTGGTTGCGGGCCAGGAACTCCCGCACGTCGGACGAGCGCGCCGACCAGCGGTGGCCGACCACCTTGGTGCTGGGCACCGGCCGGAAGTCGCTGCAGCGCCACGCCTCCAGCAGATCGTCCAGCACCGGATAGAGCTTCTCCTCCGGCGGATCCCACGGTTTGAGCAGATAGTGGTCGAGATCGACGATGTTGATCGCGTCGATCGCGGCGCCGGTGTCCGCGTACGCGGTCAGCAGTATTCGCCGCGCGCCCGGATACACGTCCAGGGCCTGTTCCAGGAACTCGATGCCGTTCATCTGCGGCATGCGGTAGTCGGCCAGGATCACGGCCACGAGGTCGCCGCGCAGCTTCAGCTCGCGCAGCGCGTCCAGCGCGGACTCGCCGGACTCCGCGCGCACGATCCGGTACGACTCGCCGTAGCGCCGCCTGAGGTCCCGGGCGACGGCACGGGAGACTCCCGGGTCGTCGTCCACGGTCAAGATGACGGTCCGCGCTGCCTCGGCGGCCTGTGCCATACGTCTCCCACCCCGAGTGGTCGGATGTGCGGCACGGCGCCTCCGTCGCCGCCGCGCCGACTCCCGCCCATCGTATGTTCGATCGTCCCGCTTCGCTCGGGTATGCGGCACAGGCCGGCCGGACGCCGTCAGGGCCGACGCTCACCCAGGACGCAGAACTCGTTGCCCTCCGGGTCCGTGAGCGACACCCACGGCTGTTCGCCCTGGCCCACGTCCGCGTGCCGGGCGCCCAGGGACAGCAGGCGTTCCACCTCGGCGCGCTGGTCCTCGGGGCGGAAGTCGAGGTGCAGCCGGTTCTTGACGGACTTGGCCTCCGGGACCGGCACGAACAGTAACCCCGGCAGGCGCTCGGGCGTCGGGCGGATCTCGTACTCGTCGGGGGAGTCGTTCACCACCGCCCAGCCCAGCGCCTCGGCCCACCAGCGCCCCAGGGCCTCCGGATCGGCCGCGTCCACGATCACCTGTTCCCATTCCAAGGTCATGGAGGCGAGCGTAGTGAAGACTGGGGCTCACGGACCCCGAACGCGACACAGGGAGGCAACGCGCATGACGCGCCCCATCACGGCAGGCGTCGACGGAACGGACGAGAGCCTGGCCGCACTCGCCTGGGCGGCCAGGGAGGCCGTCCGCAGAGGGCTGGCGCTGCGCGTGGTGCACGCCTGGCGGTTCCAGTCGGCCGTGCCGGCCGAGGTGGCCGACCGGGACACGCAGGCGCGCTGGGTGCGGGACGCGGTGGCCGCCGCCGTCCGGACGGTCGCCGAGCGGCACCCGGACCTGGAGCTGTCCACCGACGTTCTGGAAGGCCCCGCGGCCGACACGCTCGTCGCCGCGGCGGCGGACGCCGAGCTGCTGGTGCTGGGCTCGCGCGGGCACGCGGCCGTCGTGGGCTTCCTGCTGGGCTCCGTCGGACAGCAGGTCATCGCCGAGGCCGTACGGCCCGTGGTCCTGGTGCGGGCCGGGGACCAGGCCGCCGCCGAGGCGGGCGGCCGCGAGATCGTCGTGGGGCAGGAGGGCAGCCCGGACGACAGTGCCGAAGCCCTGCGGTTCGCCTTCGAGACGGCGGCGGCCCGTGGTGCCACCGTGCGCGCCGTACGAGCCTGGACGCTGCCGCCGGTGTTCGCCTACAGCCCGGGCTCGCTGAAGCTCCTCGACGACGCCGGGGGCCTGGAGCCGTACGAGAAGCAGGCGCTCGGCGAGGCCCTCGAACCGTGGCGGGCGCGTTTCCCCGGCGTGCCGGTGGTCGAGCACGTGGAGATGGGCAGCGCGGGGCAGGTGCTGCTGTCGGTGACCGGGCGGGCCCAGCTGATGGTGGTCGGACGCCGGGGCCGCCGTACGGCCGTGGGCGCCCGCATCGGCTCGGTCGCGCACGGGGTGCTGCACCACGCGGAGTGCCCGGTCGCCGTCGTCCCGCACGGCTGAGTCACTCGGGCGTCGTCGGCTCCAGTGTCTCGCGCGCCTTGGGGAGGATCTTCTTGATGTAGTCCTCCACGGCCGTGTCCAGACCGATGTCGTGCTGGGCGCGCTCGGACAGGTACCAGCGGTGTTCGAGCAGCTCGTGGTAGATCTCGGCCGGGTCCATCGAGCCGCGCAGGTCGAGTGGTACGGCGCGCACGGTGGGCCGGAACACGTCCCGCACCCACCGGTGGGCGAGCACCTCCGGGCGGGCGGTGAGGGGGTCGCCCGGCGCGTAGTCGTCCTGGGTCGCCATCCAGCTCTCCAGGTCGTTGAGCAGCCGCCGGGCCTGGTTCTCCTCGGTGTCCAGGCCGGTCAGGCGCAGCAGCTGGCGCTGGTGGTGGCCCGCGTCGACGACCTTGGGCACGAAGGTGACCGTGTCGCCGTTGGAGGAGTGCTCGATCTGCATCTCGGCCACGTCGAAACCGAGGTCGTTCAGCCGGCGTATCCGGCGTTCTATGTAGTGGTACTTGCCCGCCGGGTAGACGGAGGTGCGGGTCAGCTCCTGCCACAGGCGCCCGTAGCGGGCGCAGATCTCCATGCCGAACTCGATCGGATCCACGGAGGGGTGCAGCGCCCCGGACGCCTCCAGGTCGAGCAGCTCGCCGCTGATGTTGACCCGGGCGAGGTCGAGGTCGTAGTCGCGCTGCCCGGGGCTCAGCTGCGGGTGCAGGTCGCCGGTCTCCGCGTCCACCAGGTACGCGGCGTAGGCGCCCGCGTCGCGCCGGAAGAGCGTGTTGGACAGGGAGCAGTCGCCCCAGGCGAACCCGGCCAGGTGCAGACGCACCAGCAGCACCGCGAGGGCGTCCATGAGCCGGTGCATGGTCGCCGGGCGCATGGTCGTCTCGAACATCGACCGGTACGGCATCGAGCCGCCGAGGTGCCGGGTGACCAGCACCGGCTCCAGCGGGGCGCCCGCGGCGTCGGCGCGGCCGGTGACCACGGCCAGCGGGTCCACGGCGGGGATGCCCAGCCGGTCGAGGTCGCGCAGCAGCTCGTACTCGCGCAGCGCGGGTCGTTCCGCGAGCTCCTTGACGGCGATCACCTCGTCGCCGGCGCGCGCGTAGCGCACGACGTGGCGGGAGATGCCGCGCGGCAGTGGGACGAGGTACTCCTCCGGCCACTCCTCCAGGGGCACGTCCCAGGGGAGTTCGAGCAGGAGCGCGGGGTGCTCCGGATTGGTGGCGCTGATCTGCAAAGCCATGGCCCGAGCTTAGGCGGGCCGCCGCGTCGCCTGCCCGAGCTGTCCACTTCCTGGCCTGCTAGGCCGCCCGCTCCCGGGCCTGCTGCGCCGCCGCCTTCACCGACCCCTGGTGCACGGGCCCGTGCCCGGGCAGCAGTACGTCGGCGGCCAGGGTTTCGATCACGTTGAGGGACGCCACGGCCCGGGCGCGCTCGTGGTGGAACATGTCCGGCAGCAGCTGCGGCCCCGTGGCACGCGAGGTGGCGTGGCCGCTGACCAGGGCGTCACCGGATACGACGATTCCGGCGTCCGGCAGATGGAAGACGGTGTGCCCGACCGTGTGGCCGGGGGTGTGCACGGGGACGGGCCGGCCGGGCAGGTCCAGCGGGCCCGTGCCCGGGAACGGCTCGGGCGCGGTGACGGGGTGCTGCTCGGTGCCGCCGGAGCGCAGGACGTGCACCATCCAGGGCAGGACGCCCGGCCGCCACGCGTTCCTCAGCACCTCTCCTACGGTCACCTGCTGGAGGAACTCCCGGCGCGCGTGCGGCACTTCGGCCTCGTGCAGGTACACCGGCGTGCCGTGGGTGGCGCGCAGGTACTCGGCGGAGCCCAGGTGGTCGTTGTGCGCGTGGGTGATCAGCACGGCCGCGACCGCCTCCGGCGAACTCCCCACCGCCGCAAGGGACTCCATGACCAGCTGCCGGTCGCCGGGGTAGCCCGTGTCGATCAGGGTGACGGCGTCCCCCTCGGTGAGGATCACCCAGTTGGTGTTGCTGCCGTGCACCAGGTAGGTGCCGTCCGCGACGTGCTGCACATCTGCCCGCATGATCGTCCCGCGTGGTGAGGTCCGTGCCCGATGGGGACAGCAAAGCAGATCACGACGGTGCCCTGCCTGGCGGGGCGGCCCGCATCCCGAACAGGAACCGCGTCAGCCGCGTCCGGCGGACCCCGTACTCGTACAGCACGAGGATCACCGCCAGCGAGCCGGTCACGATCACCGCGTACTTGACCACGATCGGCGCGGGCCATCCGACCACGCCGTAGGCGAACGCGACCACGACCGGCTGGTGCAGCACGTACAGCGGCAGCGCGGCCACGGCGAGGTATGCCGTCACCCGTCGGCGGCTGACGCCTGCCTCCTGGGGTTCGGGTGAGCTGCCTTCGCCTGGGCGACCTTCGCGTGCCCGGTCCAGCAGCCCGAGGATGGCCAGCACCCAGCACCAGCCCGCCGCGCCGAACAGCGCCCGGGTGATCAGCGTGAACGGGGTCCACGCGGTGAACGGGTCGTCCTGCGTGACGAACCCCGGCGCGGTGCCCGCGAACAGCAGGAGTCCCAGCACGCCGACCGGCACGGCGAGGCGGCGCGTGGCGGCGCGGATCCGGTCGTCGTCGGCGAGGGCGTGGCCGTAGAGGAAGAACAGCAGGTACGCCCAGCGGTTCCAGCCCGCGAAGTTCTCCTCCATGCCCAGCAGCGAGTCGATCGCCGCGAGGGGCAGGGCGGGCAGCAGGAGCAGGGCGGGGTGGCGGGCCACGAGGGGGCCGGAGCGCTCCGCGGCGGCCGCGAGGGGTGCGGCGACCGGCGCGAGGAGCAGGCAGAAGGTGAGCAGCAGGACGACGAACCAGAGGTGCCCGGTCTCGAAGTAGCGGCCGGCGAGGACGAAGGGGAAGTCGCCGAGGTCGAGGTGCACGGTGAGAAAGCGGGGCCAGAAGTGCCAGTACGACTCGTGATAGCCGGGGTCGGCGGCCCGCAGCCGCAGCCACTGGGGGAGCGGGTCGAGGGCGAGCGTGGCGAAGACCAGGGGAACGCCCAGGCGCAGCAGGCGCTCGCGGGCGAACCCGCCCGCACCTCGGCGGCGGATCGAGTGCCGCGCGCCGAGCCCGGCGACGAGGAACAGCATGGGCATCGCCCACACCACGCCGAACCCGGCGAGCACGGTGATGGCGTCGGTCGTGTCCGCGTTCTTGACGTAGTAGTCGTCGTCCGGGGAGAAGACCAGGGCCGCGTGGAAGAAGACCAGGCCCACCACGACGAGGGTGCGCAGGGAATCCAGTTCGCCACGCCGTCCCCGCACAGGCATCGCCGGGCCTCCCCCCTGTCCGGCCCAGTGTGGGGGAAGGGGTGCGGGGAGGACAGGGTTCCGTCCGGTCGGTCCCCGCGACCGGGCGTGCGCCTCACTGCACCCCGTGCGGGCGGAACTGCACGCTGATGCGCGGTCCCGCGGCGCGCGCGGTCTTGGGTACGCAGTGCTCCCAGGTGCGCTGGCACGAGCCGCCCATCACGATCAGGTCGCCGTGCCCCAGCGGGCGCCGTACCGTGTCGCCTCCCCCGTGCAGCGGACGCAGCAGCAGGTCGCGGGGTGCGCCCACCGAGAGGATCGCGACCATTGTGTCCTCGCGCGCGCCTCGCCCGATCCGGTCGCCGTGCCAGGCGACGCTGTCCCGGCCGTCGCGGTAGTAGCACAGCCCGGCCGTGGTGAACGGCTCGCCCAGCTCGGCGGCGTAGTGCGCCGAGAGCAGCTCGCGGGCCTCGGTGAGGACCGGGTGAGGCAGCGGGGCGTCGGCGTCGTAGAACGCGAGCAGCCGGGGCACGTCCACGACCTGGTCGTACATCTTCCGTCGCTCGGCACGCCACGGGACCTCGGCCGCCAGTTGTTCGAACAGGGCGTCGGCTCCGGTGAGCCATCCGGGCAGTACGTCGATCCAGGCGCCGTGCCCGAGCTCCGTCCGGCGCATCCCGTCGAGCCTGCCGAGCCGGAGCTCGTCGGTCTGGTCGAAGAGCGAGCCCTGGAGGTGCATGGTCATGGGTCCAGCGTACGCCTTAATCGAATATATGTTCCCATCGATTTTCCCCTGGTTTCCCCTGGTTTCCTCTGGCTTCCCCTGGTGGATTTCGCTGCCACGCACTCAGCATCTTTCGATGCGTTGGTGTATCGGATACATTCGCGTATCGAACGGGGGGTCCGGGATGGCAGCGGCAGCACAGACGACCGGGCGCGTCACCAAGCGCCGCGTCCGCACGCGCGCCAACCTGCTCGACGCCGCCTTCGCGGTGTTCGCAGCCAAGGGCTTCGGGCGGGTCTCGATCGAGGAGGTCTGCGAGGCCGCCGGCTACAGCAGGGGCGCCTTCTACTCGAACTTCGACAGCCTCGACGAGCTGTTCTTCGCCCTCTACCGGCAGCGCGCCGACCTCATCGCCGACCAGGTCGCCGGGGCGCTCGCCCTTGACGGCCCCGACCTCGACGTAGCCGCCGCCGTGGACCGCGTCACCGAGGTGCTCCTCCTCGACCTGGACTGGCTCCTGGTGAAGACGGACTTCCTGGTGCACGCCGCCCGCGACCCGGTCGTGGCGCGGACGCTGCTGGACCACCGGGCCCGGCTGCGGCAGGCCGTCGCCGACCGGCTGGCCCGGGCCCGGGGGCACACCGAACTGCCCGCCGTGCTCGGCGACGTCGACGGCGCCGCCCACGCGGTGGTCGCCGCGTACGACGGAGTCACCACCCAACTGCTGCTGGACAAGGACGTCGAGCGCGCCCGCGCCTGGCTCAAGCAACTGCTCACCGCGCTGCTCACCGACGGCAGCGACAAGCCCGCCGCACACAGCGGCGGATGAGGAAGGAAACGGTCGCCATGGACGCGGACGTCATCGTCGTCGGAGCGGGCCTCGCGGGCCTGGTCGCGGCGCACGAACTCACCAGCCGGGGCAGGCGCGTCGCCCTGGTGGACCAGGAGAACGCCGCCAACCTCGGCGGCCAGGCGTTCTGGTCCTTCGGCGGGCTGTTCCTCGTGGACTCCCCGGAGCAGCGCCGCCTGGGCATCAAGGACTCCTTCGCCCTCGCCTGGAACGACTGGCAGGGCAGCGCGCAGTTCGACCGCTCCGAGGACGAGGACTCCTGGGCGGTGCGCTGGGCGCGCGCCTACGTCGAGTTCGCCGCGGGGGAGAAGCGCTCCTGGCTGGAGGGCCACGGCATCAAGCTGCTGCCCACGGTCGGCTGGGCGGAGCGCGGCGACCTGCGCTCCGACGGACACGGCAACTCCGTACCCCGCTTCCACATCGCCTGGGGAACGGGCACCGGCGTCGTGGAGCCCTTCGCCCGCTACGCCAAGCAGGCCGAGAGCGACGGGCTGCTCACCTTCTACCACCGCCACCAGGTCGACGAGCTCGTCGTCGAGGACGGCGCCGCACGCGGGGTGCGGGGGACCGTCCTGGCCGACGACGACTCGCCCCGCGGTGTGGCCTCCAACCGGGACCCGATCGGGGACTTCCACCTGACCGCCCAGGCCGTCATCGTCACCAGCGGCGGCATCGGCGCCAATCACGACATCGTGCGCCGCTACTGGCCCGAGCGGCTGGGCACGCCCCCGGCCGAGATGGTCACCGGCGTACCGGCGTACGTCGACGGGCGCATGCTCGACATCAGCGCCGGCGCGGGCGTGCGGCTGGTCAACCGCGACCGCATGTGGCACTACACCGAGGGCCTGCAGAACTGGAACCCGGTCTGGCCCGGCCACGGCATCCGGATCCTGCCCGGCCCGTCCTCGCTGTGGTTCGACGCCCTCGGCCGCCGGCTGCCCGACCCGTGCCTGCCCGGCTACGACACCCTCGGCACCCTCAAGCACCTGCGTACCACCGAGGACATCGCCGGCCACGACCACTCCTGGTTCATCCTCACCCAGAAGATCATCGAGAAGGAGTTCGCGCTGTCGGGCTCCGAGCAGAACCCCGACATCACCGCCAAGGACCGCAAGGCGTTCCTGCGGGACCGGGTGCTCGGCAAGGGCGCGCCCGGGCCGGTCACGGACTTCGTGCGGCACGGCGCCGACTTCGTGGTGGCCGACACGCTCGAGCAGCTCGTCGAGAAGATGAACGGGCTGACCGAGAAGCCGCTGCTCGACGCGGCCGAGGTGCGCCGTCAGATCGAGGCCCGCGACCTCCAGGTCGCCAACCCCTACAGCAAGGACTCCCAGATCCAGGGCATCCGCAACGCCCGCCGCTACATCGGCGACCGCCTCGGCCGCGTCGCCACCCCGCACCGCGTGCTCGACCCGGCGGCCGGACCGCTGATCGGCGTCAAGCTGCACATCCTCACCCGCAAGACCCTGGGCGGCATCCAGACCGACCTCGACTCCCGCGCCCTGGGCGCCGACGGCAGCGCGATCGAGGGTCTGTACGCGGCCGGCGAGGTCGCCGGATTCGGCGGCGGCGGCGTCCACGGCTACAACGCCCTGGAGGGCACCTTCCTCGGCGGCTGCCTCTTCTCGGGGCGGGCGGCGGGGCGCGCGGCGGCGAAGCAGACGGCCTGACCCGACCCGACGGCCCGTCTCCTCAGGCCTCGAGGAGACGGGCCAGGACGGTCGCGTGACTCCGGTCGGGGGACTTCGAGGCGGTCAGCAGCGTGACGGGCCCCTTGCCGGCCGACTCGCGTACCCGATCGAGGAGTTCGGCCGCTTCGGGCGCGGCGAGCTCCGCCTCGTAACGGCGCGCGAAGTCCTCGTACGCCCCCTCGCCCGCGTGGTACCAGCGGCGCAGCTCGGCGGACGGGGTGAGGCCCTTGGGCCACTCGTCCACCCGTGCCGCGTCCTTGGACAGGCCGCGCGGCCACAGCCGGTCGACCAGGACGCGCACGCCGTCGTCGGGTTCCGGCGGTTCGTAGACGCGGCGCACACGCACGCTCATGCTCGGGGCCTTCCACGGGGGCAGCAGTGGTGCTGCCGAGCGTAATACGGGCGCATCGGGTGACGCCGCGTGACTTGACCTGAACGAGGGGGTTTACCGGGCGGATGGCCCCCTAGTCTGAGGGGGTTTGATCATCGCCACCCCCAAGGAGCGCATGTGAGGCACATCCGGCAGCAGTCCACCAGACGCAGTGCCCTCCTCGGCCGCGGAGCCGTCGTCGCTACCGTCCCCGTCGCCGTCGCGGCCCTGCTCGCGACCGCCGGGCCCGCGGCGGCGGGCACCACGGGCGCGTCCGGTGCCGGAGACCCGTACTTCAAGCTCGCCGGGAACGGCGGCTACCACGTCAGCCACTACGGCCTGACGCTCGCCTACGACACGGCGAGCCGCCACCTCGACGGCACGGCCGTCCTCACCGCCCGCGCCACCGAGTCACTGACCCGCTTCGACCTCGACTTCGAGGGCCTGAAGGTCACCGGCCTCACCGTCGACCAGGTGAAGGCGGACTTCAGCCGCAGCGGACAGGAACTCGTCGTCACTCCGCGCCATGCCCTGCGCAAGGGGCAGGAGTTCCGCGTCACCGTCACCTACAGCGGCACCCCCGGACCCGTCACCGACCCGGACGGCTCCCTCGACGGATGGATCCCCACCGACGACGGAGCCTTCGTCGCCGGTGAGCCGCAGGGCGCCATGACCTGGTTCCCGGCAAACAACCACCCCAGGGACAAGGCCTCCTACGACTTCACGATCACCGTCCCCGAGAACCGGACCGCGGTCGCCAACGGCGTCTACCTCGGCAAGCGGACCGCCCACGGGAAGACCACGTACCGCTGGCGCCAGTCCGAGCCCATGGCCGCCTACCTGGCCACGGCGACCGTGGGGAAGTTCAAGGTCGAGCAATACACGACCCGCGACGGCATCAAGGTCTACAACGCCGTCGACCCGCGCGAGGCGACCGACACCGCACGCGTGCTGAAGAAGCTGCCGTGCGTGCTGGAGTGGGAGAGCAAGGTCTTCGGCCCGTACCCGTTCCGCGCCGCCGGTGCCATCGTCGACCACGCCCCGGACGTCGGCTACGCCCTGGAGACCCAGACACGGCCCGTGTACGACTCCGCGCCCAGCACGAGCACCCTCGTCCACGAGAGCGCCCACCAGTGGTTCGGCGACTCGGTCTCCCTCACCAGCTGGAAGGACATCTGGCTCAACGAGGGCTTCGCCACCTACGCCGAATGGCTCTACAGCGAGCAGCACGGCGGCGACAGCGCGCAGGAGACGTTCGACGACCTCTACTCCCGCGGGGCGAGCGACGACCTGTGGGACTTCCCGCCGGCCGACCCCGGCAGCGGCGCGAACATCTTCGACACACCCGTCTACGCCCGCGGTGCCATGGCCCTGCACGAGCTGCGCACCGCCGTCGGGGACCCGACGTTCTACCGGATCCTGCGCGCCTGGGTCACCGAGCACCGCGCCGGACACGGTACGACCGCGCAGTTTGAGCGCCTGGCGGAGCGGGAGTCCGGAAAGAACCTGGACAAACTGTTCCAGACCTGGCTCTACAGCGAGGGCAAGCCGAACAAGCCGTAGATCCTGACGAGTTCCTCACACGCGTCGGCCATGGTCGACGCGTGATCACTCACACCACCCCTCGGGTCGCCCTGGTTGCCGCCGCATCCCTACTGGTCACCGGATGCGGCGGCGGCGCGGTCGCCGCGGGCGCCGCGCCCGCCGTGACCTCGGCACCGGCGTCGCCCACCCCGTGCCGCGCGGGCGGCCAACCGGGATCTGACCAGCGCTCTGCGTCCTCACAAGTGTCGATCACGGCCCTTCGCGGCCCGGCCGGGCGACCCTTTCCCTGAGAACAACGGTGTTGCGTGGTGCGGGAGTCAGTGTTCCCGGATCCCCCACGGCGAGCCGTACGCGGTGAGCAGGTCCAGGAACGGGCGGGCCGGGAAGGCCTCCGGACCGAGGACGCCGGCGCCGGTCCAGGCGCCCGTGGCGAGGAGTTCGAGGGCCACGACGGGGTTGACGGCGGTCTGCCACACCACCGCCTGGCAGCCGTACTCCGCCATCGACCACTGGTTGTCGACCACGTGGTACAGGTACAGCTCGCGCGGCGCGCCGCCCTTCACGCCCCGAACCCAGGTGCCCGCGCAGGTCTTGCCGTGCATGCGCTCGCCCAGTGTCGCCGGGTCGGGCAGACAGGCGGCGACGACGTCCCGCGGCGAGACCGCGACCGGCCCGTCGGCGCCCGGTACCGTCACCGGGTCGGTGCGGTCGAGGCCCAGCAGGTGCAGGGTCTTGAGGGTGCGGATGAAGTCCTCGCCCAGGCCGTACTTGAAGGTCACGCGGCGGGCGTCGACCCAGCGCGGTACCAGCAGCACCTCCTCGTGCTCCACGTTCACGCATTCGACGGGGCCGATGCCCTCGGGGAAGTCGAACACCTCGGGCTCGCTGAAGGGCGCGGTGGTGAACCAGCCGCGATCGGCCTCGTAGACCACCGGCGGGTTCAGGCACTCCTCGATGGTGGTCCAGATACTGAAGGACGGCGCGAAGTCGTGGCCGTCGACGGTGAGGTTCGCGCCGTCGCGGATGCCGATCTCCTCGATCTCGTCGAAGAGTTCGTCGGCGGCGTACCGCGCGAACACGTCCGACAGGCCCGGCTCCACCCCCATGCCGACGAGGGCCAGCGCGCCCGCCTTCTCCCAGTCGGCCGCCTGCGCGAACTGTGCGTCGCCCAGCTTGACCCCGCACTTCTCGTACGGCTGTTCCGCATGCGGCCGGGACAGTGACATCGCCATGTCGACATAGGTGGCGCCGGTGCTCAGGGCCGCCCGGAAGAGGGGCTCGACGAAGCGCGGGTCGGTGGCGTTGAGGAGTACGTCGCAGGCGTGCCGGCGCAGCAGGCGGGCCACCGCCTCCTCGTCGCCGGCGTCGACGCGCTCGGCGCGGAACCGCGTCGCGTCGCCGCCGAGGGCCGCGACCGCGGCCTCGGCCCGCGCCGGGTCGTAGTCGGCCACCACCATCGCGTCGAAGAACGACCGCCGGGCCGCGATCCGGGTGATCGCGGTACCCACACCACCGGCTCCCACGAGCAGCACACGCATGACGAGAACTCCTTCTCGAGTGAACGAAAGACGTGGGGCCCCGGTCGAGATACAACGCCGCCCTCCGTCGTAAGGTCAATGGCGTTGGCATAAGCATGCAGGCGAGGAGAGGAGACGGTGATGCCCAAACCGGTGGTGCCCGAGGAGAAGCGGCGCCGACGCCGGCCCACCCGGAGCGGCACCGTGCTGTCCGAGCGGCTGATCGTCGACACGGCGCTGCGGATGCTGAGCGAGCACGGCAGCGCCGGACTCACCGCCCGCCGGATCGGCCTGGCCCTGGACTGCGACCCGAGCACGCTGTACCGGTACTTCCGGGGTATGGACGACCTGACCCTGGCCATCGGCGACGCCCTCATCGGACGGGCCCTGCGCGGCTGGCGGCCGTCGGGGGAGTGGCGGACCGACCTGCGCACCATCGGGCTGCGCATCCACGCCGCGTACGTCGCCCACCCGCAGGCGGCCCTGCTCACCGCGAGCCGGGTCACGGGCCGCACCCACGAACTGGCCGCCGATGAGGCCGTCCTGGACGTCCTGCGCACCGCCGGTTTCCCGCTGCCGGACACGGTCCGCATCTACCACGCCTTCATCGACCAGACCCTCGCCTTCGCCGCCCTCGACGCGGCCTCGCTGGCCCTGCCCCGCGCCGCGCTGCGCGCTGACGAGGACAAGTGGCGCTCGACCTACGCCCACCTGCCGGCCACCACGCACCCCCGCATCGCGGAGGCGGCACCCCTGCTGGCGACCCGCATGGTCACCAGCGCCTATCCGACGGCGCTGGAGATGCTGCTGGACAGCGCGGCGGCCCGGCTGGCGGCGGCCTGATCCGAAGGGCAGGCCTCAGGTGCCCAGCGCCTCGGCCGCCGGCACTACATCGCCGCAAGCTGAGACTGCGAACTCCGATGCCACAGCCGGTGCTGCGATAGTGATCCCCGGACCCGAAAGATGTAACGAGCAACCAGGAAGCACGTGGACACGAGCGAGAGCAGTACCGATGCACAGACAGCGGCCCCGGCTCCGGCGCCGCCCCGGCGCGGCTGGCGCCGCTGGGCCATGGACACCCGCCCCCTGCGCCGCCCGGCCTACCGTCGGCTGTGGTCGTCGACGATCGTCACGGCCGTCGGCAGCCAGCTCACCGCCGTCGCCGTGCCCAAGCAGATCTACGACATCACCGGCTCCTCGGCCTGGGTCGGATTCGCGAGCCTCGCCGGTCTGCTGCCCCTGATCGTGTTCGCGCTGTGGGGCGGCGCGGTCGCCGACACCGTGGACCGCCGCAAGCTGCTCCTGATCACCAACTGCGGCATAGCCGTCACCTCGCTCCTGTTCTGGGTACAGGCGGCCGTCGGACTCGACTCCGTGGCCGCGCTGATGATCCTGCTCGCCGTGCAACAGGCGTTCTGGGGTCTGAACGCGCCGGCCCGCAACGCCTCGATCGCCCGGCTGGTCCCCGAGGACGAGCTGCCCGCCGCGAACGCCCTCGGCTCCACCGTCATGCAGACCGGGCAGGTGGTCGGACCGCTGCTGGCCGGCGTCCTCATCCCTGTCATCGGCCTGCCCGAGCTGTATCTCATCGACGCGGTGGCGCTGTGCGTCACGGTGTGGGCGGTCTACCGGCTGCCTTCGCTCCCGCCGCTCGCGGCGGCAGCGCGACGCGCGGGCGTTCGCGAGATCGCGGCCGGTTTCCGCTACATCTCCGCGCACAAGGTGCTGCTGCTGTCCTTCCTCGCCGACATCATCGCGATGGTCTTCGGCATGCCGCGCGCCCTGTTCCCGCAGCTCGCCGCGCAGACCTACGCCCCTTACGGCGAGGGGCTCGCGCTCGGTCTGCTGTTCGCGGCGATCCCCGTCGGCGCGGTGGCCGGCGGGCTGTTCTCCGGCACGTTCTCCCGGGCACGCCGGCACGGCTGGATGGTGATCGGCGCGGTCGTCGCCTGGGGCGCCGCCATCGCCGGCTTCGGACTGAGCCGCAACCTGTGGCTCGCGGTGGTGTTCCTGGCTGTCGCCGGGGTCGCCGACATGGTCTCCATGGTGTTCCGCGGGGCGATCCTGCTGTCCGCCGTCACCGACGAGATGCGCGGCCGGATGCAGGGCGTCTTCACGGTCGTGGTCGCGGGCGGCCCGCGCATCGCCGACGTGTTGCACGGCACGGCCGGCTCCGCCTTCGGCCCCCGCGCGGCCGTCGCGGGTGGCGGCCTCCTGGTCGTGGCCATCATGCTGGGGCTGGCGGCCGCGGTGCCCGCCCTGCGTCGCTACCGCATCTGAAGCCCCGCCTTCAGCCCCTACGGGACGCTGCGCCGGTGCAGCGTGTACTGCTCCATCAGCTTGCCCCGGGTCATCTCCAGCCGGTGGGCGAGGATCTCGGCGACGGTCCGCACCAGGACCAGCCCGAGCTGCGGATCCTCCTCGCTCAGGTCCCGCACGGGCTGCGCGTCGAACTCGTAGGCGCGTACCTGGCTGAAGGCCTCCGCGCCGAAGTCCCACACGTACGGCGGGAACAGCCAGGACCAGCCGAGCAGGTCGCCCGCCCCGAGACTGGCCACGGTCACCCGCCGCGCGGACGTGACCTGCTGGTCGAGGGAGACGGCACCGGAGCGGATCACCCAGAAGCGGTCGGCGGTGCCCCCCGACTCGAAGATGCGGGTGTCCTCGGGGAAGGAGACCTCCCGCGCGAGCGACATCAGGCGCTGGCGCTGGGGCTGGGGCAGGGCGGTCAGGAGTTTTGTCGCTTTGGTCATGACGCGGGGCTCCTCGCCGGCGAAGTGGAGGGAGGTCGGCCGCGCGGCGGTGTGCCACCGCTCGCGGTGTTTCCCCTATGCCCCATTTCAGCCGCTGCCGACGTCTCGGGCACCTCGGCGGGACGTGCACCGGAGGTGATCCGTCGGCACGCGGGTGGGGGTGGTAGGAGCAGTTACCCAGGTCCCTCGCCGTTCAACCGGCCGAGGAGCGGTGGCCGCGGTCCGGGCAGTGAAAAGCCCTGGCTGGACGGGGGAGGCCAGCCAGGGCCGTAACGCGGTGGTGTACAGAGGACGGTACGGTCGACTCCGTCACCACGTATGAGTGAACGCTAAACCATTCAGGGGGAATTCGCGTAACTCAAACCCGGTTGCGTGACCTGTTTCACTCGTTTCCCTTCCTGGTACCGGTTCCCCTTGGCGTCCGCCGCGACGACCTGCGCACCGGAGCGCCGCGCCGGTACGGCGGTGGCCGGAGGCCGACGGGCGCCTTCCGGCCGACGGCCGTGCGGCAGCGGTGCGCCGTGGACGTCAGGCCTCCTCGCGGTGCCTGCCGGGGGTGAGGATCTCGTCCATCACCCTGATCACCGCCTCGTAGGCCAGCGTCCGTACGGCCGCCTCGCGCGCTCCGTCCGGATCGGTCGCACTCATGTCCCCGCTCCGCGCCCGCCAGGTCCGCGCCTCCTGCTGGGCGCAGGCCCTGGCTCGGTGCATACGGCGCAACAGCTCGTCCGAGTCCACGACATCCGTCATGTCATCCGACTACCCCCATTGCGCCCGTCGATGACGAAGCTCCCCGTCCGGGAACGGCAGGTTTGACGGACTCCCTTCAGGTGAGGCGAATGGAGGAGGCTTCCTCGATCGCTTGATCATCAGGTCACTTGATCACTCGGTCGGTCGATCACTCGGTCATTCGACCACTCAGGGAGCGCGACGATGCGTGCGAAGCACCCGACCGGACCCGCCACCGAGCCCGCCCGAGGCCCGGACTACTCGCACGGGCCGTCCGGGACGACAGGCCCCGGCGAGGGGGAATCATGCAGCCCGGCCGACGTCCGCAGCGCCGTGCGGCGCGTGGTGGACAGGCAGTGCCGGGCCGCGGGCTCGCCGTGCGACGAGACCGCCCTCGCCGACGCGCTCCTCGTCGCCTCGGAACTGACCACCAACGCCATCCTGCACGGCGGCGGCGTGACGGGGTTCGACGTCGGTGTGGAAGGGCGGGGTGTGCGCGTTTCCGTTTGTGACCGCAGTGAGCGACTGCCGGTGGTCACTCCCTCCGCAGGCGTCCGGGGGCGCTGCCGGACCGGGGGCCGCGGCTGGCCGATCGTGTGCAGGCTGTCGTGGGACGTGCGCGTTTCGGAGCTGCCGAGGGGCGGTAAGCGGATCACCGCCGTGGTGCCCGTCTTCTGAGCACTGTTTCCGGTGAGCGCTCGTGCGTTCCGTGAGTCTTCCGGGCGCTTTTCCCATGAGGTCGAGTTTGCCCCCGAGGAGGCAGGGCAGACGGAGGTTCGTGCTTCGGACCGGAGGCGCGCCGGCGGGAGCGGTATGTCCGTCCCGGCGCCTTCGGGCCGTCCGAGCGGAGCCGTTCCCGCGGCAAGTCCCTGAAACCACCTGTTCAGGAGCGAGAATCCGCATGCTCATCGACATGTCGACAAGCCGCCCCGGCGTGCCCGCTCGCCCCACCACGCAGGCCGGGCGCCCGCACGACGATGCCCCCGACACGGCAGCCCTGTTCACCCGTCTGACCGAACTGAAGGAGGGACCGGAGCGGGACGCCGTCCGCGACGAACTCGTCGCGGAGTGGCTGCCCATGGCCCACCGGATCGCCGGCCGGTTCCGTGACCGTGGCGAATCCCTGGAAGACCTGAGGCAGGTGGCGGCGCTGGGGCTGGTCAAGGCGGTCGACCGTTTCGACCCGTCCCGCGGTGCCTTCGAGAGCTATGCCGTGCCCACCGTCACCGGCGAGGTCAAGCGTCACTTCCGCGACCGGATGTGGGCACTGCGCGTGCCCCGCCGGGTGCAGGAGCTGCGCAACAAGGTGCGGGTCGCCCGCCGCGAACTCACCCAGCACCCGGGTACCCCCGAACCCGCGGTCGCCGACATCGCCGCCCACACCGGGCTCACGGAGGACGAGGTGAGTGCGGGCCTGGAGGCACTCGAGAGCTTCAGCACCCTGTCGCTGGACGCCGAACTCTCCTCCGGCGACGACGGCTACAGCCTCGCGGACACGCTGGGTGCGCCGGACACCGCGTACGACGTCGTGGTCGACCGCGAGGCCGCCAAGGAAGGCCTGCGCCACCTGCCCGAACGCGAGCGCGCCATCCTCTACATGCGCTTCTTCGAGGACATGACGCAAAGCCGGATCGCCGACCGGCTGGGCATCTCGCAGATGCACGTCTCCCGCCTCATCAGCCGCAGTTGCGCCCGCGTGCGCGACGAGGTGCTGGAGCAGCGCGAGTGAAGAGGCTGGACGACACACTCCGCTCCTTCGCCGACACCCCCGTGGGCCCGGCGCTGCCGGCATGTGTCGCGACCGGCCGGGTCGGGGTCTGATGCCCGGCAGCCCGGCAGCCCGTCGGTCATCGCTCGGGTGTCGCCACCGGAACGCCCAGGGGGCGCGCCAGGCCCATCACTGCCTCGTCCAGGCGTTGTACGTGGCGCAGCACCCGGTCGGTGATCCGGCCGTACCGGGGGGTGACGTCGGGCCCCAGCAGGGACGCGATGCTCGGGCCGGTCTCCACCTGGACCTCGGGGGCGCCCTCCTCGTTCGCGACGCGCGCGGCGATCGCCGCGATGTTGTGCATCACGCGCTGCCCCGCCCGCCGCAGCCGCGGGTCCGCCGCGATCGACGGGTGGGTGGGCAGCAGCTCGGCGGCCGCCGCCAGGGTGCGCGCGTGATAGGCGCACGTCTCCAGCAGCGCCACCACGTACTGGGCGGTGTTCCGCCGAGCCCGCAGCGGCGTGATCGGATGCGTCAGCGGCTGGGTGGCGGCGCGCAGCTCGGCCAGCGCCTGGTCGAGTTCGCGCGCCTTGTCCAGCAGGTCGCCATCGGCCCCGCCGCTGAGCTGCCCGACCGCCGCGTCCGTGACCTCGGCGAGCCGGTCCAGCACGGTGACGAGAAGCTCGTCCGTACGGCGGGCCGTGCGCACCGGCAGGACCACCGCCGCCGCGATCACCCCGCAGGCCGCCCCGAGCGCCGTCTCCTCCACCCGCAGCACGAGGACCGACATGCTGTAGGTGTGCAGCAGGGTGTAGAGCACCCCCAGCGCCGCCGTCACGAAGAACGAACTCAGCGTGTACGACAGCGGAGCCGTGTAGAACATCGCGAAGACGCAGACCAGCACCAGCGCGAACGCCGTCCAGGTGTGGTGGCCGACCAGTCCCGCGAGCCCGATGCCGGCCACCACGCCCAGCACGGTCCCCATGAGCCGGCGGTACCCCTTGACCAGGATCTCGCCGGTGGACGCCGTGTTGATGAACACGATCCAGCAGGTCAGCACCGCCCAGTACCAGCGCTGGCTGGAGAGAAACTCCCCGCCCACGATGGCCAGCGCCGACCCCACGGCGACCTGTACGGCCGCCCGAGTGGTGGGCCGGTCCAGCCCGGTCGGTTTGGCCGCCTCCTCCGGCTCGCCCTCCTCGGCACCGGCGATGGCGGCATCCTCCGCGTCCAGTTCCTCGCGGGAGCGGGTCGTCGAGGGGGTGTCGTCGGACTCGTCCTGCGGCCCGTCGAGGGCGATCCGCAGCCCGAGCACCGCCCGCGCCGCCTCGCCGATGCCTCGGAAGACGTCCTTGACGGCGGGTGAGGCGGGCGGCAGGTTCTCCTCGTCCCGGTAGCCGAGGAGCCGGTTGCGCACATGCGCCAGCCCGGTGCCCTGTTCTCCGGAGACCGGGCGCAGGACGATCACGCGCAGCACCTCCAGATCCCGGCGCAGCAGGTCCGTGGCCTCCTCCCGCACCGGCAGATGGCCGCCCGACGGGACGGGCGCGCCGGGCAGGTGCAGCGTGAGCGTGTCCGCGCGCTCGGTGCTGCGCGCGGTCAGCAGCAGGAGCCCCAGCCGCTCGGCGGCGACCTCGGCGTCGGCGATACGTCGTTGCAGCAGCCGCGCCACCGACGCGTCGGACGTGCCGTCCTCCAGCCGGCCCTGGATCATCATCGCGGTCTCGTGCAGGCGCGCGGTGCCGCTGCGCACATGCTCCAGAGCCTTCTCGATCTCGTCGGGACCGGCGTCGAGCAGCTCGAGCTGCGCGGACACCAGCTGCGCGAGCCGGGCTCGGAACGCCTGGCGCAGCCGGTCCAGCACGCCCTCGGGGGTCTCGGGCACGAGCACGAACCGCACCACGGCACTGGAGAGGAACGCGACAGCGATGGTGCCGTACAGCCCGGGCAGGGCCGGGACCGTGGCGCCGACGAACAGAGACAGGAAGTAGATCTGGAAGCCGATCAGCCCCAGCGCCGTCCCGCGGTCGCCGAACCGGCGGCCGTAGACGGCACAGAAGATGAGCACGACGAAGAAGAGGTCGCCCACCACGACCCGGGAGTTCAGCAGCGCGCCCAGCGTCACCGAGGCCAGGGCCACCGGCAGGCCCACCGCCAGGGTGACGGCCTGCCGGTCGCGCTGCTTCTCCCGGATGGCGAACGTGGCGACCATCGCCGCGATCGCCCCCGCCACGAGATGGGGCACGTCGGCATGCAGCAGGGCGAGCACAGCGAGGGTGAGGGCGATGGCGCCCACCGTCCGCAGCCCGGCGGCGTACCGCAGCAGCCCGGGATCGGACGCCGCGACGTGGTCCCGCAGCCGGGTCCGGACCGACCGTTCGCCTGCCCTCACGCCCGCCGTACTCTCTCCCGGCTCACGGCACTCGGACGCGCCGCGTGCCGTGTCACTGCTCGGGTGAATCCGTCCTGGCCAGGTGCGCGCGCACCTGTTCGGGCGTCATGTACCTGTTGGTGTGCTCGAAGTCCTTCAGCTTGGCCGGCCTGCGGGCCTGGAATCCGGTGCGTACGAAATCGTCGCCGGCGATCGCGTTGAGCGTCCAGTTGGTCAGTACGCGCGTCTTGGCGACGTTGGTGCGCAGCGCCGACCAGTGGTAGCCGCGTGCCACGATCTGGGCCGGTACGCCGCGCAGCTCGATACCCAGCGGCTTGGAGACGGCGTCCTTGCCGCCGAGGTCGACGACCAGGCCGAGGTCCTTGTGGACGTACGGGCGCTGCGGCTGGTTGCGGAGCGTCGCGATGACGTTGTCGGCGACGCGTTTGCCCTGCCGCATGGCGTGCTGGGCGGTCGGCGGGCAGATCGCGTTCTCGTCGCCCTTGGCCCTGTCGGGGACGGCGGCGGCGTCGCCGAGTGCGAACACCCCGTCGTGGCCGGGCAGGTTCATCTTCGCGTCGACCGCGAGCCGTCCCCGGACGGTCTCCGCGCCGAGCGTGCCGATGAGCGGGCTGGCGACCACCCCGGCGGTCCAGATCAGGGTGTGGGTGGGCACCACCCGGCCGTCCGTGAAGCTGACCTCCTCGGGACCGGCCTTCTCGATGGAGACGCCCAGCGAGATCTCGATCCCGCGCCGGCCCAGGATCTCCTGGGCGCTGCGGCCGAGCTTGTCGCCGAGTTCGGGCATCAGCTTCGGGGCGATGTCGATCAGATGCCACTTGATCAGGGACGGGTCCAGCCTCGGGTAACGCTTGACGGCACTGTGCGTGAGGCGTTGCAGGCAGGCGGCGGTCTCGGTGCCCGCGTACCCGCCACCGACCACCACGAACTGCAGCCGTGAGGCGCGCTCCGCCGGGTCGTCGCTGGCGTCGGCGAGGTCCAGCTGGGTGATCACGTGGTCGCGGATATAGGCGGCCTCCGCGAGCGTCTTCATGCCGAACGCGTGATCGGTGAGCCCGGGGATGTCGAAGGTGCGGGTGACGCTGCCCGGGGCCAGCACGATGTAGTCGTAGGGCTCGTCGACGATCTTGTCGGTGATGGTGCGGATGACGCAGACCTTGGCCTTGAGGTCCACGCCGATGGCGCCGCCCGGAATGATCCGGGTGCGGTACTTCTCGCTGCGCCGCAGGGAGACCGCGATCGACTGGGGCGTCAGCACACCCGAGGCGACCTGGGGCAGCAGCGGCAGGTACAGCTGGTAGGCGGACGGTGTCACCAGGGTGATGTCGGCCTCGCCGGGGGAGAGCTTCCGCTCCAGGCGTCGTACGCACGCCACTCCCGCGAAGCCCGCACCCACCACCAGGATCCTGGGTCGTGTCACGATGGTTCATCCCTTCTGCGGCTCCAGGCGGTCTGCCGCGACGTCATTCGCGTGCCCGCCGGTCGCTGCTTCGCACCTCTCGATCCCACCGCGCCCGAGCTCCTCCCGCCAGCCGGGTGCGGCATGCAGACGAATGAACGAATCCTCAGTCTGCCTGTTCGAGCGCCGAAGCGCGTGGGGAGCACCGAAGTACGGGCGATCTACGCGTGTTCCGGTCCGGCCGGCCCGGGCCGCATGCGCCCCGTACCCGGTGTGCGGGGCGCGGTCGGCCCTCCTGGTCCGGTGCGCCCGCCGGCTGTCCGTCGACGAGGGCGAGGGCGTCGTCGACGCTCTCGGAGACGGGCACGGTGATGCTGACACCGGTGAGGTCCAGGATCCGCCGTACCGCCGGGGCGGGGGAGACGATGTGCAGCCTCCCCGACACGTCGCGGGCCTCCTGGTACACCCGCACGACGATGTTCATGCCGGACGAGTCCATGAACGGGACCGCCGAGAACCACCCCCTGAACGGTCCGTCAGGCGACCTCGGGGCCCAGCAGCCCGGTGCGCAGCCGCCGCACCATGCGGCTGATCAGGCGGGACACGTGCATCTGAGAGATGCCGAGCTCCTTGCCGATGTCCGCCTGCGTGCGCTCCTCGACGAAACGCATATGGATGATCAGCCGCTCCCGCTCGCCGAGTTCGGCGATGAGGGGCGCCAAGGAGTGGAAGTCCTCCACCAGTTCGAGCGCTGGTTCCTCCTCGCCGATGAAGTCGGCCAGCACGGACTCGCCCTCCGCGCCTCCGTCGGAGGTGAGGGCCGCGTCGAGGGAGGAGGAGGTGTAGCAGTTCGACGCCTTGCGCGCCTCGATGACCTCCTCCTCGGACAGTGACATGAGCTGCGACAACTCCCGCGTGGTCGGCATACGGCCCAGCCGGGTCTGGAGCTCCTCGGTGGCCTTGGCCAGTTCGACCCGGGCCTCCTGCAGCCGTCGGGGGACATGGACGGCCCAGCTCGTGTCACGGAAGAAGCGCTTGATCTCGCCGACGATGTAGGGCACGGCGAACGAGGTGAACTCGACCTCGCGGGACAGCTCGAACCGGTCGATGGCCTTGATCAGACCGATCGTCCCGACCTGGACGACATCCTCCATCGAGTCCCCGCGGCTGCGGAAGCGGGAGGCCGCGTAGCGCACCAGGGACAGGTTCATCTCGATCAGCGTGTTGCGCACGTACTGGTGCTCGGGCGTGCCCTCCTCCAGCACCGCCAGGCGGTCGAAGAACCGGCGCGAGAGCTCGCGTGCGTCCTTCGGGCTGACCTGCGAGGGAGTGTCGATGAGCGGAAGCTCTCCCCGGAGATCGTCCGTGACCGTCTGCTCCACTGCCGTCACGGCATCCATGCCGCCCACTCCGTTCGTCGTGGCTGTTGCTGACGGCATCCGCCTGCCCCGAGTTCCGCATCTCATGTCCGGCGCGCGGAAATAGAGGGATGTCCGTCTCAAATGCCTGGCCTGGAAACGCTGTTGGAGACGGGGCGGTTGTCGTACCGCGACCATCCAGTCGTCGTCACCGGGAGCCGTACGACGGTCAGTTGCGCATACGCCCCCCCAGCCGGTGCCGCACGAACACCGACAAGCGCGGAACCACCACACGCGCCCGCCTCGACCTCCGCTGACACCACGGCTCCCGCGCGCGATGGTCCCACGCCCGAATGCGCGTGCGGGGAAAGGGTATTTGGTGCTGTGGGACAGGCGGGTGCCGACCGTCCGCCCGCACGGGCACGAAACGCCCGGGAGGAAGAGGAAGGAGCAGTGTGGCCACAGGCAGAATCTGGTCGTACGCACCGGACAGCGGTCACGTCGAGGGGCAGGACCTGACGGGCTACGCCGTCGTCGCGACCGACGGCACGATCGGACACGTGGACCGGCAGGCCGAACCCCATGGCATGCGGCACCTGGTCGTCGACACCGGTGTCTGGCTGTTCGGCAGGAGTGCCGTCGTACCGGCGGGCATCGTCGCCGGCATCGACCCTCAGGCCCGTAAGGTCTCGCTGGCCTGCACCGGAGGCGAGGTCAAGGCGGCTCCCCGGTTCCGGATCGACAGCGAGACGAGGGATCCGCGGTACCTGGCGACCGTCGGCGAGCACTACGAGCGGCTCGCCACGCCCAGGACCGCGACGGACTGAGCCCGGTGGGCCCGCCCGGAGGCGGGTCCGGGTCGGCGCACCGTCCCCGCGCACGTACGCGCGTGCCCGACTCACCAGGGGAGGAAGACGTGAATGTCCTTGCCCCGGTCGGTGGCCACCACGCTGACCTGGGTGCACAGTGCGTGGACCAGGTGCCAGCCGATTCCGCCACCACCGGTGCTGGGGTGGAAGGGACGGGGCGCGGGCGGTGTGGTGCTGGTGTCGTGCAACGTGACGTGCACGCCGTCGAACGTCCGGCGCAGGCGCAGTTCGAAGGGGCCCGGCGCGTACTGGACGGCGTTGGCGGCCAGTTCCGTGACGATCAGCACGATGTCGTGCCAGCACTCCGCGGCCGCGGGTGGTGAGACACCGGCCAGCTCACGGAGGAAGTCCTCCGCGGCCAGGCGCGCACTCGTCACGTCCGCAGGCACACCCACGAAGCCGACGGTGCGGCTCGCGATGTCCTGGGAAGCCACTGTTCCGTCCCCACGCGGATCGGTTGCCATGTCGCCTCTCCCGGCCCTGGTGCCAGCAGGGCTGTCGTCCCTTCCCATACGTCCCTCGCTCCGTCACCCCTGCGAGTTCCCGGGGGTGCGCCGGGTACGCGTCCGAGGCGGCAGGCGGATGGGTGATCCCTTCTGGGTCGTCGTCGGAACACGGCGGGACGCCCCCTGGCCACGGAGCGTACGTGGCCCGACAATCCGTCGGAAGCGGTCGGCGTGACGAGGGGGAGGGGTTCGACATGACCGGGACATCCGCAATGGCCGGGGCATCGGTACTGCACGGTCGGATCGCGGTGGTGACGGGGGCGGCCCGTGGCCTGGGCGCGGCCGTGGCCCGTGCCCTGGCCACAAGAGGAGCACGGGTGGCCCTGCTCGGCCTGGAGGAGGAACTGGCCCGGGTGGCCGCCTCGCTGCCGGCCGGGTCCGCCGTGTACCGGCAGGTCGACGTCACCGACGACGGTGGCATGGCCGCCGCGGCCGAGTGGGTCGGGCATCGGCTCGGCACACCGTCCGTGGTGGTGGCGAACGCGGGAGTGGCGGAGGCGGGACCGTTCCAGCGGTGCGATCCGCAGCTGTGGCGGCGCATCGTGGAGGTCAACCTGATCGGCGGCGCGATCACCGCGCGGGCCTTCCTCCCGGCGCTGCTGGACACCCGGGGCTACCACCTGCAGATCGCCTCGTCCGCCGCCCTGGCCCCGGCCCCGCTGCTGTCCGCATACTGCGCCTCGAAGAGCGGCGTGGAGGCGTTCGCGCACGTCCTGCGCGCCGAGGTCGGCCCGCGCGGCGTCGGCGTGGGGATCGCCTATCTGAGCTGGGCGGAGACGGGCATGACCGAGGAGGCGGACGCCCACGGCGCCCTGCGCCGGATCAAGGCGGGCATGCCCTGGCCCGCCTCCAGGCTCTGCCCGGTCGACCTGTCGCCGACCGGCTGGTCAGCGGCATCGAGCGGCGGTCCACGCACGTGTACGGCCAGGCGTGGCTGCGCGCGGTGGCGGCCGTACGGCCCCTGCTGCCGGGGCTGGTGGCGTTGCAGAGCCGGCTGGGCGGTGCCGACGGCCGCCTGGAGGACATCGAGGCCACCGGGCTGCTGGGGGCGGGTGGCCGGGCGGCGACGCGTCCCGCGGGGAGCCGTACTTCCGGGCAGTGAGGTTCCGCGCTCGGCGCGGCTGTGTCCGCGGTTCGGGGGAACTCGGATGCGTGGGCGGCGCCTCGATGGGCCGCGGCCGGCGGCGCTGAGGCAACCGGCCCCTACCGGAACACGTTGTCCGAGTCGTCCCAGCCGAGCACCTCCTCCGGCGTGCTCGGCCGTGGCAGGCGCGAGCGTGCCTGGTACATCGCGTCGATCTCGAACGCGTAGTGCCGCACGATCGCGTCCCGGCGCAGCTTCAGCGACGGCGTCAGCAACCCGTTGGCCTGGTCGAACGGTTCCGGGAGCACCCGGAACACCCGGATGGACTCGGCGCGGGACACCGCGCTGTTGGCCGCGGCCACGGCGCGCCCGATCTCCTCCTGCAGCGCGTTCTCCTCGCGGGCCTCCCGGTTCGGCAGGTCGCTCTGCAGGGTCAGCGCCGCCCGCCAGTGCGCCAGGAACTCCGGGTCCAGCGTGATCAGCGCGCCCACGCAGGGGCGGTCGTCGCCCACGACCACCGCCTGGTGGACGAGCGGATGCATCCGCAGCCGCTGCTCCAGCGGGGCAGGGGCCACGCTGTTGCCGCCGCTGGTGATGATGATGTCCTTCTTGCGGCCGGTGATCGTCAGGTAGCCCTCGGAGTCCAGCTGCCCGAGGTCCCCGGTGGCGAGCCAGCCGCCCCGCAGCGCGGCCCGCGTGGCGGCCTCGTCGTTGACGTACCCCTGGAAGACCGACGGGCCGTGTACGAAGATCTCCCCGTCGTCGGCCACCTGGATGTCGGTGCCGGGCAGCGCCTGCCCGACGGTCCCGGACTTCTCCCGGCCCAGCGGCTGCATGGTGATGCCGCCGCCGGTCTCGGTGAGGCCGTAGCCGTCGTGCACGTAGATGCCGATGCCCTCGTAGAAGAGCGAGAGGTCGCGGTTGAGCGGTGAGCCGCCCGAGGACGCGCGGCTCACCCGGCCGCCCAGTGCGGCACGCAGCCTGCGGTACACCGTCCGCTCGTACAGGGCGTGTTGCAGGCGCAGGTCGAGACCGGGACCCGAACCCCGGCCCACTCGCTGACGCTCGGTGGCCGCCGCGAAGTCCCGTGCCGTCTCGGCGGCCCGCTCGAACAGCGATCCACGGCCCGCCTGTTGGGCCGTACGCAGGAAGTTCTTGTACAGCTTCTCGAAGACCGACGGAACGGCGTAGAAGTACGTGGGCCGGAAGGAGCGCAGCGCGGACGACAGGGAGGCCTCGCTCGGGTCCGGTTCATGGCCCATCAGCAGGCCACCGCGCAGACACAGGCCCTGGATCATGAGGCCGTACACGTGGGAGAACGGCAGGAAGGCGAGGATGGCCGGCTGCTCCCCGGGCGGCGCCGCCGTGTGGCCCCAGCCCTCGAGCAGCGTGTCGCAGGGGCTCGCCAGGCTGCGGTGGCTCAGCGCGCAGCCCATCGGGCGCCCCGATGTGCCCGAGGTGTAGGCGACGACCGCCGTGGAGTCCGGCAGGACGATGCGGCGCAGCGAGTCCACCGTGGTGAGCGGGATGAACTCGCCCCGTTCCACCAGCTGTTCCAGCGCCCCCGCATCCAGCTGCCAGACATGCCGCAGCATCGGCAGCCCCGCGCACACCGAGCCCACCGTCATGACGCTCTGCTCGTCCTCGACGACGACGCCCACGCAGCCCGAGTCGCGCAGCATCCACTCGACCTGGTCGCGTGAGGAGGAGGGATGGATCGGCACCACCTCGGCGCCCACCGCCCACAGCGCATGGCTGAGAACCGTCCACTCGTAACGGGTCCGCGCCATGATCGCCACCCGGGCGCCCGGCGAGATCCCGGACGCGATCAGCCCCTTGGCCAGATCGACCACCGCGTCCCGGACCTCGACGGCGGTCACCTCCTCCCAGGCGGCGGAGGCGGAGGCGTCCCGGCGGCGTGCGAGCAGCGGCAGGGCCGGGTTGCGGGCCGCCGTATCGAAGACGCTGTCGGCGAGCCCGCCGGTCAGGGATGGGGTGGCCGGGGGAGCGAGGGCGAAGTCGCGCATGCGCTGCTCCTGGGGTGTACGGGGAGTGACTCCGCCTATGTGAACTGTTATCGACGGTGGTCGAATCTAGCCCAGGAGAGACCGAATAGTGCCGGGAACTGAGAAGTAATCGAGCCGTGATCATCTCCGTGGGCCGGCCGCGAGGGCACCGCCTCATTCCTGGGTGAGCCGTACGCACTCCACGACGACCTCCCGCAGGCTCCCGGTCCGCTTCATCAGCTCGCGCTGCACTCGCGCCCCGTTGCCCCGCCCCAGCAACTCGGCGCAGGCCGCCCGCGCCCGGTCGAGGTCCCCGCTGTCGGCGAGGGCCTGCGCCACATGCTCCAGCAACGCCTGTACGACTGCCTCGGCGGGCCTGCGCCGTATGGTCCTGGGGTCAAGCAGTTCGCCCGTCAGACCGGAACGCGCCGCCTGCCAGGTGGCCAGCCGGAGCAGGCTCACGCCGTGTTCCACGGGCTCCTGCCCCGCCTGCCACTCGCGGGCGGCGGTCTCCACGAGCCCCCGGGCGAGGGTGGCGACCAGGGCGGCGGTGTCCGCGTGCAGGCAGACGTCCGCGACCCGGATCTCCACCGTCGGGTACCGCTGGGACAGGCGGGCGTCGAAGTAGACCATCGCCCGGTCGAGGATGACGCCGGTGGCCACCATGTCGGCGACGCATCTGTGGTACCGCTCGGCGGAGCCGAAGACCTCGGTCGGCCCGGCCGACGGCCAGCGCCCCCACACCCGGCTGCGGTAGCTGCTGTAACTGGTGTCCCCGCCCTGCCAGAAGGGCGAGTTGGCACTCAGCGCCGTCAGCACCGACAGCCAGGGCCGGACGCGGTCGATGACGGCGACGCCCTCGTCGTCGGACTCCACGGACACGTGGACGTGACAGCCGCAGACGAGCTGCTCCCGGGTGGCGATGCCGTACTGCTCCGCCATCCACTGGTAGCGCCGGCCCATGCCGATGCAAGGGCTGACCGGCAGCGGTGAGGTGGCCAGCGCGGCGACCGCGCAGCCGATCTCCCCGGCGTGCCGGGCCGCCTCCGCACGGCAGCGGACGATCTCCGCGTGGAGGTCCGCCATGTCCGACTGCGGATGGGTGGCGAACTCCAGCATCTGGTCGTGCAGTTCCTTCTCGAAGACGTCCTCGCCCGCGCCGTACCGCGAGGCATGGGCGAGGACGGCGGCGGACAGCGCCTGCGGTTCGCCGGTCTCCGGGGCGACCAGGAGGAGCTCCTCCTCCACTCCGACGGTGCGCACGTTGGGCGGCCCTTCTGTGGGTCTGCTGCGGCTACGACGCACCCGAGTACCCCGATGATCTTCAGTCCAAAGGCGTCAGCCAGACCGTCGCCAGCGGCGGCAGCGTCAGCGTGATCCGGCCGTCCAGCTGTTTGACCGGTTCGGGGTGGGTGACGTCGCCGCCGCCGTAGCGCCCGGCGTCGGTGTTGAGCGTCTCCCGCCAGGTGGCAACGGTGTCCGGGACCCACAGGGCGTAGTCGTGCCGGACGACGGGGGAGAAGTTGGACACGGCCAGCAACGGGCTGCCGTCCGCGGCGAATCGCAGGAACGCGAAGACGTTGTCGTCGGCGGCGTCCCCGACGACCCACTGGAAGCCGGAGGGCTGCGTGTCGCGTTGCCAGAGGGCGGGGGTGCGGTGATAGACGGTGTTGAGGTCGCGGACGAGGTCGCGTACGCCGCGGTGGTCGGCCTCCGCCGAGTAGGCGGGGTCGAGGAGCCACCACTCGGGGCCGTGGGCCGCGGACCATTCGGCGCCCTGGGCGAACTCCTGGCCCATGAAGAGGAGTTGTTTGCCGGGGTGGGCCCACATGAAGCCGAGGTAGGCGCGGTGGTTGGCGCGCTGCTGCCACCAGTCGCCCGGCATCTTCGACACCAGCGCCTGCTTGCCGTGGACCACCTCGTCGTGGGAGATGGGCAGGACGAAGTTCTCGCTGTAGGCGTACACCATCGAGAAGGTCATCTCGTTGTGGTGGTACTTGCGATGGACCGGCTCGTGGCTGATGTACTCCAGCGAGTCGTGCATCCAGCCCATGTTCCACTTCAGCCCGAAACCGAGACCGCCGCTGTCGGTGGGCCGGGTCACCCCGTCCCAGGCGGTGGACTCCTCCGCGATCGTGACGACCCCCGGCACCCGCCGGTACACCGTCGCGTTCATCTCCTGGAGGAACGCCTTCGCGGCCAGGTCCTCCCGACCGCCGAAGACGTTGGGCTCCCACTGGCCGGAGTCCCGGGAGTAGTCGAGGTAGAGCATCGAGGCGACCGCGTCCACCCGCAGCCCGTCGATGTGGAACTCCTCGCACCAGTACACCGCGTTGGCGACCAGGAAGTTGCGCACCTCGACGCGCCCGTAGTCGAACTCGTAGGTCCCCCAGTCCGGGTGCTCCGCGCGCCGCCAGTCCCCGGGTTCGTAGAGCGGGTCCCCGTCGAACCGTGCCAGTGCCCAGTCGTCCTTCGGGAAGTGCGCGGGGACCCAGTCCATGAGGACGCCGATGCCGGCCCGGTGCAGGGCGTCGATCAGGAACTTGAAGTCGTCGGGCGTGCCCAGGC
>NZ_JBEOXO010000032.1:0-91315 GCF_040296605.1 Streptomyces sp. NPDC002088 | reverse complement strand
CCGGGCCCGCCGCGCCCCGGCCGCGGGCCCCCGTGCCCCCCCCCGGCGCCCTCTCCCCCCCGCCGCCCCCCCCCCCCGCGCCCCCCCCGGCGGCGGGGGGGGGGGGGGGGGGCCCCCCCCCCCCACCCCCGCAACAACGCAGGGTGCCTTCCTACGCGTCGGCGTACTTCGCGTCCGCCGCCGGGTCCAGCGCCAGCCGGTATCCCCGCTTGACCACTGTCTGAATCAGCTTCGGCGCGCCGAGGGCCGTGCGGAGGCGGGCCATCGCCGTCTCCACCGCGTGCTCGTCGCGGCCCGCGCCGGGCAGCGCGCGCAGGAGTTCGGCGCGGGCGACCACCCAGCCCGGCCGCCGGGACAGCGCCCGCAGCAGGGACATGCCGGCCGGCGGTACGGGCTTGAGGTCGCCGTCCACCAGCACCGCGTGCCCACGGATCTCCACCCGGTGCCCGGCGATCGGCAACGACCGCGCTCGCCCGGGCAGTTCCTGGCACAGCAGCTGAACGAGGGGGCCGAGCCGGAAGCGTTCGGGCTGGACCGTGTCGACGCCATGGGCCTGGAGCGGCAGCGCGGTGACCGGGCCGACACAGGTCGGCAGCACGTCGTGGTGGAAGGCGGCGAGCAGCTCGGGCAGCAGACCGCGGTCCTCGGCGCGGGACAGCAGGGACACGGCGGCCGGGGCGCTGGTGAAGGTGACCGCGTCCAGTCCACGCGAGACGGTGGCCTCCAGCAGCCGGTCCAGGGGCGCGATGTCCTCGGGCGGCATCCAGCGGTACACGGGTACCCCCACCACCTCGGCGCCCGCGACCCGCAGTGCCTCCACGAACCCCGGCAGCGGCTCGCCGTGCAGCTGTACGGCGATACGGCGGCCCTCGACCCCTTCCTCCAGGAGCCGGTCGAGTACCTCCGCCATGGACTCGCTGGACGGCGACCACTCCTCGGTCAGCCCGGCGGCCCGTACGGCGCCCTTGACCTTGGGCCCGCGCGCCAGCAGTTCCACCTGGCGCAGCCGGTCGAGCAGGACCTCGCCGAGCCCCCAGCCGTCGGCGGCCTCGACCCAGCCACGGAAGCCGATGGCGGTGGTGGCCACCACGATGTCCGGCGCCTGGTCGATCAGCTGCTTCGTCGCCGCCAGCAGCTCACCGTCGTCGGCGAGCGGCACGATGCGCAGCGCCGGCGCGTGCAGCACGGCGGCCCCGCGGCGCTGGAGCAGCGCTCCGAGCTCGTCGGCCCGCCGCGCGGCCGTCACGCCCACGGTGAACCCCGCGAGGGGACCGGGGACCGGTCGTTGCTCTTCGTCGTACATAGACTCTCGTCCCGCGCTGGAGTGGTTGCACCTACATGCCGACCGAGCCTGTCAACGATGCGTGACAGGCTCGGTTCCGCTTCATGTCGCCAGTGTTACGTCACACCTCGGCGTAGCTGAGCTGCGGCTTCGTCTCGGAGGCAGCCTCTGCCCGGGCCTGGACGGCCGGGCGGCGAAGGTATACGGCCCAGGTCACCACGAAGCACAGCCCGTAGAAGGCGAGGAAGGCGACGAACGCGCCGGTGCCGGAGCCGTAGGAGAGGAAGGACTGCCGGAAGGCGAGGTTGATGCCGACGCCGCCGAGCGCGCCGACCGCGCCGATCAGGCCCATGGAGGCCCCGGAGAGCCGCCGTCCGTAACGGGCGGCCTCCTCGCCCTCCAGCCCCTTGGCGAGGGCCTTGGCGTGGAAGATGCCGGGGATCATCTTGTACGTCGACCCGTTGCCGAGCCCGGTGAGCACGAAGAGCACGACGAACACGGAGACGAACAGCGGCAGCGACTTCTGCATGGAGGCGAAGACGAGGCCGCCCGTGGCCGCCGCCATGCCGACGTAGTTGTAGAGGGTGATCTTCGCGCCGCCGTACCGGTCGGCGAGCCAGCCGCCCACCGGCCGGATCAGCGAGCCGAGCAGCGGGCCGATGAAGGTGAGGTACGCCGCCTGCAGGGGCGTACGCCCGAACTGGTTGGTCAGCACCTGCCCGAAGGCGAAGCTGTAGCCGATGAAGGAGCCGAAGGTGCCGACGTAGAGGAAGGACATGATCCAGGTGTGCGCGTCCTTCGCGGCGTCGATCGCGGCGCCGGTGTCGTTCTTCACGGACGCGAGGTTGTCCATGTAGACCGCGGCGAGCGTGGCGGCGACGACGATGAGCGGGATGTAGATCCCGAGCAGCACACGCGGCCCGCCGCTGGCTCCGATGACCGCGAGTGCCACGAGCTGGATGACCGGCACGCCGATGTTGCCGCCGCCGGCGTTGAGCCCGAGGGCCCATCCCTTCTTCCTGAGCGGGAAGAAGGCGTTGATGTTGGTCATGCTGGAGGCGAAGTTGCCGCCGCCGACGCCGGCGAGCAGACCGATGAGGAGGAAGGTGGAGAACGACGTCCCCGGCTTCATCACGGTGAACGCGGCGATGGTGGGGATGAGGAGGAGACTGGCCGAGATGATCGTCCAGTTCCGTCCGCCGAACACGGCCACGGCGAAGGTGTAGGGCACCCGCACCACGGCTCCCACCAGCGTGACCATGGACGTCAGCATGAACTTGTCGGCGGGGGTCAGCCCGTACTCCGGGCCCATGAAGAGCACCAGCACGGACCACAGGGTCCAGATGGAGAAGCCGATGTGCTCGGAGAGGACGGAGAAGAGCAGGTTCCTGCGGGCGACCTTCTCGCCGGTCTCCTGCCAGAAGGCCTCGTCCTCCGGATCCCAGTGCTCGATCCAGCGGCCTCCCCTGCTCGCTGCGGGGGCTGTACTAGGGGCTGTCATGACGCCTCCACGGTGCTCCGGGACTCAGGTGCTTCTTCGGGGTGACGAGCGGTGATAAGTCCCGAAGGTAGGGAGGGCGCGTTTCCGGCCTGTGGCTGTGGGTGACCGGAAGGGAACTTTGCTCTCACCCCGGGAGGAGGCCGGATGAGAGGTCAGCTCGGGGGAGAGGTCAGCTCACTCCACCCACGCCAGGATGTCCCGCCCGCCGTCGTCCCATGTGACGTCCACGTCATCACCCGAACGGGTCAGGGTCGCCGCGCGGACGTCGCTGTCCGACTCGGTGTCGCTGGAGATGGGCTTGAGGGCGACGCGGAAGGAACCGTCGCTGCGGTCCAGGCCGAGGCCGGTCAGGATGCCGTCACCGCCCGGCTCGATGTAGGAGATCGCGTACTTCCCCTTGAACTCGCCCGAGGTGTACTTCTCCCCGATGGTGAGGGTTTTGCCCGAGTCGTCCTGCCGCTGACCCGCGAAGCCCGTCGCGTCGGGCGGGGTCGCGGAGCCGGTCGAGTCGTCGGTGGCGTCGTCCGTCAGGTCGTCACCCGTGCCCTCGTCGGCCGACGCCGCGTCGGTCGGGTCGGCCGCGGTCTCCTCGGCCTCCTCCGGACTCGCCGAGGTGCTCGAGTCGGCCTGGGCCTCGTCGGTACCTGGCCCACCATCAACAGCCGCGATCACACGCGCCGCCATGGGCGTCGTGCCACCTGCGGCCGCACCGGGGACGAGGGGAAACATTCGATGGGCACCGTGTTCTGCCTGGTATTCCACACCACGAGCCGTCAGAAGATGAGCGCCAGCACGGCCAGGATCGTGAGGACGCTCACGATGCCGATCAGCAGGGGAGCCCATTTCCCGGCGTACGCGTCGGCAGCGAACCGGATTTCTTTACGACCCTCGGGGTCATACACAATCTCCGTTGCGGCACCTATGGCGATCGGCGGCCGGGACTAACTCCCGAACATTCTTTTCAATCCACCCTTGGGCTTGGAGGGCTGTTCACCCTCTATTTCCTCTTCTATGCGAATAAGCTCCCCTATGCTCACTCGATAGTGCGCCTTCGCGGCTCCGTATTTGACTGTCACCAGCCATGCCCCGTCGTGCATCCGGAAAATGCTCCGGCCAGGCCGGGACCCAGACGCCCCGCGTCCGTATGTGATGTGCGGGACGTAGCTGTCGGCCAACTCCTGCGCTGCCGCTTCAGCCTCCTGCCTGCCTCCGTCGACGTGCCGACTTTCCACCAGATGCCAGCGATGCACGAAGAAGTTCTTGTTATCGACCCATACGAGCTCATCAGTGTCCTCTTCTACGAAGACATACCAAGAAGATGTAGTCACGGTTGGCAACGCTATCGCTCTATGGCCACCAAAGTTGCCTGATCACACGCATACAGCGGGGTGATCACGCGCAGCTGTGGCGGTCAGGGCATCCGAGTCGTCACGGCCAACCCTGTTCACCAGGCCGAGCCGCTTCTGGCAATACCTCCGGAAATTCTTATCTCCTGGAACGGGAGCGGGAGGTGAGCCAGGAGATCCAGCAGCTCGAGCGTGGAATCCGTGAGCGACAGCGGTCCATCGAAAAGACGGTCCGCGAGATCGAGCAGAGCAAGGTCAAGACGAAGCCGGAAGAGCTGAAAAGCGCAAAAGCAACCGCTGCGGAGGACAAGGCGACCGTGGAGCGCAACTACAAAGCGCTGGTGAGAATCATGGACGACGCCGGCCAGAGCGTGGAATCACTGGCCCGCCGTCTCGCCTCCTGACGGCCTCGCCATAGTCCACGAACTCACAGGAGAGACACATGACCGAAGCCGTACGCCGGTTTCTACTGGGGGCGTCCGGTGTCCTCGGCCACCTGGTGCGTGTCGGAGCTGCTCCGCCAGGGCGGGCTGTACGCCTGCCCGCCGGCCCGCTACCCCGACTTCGTCGACGGCAAGCCGCTGACCCTGGTGTACGCCTCGCTGCACGGCGGGTTCAGCACGCTCTGGAACGCACCCGCTGGCCCCTCGCGTCCTGCGCCGCGCTGGCGGTGACGGTGTGGTCGGCGTCGAACGGGAGGTGAGCAGCAACGCCGTTACTCCGGCGGCGGCTGTGGTGAGCAGGTGAGGACGGCGGGTCACGGGTGGCTCCTGAGTCGTAGTGGCGAAGCCCCGCTACGGCAGCGGGACTTCGGGTCGTGACACCAGTGCGGCCAAAGGGACTTGCACACACCTCACATGGACACACGGCCCCCTCAGGCCCGGTGCGCCCCCGCACGCGACGGCGAGCCGTCCGGCCACAGCCGCGGCCTCCGTTTCGCCGCCAGGTCCTCCATCCAGCCGAAGCAGAGGATGCAGCAGGCCGTGAGGGCCCAGACAACGACCAGCAGGGGCCAGGAACTCTCCAGGAACCAGGGGGCGTGTTCCTCCAGAAGTGGGACGTTCCACAGGTGGTCCCACAGGGACTGCGCGGCGACGATGCACACGTTGTGCCACAAGTAGATCGTCACCGCACGGGAGTTGAAGAGGGTGATCAACCGGTCCCAGCGGCGCAGCGGGCGGGGCCACTCGGACCACGAGGGGCTGATGTGCAGGAGCAGCAGCACGGTGGCGAAGGACCACAGCGACTGGGCGAAGGGCATGTCGTCCAGGTCGTGGCCCGGTGCGAAGCCGTGCGTGAGCGCGTACCAGAGGCCGATGCCGGCGACGGCCGGTGCGAGGGACGGCACGACGTAGCGGGGCAGGCGTTTGAGGATGCCCTCGTGGTGGGCCATGCCCAGGAGCCAGCAGGCGCCGAACGCCCCGAAGTCGCTGAGGTTGGAGTCGAGCCGCCAGCTGGGCACGCTGATCCAGCCGAACTCGAGCGCCGCCGACAGGGCGATCGGCGCGAGGATCGTTGTCCAGGGCAGCCTGCGCAGGGCGCGCAGGAGGAGCGGGGACAGCAGGACGAACCAGAGGTAGGCGCGGATGTACCAGAGCGGTACGGCCAGCTCCACGGCCCACTCGTCGCCGATCAGACCGTGGATGCCGTGCAGGCCCTCGCCGTACGGCGGGTCGCTCAGCGGCAGGATCCAGAAGCCGAGGTGGATCCACCACCAGCCGGGGTGGCCCTCGGAGTCGGGGCCCCAGCCCCCGAGCAGCATGCCCGTCACGCCGACCGCGCCCAGTAGCCACAGCGGCGGCAGCAGGCGCCGCATACGGCTGCGCACGACCTGCACGGCTGGGCGTCTGCCGAGGGAGCCGGCCATGAGGTTGCCCGCCAAGGCGAACATCACGCCCATGGAGGGGAACACCACCGGCAGCCAGGCCCAGCCGAACAGGTGATAGAAGACGACCCTGAAGAGCGCGATCGCCCGGAGCAGGTCGAAGTACCGGTCGCGTCCGGAGGCGCGACGGGGCGCCCCCGCGGACGCCGACGCGGGCGCGGACGCAGATGGCGACGCCTGCCCAGGCACCTGCCCCGGCGTCGGCCCCGGCGTCGGCGCCTGTGTCGTCGTAGCAGCGTCGTGGTCTCGCATGCTCATGCGACCGGCCTTCCGTCCATGACGCGCCGGCCAGGCTCCGGCGCGGTCGGCGGTGCCGACACCCCGCCCTTGCGGCGCAGTTTCTGCCAGCGCAGCCGGCCCCCGGTGAGTGCCGTGATCCAGGACTGGAGCAGCACGACGTACATGAGCTGGCGGTAGAGGATCTGCTGGAGGGGCAGCGAGATGAGCGGGGTCAGGCGTTCGCGGTCGAGGATGAACGCGTACGTCGCGCAGACCACCTGGACGGCCAGGACGCCGAACCAGGCCACGATCGTCTTCTCGGTCGGGCCGAAGAGCAGGCCGTAGACGAGGAACATGTCGATCAGGGGGGCCAGCAGCGGGGCCACGACCATGAAGAGGGAGACCAGGGGCAGGCCGACGCGGCCGAAGCGGCCCGAGGGGCCCCGTTCGACGATCGCACGGCGGTGTTTCCAGATCGCCTGCATGGTGCCGTACGACCAGCGGTAACGCTGGGACCACAGCTGCTGGACCGACTCCGGGGCCTCGGTCCAGGCGCGGGCCTTCTCCGCGTACACCACCCGCCAGCCGTCGCGGTGGATGGCCATCGTGATGTCGGTGTCCTCGGCGAGGGTGTCGTCGCTCATGCCGCCGACGCGCTCCAGGGCGGAGCGGCGGAAGGCGCCGACCGCGCCGGGGATGGTGGGCATGCACTGCAGGACGTCGTACATACGGCGGTCGAGGTTGAAACCCATCACGTACTCGATGTGCTGCCAGGCGCCGATGAGGGTGTCCTTGTTGCCGACCTTGGCGTTGCCGGCGACGGCGCCGACGCGCGGGTCGGCGAAGGGCTGGACCAGTTCGCGCACGGTGGCCGGTTCGAAGACGGTGTCGCCGTCCATCATCACGATCAGGTCATGCCGGGCGTTGGCCAGGCCGCGGTTGAGGGCGGCCGGCTTGCCCGCGTTGAGCTGGCGGATCACCCGTACGTTCGGCAGTCCCAGGGACTCCACGATCCGTGCCGTGCCGTCGCTGGAGCCGTCGTCGATGACGAGGATCTCGATGGGGTGTTCGCTGCGCATCAGGGAACGCACGGTGTTCTCGATGCACTTGGCCTCGTTGTACGCGGGCACCAGCACCGACACCGGTTCGGTGATCGGCCGCGGGCCCCAGCGGAAGGTGCGACGGCGGGTGCGGCGGGTGTGCAGGCCGGACAGCAGCAGCATCAGGCCGAAGCGCGCGAAGACCAGGACGCCGATGGCCGCGAGGCCGACGACCAGGACGCCGGTGATGTCATCGGAGGCCTGCACGAGAAAGACCCAGGCCCGGCCCTTCCACAGCTCGGCGCCGGTGACCGGGGTGTCCGCGTTCGGGGCCTTGAGGGCCTCGGTGAGGTTGTTGAACTCGTATCCCTTCGCCTGGAGTTGGGGCACGAGTCGGTCGATTGCCTGCACCGTCTGGTGGCGGTCGCCGCCGGAGTCGTGCATCAGGACGATCGCGCCCTTGCCACTGCGCGGGGTGGCGTTGCGGACGATGCTGTCGACGCCCGGCTTGCGCCAGTCCTCGCTGTCGGCGTCGTTGACGACCGTGAGGTAGCCGCGGCTGCCGATGTACTCGGTGACCGGCCAGGACCTGTTGTCCATGGCGTCGGCGGAGGAGGAGTACGGCGGCCGGAACAGGGAGCTGCGGATGCCGGCCGCGCCCGCGAGCGCGAGCTGGTTCTGCGACAGCTCCCAGTCGATGCGCTCCTTGGACTGGTAGGAGAGGTCGGGGTGGTTGAAGGTGTGCAGGCCGACCTCGTGGCCCTCGTCGACCATGCGTCTGACCAGGTCCGGGTAGCGGGAGGCCATGGTGCCGGTGACGAAGAAGACGGCGTGCGCGTGGTGCTTCTTCAGGATGTCGAGGACTTTCGGCGTCCAGGTCGGGTCGGGGCCGTCGTCGAAGGTGAGGACGATGCGGTGGTCCGGCACCTCCAGGCTGGTGGCCTTGCCGCCCCGGGTGTCGATGACCGGCCCGCCGTCGAGGATCTTCTGCGGGACTTTGTCGGAGGACGCCTCGGGCCGTACCCGGAAGTCGGCGAGGATCTCGCTGTGCACATAGCCGCGCAGCATGAGCATGGCGAGCATCGCGAACAGGATCAGGAGCGGGAGCAGGTGGCGCAGCGGCAGCCATCGCCGCCGGTCGGCCCGTCCCGTGGAGCGGCGGCTGGAGCGGGATGCCATCAGAGGACGTTCTCCGTCGACGAGGACGAGGGCGCGGAAGGCTCGGCAGGTGCGGCGGACGAGGCCGAGCCGGCGGGGCTCGACTGGACGGGGGCCGGGTCCGCGGGTCCGTCTGCGACGGGGCCCGTGCCGCCGCCCGGGGTCACCGAGGGAGCGGCCGAGCCGCCGCCGTCCGTCGGGGACGCAGACGGGGACGGCGACTGGACGACCGGTGCTGAGGACTCCGGCACCGGGTCCTTGCTGGTGCCGCTCGGGCTGGGCTGCGCGGACGTGCCGGTCGACGGCCCGGGGTCGGCGGAGGCGCTCGGTTTGCCGCTGCCGGCGGACTGGCTGGGCAGCGGGGCCGGCACCCCCGGCGTGGCGGTCGTGCCGCCGGGCACGGACAGGGCCGGCACCGGCACGCCGCCGGTTCCGACGCCGACAGGGTCGGCGGAGAGCCGCGGCGTCGGGGAGACGTCGACCTGGCCGGCCGGCTTGTCGTCGTCCTGACCCGGGACCGGAAGCCAGGGTGCGCTGGAGTTGCCCGACAGCAGGGTGACGACGATGACGCCGGCGTAGGCCGCGCAGGAGATGCCCACGGCGATGCCGATACGCCGGAAGGTACGGCTGCGCCGCCCCGACTCGTCCACGAACACCGGTGCGTCGGAGGCGTCCTGGCCGCCGCCCGGTCCACTGCCCGGTCTGCCGCCGGGTGCCTTGCCCTTGGCCGCTCGTAGGGCCGACTCGCCGAACTGGACGGAGTCGAGCTGGACCGTCACCTCGTGCGGATCGTGGGCGTTCTCGCCCTCCGGCGCCGCCGCCCCCGACTCACCCCAGGGGTCGCGGAGCAAGGCGGCCTGGGCACCGCCCGGCGACGACAGGATCTCGGTCCCGGGCTCGGGCTCGGTCCCGGCGAGACGCGCTTGGCCGCCTCTGCCGTCGCGTCGCCGACCGGTTCGTCCGGTTTCTGGAAAGCTCTGAGTGTTTCCCCCCGTCAACGGCAGGTCCTGGGTCGCTGATGCGGCCTCGGGCCACTCCGGTTGGGCGTCTTCCCGCCACTTTTTCACGTGCGCACTTCCCCCCACGGGACAGGTCCGGAAGCGCGTACGACGCCGAGCACCCGCCGCCGAACCGGGCCCCCACCCAATTCGAACGCCCCCATTACCACACTGTGCTCAGACCCTCGAATGTAGCGCACAGAGAGGACCCGTGCGCGCAACGTGTCAATTGGGGGTTCGCATCATGCCCACATCAGTGGCTGGAATCCATCCATCGGCGGGCCGTCGCAGCCACCCTTCCTCGGCGGAGATCTCGGCCGCAGCCCGCCGAAGAGCATCGAATCCCGGATGGACCAGCCCCTTTCGCCACACCAGTGACACAGGCGACAAGGGGACGGGGTCGATGAGGGGCCGCAGCACCGTCCCAGGCATGGCCGGAAAACCCACCACGGCGAGGATGGGGTTCCGCATCTTGGCCATGATCCGCTGGAACTCCTCGTCACCGACGGCCAGCGGTACGGGGGCCGCGATCCTGATCCCCCGCTGTTCGAACAGACGGTGCGCCAGGTCCGTCCACTCCGTCGTCCGCGGGTTCCCCGCACCCGCGTACACCGTCTCGCCCGCCAGCGCGGCCAGCGGTACCGCCTCCAGCGCCGCCAGCCGGTGGTCCTCGGGCAGTACGACGGCCATGGGTTCGTAGCGCACGGGCTGGTGGTCCAACTGGGCCCGCAGCGCGGGTTCCAGACCGGCGAACCGCCCGAACGACACGTCGAGCCGGCCCGCCACCATCTCGCCCGCCGCCCCCGCCAGGCCGCTCTCGTAGCGGGCCATCAGCTCCTGGTCGGGGGCGAGTTCGCGGGCTCGGTGCAGGACGCGGCGGGCGGTGGCCTGGTCGGGGAAGTTGAGGTCGACCAGCAGGGGACGGGCCTGCCCGAAGGCGGCCAGCAGGTCGTCCTGCGCCTGGAGCGCCCGGCGCGCCAGCGGCACCAGTCGCTCGCCGTCGCCGGTCAGCGTCACCTGCCGGGTGGACCGTACGAACAGCTCGGTGCCCAGTTCCCGTTCCAGCCGCCGCACATCCCGGCTGAGCGCCTGCTGGGCGACGTAGAGGCGGGCCGCGGCACGTGTGAAGTGCAGTTCCTCGGCGACGGCGAGGAAGGCTCGCAGGAGGCGGGGGTCGAGGTGACCGGGGGCGGGCATCCGGCGAACTTACAACGGAAGTGCGTGAATCGGTACGCAGAAGGTGTTGGACCCGTTGATCGCCCCCGCGCCACGGTTGACCCATGCCGCAGTCCAGCCCCCGCAAGGCACCGCTCTACACCGTCACCGCCGACGCTCTCGTCGCCGTCGGCTTCGCCGCCCGCCGCGGCGGCCGTCCGCCCGGCCCCTACCGCCGTCTCTTCGCCCGCCCCGGCACCCGCGCCTTCACCGCCGGGAACCTGGTGGCCCGCCTGCCGATGGGCATGTTCAGTGTGAGCGCGGTCGTGATGATCGCCGGGAGCCGGGGCTCGTACGCCCTCGCCGGCGCCGTCACCGCGACCGGCCTCGCCGCGACCGCGCTGGTCGCTCCCTGGATCGCCCGGCTCGTCGACCGGTACGGCCAGGCCCGGATCGCCGTACCCGCCACGCTGTTCGCGGCGCTCGGCTCGCTGGCGCTGCTGCTGTGCGTGCGCCACGGAACCCCGGACTGGACCCTGTTCGCCGCGTACGCCGCCACCGCGACGACCCCCAACACCGGCGGCATGTCCCGGGCCCGCTGGGCCCACCTGACGAAGGACGCTCCCGAGGCGCTGCACACCGCGAACTCCTTCGAACAGGCCGCGGACGAGCTGTGCTTCATGCTCGGCCCGGTGCTCGCGGCCTTCCTGTGCGGGGCCTTCTTCCCGGAGGCCGGGACGCTGGTCGGCGTGGTGCTGCTGGTGACCGGTGTGCTCGTCTTCGCCGCCCAGCGTTCGACGGAGCCGCCGCCGCACCGCCGCACCACGGCGCGCTCGCCGCTGCGCGCCGCCGGCATGCCCCCGCTGCTCGCCGTGTGCCTGGCCACGGGCGCGGTGTTCGGGGCGACGGAAGTCGTCACGATCGCGTTCGCGGACGCGCACGGGCACCGCGCGGCGGCGGGCGTGGTGCTGGCCCTCCAGGCGGGCGGTTCGTGCCTGGCGGGTCTGGCGTTCGGGGCGCTGAAGCCGTCCGGGCCGGCCGAGTGGCGCCACCCCTGGTGCCTCGCCGCGATGGCGGCGCTGCTGACGCTGCCGCTGCTCGCCGCGGCCCTGACCGGCTCGCTCCTGCTCCTGGCTGCCGCGCTGTTCGTCGCGGGGACGGCCACCGCCCCCACGATGATCACGACGATGGCCCTGGTGCAGGAGCGCACCCCCGAGGGCCGCCTCAACGAGGGCATGACGCTCGCCGTGACCGGCCTGCTCGGCGGCATCGCCTGCGGCAGCGCGACCGGCGGCTGGGTGGCCGAACACGCGGCACCGGCGGCCGGGTTCGGGGTACCGGTGACGGCGGCGGCCCTGGCCCTGCTGATCGCCCTGGCGCACCAGGCCCTCACCGAGTAATTCGCGCGCACCCCATTGACGCGCTCACAGCCGCCACCTACCTTCGCCCGTCGAAGCGCTTCGACGTCACGCATCGAATCGATTCGACGACCGTCGCGTGACGCCCCGATACCCATCCGACTCCCCTGGAGGCACTGGATGTTGACGGCACGAAGGCGTGTGGTGGCGAGCGCGGTGATCCTGGCCGGATCCCTGCTCCTGACCTCCTGCGGCGGCTCGGACGGCGGCTCCTCCGACGGCAAGACCCTGAAGTTGTGGCACTACGAGGGCCCGACCAGCGCGATGGGCGTCGCCTGGAACGAGGCCATCAAGGAGTTCGAGGCGACCCATCCGGGCGTGAAGGTCAAGTACGAGGAGAAGGGCTTCGAGCAGATCCAGAAGACGGCGCCCATGATCCTGAACTCCTCGGACGCGCCCGACCTCATGGAGTACAACAAGGGCAACGCGACCGCGGGCCAGCTCTCCAAGCAGGGCCTGCTGACCGATCTGACCGCCGAGGCGACCAAGCGTGGCTGGGACAAGAAGCTCAGCGCGGGCGTGGCCACGACCAGCATGTACGACACGAACGGGGTCATGGGCTCCGGCAAGTGGTACGGCGTGCCCAACTATGCCGAGTACACGATGGTCTACTACAACAAGGATCTCTTCAAGAAGTACGGGATCGCCGAGCCGAAGACGTTCGACGAACTGACCGCCGCCATGGACGCGTTCGCCAAGAAGGGCGTCACCCCGCTCGCCAACGCCGGCGCCGAGTACATAGCCCAGCAGTACCTCTACCAGCTCGCCCTCTCCAAGGCCGACCGCTCCTGGGTCGACAAGTACGAGCTGTACAAGGGCAAGACCGACTTCCACGACGCGGCCTGGACGTACGGCGCCACGACCTTCGCCGACTGGGTGAAGAAGGGCTACATCAGCAAGAAGTCCACCAGTACCAAGGCCGAGGACGCGGGCGTGTCCTGGATCCAGGGCAAGGCGCCGATCCTGTTCTCCGGCAGCTGGTGGTACGGCCGCTTCCAGTCGGAGGCCAAGTTCGACTGGGGCACCACCCTGTGGCCCGGCTCCGATCTGACCCCGGGCTCCGGCGGCAACCTCTGGGTGGTCCCCAAGAACGCCAAGAACAAGGAGCTCGCCTACGACTTCATCGACATCACCATGTCGAAGAAGATCCAGAACCTGCTCGGCAACAAGGGCGGCGTCCCGGTCGCCGCCGACGCGAGTGCCATCACGGACCCGAAGTCCAAGGAGCTCATCTCCAACTTCAACACGGTCAGCCAGAAGGACGGCCTGGCCTTCTACCCGGACTGGCCGGTCACCGGCTTCTACGACGTCCTCGTCTCCGAGACCCAGAAGCTGATCACGGGCAGTGAGAAACCGGACGCCTATCTCTCCGCCCTGCAGCAGGCGTACGACAAGGGCGCGCCGAAGCAATGACGGTCACCGTCGAACGGGGTGCGCGGGCCGTCGGCAAGCACCCGCACGCCGGCCCGCGCCGCCCCCGTACCCGCGATTCGTACGCCCTGTTCCTGCTCCCCGGCATCCTCGCCTTCACGGCGGTCATCGTCGTCCCGTTCCTGATGAACACAGGCGTGAGCTTCACCGAGTGGCAGGGCATCGGCAGCCCGAAGTGGAGCGGGCTCGCCAACTACCGCGAGCTGATGGACGACTCCGAGTTCTGGGCGTCCTTCCGGCACAGCCTGTTCATGGTCGTCGCCATGGCCGCCGTACCGACGATGATCGGTCTCGTCCTGGCCGCCGCCCTGTTCGACTACATCGGCAAGCACTTCGGGTCGAAGTGGGCCGCGGTGCTGCGCGCCTGCTTCTACCTCCCGCAGGTGCTGCCGATCGCGGTCGCCGGCATCGTCTGGAGCTGGATCCTCGCCCCGGACAACGGCTCCCTCAACGAGCTGCTGAAGGCCGTGGGGCTGGGCTCCTGGCAACAGGACTGGCTCGGCGACCCCGACATCGCGCTGTACAGCGTGATGGGCGTGATGGTGTGGGTCCAGATCGGCTTCCCGCTGGTCATCTTCATGGCCGGGCTGCAACGCGTCGACCCGCAGCTGTACGAGGCGGCCGAGCTGGACGGCGCCGGCTGGTGGCGCCGCTTCTGGCACATCACGCTGCCGCAGATCCGCCCGGAGATCTACGTCGTCCTGACCTGGTGCACGATCGCCGCGCTCAAGGTGTTCGGCGCGGTGTACGTGCTGACCAAGGGCGGCCCCGGCGGGGCGACGGACGTGCCCTCCTACTTCTCCTTCACCACGTTCTTCGAGAAGACCCAGGTCGGCTACGGCGCCGCGATCTCCACCATCCTCACCGTGATCATCCTGGCCCTCTCCCTGATCGGCCTGAAACTCCAGACCCGCGCCGAGGACGCCGAGGAAGGGGCACGGACATGACCACCGCACTACGCCGTTACCCGGTGCTGATCGCCCTGTGCATCGCGGCCCTCTTCATGGTCGTCCCGTTCCTGATCGTCGCGATCAACGCCGTCAAGTCACCGGCCGAGTACTCCGAACACGGCCCCCTCAGCCTCCCCCAGGGCCTCTATCTGGACGGTCTCAAGGACTTCTGGCAGCGGGTCGACTACGGCCAGAAGCTGTTTAACTCCGTGCTGATCAGCGGCTCGGTGGCGGTGCTCGCGGCGATCCTCTCGGTACTCAACGCGTACGCGATCGGCATCGGCCGGATCAAGGGCCGCACCTGGGTCCTGGCCTTCTTCGTCCTCGCGAACATGCTGCCGCAGGAGGCGCTGGTCTACCCCGTCTACTACCTGAGCAAGGAAGCCGGCCTGTACGACACCCGGCTGAGCGTGATCATCGTCTTCACGGTGATCCAGGCGGCCTTCGGCACGTATCTGCTCTCCTCCGTCCTGGGCCAGTTCCCCCGCGAGATCATCGAGGCGGCCCGCATCGACGGCGCGAACAAGTGGCAGGTCCTCTGGCGGATCGTCGTCCCGGTCAGCCGGCCGACGATCGGTGTCCTCCTGGTCTTCTTCTTCATCTGGACCTGGAACGAGTTCCTGCTCCCCCTGGTGATGCTGATCTCCAACGACAACCAGACCGTGTCGGTGGCCCTCGGCGTCCTCCAGGGCCAGCGCCTGATGGACGCCACGATGACCAACGCGGCGGCCCTGCTCGGCGTCCTGCCCGCGATCGTGTTCTTCCTCGTCTTCCAACGGACCCTCACCCGCGGCATCGCCGTCGGTGCTGTGAAGTAAGGACCCCCCACGTGAAGTTCACCGACGGCTACTGGCTGCTGCGCGAGGGCGTCACCGCGGCCCACCCGGTCGAGGTCCTCGATGTCACCGCCCCGGACGGCACGCTGGAGATCCACGCACCGACCCAGCCCATCCGCCACCGCGGCGACCTGCTGAAGGGACCGGTCGTGACGATCAGCGCGCACGCCCCGCTGCCCGACGTCATCGGCGTCACCTTCACCCACTTCGCGGGCGAGCAGCCGCGGGGGCCGGAGTTCGAGGTCCGGAAGGAGGAGTTGAGTACCCAGGTCTCCTACGACGACGAGCACGCGACCCTGACGTCGGGCGCGCTGTCGGTCAAGGTCGCCCGCACCGGCCCCTGGCACATCGACTTCCTCGCCCACGGCCGCACGCTCACCAGCAGCGGCCCCAAGGGCATGGGCATCATGCGGGACGCGACGGGGGCGCACTACCTCCGGGAACAGCTGGGACTGGGGGTGGGGACGAGCGTCTACGGCCTCGGTGAGCGCTTCGGGCCGCTCGTCAAGAACGGCCAGGTCGTCGACATCTGGAACGCCGACGGCGGCACGGCGACCGAGCAGGCCTACAAGAACGTCCCCTTCTATCTGACGGACGCGGGGTACGGCGTCTTCGTCGACCACCCGGGCAAGGTGTCCTTCGAGGTCGGCTCGGAGGCGGTGTCGAGGGTCCAGTTCAGCGTCGAGTCACAGCAGTTGACGTACTACGTCATCTACGGCCCGACCCCCAAGGACATCCTGCGCAAGTACACGGCCCTGACCGGGCGCCCGGCCCTGCCGCCCGCCTGGTCGTTCGGGCTGTGGCTGTCGACGTCGTTCACCACCTCCTACGACGAGAAGACGGTGACGTCGTTCATCGAGGGCATGCGGGAGCGCGAACTGCCGCTCTCCGTGTTCCACTTCGACTGCTTCTGGATGCGCGAGTTCAACTGGTGCGACTTCCAGTGGGATCCGCGGGTGTTCCCCGACCCGGAGGGCATGCTGGCCCGGCTGAAGGAGCGCGGGCTGCGCATCAGCGTCTGGATCAACCCGTACATCGCCCAGCGCTCGCCGTTGTTCGCGCAGGGCAAGGCGCTCGGGCATCTGCTGCGGCGGCCGGACGGCAGTGTGTGGCAGTGGGACCTGTGGCAGCCGGGGATGGCGCTGGTCGACTTCACCAGCCCGGCGGCCCGCGACTGGTACGCGGGCAAGCTGGAGGCGCTGCTCGCGCAGGGCGTCGACTGCTTCAAGACCGACTTCGGTGAGCGGGTGCCGGTCGACGTGGCCTGGTCCGACGGCTCCGATCCGGAGCGGATGCACAACTACTACCCGTACCTCTACAACCGGACCGTCTTCGACGTGCTGCGCAAACACCGCGGCGAGGGCGAGGCCGTCGTCTTCGCGCGGTCGGCGACGGCGGGCAGCCAACGGTTCCCGGTGCACTGGGGCGGCGACTGCGAGGCGACGTACGAGTCGATGGCGGAGTCGCTGCGCGGTGGGCTGTCGCTCGGGCTCTCCGGGTTCGGCTACTGGAGCCACGACATCGGCGGCTTCGAGGGGACGCCGACGCCCGCGCTGTTCAAGCGGTGGCTGGCCTTCGGACTGCTGTCCTCGCACAGCCGGCTGCACGGCAGCTCCTCCTACCGCGTGCCGTGGCTGTTCGACGACGAGTCGGTGGACGTGCTGCGGCTGTTCACCCGGCTGAAGCTGCGGCTCATGCCCTATCTGTACGGGGCCGCCCGCACCGCCCGCGCCGAGGGGACGCCGGTGATGCGGGCCATGGTCCTGGAGTTCCCGGACGACCCCGGGTGCGCGCACCTGGAACGGCAGTACATGCTCGGCCCCGATCTGCTGGTCGCGCCGGTGTTCAGCGACGAGGGGGACGTGGCGTACTACGTGCCCGAGGGCACCTGGACGCACTTCCTGACCGGGCGGACGGTGACCGGGCCGCGCTGGGTGCGCGAGAGACACGACTTCCTGAGCGTGCCCCTCCTGGTCAGGCCGGGCGCGGTGATCCCGGTCGGGGCGGTGGACGACCGGCCCGACTACGACCACGCCGACGGGGTCACCCTGCGGGCGTACGGCCTGGAGCGCGGCGCCCAGGTGACCGTGCCGGTCGGTGAGGTGACCTTCACCGTCGTACGGGAAGGGGACACGCTCCGGGCGTCCTGCAGCGACCCCTCGGCGCCGTGGGCGCTGGCGGTCGGGGAGCGGGTCGGGCGGGCGCCGGCCGGGACCGGGTTCCTGACCCTGGAGCTGGGCTGATGGTGAAGATCACTGATGTGGCGCGGCACGCCGGGGTCTCCCCGAGCACCGTGTCGTACGCGCTCAGCGGCAAGCGCCCGATCTCCGAGGAGACCCGGCAGCGCGTCGAAGCCGCCATCCGCGAGCTGGGCTACCGGCCGCACGCCGGCGCCCGCGCGCTGGCCAGCAGCAAGTCGAACGTACTGGCGTTGGTGGTGCCGCTGCGGGCCGGAATCCATGTGCCGGTGGTGATGCAGTTCGCGGTGTCGGTGGTGACCACGGCCCGGCGCTACGACCACGACGTGCTCCTGCTGACCCAGGAGGAGGGCGAGGAGGGGCTGCGCAGGGTCGCGGACACGGCACTGGTGGACGCTCTGATCGTCATGGACGTGCAACTCCAGGACCCCAGGATGCCGCTGCTGCGCTCTCTCGACCGGCCGTCCGTGATGATCGGGTTCCCCTCCGAACCAGCCGGGCTGACCTGCGTCGACCTGGACTTCAAGGCGGCCGGCGAGGCGTGCGTGGAGCATCTGGCCCGGCTCGGGCACCGGGTGGTGGCGCTGGTCGGGTCTCCGCCGGAGGTCTACGTACGCGGTACGGCGTTCGCGCAGCGCGTGGTCCAGGGGTTCACGGCCGCCGCCGACCGGGCCGGCCTCGCCTCCTCGGTCCATCCGTGCGAGTCCGCGCCCGGTGCCGCCCGCGCGGTCGCCGAGCGGCTGCTACGCGAACGGCCCGCGTTGACCGGTGTCGTCGTGCACAACGAACCCCTGCTGGAGCCGCTGATCGACGCGTTCGAGCAACTCGGGCTGCGCGTGCCGGCCGACCTGTCGGTGACCGCGATCTGCCCGGAGGAGACCGCCGCCGTCCTGCGCGTCCCCGTCACCTCGGTCGCCCTGCCCTCGGCGGAACTCGGTGAGCGGGCGGTGGAGCTGCTGATGCGCAAACTGGCCGGCACCGACGTACCGGAGGCGACCCTGCTGCCACCCCGCCTGACGGAACGCGCGAGCACCGCGCCGCGCGAGGCGCCCTGACACCACACGCGAAACGGCGTTGTTGATCTGCGGGCAGGAGCACACGGAAGGGCCCCACGCGGGAGAGATGTTGTTGGCGAACTCCGCCCGACGGCTCAGGGTTGCCTTGAACTCGTGCCGGTGGGCCCGGGGTGTGCCGTCGGCGAGCGTGACACATTCACGAAAAGTGTCACGCTGCGCGGACCTGTGGGTTGGGCGCGGAAGGTCGTCCTGCGTACGGCCAGGACGTCCCGCAAACAACGACCCGCGCACCGCTCCTGACCGTACGACGCCTGCGTGACCCTTCAGACGCGCTGAGGTGCACGGATCGAGGCACGCACCTGATCCGCCCGTTCACGCACCGCCACCGGCCGCATCGCAGTCGGCGTTCGGGACGCGCCGTCGCCCCTGCTGCCGCAGGCCCGACAGAGGCCTCCCGGCAGGGCTTCCGGGCGGCCGGGTACGCCGCAGTCGGTGCACTCCATGAGGATGCGAGGCGCGCGGGGGCCGTCGGCGACCTGCTCGGGCGGCATCTTGTCGACAAGCCTGCACCGGACGAAGGCGCGGGGCGAGTACACGTGCTCGGGGAGTGCGGCAACGAGGACCCGCGCCAGCTGATCGGGGGTGGCCCGCGCTCCAACCACTCGAGCTGCACGCTCATCCATGACCCGTACGACAAAGGCCCCGCCGCTCGAAAGCGACAGGGCCTCTGCTGTATGCGAAACATGGGATGAGTGGAGATGGCGGGAATCGAACCCGCGTCCAACGGTGCAAAATCAGGGCTTCTCCGTGTGCAGTTCGCTGCGATTTTCTCGGCCCCGGCGATCACGCGAACAAGTCGCCGACGGGCCCAGTCACTGTTTGATTTCCCATCCGACCCCGTGACCGGGCCAGATGGTTTAGTTCCCTAGATTATGCCAGGGTCCGGGTCGGGAACACCCCCGGGCTGACACCCATTAAGGGTCCTTCACTCACTGCTTATTAGGCAGCGAGGGCGAAGGACTGGGAATCGCTCTTAGAATTGGCGATTATTGGTTGCGACATATGGTTAACGAGATCATTGCCGCTTCCTCGACACGCTTCCCCTGCTTCAACATCCGCTGTCGAAACCGATCATCCCCATGTTGTTTTTTCAATCCCTCCGGAGAGGGCCCCTCCGGAGAGGGCGCGCACCCTCTGTGGGGTGCAGTCCCATCGTACGTGACCAACGCACGCCGATGCCACTGTATTCCCCGCCGCTACGCGCCCCGCTGCTTGCGCTTCGCCGCCGCGATCGCGCGGTCGCTCTCCCTGCGGTCCTGCTGCTCACGCAACGTCTGCCGCTTGTCGTACTCCTTCTTGCCGCGCGCGAGGGCGATCTCGGCCTTGGCCCGGCCGTCCTTGAAGTACAGCGCGAGGGGCACGATCGTGTGACCCGTCTCCTGGGACTTCGCCTCCAGCTTGTCGATCTCCTCGCGGTGCAGCAGCAGCTTGCGCTTGCGGCGCACGGAGTGGTTGGTCCACGTCCCCTGGCTGTACTCGGGGATGTGGGCGTTGTGCAGCCACGCCTCGTGCCCGTCGATCTGGACGAAGCCGTCGACGAGCGAGGCCCGACCCTGCCGCAGCGACTTCACCTCGGTGCCGGACAGGACGAGGCCCGCCTCGTAGGTGTCGATGATCGCGTAGTCGTGGCGCGCCTTCTTGTTCTGCGCGACGATCTTGCGCTTGCCGCCCTTCTCGCCGTCCCTGGACTTGGCGGCCGTCCCCTGCTGCTTCTGCTGGGACTCTTTCGGTACGTACATTCCCTTGGACATAGTGCTTGCATTTTCGCACTACAGGGGGGTCGGAGGGAAAGCCGATTCCCCTGGGATCACGACAGGGATCGCGAGGTGTCGCCCAGGCCGCTCAGCACGGTCTCCGCCCGCGCCAGCGCCGCGTCGTCGGCCGCACCGTCCGCCGTGCCGTCCGCCGTGTCGTCGGCCGTGTCGTCGGCCTCGAGGTCGGGCGTGATCCCCGTCCCGTCGACGCCGCGGCCCGACGGAGTGCGGTAGTGCCCGACGGTCAGCTCGGCGACGGAGCCGTCGGGCAGCCTGCTCGGCATCTGGACCGAGCCCTTGCCGAAGGTCCTGGAGCCCACCACGACCGCACGGCCCCGGTCCTTGAGGGCGCCGGTGAGAAGCTCGGCCGCGCTCATCGTGCCGCCGTCGACGAGCGCGACCAACGGTCTGGTGGTGTCACCGCCGGAATCGGCGTGCAGGGCCCGCTGGGCGCCGTCCACGTCGTATGTGGCCACGAGGCCGCCGTCGAGAAAGGCGGACGCGGCGGTGACGGCCTCAGTGACGAGACCGCCGGAGTTGCCACGCAGGTCGAGGATGATCCCGGCGCCGGCCGGGGCAAGCCGTACGGCGGTGCGTACGTCGTCGCCGACGCCCTTGGTGAACGCGGCGACCCTGATGACGGTGACGCCGTCGGCGAGCTTCTCGACGGCCACGGAATCGGTGGACAGCGTGGCCCGGTGCAGGGTCCGGGTCCACACGCGCGTGCCGCGCTCCAGACCGAGGGTGACCGCGGTGCCGGCGGCCGCGTCGGTGGCATCCCCGCGCAGTAAGGAGACGACCTCGGTGACGGGCCGCCCGTCGACCTTCACGCCGTCGACGCTGCGCAGCCGGTCGCCCTTACGGATCCCGGCGGCGGCCGCGGGCGACCCGGCGGCCACCTTGGTCACCTCGATACGGCCGTCGCGCTCGCGCCGCGCCCACAGACCGACGCCGGTGTACTGGCCGTCGAGGGCCTCCTCGAACTCCTCGTACTCCCCCTGCGAGTACACCGCGCCCCAGCGGTCCCCGCTGCGGCTGACGGCGCGTTCGGCGGCCTCCGTGGGGGACTTGCCGTCGGCCATCGCCTCCGCGGCGGCCCTGGCGATGTCCTCGTGGTGGCCGGCGGGGGCGGCCGGGTCGGCTGAACGGGCCGCTCCCGAGGCGGCCTTCCGGTCGAGGTCGGGGAAGGAGCCCGTCGCCGCACCGGCGACGAGCAGGCTCGCGAACACCAATGTCAGGGCGGCCCCGCGGCCTGCGCGGCGGGGCTGACAGAACGGGTCACGACCTGACATGGCGGCGAGTCTAGGACAACGCGAAGGGCCGTACGGGCGGTTGCCCGTACGGCCCTTTTGGCGTGCGTCACACCTTCAAGTACTTGCGCAGCGCGAAGAACGCGGCCAGCGCGGGCATCAGCAGGCTCGTCGCGAGGATCAGCGGCAGCTTCGTCAGGACCGCGTCCCAGCCGATGAAGTTGATCAGGTTCAGCTTCTGCGACAGGGCCAGACCATGATCGATGATCAAGTACCGCGCGACCACCAGGAATCCGCAGGCGACGCCGCCTCCGATGAGCCCGGCGACAGCCGCCTCCATGATGAACGGCGCCTGGATGTAGAAGCCGGAGGCGCCGACGAGCCGCATGATCCCGGTCTCACGCCGACGGCTGAACGCCGAGACACGCACGGTGTTGACGATCAGCATCAGCGCGACGACGAGCATCAGCGCCATCACGGCCCGCGCGGCCCAGTTCATACCGTTGAGCAGTCCGAACAGGTTGTCCAGGATGCCCTTTTGGTCCTGCACGGACTGCACGCCGTCGCGCCCGTCGAAGGCGGTCGCGATGACCTGGTACTTCTCCGGGTCCTTCAGCTTGATCCGGTACGACTCCTGCATCTGGTCCGGCGTGAGGGAGCTGGCCAGCGGGGAGTCGCCGAACTGCTCCTTGTAGTGCTTGTACGCCTCGTCCTGCGACTCGTAGGTGACCTTCTGCACGACCGAGGTCATCTTGTCCAGGTCGGCGAGGATCTGCTTCTTCTGGTCCGAGGTGACCGCGCCCTTGGCGCAGTTGGGGTCGGACTCGGCGTCGCTCTTGTTGCAGAGGAAGACCGAGACGTTGACCTTGTCGTACCAGTAGCCCTTCATGGTGCTCACCTGGTCGCTCATGAGGAGCGACCCGCCGAACAGGGCGAGCGACAGGGCGACGGAGACGACGACCGCGAAGGTCATCGTCAGATTGCGGCGGAGACCGACACCGATCTCCGACAGAACGAACTGGGCGCGCATGGCGTCTGGTTGGGCCTTTCGGGGTGGACGGTGCGGTCAGTGCTGGTAGCCGTAGACGCCGCGCGCCTGGTCGCGGACGAGGCGGCCCTTCTCCAGCTCGATGACGCGCTTGCGCATCTGGTCCACGATGTTCTGGTCGTGCGTGGCCATCACCACGGTGGTGCCCGTCCGGTTGATCCGGTCGAGCAGCTTCATGATGCCGACGGAGGTCTGCGGGTCGAGGTTGCCGGTGGGCTCGTCGGCGATCAGCAGCTTGGGCCGGTTGACGAAGGCCCGCGCGATGGCGACGCGCTGCTGCTCACCACCGGACAGCTCGCCCGGCATCCGCTCCTCCTTGCCGCCGAGCCCGACCAGGTCGAGCACCTGGGGCACGGACTTGCGGATCTCGCCACGCGACTTGCCGATGACCTCCTGCGCGAAGGCCACGTTCTCGGCGACCGTCTTGTTGGGCAGCAGACGGAAGTCCTGGAAGACGGTCCCCAACTGGCGGCGCATCTGCGGCACCTTCCAGTTGGACAGACGCGCGAGGTCCTTGCCCAGGACGTGCACCTGACCGTGGCTGCACCGCTCCTCGCGGAGGACCAGCCGCAGGAAGGTGGACTTTCCGGAGCCGGAGGACCCCACGAGGAAGACGAACTCGCCCTTCTCCACCTCGAGGGAGACATCCCTGAGTGCGGGGCGGGTCTGCTTGGGGTAGACCTTGGAGACGTTGTCGAATCGGATCACGGATGCACCACGGGTCGCCGGGGGTAGATGAGCGTGACCATACGCGACCCGGGTACGCAAGCGCAGGTGCCGGTCACGGTTGCGTGAGGGTTGTACGGTTTTGTGCGGGGCTTTCCGTGGGGATGACGTCGGGGAAGACTGAAGGCTGTCCGGCGTAGCGTCGGGGCAGGACTAGGCGAGCCGCGCTGAAATCCGCCGAACCTGGCACAGTGGAAGGGGAACGTTCTCGTTTCCGAAAGCGTTGTATCTGTGGAACCGGCGCAAGGAGGGCGAGCGCATGACGTACGACCGGCTGGTGTGCGCGAACTGCGCGGCGCCCGTGAGCGAGGGCCGATGCCCCGTGTGCCGCGCGAACCGCGAGCGGCTGCAGCAGGAGAACTTTCTCGCGAACCTGAACCCGATGACGCTGATCGCCCTGCTCGCGGTGCTGATCGCGGCGGTGGCCCTGCTGGCGCACCAGACCGCGTAACGGCGTCGACGTAACGAACTCGCGGTGAAGAACCCGCGGTAAAGAACTCGCGTGAAGGGCCCGGAGCGATGGCTTCGCTCCGGGCCCTTTCACATGCACGCGTGCACACGTTCCGTACGCAGGCGGCTACCGTCAGGCAGCCGCACCGCCGCGGCCGCTCACGAGGCGCGGCAGCACGCGGAAGCCGACGCCACCGGCGATCATCGTGGCGGCACCGACCAGCAGGAACGCGGTCTGCCCGGCACCGGTCTCGGCGAGCTGGTCACCGCTGCCCTGGGCCGAGGTGTTGGACGACGACTCCGAGGTGTCAGTGAGGGCGGAGGAGCCCTCCTCCTGGGCGGAGTTGTCGTTGCCACTGCTGTCGGTGTCGGTGTTGTCGTTGCCGCCGGTGCCGTTGTTGCCGCCGGAGGTGCTGTTGTCGTTGCCACCGGTGCCGTTGTTGCCGCCGGAGGTGCTGTTGTCGTTGCCACCGGTGCCGTTGTCACCACCGGAGGTGCTGTTGTCGCCGCCCGTGGTGCTGTCGTCGCCGCCGGTCGTGCTGTCGTCGCCGCCCGTGGTGCTGTTGTCACCGCCGGTCGTGCTGTCGTCGCCGCCGGTCGTGCTGTCGTCGCCGCCGGAGGTGCTGTTGTCGCCACCCGTGGTGCTGTCGTCGCCACCGGTCGTGCTGTCGTCGCCGCCCGTGGTGCTGTTGTCACCACCGGTCGTGCTGTCGGTGCACGAAGGGTCGGTGGGGAACACGTCGCAGAGGTCACCGCCGCCGCCGTCACTGTTGCCGCCGTCACTGTTGCCGCCGTCGTCGTCACCGACGGACGCCGAAATGCCGACGCCGAAGTCGAGGGCCGAGGCGGCGCCCGCCGCCGTCAGCGAGGCACCGGCGGCGATCACGGCGCCGGCAGCTATCCGCGCGACGCGGATGCGCGTCTTCTTGGTCATATGGTTGCTACCCCCAGTAGCCGATCGTCAGTGAGAGCCGCGTTCGGGGCGGTGATCGACGGGGACAGCTGAGATATATGGCGCCCCCGGTTCACATGCGCCCCATAGATACGCATGCCGCGCTTTACCCTTCCCATTTTTCAAAGCAACGTCAAGGCCGTTGCGTGCACGATGTCCGCGTACGGGGCCTTTGCCTGATGATGAAGGTGTGAGTGTGATGTAAAGCCCAGACATCCGGGGACGCAAAAGGCAACTGCCGCCCACTGGACGGCAGTTGCCTTGTCGACAAATCAGCTGCTGGTTACTTCTCCTGCTGCTTGCGCCAGCGAATTCCGGCTTCGAGGAAGCCATCGATCTCACCGTTGAACACGGACTCGGGGTTGCCGACTTCGTGCTCGGTGCGCAGGTCCTTGACCATCTGGTAGGGGTGCAGCACGTACGAACGCATCTGGTTGCCCCAGGAGTTGCCGCCGTCGCCCTTGAGGGCGTTCATCTTCGCCTGCTCCTCCTGGCGGCGCCGCTCGAGCAGCTTGGCCTGGAGGACGTTCATGGCGGTGGCCTTGTTCTGGATCTGCGAGCGCTCGTTCTGGCAGGAGACGACGATGCCGGTGGGGAGGTGGGTGAGCCGGACCGCGGAGTCGGTCGTGTTGACTCCCTGGCCGCCGGGTCCGGAGGACCGGTACACATCCACGCGCAGCTCGGACTCGTCGATCTCGATGTGATCGGTCTGCTCGACGACGGGCAGCACCTCCACACCCGCGAAGGAGGTCTGGCGGCGCCCCTGGTTGTCGAAGGGGGAGATGCGCACGAGGCGGTGCGTGCCCTGCTCGACCGAGAGGGTGCCGTAGGCGTACGGAACCTGCACGGCGAAGGTGGTCGACTTGATGCCGGCCTCCTCCGCGTACGAGGTCTCGTAGATCTCGGTCTTGTAGCCCTTCTGCTCCGCCCACCGCAGATACATCCGCTGCAGCTTCTCGGCGAAGTCGGCGGCGTCGACGCCACCGGCTTCGGCGCGGATGTTGACGAGCGCTTCGCGGGCGTCGTACTCGCCGGAGAGGAGCGTCCGGACCTCCATCTCGTCCAGCGCCTTCCTGACGGCGGCGAGCTCGGACTCGGCCTCGGCACGGGTGTCCGGGTCGTCCTCCTCCTCAGCCATCTCGAAGAGCACGGAGAGATCGTCGATCCGCCCGCGCAGCGCCTCCGCCTTCCTGACCTCGGCCTGGAGGTGGGAGAGCTTGCTGGTGATCTTCTGCGCCTCGTCCGGGTTGTCCCACAGTGACGGCGCGGCCGCCTGCTCCTCGAGCACGGCGACATCTGCCCTCAGCTTGTCGAGGTCCAGAACGGCCTCGATCGACTCCATGGTCGAGGAGAGGGACTTGAGCTCTTCGGATACATCGACGACTGCCACGCCTCCAGCGTAACGGCTCCGCCAAGCGGCAAGCGCCGGGGCGACGGGGCCGGCGTCCGGCAGGGAGAGGGGCAGCTGGGCGAGTGGCCGAGTGAGGAGGTGAGCGAGTGGGCGAGGTCACGGCGATTGCGGCGCCGAGTGCTTCGTGTCCTGCGGCGTCGCCCCGGCGTCATCCCCCGCCGTCGCCCACCACGTCCCGGCCCCCACCGCGGCCACCAGCACCACCGCGGCCACCCCCAACGTCACCCGACGCCTGCGCGCCGACGCCCGATGCCGCGCGGACCCGGGCCGCGGCGCCCCCGCGGCCCGCGGCGCCCGCGCCGTCCCCCGAGCCCCACCCGCGAGCTCGTCCGGCCCCGGCACCCTCATCGACGTATGCGTGTCCCGGTTGGAGTCCGGCTTGGCGCCGGGCACCAGTGGCACAGCTCCCCGCCGCCGTACCCCCGGCTCGCCCCCGGGCGCGGCCGTCTCCTCGGCCTCGGCCGCCGCGTCCTCCCCCGGCTCCATGTCCGGTTCGTCCACGTCCAGCGGCGGCATCCCCGCCAGCGTCGGCAACTGCTCCCGCAGCCGCGCCGCCAGCTCCGACGCCCGCAGCCGCGACGCCGGCGCCTTCGCCAGGCACTGCACGAGCAGCTGCCACAGCTCCTCGGGGATCCCCGGCAGCGGCACCACCGTCTCCGTCACATGCCGCCGCAGTACGGCGCCCGGGTGCCCGCCCCCGAAGGGCGTGAACCCGGCCAGCAGCTCGTAGAGCACGGTCGCGAGCGCGTAGATGTCCACCGCCGCCCGCGGCGGCAGCCCCTCCACGATCTCCGGCGCCAGATAGTCCGGCGTCCCGATGATCTTCGTGGCGCGCGTCCGCTTCGGCGAGTCGATCAGCTTCGCGACCCCGAAGTCCGTCAGCAGCGCCGGATGGGCGCCGCCCGGCCCCAGCGGGCCCTGCATGTCCAGCAGTACGTTCTCCGGCTTGACGTCCCGGTGCACGACCCCGGCCGCATGCGCCGCCGCCAGGCCCTCCGCGACGTCCGCCACGATCGCCACCGCCGCCTCGGGCGCGAGCCGCCGCTCCCGGTCCAGGCGGGTGCGTAGATCCGTACCGCGGACGAGGTCCATGACCAGCGCCAGATCGTTCCCGTCGACGACGAGGTCCCGCACGGACACCACATGCGGATGCTCGAGCCCCAGCAGCGCCGTGCGCTCCTGCACGAAGCGGCCCACGAGTTCCTCGTCGGACGCGAGGTCCTCGCGCAGCAGCTTGATGGCGACGGGCCCCTCGGGGCCCTCGCCCAGCCACACCGTGCCGGCGCTGCCACGCCCCAGGATCTGGTGGGCGGTGTACCGGCTGCCGATCTTCCGTGCCAAGACTGCTCCTACAGACGCGTGTTGTCGCTAAAACTACGCGTCCGACAAGCCAACCTTCACCGCGGAGGCGGAAATCACCCGCCAGGTGTCGACAAATCTCCAGACAAGCGATCGGGCGAGGCTCGCCCCCGGCGTCAGTTGCCGTCGCCGTTCGACGATCCGGCGCCGCCCAGATCCCCTACCCAGCCCGACACCTGGTCGTACCAGTGGTTGATCTCCCCCCAGAAACTCCTGGTCGTGCCGATCCAGTCCTGCAGCGGGCTCAGCTCCCAGATCAGCCACCCGGCGACGAACAGGATGACGATCGTGAACAGGCACCCCTTCAGGCACCCCAGACCCGGGATCTTCATCGGGTTGGCACTGCGCTGCCGGGGCTCCCGAGGCTCCCGCACGGGCCGCTGAGGCTGCTGGGGCTGGTGGGGCTGCTGGGACGGTGCGTACTGCTGCGGCTGCCGCGGCTGCTGTTGCGGCTGCTGATACCCGTAGCCCTGCTGGTACCCCTGCTGAGCGCGCTGCGGCGGCCGCTGCTGCTGCTGCGCCGGCCGCGGTGCGGGCTGCTGCTGTTGCTGCGGCCGGGCGACCTGCCGCTGCGGGCGGCGGCGCAGCGGGTCCTCGCCGGGGTCGAGGTACTGGACCTGCGTCTGCTCGTTGCGGTCGCGGGCGGCCCTCAGCTGTGACTGCCACGGATGTGGCTCCGCCGGGTTCCCCGGGTGCTGTCCAGGATTGTGGGGCGGCACCGGCGGCATGACGGCGGTCGGATCCGCCGCACCGGTGTTCGGCAGTACGGCGGTGGGGTCGGCGGCGCCCACCGGTCCCCCGGTGTGCGGCAGGACGCTGGTCGCGCCGTTCGGGTCGTAAGCCCCGGGGGCCTGGCCCGTGGGCAGCACCTGCGTCGGGTCGGCGGACCCGGGCACCGCGGCGGGCCGCGGATCGGGCGCCAGCAGGGCCCCTACGGCCTCCGCGGCGGCGATCTGCGCGGAGTTCGCGTGCACGCCGATGCCCTCGGCGACGACCCGCAGACCGCGCGCGAGGTTCTCGGCGCTGGGCCGTTCGTCCGGGTTCTTGCGCAGACAGCGCTCTATGACCGTCCACAGCGGGTCCGGAACGGTGGACGGCCGACGGGGCTCGGCGCTCAGGTGCTGGTGCAGCACCTCCAGCGCGGACCCGCCGGAGAACGGCGGACGCCCCGTGATCAGCTCGTACAGCAGGATTCCGGCGCCGTAGATGTCGACGGCGGACGTCTGCGGACGGCCCTCCGCGGACTCGGGAGCGACGTAAGCGGGCGTGCCGACGAACTCATGGGTCCGGGTGAGGCCGGGCGAGTCGGCGAGGCGCGCGATGCCGAAGTCGGTCAGCATCGGGTGCATCTGGCCGCCGTTCTGCTGAAGCAGGACGTTCGCCGGCTTCAGGTCGCGGTGCACTACGCCGTCGGAGTGGCTGGCGGCGAGCGCGTCGGCGATCTGGGCGGTGAGCAAGGCGGCGGCGACGGGCGTGAAGGGCCCGTTCTCGCGCAGGTAGCGGTGCAGGTCGGGACCGTCGACGAGGTCCATGACCAGCGCCAGCAGATCGCCCTCGACCACCAGGTCGCGAACCCGGACGATGTTCGGGTGGGTCAGACGGAGCAGGACGGAGCGCTCCCGCAGGAACCGCATCACGATGTCCGCGTCGTTCGCGAGCTCCTCCTTGAGGACCTTGATCGCGACGGTCTCGCCGGGCTGGCCGGGCACGGCCGCCTCGGCGCCCGCGGTCTCGCGCTGGCGGGCTCGCCAGACGGTGCCCGTGGCGCCGCGTCCGAGCGGCTCCTCGAGCAGGTACTTGCTGCCTACCGGCCGCACGTCATGCGCTCCCTGCTGCTTGCTTGGCTGATGTTCCGGCCCACTGTCCGATGTTCCGCCCCACTGTAGTGCCGCCATGCCTGGCACCGGGCTGTCGTCTTTCTGTGGTTTTTACGTACCCCTTCCCGTACATGTTCGAAGGAAAGACGCTCGCCCGGGTCCTTGTGGTTGCCGAAGCCGAACGTGACCGATCTCAAGCGGTCACCCGGGTGGCCCCGGTCAGGCACTTTTGCGGGCAGAGCCGACCAATCAAGATCACTTGCCGGTGGGCGGCGGGCGCATTGTCGGTGGCAGGTGCGAGGATGCCTCCAGTACTGGCCGACGTGCTCGTGTGCGGTGGGGGAAGTCCGCGGTGGGGGACCGCGGCGCAGTTCCGTCCTCGCCCGGCGGGCCCGCGCAGAAGGGACCGCTGACGGCGATGCAGATCCGGCTGACCGTCGTAGACCCGCTGGGCCCGCCCTCCGATGCGCGGGGCCGCGCCACGACCCGCGACGTGCTGGTCACGGCCCCCGCGGGGACGGCCCTGGCGGCGGTGGCGTCGGCGCTGGCCTCGGCGGTCTCCGGCGACGCGGGCGCCTCCTCCCCGCACGAGCGCGGCCGGGAGTCCGGAGGCGGTCCCGTGGTGCTGTACGCCGGGGCGGAGCGGCTGGACGCCCAGCGCTGCACGCTGGGCGAGCCTCCCTTGGTCGACGGCGCCGTGCTGTCCCTGGGCGCGCCCGCCGAGCCCGAGCCGCACCCCGAGCTCGACGACGCCCCGGCCCAGTTGCACGTGGTGGCCGGCCCGGACGCGGGCGGAGTCCATCTGCTGCACGGCGGCCAGGTGACCATAGGCCGCTCCGCCGACGCCGACGTCCCGCTCGACGACCCGGACGTCTCCCGGCTGCACTGCGCGGTCACCCTCGCCCCCGACGGCCGTGTCTCGGTCTCCGACCTCGACTCCACGAACGGCACCGCCCTGGACGGCACGCGCGTGCATACCCGCCCGGTGCGGTTCGCGCCGGGCGCCCTGCTACGCATCGGCGAGTCGGCCCTGCGCCTCGCCCCCGCCGGGGGGCCCGGAGCGCGGGTGGCGACGACGCCCGACGGAGAGGGGCACGTGCGCGTGCCACGCGGCGACGGGACCGGATCCGCCGCAGAGGGTGCCGGGGGCCGCGGTGATACGGCGACGGCACCGAGCCCGGCCCCGGGTGCGGCCCGCACGCGCGCGGCCGGCAGCGACGACGACGTGGACGGGTCCGCCGGAAGCACCGGTCACCGCGAGCGAACCGGATCCTCCGGAAGCACCGGTCACCGCGGGGGAATCGGCTCCTCCGGGGGCCCGGGGGACCGCGAGCGAACCGGATCCTCCGGGGGCGCGGGGGACCGCGGTGGTGCGAGTACTGCCCCCACGCGCGTGGGGGCAGTGAACGACGAGGGCAGCACGGACGGGTCCAGCACCGGCCACGCCTATGGCTCGGTGAGCTGGGGCGCCTCGGGAACCGCCCCGGGCGCCCGCGCACACGGCCCGGTGGAGCCGCCCGTCGTGCCGGTCCAGGGCGGGGCACCTCGTATCGAGAGCCACGGCGCCGCACCGAACCCGGTGCGCGGCGACGGCGGGCAAACCCACGCGGGACGGTTCGGGGCCGGCGATCCCGGCGGGACGACGGACGCGGGACGCACGCCCACGCACCCGCCGGCTTCACCCGCCCCGCACCCCAGCGACGAACCACAGGCCACACGCAAGCGCGCCGGCGGGCTCACCGCCTGGGCCCGACGGCTGGCGGGCGGGCGCGGCGCGCCGGGCGCGGGTGGACACGGGGCGCACGGCGAGGTGCCGGAGGGCGCGGCCGCGGGGCCGTCAGCCGTCCCGCCCCGGGTTCCGGAGACCTGGCCGGACCCGGCCGCCCTGCTGCTGACGGCGCTGGGCCCCGGCCCCCGGCTGTGGGAGCGCGGCCCGGGGCACCCGGAGACGCTCACGGTGCGGCTCGGCACCACTGACCGCACCGCGCCCGACGGCTCCGGACCGCTCTCGGCGGTACCGGTGACCGCGGACCTCCGCGAGGCCGGGGCGCTGGGGCTCGCGGGACCGCGCCCCCGGCTGTCCGGGCTGGCGCGCGCGGTCGTGGCCCAGCTCACCGCGCTGCACTCCCCCGACGCCCTGGAGATCGTCCTGGTCAGCACGGACCGCTCCCGCTCCCTGGAAGAGCGCATCGCGGAGTGGTCCTGGCTCGGCTGGCTCCCCCATGTGCGTCCGGGACACGGCCAGGACTGCCGTCTCCTCCTCGCCTACGACCGCGAACAGGCCGCGGCCCGCACCGACGAACTCCTGCGCCGGCTGGAGGACCACCTGGCGGACCCGGGCGCCGCGCCCCGACCGTCATCCCCCTACTCCTCCCCCTCGGCCTCCCCACGACGGCCCTCCTGGGCCCAGGACGCCGACGACACGGCGGACGCGGCCGGCGGCTTCCCGGGGCCGTACAGCGTGGTCGTCGTGGACGGCGACCCCGGGGGCGCGGACCTGCGCGAGGCGGTGGCGCGGCTGACGCTGGAGGGGCCGCGCGCCGGGATACACGTGGTGTGCCTGGCTGAGACGGCCCCGGCGTCGCCCGCGTCACCGGTGACGGATACGTACGAGGCGGCCTGCGCGGTGGCGCCGGTGTTCCGGGAGTGCGGTGCCGTGGCGCTGCTCAGCGGGGACGTGGCGACGGCGCTGCACCTGATGCGGGTCGGCCGGATCACCGCGGAGCCGCCCCGCCACGGCCCGGTGGGCCACGGCACGGTCGCCGCCGTGGACGCCGTCTCCCTCGCCTGGGCCGAGCGGTTCGGGCGGGCACTGGCACCGCTGCGTCCGGACGGCGCCCCCGGCGAGCGGCACACGCGCGTGTCGGTGCCGTTGCCCCAGGCGGCGCGGCTCCTCGACGAGCTGGGGTTGGCCCGGGCGACCCCCGCGTCCCTGATGGCACGCTGGGCGGACGCCGCCGACGACAAGGATGCGCTCGGCGGCCGGGCATGGGCCGTGCTGGGGGCGGGGCCGCGCGGGCCGGTCGGCGTGGACCTCGTCGCCGAGGGCCCGCACCTGCTGATCGAGGGACCGGCGGGCAGCGGGCGTACGGAGCTGCTGCGTGCCGTCGTCGCCTCGCTCGCCGCCGCCGAGCGCCCCGACCGCCTGGGCATCGTCCTGATGGACGGCCGGGACAACACCGGGGGCGCGGGCGGCGGTCACGGCGACGGCCTGCGGGTCTGTACGGACGTACCGCATGTCACCACCCATCTGACCGCCAACGACCCCGTGCGGATGCGGGAGTTCGCGCAGTCGCTGAGCGCCGAGCTGAAGCGCCGGGCCGAGCTGCTCGGCCGCTCCGACTTCGCCGCCTGGCACACGCACCGCGAGGTGTCGGGCCGTATCGTCGCCCAGCGCACGGCGTCGGCGCGCGGCACGTCAAGGGCCGGGACGGGGACCGGGACCGGGGCCGACGGGGCGGCCGATCTCGACGCGCCGCCCAGTTCGACGATCCGGCTGCGCCCCGGAGCGGCCCGCCAGCAGAGTCAGGCCGCGCCGCCGATGCCCCGGCTGGTGGTGGTCGTGGACGACCTGGACGCGCTGGTCTCCCCCGCGCTGGGTTCGCCGGGGCGGCCCGCCGCGGGTTCCGTGATGCGCGCGCTGGAGGCCGTGGCCCGCGAGGGCGAGCGGCTCGGCGTCCATCTGGTGGCGGCCACCGGCCCCGGTGGCCGTACGGCGGAGACGGAGCCGGCCCGCCGGGCCGCGCTGCGGGTGACGCTCGAGGCGCCGGCCTCCGGGACGGACGAACCGACGCCGGGACGCGGGTATCTGACCGGCGCGGACGGACGCCCGGCCCCCTTCCAGGGCGGCCGCGTCACGGGCCGCATCCCCCGCACGGCGACCCTGCGCCCCACTGTTGTCCCCCTGGACTGGCATCGCATGGGCGACCCGCCGGCCCGCCGCCCGGTACGTGAGCTGGGCAACGGTCCGACGGACCTGGCCCTGCTGGCCAGCGCGCTGGAGCGGGCGGCCCGGGAGGTGTCGGCGGCGGAGGTGCCGTCACTTCTCTAGCAAGGCCCCACTCTTCAGCAAGCCCCCACGCGTCTTCAGCAACTCGCCACGCGTCGTCTTCAGCAACTCGCCACGCGTCTTCAGCAAGTCCCCACGACCCCGGAGCAAAGTCACCCGCACGCCATCACGACGCGGTCACGATCGCCCACTTGACACCGTATGCGCTCTTGCCGACCCCAGGGACCCGGCGTAGACCAGAGCGCACGGGGCAAGCGCTCGACGTTCGACGACGAACGAAGAACGGGGCAGTGATGCGGAGCACGAGCAGAACACACCGGACAAGCGCGACAAGCAGGGCAAGCAGGGCCGCGAAAACCGCGGCGGCCGTCGCCGCAGGCGCACTGGCGCTCTCACTCACCGCCTGCGGCGGCAGCGACGACAAGAAGAGCAGCGGCAGCAACGAAAGCACCAAGGACACCGGCACCACCGTCACCCTCCCCAAACTCGACGGCACCACCCTGGAGGTCGCCGCCGTCTGGACCGGCGCCGAACAGGCCAACTTCAAGAAGGTCCTGGCGGAGTTCGAGAAGCGCACGGGCGCGAAGATCACCTTCGTGCCCGCGCAGGACCCGATCATCAACTTCCTCGGGTCGAAGATCGCCGGCGGACAGCCCCCGGACATCGCGATGCTCCCGCAGCCGGGCGCGATCAAGCAGGCCGTGGACAAGAAGTGGGCCAAGCCGCTGGGCGCCGAGGCCAAGGCCGAGCTCGCCAAGAACTACGCGCAGGGCTGGCAGGACATCGGCGCGGTGAACGGCACCCAGTACGGCGTCTACTACAAGGCCGCCAACAAGTCCCTGATCTGGTACAACGCCAAGGTCTTCGAGAACGCGGGCGCCAGTGAGCCCAAGACCTGGCAGGACCTGCTGACGACCTCTCAGTCGGTCTACGACTCCGGCGTCACCCCGTTCTCCGTCGCGGGCGCGGACGGCTGGCCGCTGACCGACTGGTTCGAGAACATCTATCTCTCCCAGGCGGGCCCGGAGAAGTACGACCAGTTGGCCAAGCACGAGATCAAGTGGACGGACCCCTCCGTGAAGGAGGCGCTGACCACGCTCGCCCAGATCTGGGGCAAGAAGGACTATGTGGCGGGCGGCGCGAAGGGCGCCCTGCAGACGTCGTTCACCAGCTCGGTCACGCAGACCTTCACCGGCGGCGACCAGCCGAAGTCGGCGATGGTCTACGAGGGCGACTTCGTGCAGGTCAACATCGGGCAGACGAAGTCGAAGGTCGGCACGGACGCGAAGGTGTTCCCGTTCCCGACGGTCGGCGACACCGCGCCCGTGGTCTCCGGTGGCGACGCGGCCGTCATCCTGAAGGACTCCAAGGGCGCGCAGGCGCTGGCGACCTTCCTGGCCTCGCCGGACGCGGCGACCATCCAGGCGAAGCTGGGCGGCTATCTCTCGCCCAACAAGAACGTCGACTTCTCCGCGTACCCGAACGAGGTCCAGCGCAAGATCGCCCAGTCGCTGATCGCGGCGGGCGACGACTTCCGCTTCGACATGTCCGACCAGGCCCCGCAGGCCTTCGGCGGCACGCCAGGCAAGGGCGAGTGGAAGGACCTCCAGGACTTCCTGAAGAACCCGACGGACGTCGCGGGCACCCAGGCGAAGCTGGAGAAGGACGCGGCGGCGGCGTACGGGAGCGGGAGCTGATCCGGCGATGACGTCGGCCACGGCGGCAGGGGTCCCTCCGACCCCTGCCGCGCCGAAGAGTCGCAAGAGCGTGACCGGCACCCGCAAGACCGTGGCAGCCCTGTTCCTGCTGCCCGCCCTGGTGCTGCTCGGCGCGCTCGTGGTCTACCCGATCGGGTACTCGGTCGTGCGCAGTTTCTACGACCAGTCCGGCGACGGTTTCGCCGGGGTCGACAACTACAAGGCCCTCTTCACGGACGACGGCATCCGCACCGCGCTGAAGAACAACGTGATCTGGGTGGTGTTCGCGCCGACGGTCGCGACCGCCCTCGGTCTGATCTTCGCGGTGCTGACCGAACGGGTGCGCTGGGGAACGGCGTTCAAGCTGGTCGTCTTCATGCCGATGGCGATCTCCATGCTCGCCTCCGGCATCATCTTCCGTCTGGTCTACGACCAGGACCCGGACAAGGGCGTCGCCAACGCGGTGTGGGTGGGCGTCCACGACACGTTCGCCGAGTCGTCGGCGTTCCCGAAGGCGCACCCGGGCCGTGATTCGCCGCTGCAAGCCGCACAGGGCGGCTTCATCACCAAGACCCCCGTCCACACCGGCGAAACCGTCACCCTGCCCCTCGTCGGCGTCGCCCCCGACCAGATGCCCGACAGCGCCGAGCCGGCGGTGGCGCCTAAGGCCGACCCGGGGAAGATCACCGGCAGCACCTGGCAGGACTTCACCCGGGGCAAGGGCGTGGGCACTCTAGGCGCGCCGGACCCGTCCGAGGTGGGCTACGCGGGGATGCGGATCGAGGCGGTGAAGGACGGCAAGGTGGTGGCGTCGGCGAAGGCCGCGGCCGACGGCACGTTCACGCTTCCGGCGAAGGCGGACGGGGCTCAACTCCGGTTGCCCGCGAGCAACTTCAAGGAGCCGTACAACGGCCTGGACTGGCTCGGCCCGTCGTTGGTCACCCCGGCCATCATCGGCTCGTACATCTGGATGTGGGCGGGCTTCGCGATGGTGCTGATCGCGGCCGGGCTCGCGGGCATGCCCCGTGAGCTGCTGGAGGCCGCCCGGGTCGACGGCGCCAACGAGTGGCAGGTGTTCCGCAGGGTCACGGTGCCTCTCCTCGCGCCCGTCCTCGCGGTCGTCGTCGTCACGCTGATGATCAACGTGCTGAAGGTCTTCGACCTGGTCTTCATCATCGCCCCGGGCTCCTCCCAGGACGACGCGAACGTCCTCGCCCTGGAGCTGTACCGCAAGGGCTTCTCCGAGGACCAGCCGGGCATCGCCAGCGCGATCGCGGTGTTCCTGCTGCTGCTGGTGATCCCGGTGATGTGGTTCAACGTCCGCAGGCTCAGGCGGGAGGTGCGGCGATGACGACGCATGCCGAAGGTCTCACCGAGGTGGCCCCCGTCGAGACCGTGAAGGCGAGGCGGTCGCTCAGCGCGCGGATCGTGGAGAAGCTCGGCGGCGGCCTGGTCCGGGTGTTCCTGATCGTCGTCGGCCTGTTCTGGCTGGTGCCGACGATCGGTCTGCTCATCTCCTCACTGCGCACGCCGACGGACATGAGCGCGAGCGGCTGGTGGAAGGTCTTCAGCCGACCCTCGCAACTCACCTTCGACAGCTACCAGAAGCTGCTCGAGAACGGCGACATCACCAGCTCCCTGGTGAACACGGTCCTGATCACGGTCCCGGCGACGCTCCTGGTCGTGGTCATCGGCTCCCTCGCGGGCTACGCGTTCGCCTGGATGGAGTTCCCGGGCCGCGACTGGTGGTTCCTGGGCGTGGTCGGCCTGCTGGTCGTCCCGGTTCAGGTCGCGCTGATCCCGATCGCCGAACTGTTCGGCAAGATCGGCCTGTTCGGCACGGCCCTCGGTGTCGTCCTGTTCCACACGGGCTTCGGCCTGCCCTTCGCCGTGTTCCTGCTGCGGAACTTCTTCGCGGAGATCCCCCGCGAGCTGCTGGAGGCGGCCCGCCTCGACGGAGCCGGCGAGCTGCGGCTGTTCGCGCGGGTCGTGATGCCGCTGGGCGGGCCCGCGATCGCGAGCCTGGGCATCTTCCAGTTCCTGTGGGTGTGGAACGACATGCTGGTCGCGCTGGTGTTCACCAAGTCCGGCACGCAGCCGATCACGGTCGCGTTGCAGACGCAGGTACGCCAGTTCGGCAACAACATCGACGTGCTGGCGCCCGGTGCGTTCATCTCCATGGTGATCCCGCTGGCCGTGTTCTTCGCGTTCCAGCGGCAGTTCGTCTCCGGGGTGATGGCGGGCGCGGTGAAGTAGCCGGAAAACACCCCTACTTGACGGGGCGGCCCGACATCGGGCCGCCCCGTCCCGTTCACCACGCATCCCCCGTATGCCGTACGCGCCGTAACCAAGTCACCCCATCGGCCGTTCCCGGGCAAGGCCATGTTGTCGCATTCCCGTCGTCCGCTCGGCGGGCAGGCGGGAAGGCGACGGCAGGGTCTACCGCCCGCGCCGACCCATGGATGTCCCTTGCCCAGGTTCAGTGTCATCGTCCCCGCGTACAAGGTTCAGGCGTACCTGCACGAGTGCCTGGAATCGGTGCTCTCCCAGTCGTATCCCGATCTCGAACTGATCGCCGTCGACGACTGCTCGCCGGACGCCTGCGGCGCGATCATCGACGAGTTCGCGGCCCGCGATCCGCGCGTACGAGCGCTGCACCTGCCGGAGAACCGGGGCCTGGGCCGGGCCCGCAACGCCGGGATGGAGGAGGCGACCGGCGACTACCTGATCTTCCTGGACTCCGACGACACGCTCACCCCGGACGCGCTGCGCGCGATCGCCGACCGCGTCAAGGAGACCGGCGAACCGGACGTCCTGGTCTACGACTACGCGCGTACGTACTGGTCCGGCGAGGCCGTCCGCAACAAGGTCGCCGCCCAGCTCACCGAGAAGGGCCCGGCCCCCTTCCGGCTTGCGGACCGCCCCGGCCTGCTCAAGGTGCTGATGGTGGCCTGGAACAAGGCGTACCGGCGGGAGTTCGTGGCGCGCGAGGGCCTCACCTTCCCGCCCGGCTACTACGAGGACACGCCCTGGACCTACCCGGTCCTGATGGCGGCGCAGACGATCGCGACCCTCGACCGGGTGTGCGTGCACTACCGGCAGCGCCGGCAGGGCAACATCCTCGGCACCACCAGCCGCAGGCACTTCGACGTGTTCGAGCAGTACGACCGGGTCTTCGCGTTCATCGAGCAACGTCCCGAACTGGCCCGCTGGCGGCCGCTGTTGTTCCGCCGCATGGTCGACCACCTCTCGACGGTGTTCACCAAGCCGGGCCGGCTGCCGCGCGCCGCCCGCGCCGAGTTCCTGCGCAAGGCCCGCACCCACTATCGCCGTTACCGCGCTCCCGGCGCCCCCGTCCCGCTCCGTTCCCGGCTGCGCCACACCCTGGTCCACCTCGGCCTGCACCGCACGTTTCGCGTGCTGCAACGGGCGATGACCCTGCGCCGCCGGACCGCCAAGCTCGCCGGCCGCCTGCTCAAGGCCGTGCGGGCCGCGGCCCTCCAGCTGCACTACCGCGTCCAGCTCCGCCTCCCGCTGCGCGCCGACCGCGCCGTCTTCGCCGCCTCCTGGGGCCGCGGCCACGGCTGCAACCCGGGCGCGCTGGAGACCGCCTTCCGCACCCACGCCCCGCACATCCGCACGGCGTGGATCGCCCGCCCCGAGCACCACCCCACGATCCCGCCGGGCCCCCGCCGGCTGAGCCCCGGCACGGCCGCCTACTGGACGGCGCTCGCCCGTTCCAAGTACCTCGTCAACAACGTCAACTTCGACCGCCGCCTGGTCAAACGCAAGGGCCAGGTGTTCGTCCAGACCCAGCACGGCACCCCGCTCAAGCACATGGGCCTCGACCTCCAGGAGCATCCGGCGGCCGCCCGCGACATGGACTTCGGGGAGCTCCTCAAGGGCGTCGACAAGTGGGACTACGTCCTGTCCGCCAACCGCCACACCACGCTGACCTGGGAGCGCGTCTACCCCGGCGGCTACACCACGCTCGAGTACGGCTACCCCCGCAACGACGCCCTCCAGCAGGCGACCTCGGCGGACGTGACCCGGCTGCGCGCGTTGCTCGGCATCCCCGAGGGCACGGTGGCGATCCTGTACGCCCCCACCCACCGCGACCACCGCCGCACCCAGCGCACCACCCTCGACCTGGAGCGCGTCCTGCGCCGCCTGGGCCCGCGCTTCGTGATCCTGGCCCGCGCCCACTACTGGCACGACGGCCCCCTGGCCGGGGGCGGCCGCGTCATCGACGTCACCGGCCACCCGAGCGTGGAGTCCCTGTGCCTCGCCTCGGACGTGCTGCTCACCGACTACTCGTCGATCATGTTCGACTACGCCAACCTCGACCGGCCGATCGTGATCCACGCCGACGACTGGGAGGCGTACGAGGCGGCCCGCGGCACCTACTTCGACCTGCGCTCCTTCCCGCCGGGCGCGGTCGCGCGCAGCGAGGACGAGCTGATCGACATCTTCGCGACCGGCCACTGGCGCGGCTCCCGCTCCACCCAGCTGCGCACCGCCTTCCGGGAGCGCTTCTGCCCGTACGACGACGGACACGCCGCCGAACGGGTCGTACGCCATGTGGTGCTGGGCGAGACGGCGGGGCTGCCGCCGTTCGTGCCGCTCGACGAGCGCCACCCCGCGCCGTCGGCGGCAAGCGCGCTCGCGCGCTCCCCGCTCGCAACGGTGCCGCAACCTTCCGGGCCCCGCCCCGTCACCGAGAGCCACTGAACGCCGTTTGCCTTTCCGGGAGTTCGTATGCGCCCCAGCACCTCGCGGCCCACCCCGACCCGGCCGTCCACCTGGCGACCGACCGGGCGGCCGGGCCGTATCCGTACGGCCTGAGCGCCAGGACCGCGACCAGGTCACCGACAGAGAAAGAGCAGAATGCCCCGCTTCAGCATCATCGTCCCGTCCCAGGGGGTCGCCGGCCGGCTGTCCCTGGCGCTGGACTCCGTCCTCGCCCAGTCCTTCGGCGACTTCGAGCTGATCCCGGTCTGCGACGCGCCCGACGCCCCCGCGGCGGACGTCGCCGCCGGGTATGCCGAGCGGGACTCGCGGGTGACCCCGGTGCACTCGCCGCCGTCCGCCGGTCCGAGCGGGGCGCGCAACACGGGGATGCGGGCGGCGAACGGCGTGTATCTGCTGTTCCTCGACGGCGACGACGTGCTCGTGCCGGGCGCGCTGGCCGCGCTGGCCGACCGCCTCGACGCCACCGGTGACGTCGACGTCCTGTACTTCGAGCACGAACGGACCCCCTGGTGGGAGGGTGAGCCGACCAATCCGGCCGCGCCGCTGCTGGCGAAGGCACCGGCGGGGGCCTTCGCCCCCGAGCGGGCACCCGAGGTGACCGGCGTGCAGCTGCCCGCGTGGAGCGCGGCCTACCGCAGGGCGTTCGTCACGGACCATGGGCTCGCCTTCCCCGACGGGCACTTCACGGACGTGGGCTTCGGCGGCCTGGTCACGATCGCGGCCGAGCGGATGGCGGTGCTGCGCGGTGTCGTCGTACGGCATCTGGTGCGCCGGCAGGGCAGCCGGCTCAACCAGCCGGGCGCGCACCACTTCGAGCTGCTCGACCAGACCGACCTGGTGCTCACGCGGGCAACCGAGCAGGGGCTGTCCGGCGCACGCTCGGAGCAGCTGTTCGAGCAACTGTTCGCGACGGTGCTGAAGACGGCCGCCCATCCTCGGCGGCTGCCGGCCAGGAAGCGCGCGTTCTTCCGCCGGGCGGGCAAGCTCTACCGCCGTCACCGCCCGACCGGTTTCCGTAGGCCCGGCGGCCGCCTGGGCGTGCAGCACCGGCTGCTGGCGGCCGGGGCGTACACGGCGTTCCGCGCGCTGCGCGGCGCCAACCAGTGTGCGACGAGGGCCGCCCAGCTCGTCCCGCGCCCCCGCATGCTGCGCACCAGCCTGCTGTACCGGAGGCAGCTGCGCCGCCCACTCGACCCCGACCTGGCCGTGTACTGCGCCTACTGGGGCCGCGGCTACACCTGCAACCCGGCCGCGATCCACGCCAAGGCCCGCGAACTCGCCCCGCACATCCGCTCGGTGTTCCTGGTCGAGCCCGACCAGGCGCACGCCATGCCGAAGGACATCGACCACGCGGTGATCGGCAGCCGCCGCTACTGGGAGGTCCTGGCCCGCGCCAAGTACCTCGTCAACAACGCCAACTTCGCCGAGGGCGTGGTCAAGCGCGAGGGCAGTGTGCACGTGCAGACCCAGCACGGCACCCCGCTGAAGAAGATGGGCGTCGACCAGTCGACGTACCCCGTGGTGGCGGCCGCGACCGGCAGCTTCGCCAAGCTGCTGGGCCGCGTCGACCGCTGGGACTACAACCTCTCCTCCAACCGCCACTCCACCCAGATGTGGGAGCGCGCCTTCCCCGGCTCGTACGAGTCCCTGGAGTACGGCTATCCACGCAACGACGTCTACTGCACGGCGACCGCCGACGACGTGGCCCGCGTCCGCCGCGAACTGGGCGTTCCGGAGGGCAGGACGGCCGTCCTCTACGCCCCCACCCACCGCGACCACCACACCGGCTTCGAGGCGGGTCTGGACCTGGAGGCCTTCTGCGAGGAGGCCGGCGAGGACGTCGTGGTGCTGCTGCGCGCCCACTACTTCTACGACCGGGGGCGCGGGAACAGCAGCGGCCGGATCATCGACGTCACCTCGCACCGCTCCTCCGAGGACGTCTGTCTGGCCGCCGACGCGCTGGTCACCGACTACTCGTCGATCATGTTCGACTACGCCAACCTGGACCGGCCGATCGTCGTGTACGCCGACGACTGGGAGGTCTACCAGGAGACACGGGGCGTCTACTTCGATCTGCTGGAGGCACCGCCGGGCCCGGTGGCCCGCACGCCTCAGGAGCTTGCCGGGGTCTTCCGCGACGGTTCGTACGCGGGGCCGCAGTCACGCGCGCTGCGGGCCGCCTTCCGGGCGCGTTTCTGCCAGTTCGACGACGGCCGGGCCGCCGAGCGGGTCGTACGCCGGGTGCTGCTCGGCGAGCCGCCGGAGGCGATCCCGCCCGTACTGCCGCTCGCGGAGCGCGTCCCGGCCCCCGCCGCCGCCACCCTCGTAAGGAGCTGACCCCGTAGTGCCCCGCTTCAGCGTCATCATTCCCTGCTTCAAGGTGCAGGGCTTCCTGCGCGAGTGCCTCGACTCGGTCCTGGAGCAGTCGTACCGGGACATCGAGGTGATCGCCGTCGACGACTGCTCCCCGGACGGCTGCGGAGCGATCCTCGACGAGTACGCGGCCCGCGACCCGCGCGTCACGGTGCTGCACCTGCCGGAGAACGTCGGCCTGGGCCGCGCCCGCAACGCCGGGATCCCCCACGCCACCGGCGACTTCCTCTTCTTCCTCGACAGCGACGACACCCTCACCCCGGGCGCGCTGCGCGCGATGGCCGACCGGCTCGACGAGACGGCCGACCCGGACGTCCTGGTCTTCGACTACGCCCGCACCTACTGGTGGGGCGGGACGCGGCGCAACGTCCTCGCCCACGTGCTCACAGAGGCGGGCGACGGCACCTTCACGGTCGCCGAACACCCCGAGATCCTCGACCTGTTGATGGTGGTCTGGAACAAGGTCTACCGCCGGGAGTTCGTGGCGAAGAACGGCTTCGAGTTCCCGCCCGGCTACTACGAGGACACGCCCTGGACGTTCCCGGTCATGCTCAGCGCCGGGCGGATCGCCACGCTGGACCGGATCTGCCTGAACTACCGCCAGCGCCGCCAGGGAAACATCCTGTCCACCACCAGCCGCAAGCACTTCGACATCCACGAGCAGTACGAGCGGGTCTTCGCCTTCGTCGACTCCCGCCCGGCCCTGGCCACTTGGCGCCCGTACCTGCACCGCAAGATGGGCGAGCACTGCCTCGACATCCTCGCCAAGCCGGACCGGCTGCCGTCGTCGGACAAGGCCGAGTTCTTCCGGCTCACGGCGGAGATGTTCCGCACGCACAAGCCGGCGGGCGCGCCGGTGGACGGTGAACTGCGGCTGCTGGAAGGCGGTTACGCGGCCTACCTGGTGAGGCGGCAGGCCGAGCGCGCGGGCCGGGAGCTCGTACGGCGGGTGCTGCCGGCCCGCAAGGCGGCGGCCGGGCGGGTCAAGCAGGGGTGGTCGGTGCTCCACGCCCGCCGTCCGCTCGACCCGAACCTCGCCGTGTACTCGGCGTTCTCGCACCGGGGTGTGCTCGGCGACCCGGCGGCCGTCTACCGCAAGGCGCTGGAGATCGCCCCGCACATCCGCGGGGTGTGGGTGGTGCGGAGCGAGGAGGAGGCGGCGGACGCGACGCTGCTGCCGGCGGGCGTGGAGCACGTGTTCCTCGACTCCCTGCGCTACCGCGAGATCACCTCGCGGGCGACGTACTTCGTCAACAACGTCAACTGGCCGGGCACGCTGGTCAAACGCCCCGGCAGCGTGCACATCCACACCCACCAGGGCACCCCGCTGAAGTACATGGCGGCCGACCTGCTCGACAAGCCCGGCGCCCGGCACGGCTTCGACGTGCCGCAGATGCTGCGCCGCGCCGACCGCTGGGACCACAGCCTGGTCGCCAACCGGCACTCCGAGCTGGTGTGGGAGCGGGCGTACCCGTGCCACTTCACGTCCGCGCGCACGGGCAGCCCCCGCAACGACGTCCTGGTCGGTGCCGGGCCGCAGGAGAGTGCGGCGGCCCGGGCGCGGCTGGGCATCCCGCAGGACCACACGGTGGTGCTGTACGCGCCGACCCGCCGCGACTACCGGCGCGGCGGCCATGTCGACCGCCTCGACCTGGCCCGGTTCGCCGAGGACCTGGGCGAGGGCCACACCCTCGTCGTACGGCTGCACCCCTCGCTCGCCACCGGCCCGGCGCGCGGGCTGGGCCTGGCGGACCTGCACCGGCGCGGGGTGCTGGTCGACGCGACGGACGAGCCGCACGTCGAGGACGTCATGCTCGCCTCCGACGTGCTGGTCACCGACTACTCGGCCCTGCTGTTCGACTACGCCAACCTGGACCGGCCGATCGTCGTCCACGCCGACGACTGGGCCGCGTACACGGCGAGCCGGGGCGCCTACTTCGACATCACCGCCGAACCCCCCGGCCATGTCTCGCGCACCTACCGGGAACTGGCCTGGCTGCTGGCCTCCGGCAGCTGGCGGGACGAGGAGTCGACGCGGCTGCGGGCCGGCTTCCGGACGCGGTACTGCGAGTACGACGACGGGCACGCCGCCGAACGCGTCGTACGGACCCTGATGCTGGGCGAGTCCATGCCACCGGCGTCCGCCACGGCCCGGGTGCCGGAACCGGCCGGCGCCGGGCAGCACGACCTGCTCGCATCCTCATGAGGCCCCGTACCTGGGTACTCGTCCTGGCCGCGGTCTTCGCCCTGCTCCAGCTCGCGAACGTCACCGGCCGGGACACCCCCGACACCAAGAACTACCTGTCCTACGCGCTGAGCCTGCGCGGCGAGGACAAGCACGCGGCGGCGGCCAGGACCATCGACTACGCCTGCTCGGGCAAGGCGTCGATCACGCGCCGCAACCAGAGCGTGGACGTGATCCGCTTCCACCGGCCGGACCCCACCGCACGGGTCCTGGCAGCGTGCCGGGCCCAGGAGTGGCAGGCCGTCGGGGCACGGCTCGAGGCCGGGCAGACCGGCGGGCACACCGTGCCGTACATGCCCGAACGGTTCATGCGGATCTTCGAGGTGCGGCCCGGCTACCCGGTGTTCCTGCTGCCGTTCATCACGGTGCTCGGCGTGACGTGGGGCCTGTGGGCGGCGAGCGTCGTCGTCACGGTCGCGGGCGGTGTCCTCGCCTTCCTGATCCTGCGGACGCTGCGCACTCCGACGGCCCTGTGCCTGACCGGGCAGGCCCTGTTCTACGTCCTGCCGTGCGGCACCACCGCCATGCGCCCGATGACCGAGGGCCTGCTGCTGACGCTGACCCTGACGGCGGTGTGGGGCTGCGCGCTGGCACTGGACGGGCGGGTGCGGACGGGGACTCTGCTCGTCTGCGGTGCGCTGGCCGCGCTGTTCACCGTGAAGCACTCCCAGGCACTGTTCCTCGGACTGTGCCTGGCGGGGGCGGGCGCGGCGATCGGTGTACGACGACGGCGGGCGGGCGCGCCGTACGGGCGCGGCCTCGTGGCGGTCACGGCGGCGGGCTGCTGCGGTGCGCTCGGAACGCTGCTGCTGGCGAAGGTGCTGCACTATCCGTCCGAGTCGGAGAGCCTCCAGGACCTGCTCACCGGCCACTTCTCGCGGCCCGACCGGGCCCACCCGTGGTCGGAGTTCTACCACCTCCAGCTCAACTTCTGGGTGGAGTGGCTGCGGCGGCAGCTGTGGGAGCCGTTCTTCGTGGCCGCGCTGGCCGCGGGGGCGTGGGGGGCGCTGCGGCGCCGGGCGTTCGGCTGCTTCCTGCTCGCGGCCGCGTTCACCGGGATCCTCACCCAGGCCGGGCACCCCGACATCAACATCTGGGGCGACCGGCTGATCGTGCTGGCGTGGCTGCTGCCGGTGGTGGGGGTGCCGCTGCTGCTGGAGCCCGTCGTGCGGGGTCGGGTCGTCGTGCCCATGCAGGACCGGATCAAGCAGGCTCACTCGATGAGGTGACAGTCGGTAGGGCCGTTGACTCCAGCGGGAAGATACGGCCAATGCCCCTGATGTCCCTTTCCGTCCCCGTGCCGGTCCGGTGAGCGCCGGCGCCCTCGTCCGACGGCCGGCGCGCGGAGCCACGGCGCTGCGCGGCGGCCGCGTCCGGCATCCGACCCCGTACCAGGTCTTCGGCTTCCTGTTCTGGCTGGTGATGTCGCTGGCGTACTGGCGGGTCCCGCTGTGCTGCGACGCGGGCCAGCACGCGGCGGTCGTCGAACGCCTCGAGGCGCATCTCCTCCACCCCCGCCACCCGATGGCGGACCTGCCGGGCGCGGGCAGCCCGTACTACTCGCCGTACGCGGTCGCGCAGGGCGCGTTCGCCCGGCTGACGGGGCTGTCCGGCTGGGCGGTGGTGAAGCTCGCCGGGCCGGTGAACCTGCTGGTGCTGCTGACCGGCATCGGCCGCTTCGTGCGTGTGCTGACGCCCCGGCCGTGGGCGCCGGTGCTGGCGCTGGCCTCGATGACGCTGCTGTGGGGTACCGAGCGGGCCTGGTGGAGCGGCTATCTCGGGCTGATGTCGATGACCGGCACCCTCGCCTACCCGTCCGCATTCGCGATCGGGCTCGCCTTCTGGGCCTGGTCCCTGACGGGCACACGGGCACGGGACACGCGGCAGGTGCGGTACGTGGGACCCAGCGGGCTGCGCGGCTTCACCGGGTACGCGGGGCTCGGCGCGCTGTACGGGTTGATCCTGCTCGTCCATCCGATCACGTCGGTGGCGGCGGTGCTGGGGGCGGTGGCCTGTGTCGCCGGGTGGCAGCGGGAATGGCGACCGGCGGTGGTGCTGCGGTGGGCGGTGGCGGGCGCGATGGCACTGGCCGTCGCGGCGAGCTGGCCGTACTTCGACGTGTTCGCCCTGGCCGGTGACGGCAGTGTGGACGCGATGCACCAACGGCTGTACCTGGGCCTCGGCGGGCACTTCTGGCTGGCGCTGCTGGGGGTGCCGGTGCTGTGGCTGCGGGCGCGCAGAACGTCGTGGCGGGATCCGTTGGCGCTGATGTTCGTACTGGACTGCCTGGTGGTGACGTACGGCTGGTTCAGCGGTCACTACACCTACGGCCGGATCCTCGGGCTGACGCTCGTGGGGCCGCAGTTCGCGCTGGCGGTGGAGCTGGCGGCGGTGCGGCCGTGGCCGGTGTGGCGGCGGGCGCTGGGCACGGTGGCGACGGCCGGGGCCTGCCTGGGCTTCCTCACCGTGCAGGCGGGGGCCGTGGTGCCGCCCTCGCTGGACCCGGTCGGCTTCGAGCAGCCGCCGGACTGGCCCTCGTACGACTGGGCCGCGCGGCACATCGGGCCCGGCGAGGTCGTGATCACCGACGGGTACTACGCCGTCCACGCGATCGCGGGCTACGGCCCGAACCTCGCCGCGCCCGCCTGGCCGGACGCGGCCCTGGACGAGCGGGTCCGGCTTCGCCGGCTCGCCGACGTCCAGGCCTACCTCTCCCCGTCCGCGACCCGCGCCGAGCGCACCTCCATCGCCCGCCGCTACCACGTGCGCTGGCTGCTGCTGACGCGCTGGCGCAAGGTGCCCGAGGAGGCGGTGGTGGTGGCGTGGAGCCGGCGGACGGGAGAGGTGCTGGCGCGGGTCGACGACGGTTCCCGCGGGGGATCTGCTCGATCTACTTGATCTACTTGATCTACTTGATCTACTCGATGACGAGCTCGACGGGGATGTTGCCGCGGGTGGCGTTGGAGTAGGGGCAGACCTGGTGGGCCTGCTCGACCAGCTTGCGGCCGGTGGCCTGGTCCACCGTGTCGGGGAGTTCGACGCGGAGGGTGACCGCCAGGCCGAAGCCCTCGCCCTGCTTGCCGATGCCGACCTCGCCGGTGACGGCGGCTTCGCTGACGTCCACCTTGGCGGCGCGGCCGACCATGCCCAGGGCGCTGGCGAAACAGGCCGCGTAGCCGGCGGCGAACAGCTGCTCCGGGTTGGTGCCCTGGCCGTTACCGCCCATCTCCACCGGGATGGCCAGCTGGAGGTCCAGCTTGCCGTCCGAGGAGACGGCACGGCCGTCGCGGCCGTGGGTGGCGGTGGCGACAGCGGTGTAGAGCGCGTCCATGGATGAACCATCCCTCTCAAGTCACGTTCCGGCGACCCGGTCCGGCCGCCCTCACGACCACAAGTAGAGCACACGATTCAATTGTGCACAACTAAATGGCCCGCAAGAGCTATCCTGGGGCCATGACGCCGACCCAGACGCCCATCACCGAGGCCGGGGAGACCGGGGAGAACTGGCTCCGCCTCGACCGCCAGATCTGCTTCTCCCTGCACGCGGCCTCGCGCGCCTTCAACGGCGTCTACCGCGTGATCCTCAAGGACCTCGGACTCACCTACCCCCAGTACCTCGTGATGCTGGTCCTGTGGGAGCAGGGCGACCTGCCAGTGAAGAAGCTGGGCGAGCACCTGCGTCTCGACTCCGGCACGCTGTCGCCGCTCCTCAAGCGGCTGGAGGCGGCCGGCCTGGTCACGCGGGAGCGCAGCGCGCGCGACGAACGTTCGGTCGAGGTGCGGCTGACCGGGCAGGGGGTCGCGCTGCGGGAGCGGGCCCTTCAGGTGCCGCGCCGGATCGTCGCCGCGACCGGCTTCGACCTCGACGAGATCCGCGAGCTGCGCGAGCGCCTCGACCAGCTCACCACGACGCTGGACGCGGCGGCACTGGAGGAGACGCCGGGCTGCCGGTAGGCGCAGGGCTGCCGCTGCCGGTTGACGCCAGGCCGCCAGCAGGCGCCGGGCTGCCGGTAGGCGGGCGACTCTGGGGCGGGCGGCGCACGTAGAGGCGCAGGGTGACCCCGCCACGGGAGAACTCCCGCCGGGGCTCGCGCGGTACGAACTCCTCGGTCACGGTGATGAGCTTGAGCCGCTCGGTCGGGTTGCGCGGATACCAGGGCGTGCGCAGGGCGTACGGCTCGGCGACGACCCAGAGCCGGTCGAGGGCGGCGAGCCTGCGGCGCAGCACCGGGGCGGCGACCTCACGCCCGTACAGCGTCCCGGACGCCGGGCCGGACGCCTTCAGGGCTACGTCCCGCACTCGCCGGAATCCCTTCGGGTACGCCAGCGCCGAGCGCCGCCCGATGGACGGCAGGAACACCACCGGGTCACCCGGGCCCAGTTCACGCGCGGCGAGCGCGGAGACGGCGGCGAGGTTGTCGGGGCGGTGGGCGGGGGTGCGGTCCTGGCGGTGAAGGGGGAGCTCGTGGGCGAAGGCGAGGGTGATGGCCAGGATGCCGACGAGGGTTCCGGTGCGGGGGCCGGTGCGGGGTAGGGATCTCAGGAGACGGTCGGCTCCTGCGGCCGCCAGCAGCGGCGCGCCCGCCAGCGCGTACAGCACGTATCGGTCGTCGTACATCGGCCGCACCTGCGACACGGCCATCAGAGTCAGGGGTGGCACCACCGTCAACGGCAGCGCCACCCGCACGAGTTCCGACCGCCGCCCCGCCGCCGACGCCACGGCGACGAGACCGACGCACGCCCAGAACACCCCGTCCGTCCGCCCCATGAACTCCCGCAACAGCCGCTCGGCCGTGCCGACGCCCGGCGCCGGAAGCCACGCCACCTGACCGGCCTGCCGGCGTGAGACGAGCGCCAGGGGCGCCATGAGCAGCAGGGCGGCGCCGGAGGCCGCCGCCCAGCGTCCCCACACGCGCCTCGGCGCCCGCGCGAGCGCGAGTGTCACCGCGTGTGCGAGAAGCAGCAGCACCGCCAGTTCGTGCAGGAGGCAGGTGACGGCGACGACGGCCGCGTACGGCCACCACGACCGCCCGCCCATGGCCTTCGTCAGCCACAGCGTCGCCGCGGCCGCCCCCGCCGCGACCAGCGCGTACGACCGGGCCTCCTGCGCGTAGTGGCCGGCCAGCGGGGTGATCGCGTACAGCAGTCCTGCCCAGAGGCCGACCCGCGGCCGGTCCAGCCGGGTGCCGAGCGCCGCGACCAGGCCGGCGGTGGCGGCCGCGGCGCCGACGGACGGGAGGCGGAGGACGACCTCGTCGGCCACCCCGCCGGCTGGGCGGACGGTGAGGACGGCGTGCATGAGCAGGTAGTACAGGCCGTGCACCGCGTCCACGCCGTGCAGCAGCCGCCAGATCTGCGGCACCGAGCGCCGGGCGACCTGGAGGGTGACAGCCTCGTCGCGCCAGGCGCCGCCGCGGTCCAGGCCCCACAGGCCGAGCGCGAGCATGACGGCGGCGGGGACGGCCACCGCCACGACACCGGCCGCGCCGCTCCTCGCGCACCTCGGCTTTCCCCTCAACACGCGACCGATTTTGTGCTATTAATGGACGCTTTCTGGCTATTGATGGGGTATCAGCGCTTACGCTCCACTCGCGCGGCTTACGATCCGCGGTGATGACACGTCGCCGCCGCCTCCTGCCGCTCGCCGCCGCCTGGCTCGCCACCCGAGCCCTGATGCTGTGGCTGCTCGCCCACGACTCCCTGCCGTTGCTGGGAGGCCGCGTCGCCCGGGAGGTGTGGCGCCTGTACCACCACTGGTACGTCGTGCTCTCCCACGGCGCCTTCCCGGCCCACGACAGGCTGTGGCAGTACCCGCCGGGCGCCGGACCGGTACTGCTGGCGCCAGGGCTGCTGCCGTGGCTGACGTACCTCCAGGCGTTCGTCGTCCTCACCCTCGCGTCGGACGCGGTCGTCACGGTGGCGCTGGCCCGCGCCGGCCTGCGGCCCGGCCGCAGCCTGCGCGGTGCCGTGCTGTGGGTGGGCGCGCTGCCGTTGCTGCTGCGCCTCCCGCTCGCGCGCTACGACGTCCAGGTCACGGCGCTTGCCGTCGTCTCACTGTTGGCGCTGTCGCGCTCCACGCGCGTGTGCGGGGCGTTCGCGGCGCTCGCGGCGTTGGTGAAGGTGTGGCCGCTGCTGTTGCTGGTGGGGGTGGCGAAGGGGCGGGCGACTCGGTCGGTGTGGACGTGGGCGGCGGTGACGGGGGGCGCGGTCCTCATTCCTCTCGTAGTTTCGTTCAACAATTCTCTTGCCTTCTTGCGCCAACAGGGCGGAAGGGGCGTGCAGATCGAGTCCCTCGGCGGCACGGTCCTCGGCCTCGCGACGCACGCCGGGTGGCCGGGCAAGGTGCGGTACCAGTACGGCGCGATGGAGTTCACCGGCCCGCACGTCTCCGCCGTCGCGCACGCCTGTCTCGCCCTGACGGCCGTCTCCTTCGGGCTCCTGCTGCTGTGGCGGTTCAGGGCCAGGCGGTGGACCGAGGCGACGCCGTACGACGCCGCGCTGACTGCCCTGCTCCTGTTCGTCGTCACCAGCCGGGTGATCAGCCCGCAGTACATGATCTGGCTGCTGGGCCTGGCCGCCGTGTGCCTGACCTCGCGGCACACCACACAGCGTCCGGTGGCCGTGCTGGTCGTGGTGGCCACCGCGGTGAGCACCGCCGTGTTCCCCACCCTCTACCCCGACGTCATCGCCTCCACCTGGACCGGCTGCGCGCTGATGCTCGTCCGCAACGGGCTGCTGGTCACGGCCGCCGGGCTGTCCTTCGTCCGCCTGTGGCGGTCCGGACGCCCCGCCCACCTCTCCTCCGACTCCGACTCCGGCACGTGGACCTCATGCCTCACCGTCAGCTCCCCCAGATCGCGGTCGTCGTCATCGGCTACAACGACGCCGCACATGTGACCGACGCCGTGCGCTCGGCGCTCGCGCAGGGTCCCGCCGTGCGTGAGGTCGTCGCCGTCGACGACTGCTCGACGGACGGCAGCGCCGAGCTGCTCGCCCGCCTCGCCGGGGCGGAGCCGCGGCTGCGCGTGGTGCGGCGCGCGGTCAACAGCGGTGGCTGCGGCGCCCCGCGCAACACCGGGCTCGACGCGGTGACGGCGCCGTACGTGATGTTCCTCGACAGCGACGACGTACTGCCGCCGGGTGCGGTGGACGCGTTGCTCACAGCGGCGACCGAGGAGCGCGCGGAGGTGGCGGGCGGCCTGTGCGTGCGCCGCGAGCTGCCCTCGGGACGCGAAGTGCCCTGGCAGGGGCGCCTGTACGCGGAGCGTGCCGTGATCGCGCGTCCCGCACGGCGCCCGCACCTGGTCCACGACACGCTCTGCGTCAACAAGCTCTACCGCACCGCCTTCCTGAACGCGCACGGCATCCGTTTCCCCGAAGGCCGCTTCCGCTACGAGGACGTCGTCTTCACCGCGCGCGTGCTCGCCGCCGGCCCGCGCTTCGCGCTCGTCCCGGAGCGCGTGTACGTGTGGCACGTACGCCGGTCCGCCGAGCGGCTGTCGATCTCCCTGGACCGCGCGGGCATCGACAACTGGCGGGCGCGCACGGAGGCGAGCCGGATGGCCTACGAGATCCTGCTGGGCGCCGGGCAGAAGGAGCTCGCGCGGGCGGCACGCGCCAAGTTCCTCGACCACGAGCTGCGCATGTACGCGCGCGAGCTGGGGCTGCGCGACACGCGATACCAGCGCGCGTGGTGGACGCACACGCGGGCGTACCTCGCGGAGTACGACGCCGCCGACTGGACGCCCGACCCGACCGCACCCGGCCGTCTCCTCGCGCGGGTCGTCCTCGCCTCCACCGAGCCGCGTGACCTGCCCCGGCTCAGGGAGCTGGCGGCCCGCCCGGCGCGCCTGCTCCCGCCCTACACGCGCGCCGCGGACGGCACGCCCGTCTGGTCCGCCGACCTCCCCCAGGTCACCCTGGAGCCCCTGCTGACCCGCCCCGTCCGCCTCCTCCCCTTCACGGTCGACGCACAACTGCGCCCACGCGCGCGTGGCACCCTCCTGCGGCTGCGCCTGCACGAGCTGTACGGCCGGATGGAGGAGGCGTGCCCCGAGGCGGTGGAGGTGGAGTGGCGGATGCGCGACGGCGGGGGAAGGGGGTGCGTGCGTGCGGCCGGCGCCGGTTCCGTCGCATTCACCCCCGCCTTGGACGGCACCTGGACGGCCGATACGACCGTGGACCTGGCGGCGCTCGGGGCGTGCGGCGCAGGCACCTGGGACCTGCGCCTGCACGTACTGTTCGCGGACAGCACGGGCCGCGAAGTGACTGCGCACGCCGTCACGGGCGCCGGTCGGCTGCGCCGTCGCGCCGTGGTGAGCGCCCGCCACGCCGTCGTGCTCGTGCAGCCGTACGCCACACACTCCGGGGCGCTGGCACTGCGCGTGGCGCCAGGAGCACGGGGAGTCGCGGCAGTCGTCCACAGGAGGCTCCGCCGCCTGATTGACTGAAAGCCGCACATACCGCGCACGAGCTCGCACCACCCAGGGGCCAACTGACGAGGGGACGGCCGCACATGACCTGGCTGATCACCGGCGGCGCCGGCTACATCGGGGCACATGTCATCCGGGCGATGACCGAGGCGGGCGAGAGGACCGTGGTGTACGACGACCTGTCCACCGGCATCGCCGAGCGCGTGCCGCACGAGGTGCCCCTGGTCGTGGGCTCGACGCTGGACGGGGCGCTGCTGGCGCGCACCCTCGCCGACCACGACGTCACCGGCGTGGTGCACCTGGCGGCGAAGAAACAGGTGGGCGAGTCGGTGGACCTCCCCCTGCACTACTACCGCGAGAACCTGGAGGGCCTGCGCGTCCTCCTGGAGGCGGTCACCGCGGCCCGCGTCCCCTCCTTCGTCTTCTCCTCCTCCGCCGCGGTGTACGGCATGCCGGACGCCGCCGCGGGTCGCGACGGCCTGGTGACGGAGGAGACGCCGTGCGTGCCCATGTCGCCGTACGGCGAGACAAAGCTGGCCGGCGAGTGGCTGGTGCGGGCGACGGGCCGGGCAACCGGCCTGTCCACGGCCTCGCTGCGCTACTTCAACGTGGCGGGCGCGGCAAGCCCCGAACTCGCGGACGTGGGCGTCTTCAATCTCATCCCCATGGTCTTCGAGAAGCTCACGGAGAAGGCGCCCCCGCGCATCTTCGGCGACGACTACCCCACCCCCGACGGCACCTGCGTCCGCGACTACATCCACGTCGTCGACCTGGCCGAGGCCCACGTGGCCACGGCCCGCGCCCTGCAGGCGGCCCCCGGCCGCGACCTCACCCTCAACATCGGCCGCGGGGAGGGCGTCTCGGTGCGCGAGATGATCGACCGCATCAACGCCGTCACCGGCTACGACCGTCCCCCCACGGTCACCCCGCGCCGCCCCGGCGACCCAGCCCGGGTCGTCGCCTCCGCCGACCGCATCGCCACCGAACTGGGCTGGAAGGCCAAGCACGACGTCCAGGACATGATCATGTCGGCGTGGGCGGGCTGGGTTCGGCTGCATCCGGAGGCGGCACGCGCGTAGGCGCGGGCGTGGTGCACGCGCGCGGATACCTAGGCGGATTCCGGGGCGCCCACGACCGGGGTCCATTCACGGATCGAACGGACCTCGACACCCGGGGTGCGGTGGTAGTACGGGTCGTCGCGCATGACGTCCTCCAGTTCCGGACGATCCACGGTGAACACGAGGAGGGCGTTGTCCTCGGCGATCACTACTCTCTTGGGCCCTCCAGTCAGAGCGCCTTGAGCGCCTCACTGGTCGCTCGCGCCAAGGCCCCCAAGTATCCCTTCGGGAGCTTCGCGCTGCGGATCACCACCGAACGCCAGTACAGGGGGCCCGAAATCAGGTCGAGGGCGAGCTCCTCGTCGATGCCCGGACGGACCTCGCCGCGCCGCTCCGCCGCCGCGACGATCCCGCTGGCGACGCCCTCCTGCCCCTCCCGCAGGGCCTTCTGCATGGCCTCGGCGATCTCGGGGTTGCGGGCCGCCTCGGCCTGGAGGTCCGGGATGATCTGCGAGGCCACGGGGTGGCGCAGCGCACGGGAGGTCATCTCGTACAGCAGTCGCAGATCACCCTCGAGGGAGCCCGTGTCCGGGGTGGGCAGGCCCTGCATGGCGATCGCCGAGACCACGTCGAGGACGAGGTGCAGCTTGGAGCGCCAGCGGCGGTACACCGCCGTCTTGCCGACGCCCGCCCGGCGGGCGATGCCCTCTATGGACATCCGCGCGTAGCCGACGGCTGCGAGCTCCTCGAAGACGGCCGCGCGGATGGCTTCCGTCACATCCTCGCGGAGTACGGCAGCTCCCGCAGGGGTGCGGCGGCGCGGACGCGTCTGGGGCCCGTCGGCGTTCGTCGTCATGCGGACCAGCATAGGGCGTTACGACGATACGGTTCCGTCCCCACGCAACACGTAGCGACGCAACGGGCCCGTCCCCGCGACGCTACCGTCTCGCCCTCGCAACGCCACGGCCTCGTCGCCACGACGCCACGATCCCGTCCCCTCGACGCCAGAGTCTCGTCACCGCGACGAAACGGTCTCGTCCTTGCGTCGATACGGTCTCGTCCTCGCGTAGCTCGTCACGACGAAACGGTTGCGTTCCGACGCCGACTCGGCCTACGCTCACGTTGCGACGATACGGTCCCGTCCCGACGTGAGAAATCGTTAAGAAGAGCGTAAGGAACTCCGGGCCCACGGACCCGGCGCGAGCCGGACGCGCGCACCCCCTCCCCCGAACGAAAGCAGCGGATGTGAGCCAGGTCCTCCACACACCGCCCCCCGCACCGGCCCCGGCCGACGACGACCTCCCGGCCCTGGCCGCCCGCCACGGTCTCGCGGTCAGCGGTGCCCGCCCCTCCCTGCCCGAGTACATCCGCCAACTGTGGGCGCGACGCCACTTCATCAACGCCTTCGCCACCGCCAAGCTCACCGCCCAGTACAGCCAGGCGAAGCTGGGCCAGCTCTGGCAGGTGATGAACCCGTTGCTGAACGCGGCGGTGTTCTACTTCATCTTCGGCCTGCTGCTGGGCACCTCTCACGGCGTGCCGGACTTCGTGCCCTTCCTGGTTACGGGCGTGTTCATCTGGCAGTTCACACAGAGCTCGATCATGGCGGGCACGCGGGCGATCTCCGGCAACCTCGGCCTCGTACGGGCCCTGCACTTCCCGCGGGCCGCGCTGCCGATCTCCTTCTGCCTCCAGCAGCTGCAGCAGCTGCTGTTCTCGATGGCCGCGCTGATCGTCATCCTGCTCTGCTTCGGCGTGCCCGTCAGCATGTCCTGGGTGCTGGCGGTGCCCGCCCTGGTGCTGCAGTTCACCTTCAACGCCGGCGTCTCGTTGATCGTGGCCCGGATGGGTGCGAAGACGCCGGACATCGCCCAGCTGATGCCGTTCATCCTGCGCACCTGGATGTACGTCTCGGGCGTGATGTGGAGCATCGACAAGGTGCTCAGCAAGGACGATCTGCCCCACTGGGCGATGACGGCACTCCAGTGCAACCCGGCCGCGGTCTACATCGACCTGATGCGCTTCGCCCTGATCGACAGCTTCCACGCCGGCCAGCTGCCGCCCCACGTGTGGCTGGTCGCGACGGGCTGGGCGCTGCTCGCCGGAGTCGGCGGCTTCATCTACTTCTGGAAGGCTGAGGAGACGTACGGCCGTGGCTGAGAACTCGACTTCCGTGAACGCGCAGATCCCCACCGTCGTCGCCGACCACGTCGACATCGTCTACCGGGTCAACGGCACCGGCGCCGGCCGCGGCTCCGCGACCGCCGCCCTCAACCGCATGATGCGCCGCGAGAAGGCCGAGAGGGCGGCGGGCGTGCGCAAGGTGCACGCGGTGAAGGAGGTGTCGTTCGTCGCGTACAAGGGCGAGGCGATCGGTCTGATCGGCACCAACGGCTCCGGCAAGTCGACCCTGCTCAAGGCGGTCGCCGGCCTGCTTCCGGTGGAGAGCGGCAGGATCTACACCGACGGCCAGCCCTCGCTCCTCGGTGTCAACGCGGCCCTGATGGGCGACCTGACCGGCGAGCGCAACGTCTACCTCGGCGGCCTGGCCATGGGCATGTCCCGGGAGCAGATCAAGGAGCGCTACCAGGAGATCGTCGACTTCTCCGGCATCAACGAGAAGGGCGACTTCATCAGCCTCCCCATGCGGACGTACTCCTCCGGCATGGGTGCCCGGCTGCGCTTCTCCATCGCCGCCGCCAAGGACCACGACGTCCTCCTCATCGACGAGGCACTGGCCACCGGTGACCGCTCCTTCCAACGGCGTTCCGAGCAGCGGATCCGCGAGCTGCGCAAGGAGGCGGGCACGGTGTTCCTGGTCAGCCACAGCAGCAAGTCGATCCGCGACACCTGCGACCGCGTCCTGTGGCTGGAGCGCGGCGAGCTGCTCATGGACGGTCCGACGGACGAGGTCATGAAGGAGTACGAGGCGTTCACGAACGGCACGGGCAAGGCGCCCCGGCCGCTCCGGGAGGCACGCCCGGAACCGCGGCGGGAGAAGGTCGCCCTTCCCTCCTGATCCGCAACACCCGACACGACCAGCACAACCAGCACACCTGACACGATCGGCCCAATCACACCCGATCCATTCATCCGACTAATGCCACTATGAACCAGAAGGGGACGCCCGGCCGACGACAAGGCGGACGACGACGAGACGTCACCATGCGAAGGAGTCCACCGCGATGCCCGAGCTCAGCGTCATCGTCCACGGCCCTAACACCCAGGGGCACTTGACCGCCCTCCTCGACGGCCTGGCCGCCCACCCCCTCCCGGACGTCGAGGTGATCGTCGCCGCGGTCGGCGCCTGGGCCCGCGAGACCGCCCAGGGGCACGCACCCGAGCTGACGGTGCTGCCCCTGCCGGACGGCACGGGAGACGCCGAGGCCAGGGCCGCGGGGGCCGCACGGGCGTCCGGCCGCTGGCTGCACTTCGTCCACGCCAGGGACGGACTGCCCACGGGCGCCCCGCGCACGGTCGCCGAGCGCGCCGCTGAGCTGGCGGAGTTGCCGGACACGGTGGACATCCTGCTCTTCGACCACGTCCACTCCACCTGGCAGACGCCCCAAAGGCCCTCCAAGGACGGCCGCCTGCTGGCCCGCGCGGGCCGGACCGCCCACGCCCTGAACGACGCCCCGCACCTCCTGCGCCTCGCCCCGCTGCTCGGCAACCGCGCGATCCGCGCCGACTTCTGGCGGGCGCACGAGGAGGACCTCACCACGGACGACGAGCCGTTCGCCGCGTATGCCGCCCTCCTGCACGCCGACCACGTCGCCTGCCTCCCCCAGATCGCGTACGAACACCGCGAGTTGCGCCCCGAGAGTCTCCCGCCGCTCACCCCGGACGACCGTTACGCCCTGATCGACCGCTACGAGACGCTCCTCGCCCGCACCACGCAGGACCGTCCCGGCCCCCACGCCGTCCTCTACGACGTGATGGTCCAGGACTGCCTGCGCACATTCGCCCGCTCGGCGATGCCGGAGGCGGTGGCCCGGGAGTTCTTCCGCCGGGCGTCGCTCGCGGCGGTCCGCCGGCGCCCGGAGCACCACCGTCACCCGGCCGGCCTCGAAGGCGTTCGCCGTTCCCTCCTCGAAGAGGGCGCCTACACCAAGTACCGCGCGTTCCAGGCCGCCAACCGCACGCGCCGCGCGGCCAGATCGGCCGTCCGGGCCCGCAGGCGCAAGCTCGGTGCGAAGCTTCGCGACCACCAGTACCGCAGGGCGCTCGGCCGCCCGGTCGACCCGGACCTGGCCGTCTTCTCCGCCTACTGGAACCGCGGGGTCACCTGTAACCCGGCCGCGATCGCCGCGAAGCTCTCCGAACTCGCCCCGCACATCCACCCGGTGTGGGTGGTCTCGCCGAAGAACGAAGCGCTCCTCCCGCCCGGCACGGACCACGTCGCCCCCGGCACCCGCCGCTACTGGGAGGTCCTGGCGACGGCCAAGTACCTGGTCAACAACGTCAACTTCGCCAACGCGGTGGTCAAACGCCCGGACGCGGTCCACCTCCAGACCCACCACGGCACCCCCCTCAAGCGTATGGGCCTGGACCAGATGCGCTTCCCGGCCGCCGCCAAGGGCATGGACTTCGCCGCCCTGCTGGCCCGCATCGACAAGTGGGACTACAGCGTCTCCGCCAACAGCCACTCCACCCGCATGTGGGAACGCGCGTACCCGTCCCGCTTCGCCTCCTTGGACCACGGCTATCCGCGCAACGACGTCTACTACTGCGCCACGGCGGCGGACGTCCTCGCCGTCCGCGAACGCCTGGGCATCGCTCCCGGCCGGCGAGCCATCCTCTACGCCCCCACCCACCGCGACTACGAGGCCGGCTGGACCCCGCGCCTGGACCTCGCCGCCCTCGCCGACCACCTCGGCGAGGACACCGTCCTCCTCGTCCGCGGCCACTACTTCTACGACGGCTCGGCGACCCCCCTGACGGGCCTGCGCCGCGCGGGCCGGATCATCGACGTCTCCTCCTACGACCCGGTCGAGGAACTCGCGCTGGCCGCCGACGCGCTGGTCACGGACTACTCGTCCATCATGTTCGACTACGCCAACCTCGACCGCCCGATCGTGATCTACGCCGACGACTGGGAGACGTACGCGACGACCCGAGGCGTCTACTTCGACCTGATGGCCGAGGCGCCGGGCCAGGTGGCCCGCACCCAGGAGGAACTGACCGAGGTCTTCGCCTCGGGCGCCTGGCGCGACGAGGGCGCGGCGAAGGCGCGGGCCGCCTTCCGACGCCGCTTCTGCGAGTACGACGACGGACGCGCCGCCGAACGGGTCGTACGGCGCGTCTTCCTCGGCGAGCACGAGAAGTCCCTGCCACCGGTGATCCCGGTCGACGAACGGATCCCGGCCCCGACCCCGGAGGAGGCGAGCGCCCGATGACCACGCTGCCCGAGGCGACCCCCGATGTCACCGTCACGGTGATCGTCTACAACGACGCCGAACGCCTCCCCCGCGCCGTCGCCTCACTGCGCCGGCAGACGCACGCCGACATCGAGATCATCATCAGCGACGACCACTCGACCGACGACACACCGGAAGTGGCCCGGCGACTGGCGGCCGAGGACCCGCGCATCCTGCTCCTGCGGCTGCCGGAGAACAGCGGCGGTTGCAGCGCCCCGCGCAACCGCGCGCTGGAGATCGCCCGGGCGCCGTACCTGATGTTCCTGGACAGCGACGACGAACTCCCCGCCGACGCGGTGGAGTTGCTCCTCGCGGCGCACCGTGAGCGCGAGGTCGACTTCGTGATGGGCGCGGTGCAGCGGGTGCGCACGGACACCGGGCGCCGTTCGACCTGGATGCCGCACCTGGTCGCCGAGCGGCGCACGGTGGAGGGCATCGAGGCCGACCCGCGCCTGCTGTTCGAGCACCTGTCGACGAGCAAGATGTACGCGCGCACCTTCCTCGACCGCCACGGCCTGCGCTTCCCCGAGGGCATCCACTACGAGGACCAGCTGTTCACGGCCCAGGCGTACTGCCTGGCCAAGGAGTTCACCGTCATCCCGGAGCCGGTCTACCGCTGGTACATCGAGCCGTACGCGGACTCGGAGTCGCGGTCGATCTCCAACCAGCGGCACAAGCTCAGCAACGTCGGCGACCGCGTCCATGTGCAGCGGCTGATCGACGCCTTCCTGGCCGAGAGCGGGCACGAGTCGCTGCGTGAGGACAAGGACTACAAGTTCCTCAAGCACGACTTCCGCATGTACGCCGGCGACCTGCCCTACCGGGACGAGGAGTGGCTGGCGTCGTTCGCGGAGATCGTGAACCCGTATCTGGCGACGCTGGCACCGGGTGCGTACGCCCGCCTCCCGCGCGCGGAGCGTGTGGTCCTCCAGCTGATCCGCGAGGGGCACTTGGCGGAGGCCCGGCTGGCGGCCCGAGGCCTGGGCCATGGCGTGTCCCCGAGGACGGTGACTGCGGACGCGCAGGGCAGGACGTACTGGGGCGACACGGTCCCGCAGTCCCCGGATGCCCGCCGCGAACTGGACGTCTCCGACCTGGAACTGGACACGCGGCCCTTCCCGAGCGCGCAGTTCCGCCACGAGATCACGGAGCTGACCCCGGGGCCGGGCGCCTCGCTCGACCTGGCCATACGGACGTACGACCCGGGCCTGCGCCTGGCCGTCGGCCCCCACCGCGCCTGCCTCCTCCTCGCGCCAGGACGACGCCTCACGGTCCCCTTCCGCCTGCTCCCGGTCCGCCCCGGCGTCTTCGAGGGCCGCGTCCACCTCGACCTCGCGACGGCCCCCCTGCCCATCCGGGGCTTCGCCGGCGTCCGCCACCCGGTGCTCCGCATCGAACAGCAGGGCATGCCGCACACCGCCCTCCTCCTGGCTCCCCTCACCTTCCCCACCGTCACGGCCCACATCGCCTACCGCTCCGGCACGTCCTTCCACCAGGTCACGGTGGAACCGGAGGGCCGCGGCCCGGGCCGCCTGCAGGTGCGGTGGCGCCCGGTGGGCGTGACGGCACGGGTCGTACGACCGCTGGCGCGCAAGGTGGCACGGCCGAGGGTGAGGAGAGCGGCCCGGCTGGTGAGAAGCGCACTGAGGTGAGGGAAGACATCAGCGCCCATGGGCAGGGCGGCGGGGCGAAGTCCACTCACGGCACGACGACGTACAGCACCTGCCCGCCCGGCCCCCGAGTCACCTCGCGCAGTTCACCGGCCCCCCGCACCGCCCCCCGGGCCACCACCCACCGCACCCCGTACGACTTCACGATGTCCCGCCGCACCCCGTCCGCCGTCCCCGCCGCGAAGTACCTGCGCACCGCGGCCACCCGCCGCCCCTCGTCCGAGAGGAAGAAGTCGGGATACCCGGGAGCCACGGTGTACGGCCCGTACGCCGGGATCTGCCGCGCCGCGGACGTCCGCGCCAGCACCACATCCCCGTACTTCACCCACGGCGTGATCCACCGGTACCCCACCCAAGGCTCCCGGTACTTCGCCGCGACCACCTCCGGCAGCCGCTCCCGCCCCACCACGTACCCCAGCGTCCCGGCCTGCGTCCACGCCCCCACCAGCAGCGCCGCGCCGAGCACACACGCCCACGCCACCCGCACACTCCGCCGCCCGGCCGCCACCACTTCCAGGGCGGCGGCGACCTGCGCCGGAATCAGTACGGCGGGCAGCGCACGCCCCCACGAGTAGTGCCCGCTCAGCCAGCCCCCCGCGCACACCACGACCCCCAGCCCGAAGAACAGCACCAGCGGATCCCACCGGTCCCGCCGCCACCGCAGCCCCAGCGCCACCACCCCCACCAGCACCAGCCCGAACCGCCCGACCGGGTCCCGGTACAGCGCCCGGTGCACCGACTCCAGATCCGCACCGGCCCCGAACAGCGCGAAGAAGTCGTAGTACGGCCACAGCCACAGCACCACCACCCCCAGCGCGAGCCCCGCCGCCGGCCGCGCCCACACCGCCCGCGCGGGCCGCGGCCGCGCCGCGAGCACCGTGGCGAGCGCGCCCAGCGAGGCGACGACGCCCGAGAACTGGTGGCAGAGCAGGATCACCGCCCACAGCACCCCGAGCCCGAGCCAGTCCCCCCACCCCCCAGAACTCCCGAAACTCCCGAAACTCCCGAAACTCCCGGACGAATGCACCGCCCGCGCCAGCCACGCCCAGAAGTGAAAGGCGAGCCCCAGGGTGAACACACTCGGATACGACACCGTCAACGCGAGGGAGTTGAGACCGAGGAACCCGCTCCACTCGAACAACGCCGTGCCCCACAGAAACAGCAGGCACAGCAGCACGAGCGCCGGCGCCACGGGATGCCGGCTCAGGGTCCGCACGTACCGCTGGACCCCGGTCACGAGCAGCGCGAGTCCGACGACCGCTCCGATGCGCAGGACGACGAAGACCGACAGTCCCGTCACCCGCGCGACGCACCCCAGCAGCAGCATCCACGGCGAGTAGTACGGGCTCGGCGTGTCCGCGTCGACCAGCGGGTTGCCCGGGTCGAGGAGGTTGTGGCGCAGGCGTTCGACGGTCGCCGCGTGCATGCCGAGATCGCCCGCCCACGGGAGACGGACGATCACCAGGACCATGAGGCCGAGCACGAGCGCGGCGGCCGCCGGCGGAACGGCCGCCGTCGCCCTAGAAGGCGCGCCGCGCATCCTGATTCACCGTCACGCGCGCCACCTTACGCGCCACTTTAAGCGAATCATCCCAATTGGAGGGAAAGGCAAATTCTCCGCACGGTGGCAGTAGAAACGGGGCGCCCCGAGCCAGACCGGCCCGGGGCGCCCCCGTCGACGTATTCCTACTTGCTACGAATGCGTCCGCAGCAGCGTCCGCATCGTCCGCATCGCCACCGACAGGTTGGCGAGGTCGAACGTGTCCGAGCTCTGGATCTCCTCCAGCGTCGCGCGCGCCCGGCCGAGGATCGCCGCGTTCTTCTCCTCCCACGCCTTGAAGCGCTGCTCGGGAGTCGAGGTGCCGTTACCGACGGCGAGGACGTCCGCGGTGAGGGCCGCGTGGGCCGCGTACAGGTCCTCGCGGATCGAGGCGCGGGCCATGGACTGCCAGCGGTCGGCGCGGGGCAGCTCGATGATGCGGTCCATGAGCTGGGTGATGTGCAGACGGTCGGCGAGGTCGTAGTAGACCTCGGCGACGTCCAGCGGCTCCTTGCCCATGCGGTCGGCCACCGAGACCACGTCGAGCGCCGGGAAGGCGGAGGAGAACCCGGCCACGCGCGTGGCCAGCTCGTCCGGGACGCCCGCGCCCGTCAGCTCGTCGTAGATGTGCTGGTACCACTCCACGTCCGCGCCGCGCAGCAGCTTCGGCAGCTGCTGCCAGACCTGCTCGACCCGCTCGGCGAAGAAGTCGACGGCCTCGGCGAGCTGGAGCGGCTGCGGCCGGTTGTTGAGCAGCCAGCGCGTGCCGCGCTCGACCAGGCGGCGCGAGTGCAGCCGGATCCGGGTCTGGACGTCGGCCTCGACCTTGCTGTCCAGCGCCTCGACCGCGTCCCACACGGGCGCCGAGCGGAAGATCGCGCGGGCCACGGTCTGCGCACGCACGATCTCCTCCAGCGAGGCGCCGGTCTCCTCGCGCAGCCGGTGCAGGTAGGTCGTACCGCCCGTGTTGACCGTGTCGTTGACCAGCACGGTCGTGGTGATCTCACGGCGCAGCGGGTGGTTGTCGATGCGCTCGGAGAACTGCTCGCGCAGCGCCGTCGGGAAGTACGCGTGCAGCAGGCTGCGCAGGTACGGGTCGTCGGGCAGCGAGGTGTGCAGCAGTTCCTCGGCGACCGTGATCTTCGTGTACGCCAGCAGGACGGCCGTTTCCGGGCTGGTCAGGCCCTGGCCGGAGCCGAGTCGCTCGCGGATCTGGCGGTCGGTGGGCAGGAACTCCAGCGCCCGGTCGAGGTGGCCCTCGCGCACCAGGTGGCGGATGAAGCGCTGCTGCGCGTGGAGCATGTCCTTGGACTGGGCGAGGGCGTTGGCGATCGCCGTGTTCTGCGCGTAGTTGTTGCGCAGGACCAGGCTGCCGACCTCGTCGGTCATGTCGGCGAGCAGCTTGTTGCGCTGCTTGACGGTCATGTCGCCGTCCGCGACCAGGCCGTTGAGCAGGATCTTGATGTTCACCTCGTGGTCGGAGGTGTCCACGCCCGCGCTGTTGTCGATGGCGTCGTTGTTGATCCGGCCGCCCTGCCGCGCGAACTCGATCCGGCCCAGCTGGGTCAGGCCCAGGTTGCCGCCCTCGCCGACGACCTTGACGCGCAGGTCGCGGCCGTCGACGCGGATGGCGTCGTTGCCCTTGTCACCGACGTCCGCGTGGGTCTCGGTGGACGCCTTGACGTACGTGCCGATGCCGCCGTTCCACAGCAGGTCCACCGGGGCCTGGAGGATGGCCTTCATCAGGTCGGCGGGGGTCATCTTGAGGACCTTGGCCTCGATGCCGAGGGCCTCGCGGATGTGGCCGTTGACCGGGATGGCCTTCGCCGTGCGCGGGAAGACACCGCCGCCCGCGGAGATGAGCTCGCTGTTGTAGTCGGCCCACGAGCTGCGCGGCAGCTCGAACAGGCGGCGGCGCTCGGCGTAGGAGGTGGCCGCGTCCGGGGTGGGGTCGATGAAGATGTGCCGGTGGTCGAAGGCGGCGACCAGGCGGATGTGCTCGCTCAGCAGCATGCCGTTGCCGAACACGTCGCCGGACATGTCGCCGATGCCGACGACCGTGAAGTCCTCGACCTGGGTGTTCACGCCCAGCTCCCGGAAGTGCCGCTTCACGGACTCCCAGGCGCCACGGGCGGTGATGCCCATGGCCTTGTGGTCGTAGCCGGCCGAGCCACCGGAGGCGAAGGCGTCGCCGAGCCAGAAGTTGTACGACTGCGCGACCTCGTTGGCGATGTCCGAGAACGTCGCCGTGCCCTTGTCGGCCGCGACCACCAGGTAGGTGTCGTCCTCGTCGTGCCGCACGACGTCCGCCGGGGGCACGACCTCACCGGCGACCATGTTGTCGGTGATGTCGAGCAGCGCCGAGATGAAGGTCTGGTAGCTGGCGATGCCCTCGGCCAGCCACGCGTCCCGGTCGACGGCCGGGTCCGGCAGCTGCTTGGCGACGAAGCCGCCCTTGGCGCCGACGGGCACGATGACGGTGTTCTTGACCATCTGCGCCTTGACCAGGCCGAGGATCTCGGTACGGAAGTCCTCACGCCGGTCGGACCAGCGCAGCCCGCCCCGCGCGACCTTGCCGAAGCGCAGGTGCACGCCTTCCACCCGCGGCGAGTACACCCAGATCTCGAACGCCGGGCGCGGCGCCGGCAGGTCGGGGATCGCCTGCGGGTCGAACTTCATGGAGACGTAGTCGTGCGGCTTGCCGGCCGCGGCCTCCTGGAAGAAGTTCGTGCGCAGGGTCGCCTTGATGACGGTGAGGAAGGACCGCAGGATCCGGTCCTCGTCGAGGGAGGCCACCTGGTCGAGGGCGGCTTCGAGCTCTTCGAGGAGGGCGTCGACGATCTCGAGGCCCGCGCGCTGGCGCTCGGGCGCCATCCGCGCCTCGAAGAGGGAGACGAGGAGTCGGGTCGTGTGGACGTTGTTGCGGAGGGTGTCCTCCATGTAGTCCTGGCTGAAGGTGGAGCCCGCCTGGCGCAGGTACTTGGCGTACGCCCGCAGCACCATCGCCTGCCGCCAGTCCAGCCCGGCGCTCAGCACGAGGGCGTTGAAGCCGTCGTTCTCCGCCTTGCCGGTCCAGGTGGCCTCGAACGCCTTCTGGAAGCGCTCACGGCCGCCGTCACCGAGGTAGTCGCCGTTGCCGCCGCCCATCGACTTGGGAATGCGCAGGCCGAAGTCGTAGATCCAGGCGCTCGAACGGTCCGCGCAGCGCAGTTCGTACGGCCGCTCGTCGATCACCTCGACGCCGAGCCGGTTGAGAACCGGCAGCACAGCGGAGAGGGAGATGGCGGCGCCCTTGCGGTAGATCTTGAAGCGGCGCTCGTCGGGGGCGGCGCCGACCGGCTCGTACAGGCTGAGCGAGAAGTCGTTGCCCGCCTCCTCGCTGAGGCGTTCGAGGTGGCCGAGGTCGGCGACCGCGGCGCGCGGCGTGTGGTCGGCCTTGTAGCCCTCGGGGAAGGCGTTGTTGTAGCGGCGCAGCAGCTCGGCGGCCCGCTCCTCGCCGCACTCGGCGTTCATCGCCTCGGCGAACGCGTCGGCCCAGGACCGCGCGGCCTCCACCAGCCGTGCCTCGATGCGCTCCTTGTCGGCGTCGCTGAGCTGGGGCAGCTCGGTGCCCTGCGGAACACGCACGACGAAGTGCAGCCGGGACAGGATCGACTCGGTGTTCCAGGCGGTGAAGTCGACGCTGGTGCCGCCGAGCTCCTCCTTCAGGATGTCGATGATGCGCAGCCGGACACCGGTGGTGTAGCGGTCGCGGGGCAGGTAGACGAGGGCGGAGTAGTAGCGCCCGTACTCGTCCTGGCGCAGATACAGCCGCAGCCGCCTGCGTTCCTGCAGGTACAGCACGGACGTGACGATGGACTGGAGCTCGTCGACCGGCGTCTGGAAGAGCTCGTCACGCGGGTACGTCTCCAGGATCTGGAGCAGGTCGCGCCCGTCGTGACTGTCGGGCGAGAAGCCGGCGCGGTGCAGGACGTCGTCGACCTTGCGCCGGATGACCGGCACACGGCGCACGGACTCGGTGTAGGCGGCGGAGGAGAACAGCCCGAGGAAACGCCGCTCGCCGACGACATTGCCGTCCGCGTCGAACTTCTTCACACCCACGTAGTCGAGGTACGACGGCCGGTGCACGGTGGACCGGCTGTTCGCCTTGGTCAGGACGAGGAGCTTGTGCTCGCGGGCCTTGGCGCGGGCGTCGGCGGGGAGCCGCTCGAAGGAGGGGCTCACGGGGTGGCCCTCGTCACCGGCGTGGTGCGGGTCGGAACGCAGGATGCCGAGGCCTGTCCCCGGGACGGCGACGAGGGAGTCGTCCCCGCGCAGCTCGTACTCGCGGTAGCCGAGGAAGGTGAAGTGGTCGGCGGCCAGCCAGCGCAGCAGCTCGCGGGCCTCCTCGACCTCGGGCCGGGCCAGATCACCGGGCACGGGCTCGCTCTGCAGCCCGTCGGCGACACGGATGGCCGCGTCCCGCATCTTCTCCCAGTCCTCGACGGTCTCGCGGACGTCGGAGAGCACCCGCAGCAGATCGGCGGTGATCTGCTTCAGGTCGGCGCGGTCGGTCTCACGGTCGATCTCGACGTGGATCCAGGACTCGATGTGTGCGTCGTGCGGCAGCTCACCGGCGGGCGGGTCAGTGAGCACCTCGACGAGCTTGCCGGTGACATCGCGCCGGACGACGACCTGGGGGTGAATGACGACGTGAATCCCACGCCCCTGCCGAGTCAGCTCGTTGGTCACCGAATCCACGAGGAAGGGCATGTCGTCGGTGACGACCTCGACGACAGAGTGGCTGCAGGTCCAGCCGTTCTCCTCGACCGTCGGGGTGTGCACCCGGACGTTGGCGGTGCCCTGCGGCCGGTTCTCCGCCAGCCGGTAGTGGGAGACGGCGGCTCCGAAGACGTCGACCGGGTCACGGCCGCTGAGGTCCTCCGGGGCGGTGTGCAGGTAGTAGCGCTGGAGGAACGCGAGCACGGAGTCCCGGTCCGGGGCCCCCTCGCTCGTCGTCCCAGTCGGTAGGTGCCCCCCGACCGGGCTGTTCTCAGCGACCCGGGCGGCCCTCTCGAGCAGCTCGGCCTTGGCTTCGTCCAGCTTGGTCTGCATTGTCCTCTGACTCCTGTCGCGCGCCGTTGCGTGACGTAGAAGGAAGTACGGTCCCTTGCCTTCCGGCGTAACGCCGCGACGCGGGGTCTCCGGTCTGCTCCGACGCTATGCCGCAAGGTGAGATGAGCGCGGGTTTATCAGCCATGTTCGACACTCCCACGGGGTGTGACGCTGCTCTCTGTCGAGCCTCGGTCCGGGGTGTGTACGGCGTCCTGGGAGCCCTGGAAGCCCCGTCCCGCCCGCGAAGACCAGCGACCGCCGCCCGGTCACGGATGTAGTCCGTGCATCCCGGGCGCAGGGCAGGGACAACAACGCCCCCGCGAGCTATCGCGCTGATCACGCCACCAAGGCTATCGCTCCCTACAGGGGGCCCGTCATGAGCCGTATGTGTACAAAACAGGGGGTGGAACTTTGACAGTCTGCACAGGGGCGGGGGGAGGGGGGTCGTGCGTGGGGGCGTACGCGGGAGTCGTGCGTGCGGGTGTGGTGCGTGTGGGTGTCGTGCGTGCGGGTGTGGTGCGTGCGGGTGTGGTGCGTGCGGGTGTGGTGCGTGCGGGTGTCGTGCGTGCGGGTGTCGTGCCGGGGGGCGTGTCGTGCCGTGCCGTGCCGGGTGAGCTGTATTCAGCCCGTCCGGCGTTTGAGGACGAGGCCGTTCAGGCCGAACGGGGGTGCAGGGGCGCAGCCCCTGGCGGGGTGCAGGGGCTGCGCCCCTGAGGATGGGACGGGTAAGGGCGGCGGGGGCGAGAAAAGTCGACGTCGGCCCCAGCTGCGCGCACCCTGAAAGCGACCGCGCCTCTTGGCAACCCCGCCCCCAAGCGGCACGTTGCCCATGACAGCCCACGCCCGCCCGAGGGGAGCCTCCCGACATGCCAGCGAAAATCCTCATCCTCACCGGCGACGCAGCAGAGTCCCTGGAGGTCCTCTACCCCTACCAGCGCCTCCGCGAAGAAGGCTACGAAGTCCACATCGCAGCCCCCACCTGCAAGAAGCTCCAGTTCGTCGTCCACGACTTCGAACCCGGCTTCGACACCTACACCGAGAAACCCGGCTACACCTGGCCCGCCGACCTCGCCTTCTCCGAGGTCGACCCCGGCCAGTACGCCGCAGTCGTCGTCCCCGGCGGCCGCGCCCCCGAGTACCTCCGCAACGACCCCGAACTCCGCAAGATCCTCAAGTCGTTCTTCGACACGGACAAGCCGGTCGCCCAGATCTGCCACGGCCCCCTGCTCACCGCGGCGATCGACGGCCTCCGAGGCCGCCGCGTCACGGCGTACCCGGCGCTGGAACTCGACATGCAGGCCGCCGGCGCCACCTTCCAGGACACCGAGGCCGTGGTCGACGGCACCCTGGTCTCCTCCCGCGCCTGGCCGGACCACCCCGCCTGGATGCGCGAGTTCCTGAAGGTGCTGCGCGCAAAGGCACCGGCCACCTGATCCACACACCTACGCACCCGAGCCGCCCCCACGCACCCCCAGCCCGACCGGGCACGGCGCCACCCACGCACCCCCAGCCCAACCCGGCCCGACGCACCCACGCACCCCCAGCCCCGCCACGGCGCACCGCGCCAGCCTCACGCAGCGGACCCCCTCACGCAGCCACCCGCTGCGCCTCCTCCACCGCCTCCTCCAACGTGTCCACCACAGGCACCCCCACCTCTTCCAGGCTGGCCCGACTGTGCGACCCCCCGGTGTAGAGCACAGCCCGCGCCCCCGCATGCCGCGCGGCCACCGCGTCGTCTGCCGCGTCCCCGATCACCACCGTACGAGCGGGGTCCACCCCGGCAAGCCCGGCGAGCGCCCCGAGGTGACGCACCATGTGCTCGGCCTTGCTGCCCCCGGAGGGCCCGGTCCGCCCGTCGACACGCAGGAAGTGCGACTCGATCCCGAACCCCCGCACCAGCGGGACGAGCTCGTCGTGCACGTACATGCTCAGGATCGACTGGCTCCGCCCCTCCGACCGCCACCCCGAGAGCAGCTCGGCCACTCCCGCGGTGAGCCCGCAGGTCGCCCGGTGCTCGGCGTAGTACCGGTGGAAGGTCTCGTCCATGACCTCCCACTCGGCGCCGGTCGGCAGCCGCCCTATCAGCCGCTCGTAGAACTTCGGCACCGGCACGCAGTACAGCGCCCGGTACCGCTCCAGCGTGATCGGTTCAAGACCCAGCTCGGCGAACGCCGCGTTCGTCGCCCCGATGATCGCCTCATTGTCGTGGAACAGCGTCCCGTTCCAGTCCCAGACAATGTGCGCAGCTCCATGCTTCCCCATGCCACAAAAGCTACCCGGAGCCACTGACACTCAAGAGAACAGCAGGTCAAAGACGAGCGGCAGGCCGCCTCAGCCCCCGAGCCCCACCAGATTCGGGATCTCCTGCGTCGCGTACCACAGCAGCTCATGGTCCTCGGCCCCGTCCACGACGAACTGCGCGTCGTCGTCCCCGTCGTCCGCCGCCGAAAGCGCCTCCGCCGCGGCCGCCACGTCCCCCTCCGCGTCCCCCGAGTCGACGTGCACGGAGGCCACCTTGGCCACCGCCACGGCCCCGGCGACCCGCACCTCGCCGAGCGCTGCCGGGTCGAGGCTCCGGTCGGGGTCGGCGGCCGCCGCACCGTCGGGTACGTCGACGGCGACCACGACCCGCCGCCGCGTCGCCCCCGAGTCCGCCGCGAGCAGCCGCAGCGAGGCGAGCGCGGCCCGGCTCAGCGCCGCGTACTCCAGTTCCTCGATGTCGTCGGAGAGGTACCAGTCGCGCAGGCCGGGCGTGACGGCGTACGCGACGAGGGGTCCCGCCCCCAGCTCACCCGTCTTGTACGCCTCGGCGAGACCGGAGAGGGTCAGGGGGACGTAGACGCGCATGGCTGGCCGCTTTCGTGGTCGGGAGCTCGGATGACCCCGGGGAGGGCGGAGGCCGCACCTCCCGGAGGGCCTTCAGGATACGTGCGGGAGTCCCCTTTCGGGTCCCTGCCCATGCCCCTGCACGCGTCCACCCTGCGCCCCGGAACTCACCCGGTACGCCCCCGCAGGCACCGGCCGCACGCCCCCCTCGACCACCCGGATAGGTGAACCTTCCGGCCGTTCGCCCCGGGCGATCGCTTCCTTGCCGCTGCCGCCCGCGACCCCATACAAGATCCCCACCGAAAGTTACTCGTCGGTATCACCCGGGTCGGACAACCGACCGGGCCGTGGAACCCATGGACCCATGGAACGGGGACGCACATGAACAAGGTGATGACCAGGACCCGCCGGCACACCGGCAGCCGCCCGCCGGTCCGCCACGACACCCGCCGCCCCGGCGGCACCCCCACACGCACCGCCCCAGGAACAGGCCCCTCCCGCACACCCCCGACTTCCGCCACCGCCTCCCGTCCACGCACCGCTCCCGCCGCCCTCAGCACCCCCGTAGTGCCCACCCAGACGCCCCGCAGGCCGGTCCCTCAGCCCCGTCCCACCGACGTCTTCGCCGAACGCCTCCTCGCGGTGCTCAGCGGCCTGCGACCGGTGCACTGCATGCTGCGCCACACCATCGGCCGCGCCTACGACGAACTGGCCTGGCTCGCCGAACGCGGCCCCCTGCGCACCACCCACGGCACCCGCCCCGTCGTCCGCGACATCGGCTACTACGAACCCCGCCCCGGCGCCATCGAGGCCTTCGCTCGCATCGGCGCGGGCGACCGCCTGCGCGCCATGGCCTTCCGCCTGGAACTCGGCCCCGACCAGCGCTGGCGCTGCACGGCGGTGGACTTGGGCGGCCCACGCAGGCCGAGCGCGGACGACGACTGACCACCGGCTCACCACCGGCTGAGTCCACCCAAGCCGAAGGGCCGGACATCCTGGAGGATGTCCGGCCCTTCGGCGCTCACGGCTCACGGCTCACGGCTCACGGCTCACGGCTCACGGCTCACGGCTCAGTGTGCTCGCTGCTCGCCACTCGCTCCTCGCGGAGCGCCCGCGCCCGTCACTTCTTGCGACGACGCCCCGCACGCCCCTGCTTGCGGCGCTCCGCGCGCGTGAGGCCGTCGGCCTCGGAGCGCACCGGCTCCTCGTCGTCGGCGAAGTCACCCTCGACGATGCCACCCTCGCCGTCCACGGTGGGCGCGGAGAAGTGCAGCCGGTCCCGGCGCTGCGGGGCCTCCAGGCCCTTGGCGCGGATCTCGGGACGCGCGCCCGCCTGCGCCGGCACCGCGTCCTGGGTCTCCTTCTCCAGCGACGGCTGGGCGTCCTCGACCGGAACCTCCTCGACCTGCTGCTCGACCTGGACCTCCAGGTTGAACAGGTAGCCGACGGACTCCTCCTTGATGCCCTCCATCATCGCGGTGAACATGTCGAAGCCCTCGCGCTGGTACTCGACCAGCGGGTCCTTCTGGGCCATCGCGCGCAGGCCGATGCCCTCCTGGAGGTAGTCCATCTCGTAGAGGTGCTCGCGCCACTTGCGGTCGAGGACCGACAGCACGACCCGGCGCTCCAGCTCACGCATGATCTCGGAGCCGAGCTGCGCCTCACGCGCCTCGTACTGCTCGCGGATGTCGTCCTTGATGGACTCGGAGATGAACTCGGCGGTCAGACCGGCGCGGTCGCCGGCCGCCTCCTCCAGCTCCTCGATGGTGACCTTCACCGGGTAGAGCTGCTTGAACGCGCCCCACAGCCGGTCGAGGTCCCAGTCCTCCGGGAAGCCTTCTGCGGTCTCCGCCTCGATGTAGGCGTCGATGGTGTCGTTCGTGAAGTGCTGCACCTGCTCCTGCAGGTCCTCGCCCTCCAGGACGCGGCGCCGCTCGCCGTAGATGACCTCGCGCTGCCGGTTGAGGACCTCGTCGTACTTCAGGACGTTCTTACGGGTCTCGAAGTTCTGCTGCTCGACCTGCGACTGGGCGGACGCGATCGCGCGCGTGACCATCTTGTTCTCGATCGGCACGTCGTCGGGCACGTTGGCCATCGACATCACGCGCTCGACCATCTGGGCCTTGAACAGCCGCATCAGGTCGTCGCCGAGGGAGAGGTAGAAGCGGGACTCGCCGGGGTCGCCCTGACGGCCGGAACGACCGCGCAGCTGGTTGTCGATACGACGCGACTCGTGCCGCTCGGTACCGAGGACGTAGAGCCCGCCGAGATCCTTGACCTCCTCGAACTCCGCCTTGACCGCCCGCTCGGCCTTCTCCAGGGCGGCGGGCAGGGCAGCGGCCCACTCCTCGATGTGCTCCTCGGGGTCGAGGCCGCGCTGGCGCAGCTCCGCCTCGGCGAGGTCGTCGGGGTTGCCGCCGAGCTTGATGTCCGTACCACGGCCGGCCATGTTCGTGGCGACGGTGACGGCGCCCTTGCGGCCGGCCTGGGCGACGATCGTCGCCTCACGGTCGTGCTGCTTGGCGTTCAGCACTTCGTGCTGAATACCGCGCTTGCTCAGCTGCTGCGAGAGGTACTCGGACTTCTCGACCGACGTCGTGCCGACGAGGATCGGCTGGCCCTTCTCGTGCTTCTCGGCGATGTCGTCGACAACCGCCTCGAACTTCGCGACCTCGGTGCGGTAGATCAGGTCGGACTGGTCCTTGCGGACCATCGGCCGGTTGGTCGGGATCGGGACGACGCCGAGCTTGTAGATCTGGTGGAACTCGGCGGCCTCGGTCATCGCCGTACCGGTCATGCCGGAGAGACCGGGCAGTTCCTTGCCGTTCTGGTCGTGGCGCTTGTAGAGGCGGAAGAAGTTCTGCAGGGTGATCGTGGCGAGGGTCTGGTTCTCGTCCTTGATCGGCACCCCTTCCTTCGCCTCGATCGCCTGGTGCATGCCCTCGTTGTAGCGACGGCCGGCGAGGATACGGCCGGTGTGCTCGTCGACGATCATGACTTCGCCGTCGATGACGACGTAGTCCTTGTCCTTCTTGAAGAGCTCCTTGGCCTTGATGGCGTTGTTCAGGTAGCCCACGAGCGGGGTGTTCACCGACTCGTAGAGGTTGTCGATGCCCAGCCAGTCCTCGACCTTGGCTACGCCGGACTCGTGGATGGCGACGGTGCGCTTCTTCTCGTCGACGTCGTAGTCCCCGGTCTCCTCGACGCCCTTCAGCGGGTTGCCCACCTCGCCCTTCTTCAGGCGCGTGACCAGCTTGGCGAAGTCGCCGTACCACTTGGTGGCCTGGTCGGCGGGCCCGGAGATGATCAGCGGGGTACGGGCCTCGTCGACGAGGATGGAGTCGACCTCGTCGACGATCGCGAAGTTGTGACCGCGCTGAACGAGTTCGTCCTGCGACCACGCCATGTTGTCGCGCAGGTAGTCGAAGCCGAACTCGTTGTTCGTGCCGTAGGTGATGTCGCACGCGTACTGCTCGCGGCGCTGGGCCGGCGTCATGTTGGCGAGGATGCAGCCGACTTCCAGGCCCAGGAACTTGTGGACGCGCCCCATCATCTCGGAGTCGCGCTCGGCCAGGTAGTCGTTGACCGTGATGAGGTGGACGCCGCCTCCGGAGAGGGCGTTCAGATAGGCCGGCAGCGTGCCGACCAGGGTCTTGCCCTCACCGGTCTTCATCTCTGCGACATAGCCGAGGTGGAGGGCGGCGCCGCCCATCATCTGGACGTCGTAGTGCCGCTGGCCGAGGACGCGCTTGGCGGCCTCCCGCACGGTGGCGAAGGCCTCGGGCAGCAGGTCGTCCAGGCTCTCACCGTCGGCGTAGCGCTGCTTGTACTCATCGGTGAGGGCCCGCAGCTCGGCGTCGGAGAGGTCGACGAAGTCCTCTTCGATGGAGTTGACCTGGTCCGCGATGCGGTGCAGCTTGCGCAGGATCTTGCCTTCGCCTGCACGCATGATCTTCGAGAGGACGGACACGGGGGTTGGTCTCCTTGCCGGTCGGGCCTGGGACGGTCGGTTTCCATTTGACTTACTGAGCAACGGCCATCGTATGCGAGGACCCCACCACGCCGGGAGGCCTGCCGCGACGACGACCGCGGTCTTCAATAAGGACAACGGCCGGGGTCCTCGGATGGTGCCGCGCCCTGCCGCCGAATCGCGCGAAATGTGATCACCTGCTCACGCACCGCAAAGATCTGGCGTCCGCCACGCGCCCACGCGCAGAATCGCCCGATGGAACCCGTCACGCTCACCACCGGCCGCCTGGTCCTGCGCACCGTCGGCCCGGACGACACCGACGCCGTGTACGCCGCCGCCCAGGACCCCGACATCCAGCGCTGGACCATGATCCCCTCGCCCTATCTTCCCGAGCATGCCCAGGGCTTCACGGAACAGCTGGCCCCGGACGGCTGGGCCAACGCCTCGATGTTCACGTTCGGTGTTTTCCTCCCCGAAGGGGAGCTGGTGGGCATGCTCGCCCTCTCGATGCGCTCCCTGGGCATGGCGGAGATCGGCTTCTGGGCCACGAAGCAGCACCGCGGCAACGGCTACACCACCGAGGCCGCCCTGGCCGCCGCCCGCTGGGCCTTCACCCGACTCGCCGTCGACCGCGTCGAATGGCGCGCCGAGGTCGGCAACCACGCCTCCCGAGCAGTAGCGGAGAACACCGGCTTCACCATCGAGGGCACACTCCGCTCCGCGATCAACAACAAGGGCGTACGACGAGACTGCTGGGTGGGCTCCCTGCTGCCGTCGGACGTGGGGTTGCCGTCGACGGCCCCGTATCTGCCCGCGCCTGTAAATCCGGCATGACTGCGGGCAGCCGCGGGCTGCTGCGTACCCACCAAACCCGCAGCTCACTCCCCGTTGTCAGTCCCACCCCCTATCGTGCGGAACCATGACGACCCCGCGCCCCACCCCCCTGTCGGCAGACGACGCCCGCCGCATCGCGCTCCGCGCTCAGGGCTTCCTCGGCGGCGCCGACCGCCGCGGCGGCGTCCGCGGTGTCCTCCGCCACCTCGGCGCGGTCCAGCTCGACACCATCTCCGTCCTCGCCCGCTCCCACGAACTTGTCCCGTACGCCCGCCTCGGTGCCGTGGGCCGCAAGACGGTGGACGACGCCTACTGGACGGACACGCACGCGTTCGAGTACTGGTCGCACGCCGCCTGCATCCTCCCCATCGAGGAGTGGCCCCACTTCGCCTTCCGCCGCCGCGCCTACCGCAACCGCCCCCACTGGAACCACGATCTCCCCGACGGCACCTACGACCAGGTCATCAAGCAGCTCCGCACCGAAGGCCCTCTCACGGCGACGGAGTTGGGCGGCGCGAAGAAGACCAGCGAGTGGTGGGACTGGTCCGGCACTAAGGTCGCCGTCGAACGCGCGCTGATGTACGGCGAGGTGGTCTGCGTCGAGCGCCGCGGCTGGAAGCGTGTGTACGATCTGGCCGAGCGCGCGATCCCGGGCGCGCTGCGGCACGACGAACTGGACGACACCGAGTGCGTGCGCCGCCTCGTCCGCCTGGCCGGCCAGTCCCTCGGCGTCGGCACCCGCGCGGACATCGCCGACTACCACCGTCTCAAGGGCGAGCAGTTCGACGCGGTGATCGCGGACTCGGGTCTCGTGCCGGTCACCGTGGAGGGCTGGGGCAAGCCCGCGTGGGCCGACCCGGCGGCGCTGGAGACCGCCCCGCGCGGCCGCCACCGCACCACGCTCCTGTCCCCGTTCGACTCGCTGATCTGGGAGCGGGCGCGCACGGAGCGAATCTTCGGCTTCGCCCACCGCCTCGAGGCCTACGTCCCCAAGCCGAAGCGTGTCTACGGCTACTTCGCGATGCCGGTCCTCGCCGGCGGCCGGCTCGTCGGCCGCGTGGACCCCGCCCGCGAGGGCCGCACGCTCGTCGCCAAACAGGTCTCCCTGGAGGGCGCGAAGGCGGTCCCGGCAGTGGCCGAGGCCCTGGTGGAAGCGGCGAGCTGGGTCGACTGCACGGACGTACGCGTGGAGCGCGTGGACGCACCGCACCTGCGCGAGCCCCTCGTCAAGGAACTCGCCCGCGCCCTCGCATAGCCGCTCCCGGCTCCCGGCTACCGGGCTACCGGGCTACCGGATCTCGAGGATCTTCTCCCGCATCGCGTACACCACCGCCTCCATCCTGGAGTGCAGCTGCAGCTTCTCCAGGATGTTGCGCACGTGGTTCTTCACGGTGTTCTCGGAGATGAACAACTCCTTGGCGATGTCCCGGTTGTTCATCCCGGTGGCGACGAGCTTGAGCACCTCCAGCTCGCGGTCCGTCAACCGCGGCGCGGGCACCAGTCGGCGCTCGTCGGTCCGCTGGATCATCGACTTGAACTCGGTGAGCAGCTTCGACGCCATGGAGGGGCTGATCTGCGACTGCCCGTCGGCCACCGCGCGAATGGCGGTGGCCACCTCGTCCGTGGAGATCTCCTTCAGCAGGTAACCGGTCGCGCCGGCCTTGATCGCCTCGTAGAGATCGGCTTCCTCGTCGCTGATCGTCAGCATGATGATCTTGGCGCTGGGCGCCACCTCCTTGATGGAGGTGCACGCCTCGATACCGCCGCGCTTCGGCATCCGTACGTCCATCAGGATGATGTCCGGCAGCAGGTCGGCGGCCTTGTCGACGGCCTCGGCCCCGTCGCCCGCCTCTCCTACGACCTGGATGTCCTCCTCGGCCGCGAGCACGATCTCCAGGCCACGGCGGAACAGGGCGTGGTCGTCCACGACAAGGACTCTGATCGGTTCCTTGCGTGTGCCTGTGTCCGGGCCCATGCCGACGACGCCGCCGTCGGCATCCCCGTCATGCATCGGTCCGAAGCTGTCCGCCATCGTTCCTCCCCCTGAAGGCTGCGGCCTGTGGTCCCGTGCCATCGCCAACCCAAGGCAACGGCCCACCGGTTGAGCCGTTGTGCCCATGATTTCATGCCCGGACCACAACGCGGTGACAGAGCGGTGCGCGGAGTGGGCGCACACCGGTGCCCCTGGGAGCGCACGCGCGCTCCAGGGGCACCGCCTCAGCTGTCATCCGTGAAGGGGTCAGCCACCGAGCGCGCCGCCCGCGTCGGGGGAGTGCGTCTGGGTGACCATCGTGTCCGTGCTGAGGTGGATCACACCGTAGTCGTAGGCGTGCCGCCGGTAGACGACACTCGGTTCCTTGGTCTCGGAGTCGACGAACAGATAGAAGTCGTGTCCGACCAGCTCCATCTCATAGAGAGCCTGGTCGAGCGTCATGGGGGCGGCGACGTGGGTCTTCTCGCGGACCACCAGGGGGCCTTCACCCTGTACTTCCAGCGAGCCGACCTTCTTCGTGGGCACGCCCTCCGACTCGTCCGCCGAGACGGGGAGGCCGTTGCCGTTGAGTGTCGCCACTCCCGGAACGTGGTCGGGGACCTCTGCTGCCGTGAGCCTGCGGGCACCACGGCGCGTGTATCGCTTGTCGTGCTGCTTGCGCAGCCGGGCGTCCAGCTTCTCCGCTGCCAGGTCGAGCGCCGCATACGGATCGCTGGCCGCTGCCTCCGCCCGGATCACCGGCCCGCGGGAGCGGAGCGTGATCTCCACTCGGTCGCAGCGGTCGGCCTGTCGGGGGTTGGGCTCCTTGGACACCTCGACGTCGAGGCTGATCACCTTGCCATCGAGCTTCTGGATCTTCTCCAGGTTCAGCTTCTCGGCCACGTGCTTGCGGAACCGCTCGGGCACCTCGGTCTTGCGGCCCTTGACGACGATGTCCACGCAGAACTCCGTTCCCGGATAGCCCCGCATCAGCGGCGGAGCGTCTCCCTTTTGCACCAGGCTCCGGTGAACTCCGGAACCTCGGACTCCGTGACTTCCACCTCCTCCTCCCCCATGGGCAAGGTCTACACCCCCGGCGCTGAGGTTGATTGCGCAAAACACCAGCGCGGCATTCAGATATACGAGGGGTGGCCTGCAGGTTTCCCTCACAACTGAACATATCTCGCCCGGACGGATGTCGTCACCCTCTACCGCGGCATACCTCCGTTCAGGTGAATTGACCCTCTCAATACCTGCAACGATGCAAGTTCGCAGTCAGTTCCGGTTTAATTCGAAAGAATCTTGCGGCGCCGCGACCACGGCCGCGCAGATCAGGCCGTGGATCCCGTCCGCATCCGCCGTTGCCTGCTCGGTCCTGCCCAGGTCCGGCCTCCCTTCGGCTGCCCCGCCCGTTCGCTCCTCTCTGCCTTCCCGACTTGCCCGCGGATACACGGGCATTGCCCTCGTAGCCCCGCGGACGACCGCTGACGGTGGCCTCCCGTACGCCCCGGCCTGCGCCGTCGTCGCCCGAACGGCCCGCGCCGCCTCGGCGAGGGAGGCGCCCGTCGTCATCAGGTCGTCGACGAGAACGACCGGTCCGCCACCCAGCAGCCGCTCCGCACCGGACACCACGGCCAGCGCGCCCGCGAGATTGTCCAGCCGCTGCCGGGAGTTGAGTCCCGCCTGGTCGGCCACGGCCCGCCGCTGTCGCAACACGGCGAGCACACGGGCCGGCGTCCCGGTCCGTCGTAGCTCACCGGCCGCCGCGAGCGCGATCCGCCGTGCCGGATCGTGTCCCCGCGCCCGCACCGCACGCCGCCCGGACGGCACGGGGACAAGGAGCACCGGTCGATCGGTGCCATCCACCCCCCATCCGCCTCCTGCGGCGGTGACGGCCCCGTGGCCCCGCGCCCCGGCCTCCCTCAGCCCCGACCGCACGGCTCCCGCCAGAGCGGTGCCGAGCGGCCCCGCGAGCGCCAGCGCGCCCCGCTCCTTATGGGCCAGCAACACAGCCCGCGCCTCGTCCCCGTACCGGGCCGCCGCGTGCACGACCGGCAGCCCGGACGGCTCCGGAACCGGTCGCACCCGGCACGGCGCGGCCCCGCTCAGGGCGGCACGGCACTCCACGCAGAGCACCGTGCGAGGCCTTCCGCAGCCTCCGCACTCGGCCGGCAGCACCAGATCGGTGAGGTCCTGCCACCACCCCCGCATGCCCACCACTGTGCCAAAACCCGCACGACTCGACCAGGCCTGTGGAAAACCCCCACCCTGCGGAAAACGGCCTGTGGAAAACTCCGCGCCAATGCCCACACTCCGCGGTCACCGCCCCGAGCGCCGACAGCCCGCAAAAGCGGACGGCCGCCTCCGCCCGGGCAATACCCCGAACGGAAACGGCCGCCCGCCTCAACCTTTCACCGGGAAAGAATCCGGAGCCGTGTCAGCTCACCCCGAAAACCGGAGCAGACCGGCCTGCTCACCCCGGATAAACCGGCGCCGACCCGTCCTTGACCACCTTCTGCCACTGCGCCCCGGAGGGCAGCCGGACGATCCCGTCCTCCGAGTACGCCACCAGTGGCAGCCGTTCGTCCTCGGACGCGGCGATCTCCTTCACGCCGGTCAGGGCGGCAGGCGGGGCCGGCGCCTCCGGGACGGAGCCGTCGACCTGGGCGTACCGCACCTGCTGCACGCCCCCCTGCTCCTGCCCGACCACCACGAGCCGGCTGTCACCGGCCCACGCCATGGTCGTGACCTCTTCCAACTCAGGGGTCGCGGAACGCAGTTCGAGGACCGAGACCACCGGCCGCTCGCCGCCCTTCTCGTCCCGCTCGATCCGCCCGACGAGCAATGACCCCTTGCCGTCCTTCTCCACCACGAGCGCGATGCGCACCCCGTCGGCGGCCACCCGCACGTCCCTGATGCGCCCGTCCAGGCCCGGAGTGCGCACCTCCAGCGGCTGGCCCGCACCCTGCTCCAGCAGGAGCAGCCGTGGGTCGGCCGGGTCGCGGTCGGCCACCCACAGGTCACCCCGCGCGTCCCAGCTGGGCGTCGTCAGCCTGTCGGCCTCCTTCGCGCCCTGGCTGCGCAGCACGGGCTCCCCGAGCGAACTGCCCGAGACCAGTGACCCGACGTACAGCGCCTTGCCGTCATAACTCACGCCGGCCGCCATGTGCTCGTCCCGTGACACGGCCGCCGCCCGCAGCCCCTTGGCGCCCTCACCGAGCGCCCCCGGCACCGGATCAGCCTTCGTGTCGCTGCTGGCGCCCGAGATCCGCACCAACCGGTGCTTGCCGTCGACGAAGTAGAGGTACTCGGGGTGCTTCACCGAGCCCCGAGAGGCGACGCTCCTGGCCCGGCCCTCGCGGAGCGAGCACAGCCGGGTGTTACCCGCCCGCAGTTCGACCTCGTCCACGGCCGGGGTGAGGTTCTGCAGCGTGAACAGGAGCTGGGCCGCCATCTCGTTGCACTGGGCCTGCCCGACCCGGGCGGCCTTGTCGTTCAACGGCACGGTCAGCTTGTTCTGGTCGTCGGGCGTCAGCGAGGTGACGCCCTTCGTCAGCGCCGTACCGGTGGGAAAGCTCGACCTGACGACGGGCCGCAGCCAGCTGGTGGGCCCTTCGAGGAGTGAGCGCACCATCTCCGTCATCGGATCCACGCGCTCACGCACGTAGACGGGATCGGCGACGGCCGCCGGCTGCCTGTTCGCCGAGACGGCACTGTTCGAGGCGAAGTAGTACTTGTTGACGGACATGTAGTTGCGCTGGAAGTCCGACTTGCCCATGACGACGCCCTGCGGCAGCCCGTCGATGCGCCACTGCCCGGACTTCTGGTTCCGCGTGAGGTGCACCTGCTGGCGGTAGCTCCCGGAGGCGGGCGTGTAGGCCTGCTGTGCGTCCACGCTGGCGACCCGGGTGCCGGTCAGTGTGAACGAGAAGTCGACGCCGTCCACCCGGCTCCCCGAAGGGTCGGCCTCGGTCCCCGGCCCGTCCGTGAGCACCGTGGTCGACACGTCCGGCTTCCACGTCTGCTTGGCCTCACCCGTCAGGTACTGGCGCGCGGTCGCATAAGTCGGATCGTCGCTGGTCAGCGCCTCCAGAAAGCCCTGAACGATCTCCGAGGGCTGCGCATCCTCCCGCGGTGGCATCGCGAACACGCGCACCTGCGTGTCCTGGCGCGGCGTGGACTCGACACCACGCAGGTCCCCGCTGTCCGGCATCGACGCACACCCCGCCAGCAGTACGACCCCACCGGCGGCGTAGGCCACCGCGCGCCCTGGCCTGCGCCGGGCGCCCCCCTCGCGGTCAGCGCCCACGAAATGCCTCCCCTTGCTTGTCCGCGTCCTCAGGCCCGGTGTCCCGGCGGGAGGCGACCCCCGCATCCACGGCGGGCGTGTCGTCCTGTCGTCGCCCGTCCGGACCGGGCGGACCCGGCCGTGGCACCACGCGCGCGCCGTTGCCGGGCAGCGCCGTCGGGTCGGCGGTGGGGACCACGGTGGCCGGCCGCGGTACCAGAGCGGCCCGCGACGGCGACACCTGGTCACCGGTCTGCTGCACCGGCACGGTGGCGGCCTTCTCCCCGCCCCCGCGCGGCAGACCGGCCTCATCAAGTCCACGATTACGCCGCGAGTCCTTGGGCTCCAGCGGTATCGGCGAGCCCCGTAGCGGCTCGTCCGCGGTGCGCGGCAGCGTCAGCCGGAACTGTGACCCGCCGCCCGGCTCACCCCAGGCCTGCAGCCAGCCGCCGTGCAACCGCGCGTCCTCCAGGGCGATGGACAGCCCCAGGCCCGTACCACCGGTGGTACGCGCGCGTGCCGGGTCCGCCCGCCAGAAGCGGCTGAAGACGCGGGTCGCCTCGCCGGGCTTGAGCCCGACGCCGTAGTCGCGCACCGCGACCGCGACCGCTCCGCCCGCCGCGGCGAGCTTGACGACGACGTCGTTGCCCTCGCCGTGCTCCACGGCGTTGACGACGAGGTTGCGCAGCACCCGCTCCACCCGCCGGGCATCCGCCTCGGCGACGACCGGCTGCTGGTCGCCGACGACCCGTATCGTCGTGCCCTTGCGCTCGGCCAGTGGCTCGGCACCGCTGACCACCCGCCACACGACCTCCCTGAGGTCTATCGCCTCGGCCTCCAGCGCCGCCGCGCCCGCGTCGAAGCGGCTGATCTCCAGCAGGTCCGCGAGCAGCGTCTCGAACCGGTCCAGCTGATCGGCGAGCAGCTCGGCCGACCGCGCGGTCACCGGGTCGAAGTCCACGCGCGCGTCGTGGATGACGTCGGCGGCCATCCGCACGGTCGTCAGCGGCGTGCGCAGCTCGTGGGACACGTCGGACACGAACCGTCGCTGCATCCGCGACAGGTCCTCCAACTGCTGGATCTTCAGCTGCAGGTTCTGCGCCATCTTGTTGAAGGCCTCGCCGAGCCGCGCGATGTCGTCCTCGCCGGTGACCTTCATACGTTCCTGCAGGCGCCCCGCGGACAGCCGCTCGGCGATCCCGGCAGCCATCCGCACGGGCGTGACGACCTGCCGCACCACGAGCCACGCGATGGCCCCGAGGAGTACGACGACGAAGAGCCCGGCGGTCGCGAGCGTGCCCTTGACCAGACTCAGGGACTTCTCCTCCTGCGTGAGCGGGAAGAGGTAGTACAGCTGGTACGGGTCGCCGTGCGGGTCGTTGACCTGCTTGCCGATGACCAGGGCCGGCTGCGACTCCTTGTCGTCGTCCTTGTAGATGATGCGGGTATAGCGCTGGGCTGCCCCAGTGCTGCTGTCGATCCGCGCGCGCAGATCCTCGGGCACGCTCGACGTCGGGTCGACGCCGCCGGAGGCACGCGGTCCGCGCCCGCCGGCGCTGTCGTCGCCCGCGGGCAGGGTCACCACGTCGAAGGCCCCCTGGCCGCCGCTGGAGAGCGACGACACCAGGTTGCTCATCCACTCGATGAGGTTCTGGGAGGGCTGGCCGTCCACCGCGGAGGCCTCGCCGTCGGTGCCGGCCGCCGCCTCGTCCGCCTTCTGCTTGGCCACCGCGAACCCGCCCGTGGCCTGACTCTGCGACGCCTTCACCTTGGCGTCCAGCAGGCCGTTGCGCACCTGGCCGATGACGACGAAGCCCAGCAGCAGGACGACACCCAGCGACATCAGCAGCGTCGTGACGACGACCTTGAGCTGGATGTTGCGCCGCCACAGCCGCATGACAGGCAGCAGCGGCCGGCGCACCCAGCGCATGAACAGGCGGAGGACCGGGCTGCCCTGGACTCCGCCCTGGAGCAGCCCGGCCTCCCACAGGCGTCCCCAGCGGGAGCCCGCCGTCTTCCGGCCGACAGGCCGCCCGGCTCGGGCCCCGTTCCGCCCGGGCGCCGACGCGGCACTGTCACCGGACATGTCAGCTCGGCCCTGCCTTGTAACCCACCCCACGGACGGTCACCACGATCTCCGGCCGCTCCGGATCCTTCTCGACCTTGGAGCGCAGCCGCTGTACATGCACATTGACCAGACGGGTGTCCGCCGCGTGCCGGTAGCCCCACACCTGCTCGAGCAGGACCTCACGCGTGAACACCTGCCACGGCTTGCGGGCCAGCGCGACCAGCAGGTCGAACTCCAGCGGCGTCAGCGCGATCGACTGCCCGTCCCGCTTCACGGAGTGACCGGCCACGTCGATGACCAGATCGCCGATGGCGAGCTGCTCCGGCGTCGGCTCCTCCGACCTCCGCAGCCGCGCCCGGATCCGGGCGACCAGCTCCTTCGGCTTGAACGGCTTCACGATGTAGTCGTCGGCACCCGACTCCAGGCCCACGACGACGTCGACGGTGTCGCTCTTCGCCGTGAGCATCACGATCGGCACCCCTGACTCCGCCCTGATCAGGCGGCACACCTCGATACCGTCCCGTCCGGGCAGCATCAGGTCCAGGAGCACCAGGTCGGGCTTGCTCTCACGGAAAGCGGCCAGCGCCTTGTCGCCGTCGGCTACGAAAGACGGCTCAAAACCTTCACCACGCAACACAATGCCGAGCATCTCGGCCAGTGCGGTGTCGTCATCGACGACAAGGACTCGTCCCTTCATAAACGACATCATCCCATTAGCTAATCGTTACCTGGCGTGACCTGGCACACAGCTCGGCAAGAGCCTCAGCGGTCACGGGCGAAACGGCGCCTTCTTCGGTGACGATCGCCGTCACCAGCTCCGGCGGCGTCACATCGAACGCCGGGTTGTACGCCTGGGTTCCCAGGGGTGCCACCGGAACCCCGCCACCCCCTCCCGTCACCGGCACCTGCGGTGCTGTGACCTCGGTCACTTCGAATCCCGGACGCTGCTCGACCTCGATCGCCGCCCCGTCCGGCGTCTGCGGATCCACCGTCGTCACCGGTGCCACCACGATGAACGGCACATGGTGGTACCGCGCGAGCACCGCGAGCGGATAGCTCCCCACCTTGTTCGCCACCGAACCGTCGGCCGCGATGCGGTCGGCCCCGATCAGCACCGCGTCCACCTCCCCCGCCGCGAACAGCGAACCTGCCGCGTTGTCCGTGAGCAAGGTGTACGCCATGCCGGTACGGGCCGCCTCGTACGCCGTCAGGCGAGCACCTTGCAGCAACGGACGCGTTTCGTCCACCCACAGGCGCCGCAGCCGCCCCACCCGGTGCGCCGCGAGGGCCACCGCGAACGCCGTTCCCTCCCCGCCGGACACCAGCGATCCGGTGTTGCAGTGCGTGAGCACGCGGTGCCCGCCGCCGGGCAGCAGCTCGTCGAGCAGCGCCAGCCCGTGCCGGGCCATACGGGCGCTGGCCTCCGCGTCCTCCCGGTGCAGCTGCCGCGCCGCAGCCAGCGCCGCCTCGGCGGCCTGCCGCTCGTCACCACTGCGGGCGAGCGCGGCCGCGTGCGCCGACCGCGCCCTGCGTACACCGACGGCGAGGTTCACCGCCGTGGGCCGGGCACCCGCCAGCCCGTTCGCGGCCTCGTCCACGTCGAACCCGCGAGCGGCGGCGAGCGCGACGCCGTATGCCCCGGCGATGCCGAGCAGCGGCGCGCCGCGCACGGCGAGCGAACGGATCGCCTCCACCAGCGCGGACGCGTCCGTACAAACCAGTTCGACCTCCTCGGCCGGCAGTCTCGTCTGGTCGAGAAGCACCAGTACCGGGCCTTCGGGTGGCTCTTCCCAACGGATCACGGGTATCTCGGTCGGCCGCTTGTCCTCGCCGGATTGCGCGTACTGATCAGCCATGCGGTCAGTCTGCCCCGTATCCGGCGGACAATTGAAGGTGTACAGCACCGACCGCGGCCGGTCCCTCGGTGACCACCCCATGGCACGATGTCTGCCAACCTTCCGCCGCGACCGCGGACGGGCACCGTGAAGGAGCGACGATGAAAGACACTCCGGGCTGGGCCTCGCCCGGATCCGCCCCGTCCAACGGGCAGGAGCCCGGTGCGTCCGGCCCTGCCGAGCCCGCCGACCGACCCGGCTCCGCACAGCCCGCGGGCGAGTCGGGCACAGACCCGCAGAACCCCGCCGCGAAGTGGTCCCAGGTGCAGCCGCCACCGGCCCAGTGGTCCGCGCCGACCGGCCCGCAGAGCCCCGGCCAGGCTCCGCCGCCCCCACCGCCCGGCCCGGGCTGGGGCAACCGGCCCCCCAACGCCCCCGGCGGGGGCTACGGCGGCCCCGGCGGCCCGGCCCGCTACCCCGGCTGGGGAGCAGGCTGGGGCGGCCCCCCGCCCGCGGCCAAGCCCGGCGTGATCCCACTGCGCCCGCTCGGCGTCGGCGAGATCCTCGACGGCGCGGTGGCCACCATGCGCACCCACTGGCGCACCGTGCTGGGCTTCTCGCTCGCTGTCGCGGTCGTCATGGAGATCGTCGTCGTCCTGCTGCGCGGCCTCGTCCTGGACGAGAGCGCGGGCGCCGAGGCCCTCGACGACCCGAGCGCGACACTGAGCGAACTGACCCGAGCCATGGGGAACTCCCTGCTCAACTCCGGTGTCCTCCTCCTGGTCTCCATGATCGGCACCATCGTGGCGACCGCCCTGCTCACCGCGGTCACCAGCCGCGCGGTCCTCGGCAAGTCGGTGACCACGGGCGAGGCCTGGCGCGACGCCCGCCCGCAGGTGGCGAAACTGTTCGGCCTGATCTTCCTGCTCCTGCTCCTCACGTTCGGTGTCGCCGTCGCCGGCGCGGTGCCCGGCATCCTCATCGCCGTCGCGGGAGCCGGTGACGCGGGCACCGCCCTCGCCATCCTGGGCAGCATGGGCTCCACCGTCGTGGCCCTGTGGCTGATGGTCCGCTACTCCCTGGCCTCGCCCGCGCTGATGCTGGAGAAGCAGGGCATCGTGAAGTCGATGAGCCGCTCCGCGAAGCTCGTGCGCGGCGCCTGGTGGCGGGTCTTCGGCATCCAGCTGCTCGGGGCGTTCATCGCGAACATCGTCGCCGCGATCGTCGTCGTCCCCTTCACCTTCCTCGCCGCCGCTCTGAGCGGCGGCGGCGTCTCCGGCTTCCTCACCAGCAGCAGCGACTACGGCTGGACGTTCCTCATCATCAGTGGAATCGGCGCGGTGATCGGCTCCATGATCACGTTCCCGATCAGTGCCGGCGTCACCGTGCTCCTCTACATCGACCAGCGCATCCGCCGCGAGGCCCTCGACCTCGAACTGGCCCGCGCCGCAGGCGTCCAGGGCTACGGCTCCTCCGGCGCCACACCAGGGAGCTGATGCGGTGAGCCTGACGGGGGGAGTTCTCACAACGGTGCCGGCGCTGCCCCGCACCACCACCACGGCCGTACGGTCCTTGCTGCGCGCCGGCGACACATCCGTACTGTCGCCGGCACGCTCCGGCGGCGAGCCGCCGGTGACGATCGGGCGGGACCCCGCGCGGGAGGCCGCCCGGCGCGAGCTGTCCAAGGGCGTGTACCACCAGAACGACCCCGGCCTGATCGAACGCGCCATGAACGCCTTCTGGGACTGGGTCGGCAAACTGCTCGACACCGCCTCGACCGCGACTCCCGGAGGGACACTCGGACTGGTCGTGATCGTCCTGGCCGTCGTCGCCGTCCTGGTCGCCCTGTGGTGGCGCCTGGGCACCCCGCGCCGCCGACCCACCTCCTCCCCCGCCCTGTTCGACGACCGCCCCCGTACCGCCGCCGAGCACCGCGCGGCCGCCGAGGCCCACGCCGCCCAGGGCCACTGGAACCAGGCCGTCCAGGAACGCATGCGGGCCATCGTCCGCTCCCTGGAGGAACGCGCCCTCCTCGACGTCCGCCCCGGTCGCACGGCCGACGAGGCCGCCGCGGAGGCGGGCCGCGCACTGCCCGACCACACGGACCGGCTGCGCACCACCGCGCGGGACTTCGACGACGTCACATACGGCGGCCGCAGAGCGAGCGAGCAGTCGTACCACCGCATCGCCGAACTCGACCGCGACCTGGAGCGCACCAAACCCCAGCTCGCGAGCAGCACCCCCAGCACGGCCCACCACGCCCGCCAGGGAGCCTCCGAATGACCATCGGGGCCACGCTGCCATCCACCTCGACCTCGCCCACCACCCGCCAGGTGTGGACCCGCGCGCGAGGCATCGCTCTCGCCCTCGTCCTGCTCCTGGCAGGGGCCGTAGCGATCGCCGTCCTGCGCTCCGACGCCCGGCACGGCGAGCTCGACCCACGCTCCGCCGACCCCTACGGCAGCCGCGCGGTCGCCGAACTCCTCGCCGAACGCGGCGTCGACACACGCGTGGTGACGACCCTGCAGGAGGCCCGCGCCGCGGCCGCCCCGGACACCACCCTCCTGGTCGCCGTCCCCGACCTGCTGACGGATCGCCAACAAACCCGGTTGCACTCCGCGACCGCCGCCTCCGGCGGCCGTACCGTCCTCGTCGCCGCCGGCAGCTGGTCCGTCCGGAAGCTCGCCCCCGGTGTCACCGCGGACCCCGCCACGAGCCTCGACTCGACGCTCTCCCCCTCGTGCAACCTGCCCGCCGCCCGGCGCGCGGGCACCGCCGACACCGGCGGCATCCGCTACACCACCACCCACCTCGACGCCGACGAGTGCTACCCCAGTGAGCTCCTGGCCACCCTGCTGCGCATCCCGGACGCCTCCGGGGACGGCGACACCGTCGTACTCGGCGCGCCCGACATCTTCTACAACGACACCCTCGACGAGCAGGGCAACGCCTCGCTCGCCCTCCAACTCCTCGGCTCCCGCCCCCATCTGGTCTGGTACCTCCCCTCGCTCTCCGACGACTCGGCCACCGGCCCGGACGGCGAAAAGGACTTCTTCGACCTGCTCCCGTCCGGCTGGCTCTGGGGCACCCTGCAGCTCTTCGTCGCCGCAGCCCTGGCCGCCCTGTGGCGGGCACGCCGACTCGGCCCTCTCGTGCCCGAAAGACTCCCCGTGGCGATCCGCGCCTCCGAAACCGTCGAAGGCCGCGCCCGCCTCTACCGCAAGGCGAACGCCCGCGACCGCGCGGCCGCCGCTCTTCGCTCCACCACCCGCACCCGCCTCGCCCCCCTCGTAGGCGTCCCCGTGCCCCAGGCGCACGCGCCCGAAGCCCTGCTCCCCGCGCTGTCCGCCCACCTCCACGGCGACGGACAGTCCCTGCACTCCCTGCTGTTCGGCCCGCCGCCCAGCGACGACACGGCCCTGATCGCACTCGCCGACCAACTCGACGCCCTCGAAAGAGAGGTACGCCGTCCATGATGGACCCGACCACTGACAACGCCGGGTACACCAGGGATCAGGGCAACGCCCGGAACTCCCTGGAAGCCCTGCGCGCCGAGATCGCCAAAGCCGTGGTCGGCCAGGACCCCGCCGTGACCGGCCTCGTCGTCGCCCTCCTCTGCCGCGGACACGTTCTCCTCGAAGGAGTCCCCGGAGTCGCCAAAACGTTGCTCGTCCGCGCCCTCGCTTCCGCGCTCGAACTCGACACCAAACGCGTCCAGTTCACTCCGGACCTGATGCCGAGCGACGTGACGGGCTCCCTGGTCTACGATGCCCGCACCGCCGAGTTCTCCTTCCAGCCCGGCCCGGTCTTCACCAACCTCCTGCTCGCCGACGAGATCAACCGCACGCCCCCGAAAACCCAGTCGTCCCTCCTCGAGGCCATGGAGGAACGCCAGGTCACGGTCGACGGCACCCCCCGCCTGCTTCCCGACCCCTTCCTGGTCGCCGCGACCCAGAACCCCGTCGAGTACGAAGGCACGTATCCTCTGCCCGAGGCCCAACTGGACCGCTTCCTCCTCAAACTGACGATCCCTCTCCCCTCCCGACAGGACGAGATCGACGTCCTCACCCGCCACGCCGAGGGCTTCAACCCGCGCGACCTGCGCGCCGCCGGCGTACGCCCCGTAGCAGGCCCGGCCGACCTGGAAGCCGCCCGCGCCGCGGTCGCCAAGACGACGGTCTCCCCGGAGATCACCGCCTACGTGGTGGACATCTGCCGCGCCACACGCGAGTCCCCGTCCCTCACCCTGGGCGTCTCCCCGCGCGGCGCCACCGCCCTCCTGGCCACCTCGCGCGCCTGGGCATGGCTCACGGGCCGCGACTACGTCATCCCCGACGACGTGAAGGCCCTGGCCCTGCCCACGCTCCGCCACCGCGTGCAGCTTCGCCCGGAGGCAGAGATGGAGGGCGTGACGGCCGACTCGGTCATCACCGCGATCCTCGCCCACGTCCCCGTCCCCCGCTGATGGCGCTCACCGGACGCGCCGCCCTTCTGGCGGCACTCGGCTCCGTCCCCATCGGCATCTGGGCCCCCAGCTGGACGGGCATCCTCGCGGTGAACGCGCCCCTGGCCGTGGCGTGCGCCTGCGATTTCGCCCTCGCGGCACCGGTACGACGCCTGGGCCTGACGCGCTCCGGCGACACTTCCGTGCGTCTGGGCGAGGCCGCCGACGTCACCCTCACCGTCACCAACCCCACTCGCCGCCCGCTTCGCGCACAACTCCGCGACGCCTGGCCCCCCAGCAGCTGGCAGCCCGGCACCGAGGGACCCGCCTCCCGCCACCGCCTGGCGGTCCCGGCGGGCGAACGCAGGCAGATCACCACTCGCCTACGCCCCACCCGCCGAGGCGACCGCCAGGCGGACCGAGTGACAATCCGTTCCTACGGGCCCCTGCGCCTCTTTTCCCGTCAAGGCACCCACAGAGTCCCGTGGACGGTACGGGTCCTTCCCCCCTTCACCAGCCGCAAGCACCTGCCGTCCAAACTCGCCCGTCTGCGCGAGCTCGACGGCCGCACCAGCGTGCTCACCCGGGGCGAAGGCACGGAATTCGACAGCCTGCGCGAGTACGTCCCCGGCGACGACACCCGCTCCATCGACTGGCGAGCCACGGCCCGCCAGACCACGGTCGCTGTACGCACCTGGCGCCCCGAACGCGACCGCCACATCTTGCTGGTCCTCGACACCGGTCGTACCTCGGCGGGTCGCGTGGGCGACGCCCCACGCCTCGACGCCTCGATGGACGCGGCCCTGCTACTGGCAGCCCTGGCATCCCGCGCCGGCGACCGAGTCGACCTGCTCGCATACGACCGCCGGGTACGCGCCCTCGTCCAGGGCCGAACCGCAAGCGACGTCCTGCCGTCCCTGGTCAACGCCATGGCCACACTCGAACCTGAACTGGTCGAGACGAACGCCCGTGGCCTCACGGCCACCGCCCTTCGTACCGCCCCCCGCCGCTCCTTGATCGTGCTGCTCAGTACCCTCGACGCGGCCCCTGTGGAGGAAGGCCTCCTCCCCGTCCTCGCCCAGCTCACCCAGCGCCATACGGTGCTGGTTGCATCGGTCGCCGACCCGCGCATCGCCCGTATGGCGACGGCACGCGGCAACGCCGACGCGGTGTACGAGGCTGCGGCCGCCGCCCAGGCCCAAGCAGAACGCCATCGCACAGCCGAACAGCTCCGCCGGCATGGAGTCACGGTCATCGATGCGACTCCGGACGAACTGGCTCCCACGCTGGCGGACGCGTATCTGGCGCTGAAGGCTGCCGGTCGCCTGTGAGATGAGGGGTGAGCGCGCTCTGAGGGGAGGGTTCGCTCACTCTGCGGAGTCGGACATAGGCCAGGAACTCGGAACGCAGAAAACCCCCGTGCCGGGAATCCCGGCCGGGGGTTTTCTCAAAATTTGTTCGGCGGCGTCCTACTCTCCCACAGGGTCCCCCCTGCAGTACCATCGGCGCTGTAAGGCTTAGCTTCCGGGTT
>NZ_JBEOXO010000031.1:0-98125 GCF_040296605.1 Streptomyces sp. NPDC002088 | reverse complement strand
GGCCGGGCCCCCCCCCCCGGCCCGGGCGGGGCGGGGGGGGGGGGGGGGGGGGGGCGCCGGGGGGCGCCCCCACTCCCGGGGGCGCGCGGGCGTCCGCCGCCGGACGACGGCGGCTGGGCGGTGCCGGCGGTCAGCGGGTCAGTGCCGGCCCTGCGACTGGTTGAACCACTCGTAGTAGGGCGTGTCCGGGCCCCACTTGCCGGGCCGTCCCTGGGCGTCCTTCGTCACGAAGACGCTCGGCTCGGAAGCGGTGACACCTCCGCCGCCGGAGCGGGCCGTGACGAACCACGCGTGGGTGGAGCCGGGCTTGAGGTTCTTCCATGTCACCGAGGCGACTTCACCGGACTTGACCTTGGTTCGCCCGATGATGCTGACCGGGTTGTACAGCGCGACCGAGTCGGTCTCGAAGGTCGTCTTGCGGGTGTTGAGGTCGATCGGCAGCACCATGTTGTCCTCGGTGCCGTTGTACCGGTGGTTGGTGTCGTACTCGGTGGCACCGAACTCGTCGAGCAGCGGCGAGTACGTGTCGACGGTCAGCTCGGACCGGTCCACGTCGAACTGGAGCATCCGGAAGAAGCTCGCGCCGAACTGGAGCTGGTCGTCGGGCTTGTAGCCGCCGATCTCGGTGAGCCCGAGCCGGTCCGCGGACACCGTGTAGAACTGGTAGTCCGCGAGCAGCTCGACCACGTCGTGGCTGATCTCGCCGACCTTCGGCTTCACGTTGGTGCCCACGCCGTGTTCGTGGCCGGCGAGGATCAGGAACACGTTGGGGTTGTCCTGGACCACCGTCTTGTACAGCATCGAGCCGTCGGGCACGGAGAACGCGGCCCCACGGCCGTCGGGGTTGCTGCTCGGCGCGAGGTAGTCGTGCGAGAGCAGGATGCCGTTGCGGTCGGGGAAGCGCTTGAAGATCGAGTCGGCCCATTCGGCCTCCTCGCGCGTCACGCCGTAGGACAGACCGACGACGACGAAGTCCTGGCCGCCTGCGGAGAACAGGTCGTAGTGGTTCTGGTTGTCGCCCGCACGCCAGGGGCCGCCGTAGCTGGCGTGCTCCCAGCCCTGTGACAGCGCCTGGTAACGGTCGGGACCGTAGTACTGGTTGTAGATGGCGTCCGGACCGTTCTCGGTTCCCGACTGGTTGTCGTGGTTGCCCGCGATCACGCCGTTCGGGATGCCGGCGTCGTCCAGGATCTTCTGCTGCTCGGAGGACACCTCCAGCTCGCCGACGACCTCCTTCTGCGTGGCCTCGTCGGCGGGCTTGCGGATGTTGTTCTCGATGATGTCGCCGGTGTGGGCGACGTAGGCGATCTTCCGCTTGTCCTTGTTGGCCGCGATCCAGCGGGAGACATCCCCGTATGCCTTCTCCCAGACCGCACGCTCCTCAGCCGTCTCCTGCTCGACCGCGCCCTCGGAGAGGTACTGCGTGTCGGTGTAGTGGACGATCGAGAAGTCGTACGAGTCGGGGTCGGCGAACGAGTTCGCGTCACCGGCGTCGATGTCGTCGGCGAAGGGGTCCTCACCCGTCACCATGACGTGGACCTGCTGATGGTCGACGTAGGTGCCGTCCAGTACGGAGGTCAGCACTGTCTTGCCCTCGGCGGCGCCGCGGGCGCTGTTGACGACGTCCCACTGCTCGGTGTCGCTGTTCCACACCCGCAGCGCGGCGAGGCGCTCGGGGTCGATGACGCCCTCCCAGCGCAGCACCGGCTGGTCGACGTGGCCCTTCACCTGGACGTCGAACCGCTGGAAGGTGACGTCGGAGGAGGAAGGCGCGGCGAGTGTCGTGCCGTCGGCGGGCGCGAGACCCGCGGCCTTGACCTTCTTCTCGCCCTGGACCTTCAGCGTGGTCGGGACGGCGGTGGCCGTGCCCTGGTACACCTGGCCCGGGGTGAGGATCTCGGCCTCGGAGAACGTGGCGGTCACGTCACCGCCGTCGGGCTCGGCCACCTTCGCGGTCAGCTTGACGTTCGGGTCGGCGTCGGTGGTGCCGGACGCGGGGGTCAGCTGTGCGGGGGTGTCCGGAATGCCGGCGGAGGTGAACTTCACCTCGCGGGTACCGGTGTTGCCCAGGCCGTCGGTGGCGGTCACGGAGAGCGTGTGCGCACCGGCGGACAGGCCGGGCCCGATCTCGGCGCCGGCCTCGACCGCCTTCCCGTCGAGCTTGATGTCCGGGCCGCTCACCACGCCGGAGAGGTCCTTCATCTGGACGCCGAGAACGACCGACGCGGTGATCTTCTGACCGGACTTGGGGGTGCTGCTCGCGACCTCGGGTGCCGAGTTGTCGGTGGCCAGTACGCGGGTGGCGGTCTTGCCGGCCTTCGAGGTGGCGGCCAGCGTGTGCTGCCCGTCCTTGATCTTCGTGGTGTCGAGGTCGGCGCGGACACCCTTGGCCGGGCCGTCCACGAAGAACTCCAGGTCGACCTCGGTCAGTGGGTTGACGTTGTCACCACAGTTGCCGTCGCCGAAGCTGTAGGAGCCCTTGACCATCCGGCCCTCGGCGGTGCCGCCGGCCGGCGTCAGCGTGATCCCGGAGAGCGCGAAGTCGTCCCGGTTGTCGCCGCAGGAGGTGGCGTAGGTGCCGGTGACGACGTCGATGGTGTTCCAGCCGGGCACCAGCCACTCGTTGGGGATCGCCAGGTCGACGTGCCGGCTGACGTAGTCGGCGTCCAGCACGGTCTTCTGGCCGTTCACCAGGACGTAGTTCTGGTAACGGGCTTCGATCGAGTTGCTGCCCACGGTGAAGCCGAGGGCGGCGGTGCCGGAGCCGAGCGTGTCGGTGACCGCGACGGCCGGGGCGTCGATCGTGTAGTGCAGCTCGGCCTCGGTCAGGCGGCCGGTGGCGGTGCCGCAACTGCCGTCGCCCATCGCGTACGAGGCAGCGATGTTTTTGCCGGTGACGGTGGCACCGTCCAGGGCGAGGCCGAGGTCGGCGATGTCGAAGTCGTCGCGGTTGTCGCCGCAGCTTTCCTTGTACGGGCCGGTGACGACCTTGATCGTGTTGTCACCGGGCACCAGGTACCGCGCGGGTATCGCGATCTCTGTCCGCTGGCTGACCCAGGTGCCGCCCAGGTCGATCCGCTTGCCGTTGACCAGCAGGTGGTTGTCGTACTTGTCATCGAGCGAGTTGGCGCCGACATCGAAGGAGAACGTGGCCGCGCCATTGCCCAACTGGGGTGCGGAGACCGGCTTGTCGCCGTCCACGGTCAGCGAGGCTACCTCGCCCTCGGCGCCCGCCGGGAAGTCGGCGAACACCGACTGTCCGCCCATCACCAGCGTGCCGTCCTTGGGCAGCAGCCGGGGGGCTCCCGCGGGGGCGTTGTTGACGGTCACCTTGTTGGTGACCGTCTTGCGCGAGATGGTGGTCGCGGTGATGGCGTGCTCGCCGTTGGAGAGCTTCGTGGTGTCCAGGTCGCTGTGCAGGCCGGTGGTGCCCTGCGGGTCGCCGAGGACGAAGAAGCTCAGCGACGCCTCCGTCAGCAGCGTACTGTTGGACCCGCAGTTGCCGTCGCCGAAGGAGTACGTGTACTCGTTCTCCTCGCCGTCCGCGACCTCGCCGAGCAGAGTCAGCTCGATGTCGGACAGCACGAAGTCGTCGTGGTTGGTTCCGCACGAGGTCTCGACGGTGCCCGCGAAGAACTGGATCTTGTTCTCGCCCTTGACGAGGTGTTCGTTCGGGATCTCGATGGTGCCCCGCTCGTTGACGAGGTCACCGATGTTCGCCCGGTACTCGCCGTTGACGAGCACATAGTTCTGGTAACGAGCCTCCGTCGAGTTCGAGCCGACGTCGAAGCTGAGCCGCGACACCCCGACCGTCTTCTCGGCGTCGATCGTCTGCCCGTCGACGGCGACCGTGGTCACGGAGTCGCCGGCCTGGGTCGGCGTGGCCACGACCTTCTGGGTGCCCTCGAGATACGTCCCGTCGCCGGGGGTGAGGGTGGGCAGGGTCGTCGCGTTTTCGCTGGACGAGTCCGTCTTGTCCGTGGCGCGCTGGTCCGTACCGGTGTCGGCGTACGCCACCGTTACGTTTCCGGCCAGCAGGACGAGTGCGGTCAGGGCGGCACTTGCGAGCCGCTGTCCACCGGATCCACCAACCAACTGTCTTCGCCGCCGTGTTGACTGCATCAGCAGCTGTCCTTCCTGATCGCTCGAGAACGGAGGGCACACCGCGAACCGGATCGGGCATGCACATGATGAATCCTCGGTGACGCAGATGAACACCAATGATTCAGCTGTGAACGATCAGCGGAAGGATCTTCCGACAGAGGCTGCCGGGTCGCACCGCACGGTATGGCGGCCACCGCGCTCGACGGTGCCCTGGTTGGAAGGCATGAGACCCTGACGCTTGCCCAGGGGGCGAACCCGGCAGTCGCGGGTGCCGCGTCGTTGCCCGGAGCCGGGGTGAGGAGTTCGGCAAACTCCCTTACGAGCCAGGCAAGTTCGGTCATCTCGGGGCAGACGGCGGTGAGCTCTCTCAGGAGTTCGGCGTCCTTGTCCCGCAGGTTGCCGGGTCGGGTGAGGAGGAGGCGGGCCAGACGTTGCGGTGTGCTGACGGGCCGGTCGCCCTCGGGCCGGCCCTGGGTGATGTATCGCCAGGCGCCGCACCCGCACCGACACCACCACCCGGCGGCCGTCCACTGGCAGGTCCGCCACCGTGCGCCCGTGGGAGCCGTGCAGGCGCCTGGTCAACGTCCCGCACGTCGGGCACGGCACCGGCTCGCCTCGGGCCCGCGCCGTCACCCGGATCACCTCGCCCTGGTCCGCCACATCCTTGACGACCAGCGCCGACAACCCCGAAAACACCACGCCCACAAGGGCATTGACATCAACGACGCCGCATCCTTGCGCGCCATCACACTCAGGTCGCCACCGACTACGGGCCAGAGCCGATTATGGGACAGAGCCGTTTACTGATTTCGGCGTCTCGAGCGGGCCGACGCGCATCACCGTCCCGGGCCACGCCGCCTACGGCGCGGTCAAGGGCACGGTCGAGGTCCTCACCCGCTACCAGGCCAAGGAGCTCGGCGGACGCGGTACCCGTATCAACACCATCGCCCCCCGGAGCGACCGCGACCGACTTCGGCGGCGGCATGATGCACGACGAGCAGGTGCGGGCGTACCTCACCTCGCAGGTCGCGCTGGGCCGCGGGGATGAGCCCGACGACATCGGCGCGGCGCTCGCCGCGCTGCTCTCGGACGCGAACCGGTGGGTCACGGCGCAGCGTGTCGAAATCTCCGGCGGAGCTCAGGGGCGCCGGGCGGAGCCCGTCCGTCAGGGCGAGCCACCCGATATCACTGGCTCCGCCCATGATCGCCCGGACCGGCTCGAGCAGGTGCTCTCGACCGGCTCGACGGCCCAGCCGCCCGGCTCATCGTCGGCATGGTGGTCATCCATGCCGTGCGCGCCGCAGAAGTCGCCCGACTCGATCCGACCGACCCCGACCTGGCCCGTGGGACTCTCACGGTGCCCTTTCTGCAGGCCGGTAATCGGACTCCTCGCCGTCTGGGCGAGCGTTCGATTCCAAACTGCTTGCTGGAGAGGCGCTGCGGGGACCGAGGCCATCTGACCGCCAAGCGTGGGACGGGCGGCAGATGGAGGCATCGGACAGATGCTTTTGCGGGTGGCGGTTGGGGGCAAGGAGCGGCCGCACGATCGGCTGGGCGCACCTTTACGACGAATCCCAGGGCGTCGCTCCGGGCGGCGGCTGGAACTTCGAATCCCGCTCGATCAGCCGTTTGTCACCGAGTCCGCTGGTCGGCGAGGGACTTTGAGGGTCAGCGCAGGACAAGCAGGACGGCCAGTGCGATGAGAAGCGAGTCGATCCTGTCCAGCAAGCCGCCGGAGCCGGGCAGCCAGCGGCCGGCGTCCTTTGCCTGTGCACCTCTTTTGATCATGGACTCGAGAAGGTCGCCGGCCGGGCCGCCGACCGCCACCGCAACCGCCATCGGCCAGCTCAGCGCGGACAGCACGGCGAGCACGCCGAGGCCGGCCGCGGCCCCGGCCAGAGTCCCGCTCCACCGCTTGGCCGGTGACAGTGGCGACAGCCGCGGCCCGCCGAGCCCTTGACCGGCGAAGTACGCCACGATGTCGGCGATCGAGACCGCCACGAACAGCGCCAGCGCGCTCGCCCCGAGCGGCACCAGCGCGGCCAGCACACTCAGCCAGGCCAGTCCGAGCAGGCCGGCGCCGAGCCGGCGCTGGCCATGGTTGAACCGGTGCCGACCGCGAGCGTCTCCGCCGACAGCGCCCGAGCCGTGGCGATTTCCGCCAGCAGACCCTCGGCGCCGGCCGGCGGCGAGGTCCGGGCAGCCCAGGCCGGATCTTCCGCGAGCGCCGCCCGCACCCCGGGGGCCGGCGGGAACCAGGCGTCCAGCACGTCCGCCGCGACGATGTGATGGCGCCGGTGCAGGGTGCGGAAGTCCGGGCCGATGGCGGTGAACGAGGCGCCACCGTGTTCGCAGCCGTCCGGCCCGGCTGCGAACGCCATGTCCAGCCGCCAGTCCACTGCGGACCCCAGACGCTCCAACGTGCTCCCGTACCGTTCCATCGCGAGCTTCGTCAGCTCGGTCACGCTGCCGGTCAGCACCTCGAACGTCAACGCACCGCTGTGGACGGTACGGCCGACCGGGCGCAGGCCGACGGCCAGGTACATGTCGAGCAGCTCGGTACGCCCCATCGCCACCACCCGGCGACCACCCCGGGCGGCGATCCAGCGCAGCGCCGCGTACATCAGCAGCGGTGCCGCTGCGGTGGCCCGCCAGCGTGGCTCGACAGTGAGTATGCGTACCTCGAACAGATCGCTCTCGGTCAGCAGCGGCAGCTCGTCGCGGGTCAGGTACTTGTCCAGCGCGTACCGCCCCAACCAGGACGGAGTCAGGCTGACAAAGCCGATTCGGGCCGTACCTCGCGCCGCGACCAGGTAGACGTTATCGCCGTCCAGCCCGTCGCGAAGCCGTCCGGCCGGATCCGGCGTATGCTGGCCCAACTCCTGTGCGTACACCCGGTGACGTAGTTCGTAGATCCACTCCAAATCCTCTGGAGTGGCAACGCGCAGCTGCAGGTCACGCCCCATAAGCACCTCTCTCGACGCGGGGTGGGCGCTCCATCGTCGGGAACACAGACCGGCCGCGTCAGGGCCGAGCGACCCAACCAGCCTGAGTACGCGTACTCAAGCGCAGCCGTCTCGCGCATGCACCGTCCACGGAGGTTTGTGGCAGCGATCAGGGCGAAAACGCGCGGATGCTCCCACGTAACCTCAGACGGCGGCCGTCATGGGGCCGGTGGTGGGTCGCACGGTCCGGGGCGTGGAGGTTCGCTCGCTCTCGTCCAGGAGACCGGCGGCAGCATGGGGACCGTGTAGCGATTTCGGGATTACTCCAACGGCACGGCTACAGCCGCGGTGCCGCATGTACTCTTCCAGCCGAACATTCGCGTGCCCACTATCGGGCGGCTGGCGAAGTGTCAGGGATCCATTTAGCGTGGAGCTGCCAAGCGACGCCAGGGGAGGATCAGTGGATGATCTCCAGTACAAGATGGTCATGGCATTGAGCGCTGCGGACCTCGGTGAGCCTCTCTGTGAGCAGGTGGCCGGGATCTGCGCCGAGATCGCCGAACAGCACTGCGCTCAGCTTCATGTCGACGGCCGGACCTCTGGTGACGTCGTGCCGGAGATCCCGGTGCCGATTCCGTCGAGTGTCAAGTTGTGATCACCAATACGGGACAGATGAGGAGCGGCAGTGACCTCGGCGATACAACCGACTGTCGATGTACGACGCAGTGAGGAACGGTTCAACACAAGGCTGTCGTGGCTCGACTCGAAACACTCTTTCTCTTTTTCACGCCACTTCGATCCCCGGAATACTCATCACGGTGTACTGCTGGTGAGCAACGATGACATCGTCACCGCGGGGAGCGGGTTCGAGACTCATCCGCACCAGGACATGGAGATCGTCACCTGGGTGTTGCAGGGGTCTTTGGTGCATCAGGACTCCACTGGGCACTCCGGGTTGATCTATCCGGGTCTGGCTCAGCGGATGAGTGCGGGGACGGGCATCCTGCATTCGGAGAAGAACGACTCGTGGCGTTTGGAGGGCGGCAGTACCCATGCCGACCCTGTGCACTTCGTGCAGATGTGGGTGGTGCCCGACGAGGGTGGAATCACACCCGGGTACGAGCAGGTGGAGATTGACGGCGAACTGTTGAGCGGTGGCCTGACCACTGTCGCTTCCGGCATGGACAAACATGCCAATTCCTCTGCCATCCGCATCCGGAACAAGTACGCCGCACTGCACGCTGCACGGATTCCCTCGGCTGGCCACGTCACGCTGCCTGAAGCCCCCTTCCTCCATCTGTTTGTGGCAAGGGGGAGCGTCACACTGGAAGGCGAAGGAGTTCTTGCCGAAGGTGATGCCGTGCGCTTCACCGCGACCGGTGGGCAGAGAATCTCCGCCGAAGAGCCTTCGGAGATTCTCGTGTGGGAGATGCACGCCAGTGTCCGAGACTGGTAGCCGAGGGACAGCGAGTATTCCGAGGCCGACCCGTCCCGTTCAAGAAAGGCTGCTCCAAGTCGGCCACAGCTCCCGCTTGCGGGCCGGTCGACGCTCGCGACGCAGGAGCCGTCGCCCTCTCTGCTCTGTTCGCCGCCCCAGCGGGCCCGTCAGCATCCGCACATGGCACAGCGGGGCGGTGCCGCCACGGACGGCGAGCAAGAGGACGAGGGGCTTCGTCCAAGGAACCTTGCACTGCCATGGAAATGCAGCCGGCGAGTAACGCATCCGCCCGTACCATCCATGCATGCGCCGTTGGGTTCTCGGCTGTAGAAGCTCCGACGAAACGGCATGAACGTGAACTCGTCCCAGAGCCGTGAGAGCGGGTCCGACTTCGGTGCCCTCATGCCGGTGAGCATGCCTCACGGGTAATTCTTCGCCGAAATGCTCACCGGTCCGGTTCACCTCCGCGCTGGTCGTTGCCCCCTGTACCCGGCACGCACCCTTGCGGACGAGCCCCGGCGCGGTGGCGAGCGTGACGCTGGACGGTGCTGATAGAGACCTCCGTGGCGGCGCTCGGGAACCGCCGCGACCACAAGAGCTGGCAGCCCGCGATCGAGGCTGACCTCTCTGCGTCCTTCACTGTGGTCTCGTATGACCGCCGCGGCCATGGCCAGAGCGAAAAGGTGCCGGGTCAGGGCACTTGGAGGCAGGACGAGGACGACCTTGCGGCGCTCATCGAAGGGCTAGGAAACGCCCCCGCGCATGTCGCGGGCGTTTCCTTCGGCGCGTCGATCATCCTCGGCCTGGCCGCACGCCGGCCTGAGCTGTTCCGCAGCATCGCGGTCCACGAGCCACCGTTGGTGGGGGTCGTGGCCGACGATCCGGAGGCCATGGCACAGCTGCAGCCGACGATGGCCTCCATCGATGCCGTGCTGGACCACCTCGGCGAGGGGGAGAACGAGCAGGGCGCACGCCTGTTCGTGGAGGAGGTAGCCCTGGGCCCCGGCATGTGGGACCAGCTGTCTGCTCCCCTACGCGAGATGTTTGTGACCTACGCCCAGACATGGATGGACGAACAGACTGACCCGTCCTGGGCCGCACTGGACCTCGACGGACTCTCCGCCTGCACCGTGCCGGTCATGCTGAGCCGCGGCAGCGTAAGTCCCACCTGGTTCTCGATGGTCTTGGAACGGCTGGCCGCGGTCCTGCCGCAAGCACAGCGCCAGACCTTCGAGGGTGCGGGTCACATCCCGCACGTCACGCACCCACAGGAGTACACGACCGTCCTCACCGGGTTCATCAGGGCAACAGGAGCCGACGAACGCGGGCCCGGCCAGTGATCCACCGCGCGCTGCAGAAGGGCTCGACGGAGACGAAAGGCGCGTCGCCGGCAGCTCCTGTCCGGGGAATCACGTGACACAGCGAGTTTGGTCTGCAGGTGGGGGCCCAGGCGGCAGCCGTAGCCGCACGGGTCCTTGGAACGCAGCGCCTCGGGTCCGCCCGTCTTGAAGGCGCGGTACCACTGGTAGACCGACTTCTCACTCACCCGTAACTCCCGGGCTGCACTGGACTTTCGTGCTCTCCTCGAAGAAGTCAATGGGCCGCATCCGTCCCCCTTCCCGGCGCCTGCGCTGCTCGGCGGTCAGCCCGCCCCCGTCCGGATACCGCATGCTTGCGGCGTACCAGTCCGGACCGACCGCGTCACCGGTTGCGACACAGATCCAGACCCTGAGACGCCGAAACCAGCAACCTCAATGCCGTACGGCCTTGGGCCTGGCGTCGGCTCAGGAGACGACGCTCGCCATCGCGCCCCCGCCGGTGGCGACGCCGCCGTGTGGCTTGGGTGAGGAGAAGGGCGGCGTGTCCTGTCGGCACGTTGTTCCGGGCGGCGGGAGGGTGCCGTCGATGAAGTACCGGCTCTCGTATGCGTTGATGCAACTGCTGGAGTTGATCAGTGCGGTGTGCCCGTACCCGTTGTTGGTGAGCAGGCGGGCGTTGGCCAGTTCTTTGGCCATGGCCTGCGCGCCCGTGTAGGGAGTGGCGGGGTCGTAGGTGGTGCCGACCACCAGGACGGTGTGCGCCGTGGGGTTGTTCCACGGGCCGTGGTACCGGTGGGCGGCTTGGGCCGGCCAGCTGGCACACGGCTCCGTGGCCCAGGTCCAGAAGCGTCCGGCGTCACCCGCACGGGTGGCGCCGGCCTTTTCCAGCGTGTGATAGACAGCCGGGTCACGTGGATTGGGGCTGTCGCCGCAGAGCACGGCACCTGCCTGTTCGTCGCCCGTGTACGGATTCTGATTCGGGACCGGGGGCGGGGACGGGGGCGCTGACGGCTCCGGGACGCGGCCCTGCGACAGTTCCTGAAGTCGGCCGGCGAGATCCGTCCATCCGGGGTGGACGACGTAGAGACTGCTCACTACGTCACCGACCGTCCTGGCGTAGGTCCACGTGCCCACCGGATGCTCCCGCAGGCGCTGCATCAGCTGATCGAACTTGTCGCGGGTCGCTTTCTGGCTGCCGGCGGAGAAGGCGCAGCGGGCGGTGGTGGTGGATCCGCACAGGGTGAGGAACTGGTCCAGGGTTGCCGCTGCGCTGCGGTCCGAGCCCATGCGCAGGAATGTCGTGAGCCGAGGTTCGCTCTGCGAGGCGTGGTTCGTCCAGGCCTGCGGGTCGATGTTGCTGTCGAGGACCATGGCGCGGACTTTGCCGGGGTAGAGGTTGGCGTAGGTGGCGCCCAGGAACGTGCCGTACGAGATCCCGAGGTAGCTGAGCTGCGGGTCGCCTACCGCCTGGCGGAGCAGGTCGAGATCGTGAGCGGTGTCGGGGGTCGACACGTGGCGCAGGAGCTCGGGGTCGTGCTGCTGGCAGCGCTGACCCAGATCTTTGTACGCGGCGATCCAGCTCGCCCGCTGTTGTTCGCCCACTGGGGAAGCCGGCCGGTTTGCTCGCAGTCCAGGCGGCGGCTTCCTTTGGACTGCGGAAGCAGTTCACCGCGGTGCTGTTGCCGATCCCGCGGGGGTCCCAGCTGACGATGTCGAATCGCTCCCGCGCCTCCTGCGGGAAGGACTCGTAATTCTGTGGCATCTGCACCGTTCCAGGCCCGCCGGGGCCGCCGGGGTTGAAGAACAGGGTGCCGATGCGCCGCCCGGGGTCGGTTGCCTTCCGCCGGATGACTGCCAGGTCGATGGTGCGGCCATGGGGGTCGCTGTAGTCCAGCGGTACCTTGGCGGTGGCGCAATCGAACTGGCTGCCGGGTATGCAGGCACTCCAGTCCAGCCGCGGGACGGTCACCGACGGTGACGGCGCACCATCGGCCTGAGCAAGTTCCGGTCCGGTGAATATCGTTGAGCAGACCACCGTCGCGGCGAGGGCCGCCGCATAAAGCCTGCGGCCCTCGATGGATCCGCGTATGGACATACTCCGTCTTCCTCCTTCGCCGTTGAGGATCCGATGCGGCCAATACCGTGCACATCGGTAGGCATCCGTGTGCACCACCACACTGCGGTCCGGCAACGCGCGCGAGCCGACTGCGGCCGAATGAGGCGAGCTGCAACAGCCGTGGCTGCCGGCGGGGGTGGTCGGCCGTACCGGGCGTCCGTCGGCCGGTCAGGCCGGTGCCACCGGCGGGTCCGGCCCGCGCGGCCAGCCCCGTCACCTACGTCACCCCCGACGCGCCGCCCTTCCTGGTCCTGCACGGCACCGATGACAGTGTCGTTCCGTTCTCCCAGGGCGAGCGGCTCGCCGCGGCCCTGCGCGAGGGGGCGCCCCGGTGGACTTCCGCCCGGTTCCCGGGGCCGATCACCTGTGGCTCGGCGCGTCCGAACAAGAGGTCGAGCGCTGCTTCACCGTCGCACTGGACTTCGCCCGCGCCATGACCGCGCCGTGACGACCGCGCACCCGCAGGACCGGGACACCACAGCTCACCGAGGCTCCCGTCCGCGCACTGCGCTGCATCCCCGCCCAGGGGTGACACCCGCCGGCATGCAGAACCGGGACACCGCCCGCGAACTGCCGGCGTGTTGCGGGCGGCGACGTCCGTGCGGCCGTTGCGCACGAACGCGGAGGACATCGTGGTGGAGTCGAGCAGCCACTGGACGCAGGGCGGGACCTCGACGTCCTTGCGGTGGTGTGGTGTGCGGTGGGCGGGGCGGGCCGCTCTGGCGAGATCGAAGAGGCAGGTGCGTTCGGTGGCTACCGCGTGCAGGGGCGTGGCGAAGAAGTGCAGCGGCTTCTCTCCGCCGCGAAGGCGCTTGAGGCCGCCGGAGCGTTCGCCGTGCTGATCGAGATGGTGCCCGGCGAGCTCGCTGCGGAGATCACACAGGCGCTGACCGTCCCGACGGTCAGCATCGGCGCCGGGAACGGCTGTGACGCGCAGGTGCTGGTCTGGCAGGACATGGCGGGACTGCACACCGGGCGTCTGCCGCGGTTCGTGAAGTAGTACGCCGACCTGCACGGCGTACTGCTCAACCCGCCAGGGACTTCGCCGCCGACGTTGCGGCAGGGACATTCCCGGGGCCGGAGCACACCTTCTGACCGGAGGCTCCAGCGGAGTGGGTGCGGGGCGGCGCAGCGGGGCTGCTCACCGTACGGGTCCCCTGCGCGTCAGCGCGTCTCCGTCGTCTGCCAAGCGCGGGGGTAGGGCACGCGCAGGGATTCCGGTGCGACCGGGGTGTGTTCGGCGGCTGCGTGGAGGCGTCCTTCGCGCAGGACGATGGCGCCGCTGCGGAGCATCGTGTCGATCAGTTCGGCGGCGAGCACCTCGCGCGTGCGGCCCAGAAGCCGTGCCGCGTCCGCCAGCCAGGCCCGCGCGTGCAGGTACGGCTCGACCTGGCCGGCCGGGATCCCGTCACGAATCATCAGGGCGAAGGCGAAGATCCGCCGCGCGCCGTACCAGACGGCGCCGTCCGGGTCGTCGACGAGGCGCTGGGCCCGGCGCGATGCGGTGGCGAACGCCGCGGCGGTGTCGGCGGGGCTCGGGCCATGGGCGGGAAGGATCACGCGCGGCGTGAGGTCGGCCATCCGTTTCAGGGAGTCGAGCGCCGTGGTGGCCGCTTCGGGGCCGTCGAGGGCGCGGTTCACCCAGCCGACGTCGTAGTCCGACAGCGCGTCACCGGCCACGAGCAGGCGCTCGTCCGGCTGCCACAGCGCCAAGTGCCCCGGCGTGTGCCCGGGGGCGCTGACGACCTCCCAGTCGGCGTCCCCGAGGCGGAGGACCTGGCCGTCGTCGAGCGGCACGTCGACCGTGTACGGGGCGACCGGCTGGTCGAGGTACTCGGCCACACAGCAGCCCGGGTCCCTGCGGGCGATCGCCTCTGCTTCCAGGGCCCCGGCCGCGATGCCTGCACCGCTCGCCTGCAAAAGCGCGTTGCCGCCGACGTGGTCGGAGTGCCAGTGGGTGTTCACGACCAGGTCGATGTGTCCGGCGTGTGCGCGTGCCCAGGCGGCGGTCTGTTCGGCATGGCCGACGAATCCGCTGTCGACCAGGGCCGGTCGTTGCCCGTGCAGCAGGAGCAGGTTGGCGTCGGGGAACGGCCTTTGCTGCCAGGTCACCCAGGACGGCAGCGGCTGTTCACTCACTGCTCGGGCCTGTTCACACGGATCAGCGTCTGTTGCCCGTTGGCGACGAGTTTTCGTCGTCCGTCCTGGACGCCGAACACCTCCAACTGGCACACGGTCAGGGTGCGTCCGGCCTTAAGGACGGTTCCGACTGCTTCGATGTGGTCGCCGACGGCGGGCGCGAGGAGGTTGATCTTGTACTCGACGGTGAGGACCTCGGTGTTCTCGGGGAACAGCGTGTAGGCCGCGTAGCCGCCGGCGCTGTCCGCGACGGCGCTGGTCGCGCCGGCGTGGAAGTAGCCGTGTTGCTGGGTGACCTCGGGCCTGCTGGGGAGCACGATGTGCACGCGGCCGGGCGCGATATGAGATATGCGTGCACCGAGGTGGCTCATCAGCCCCTGACGGTCGAAGCTCGCCTGGATGCGCTTCTGAACCTCGGGGCTCGCCTGCTCCTGCTCCTGCTGCGTCTGGTCTTCCACGTGCTCTCCTTCGACGGACATCACGGTGCGCGAAACGGGCGGGGCGGATTCGTCAGCCGGCCAGACGCTCCACCAGCAGGAATCCGCCGATGACGATCATCATGGCACCGGAGACCCGGGTCACCGCCCGGGCTGCCGAGGGCCGGGTCTTCAGCACGGTGCGGGCCAGGACGCCGACGGAGAGATAGACGACGGCGCAGGCCGTCATGTGAAGCAGGCCGAGCAGCCCGGTCTGCGCGGCGAGGGGCCAGCCGTCCGCGGGGTTGATGAACTGCGGGAACAGCGAGAAGTACAGCAGCAGCGCCTTTGGGTTCAGGCCGCTGATTCCGGCTCCCTTGAGCATGATCTGCCGACGCGAGGATGCCATGGTCTCCGTGGACGCGCCCAGGACCGCCGGCCGAGTGAGCACACCCCAGCCGAGCCACAACAGGTACGCGGCCCCAGTGACGGTCAGCGCGGTGAGGACGGTCGCCGAGCTCGCCACGATCACCACCAGGCCCGCGACGGCGAGCAGCGTGTATCCCGCGTATCCGGCTATCAGCCCGGCGACCGCCGGGACGACCGACCGGTTCCGCAGCCCCGCCGAGATCGCATAAGCCCAGTCCGCGCCCGGAGTGAACACCAGCAGCAGATCCACTGCCAGGAATGCCGCCACCGTCGTCGTGTCCATTGATCGATCCCTCTCACGTCCCTTACCTGAGAGGAAGATTAGGCCAGATATGCCCGAAAATGTTTCCGCCTTTACCTCATGATCGCGCTCATTGAGGGAGAATCTTTCTCATGGATGCCCTGGATCGGAAGATTCTTACCGAGCTGCAGCTGGACGGCCGCCTGACGGTGACCGAGCTGGCCGCCCGCGTGCAGCTGAGCGTCTCGCCCTGCCACCGCCGGCTGCGTGACCTCGAGCGAGAGGGCGCGATCCGCGGCTATCGCGCGGTCGTCGACCCTGCCGCCGTCGGTCTGGACTTCGAGGCCCTGGTCTTCGCCACCCTGCGCTGGGAGGACCGGGACACCGTCGACGCCTTCGAGGAGGCCGTGGCCGCGGTCCCGCACGTGATCCAAGCCCAGCGCCTGTTCGGCGAACCCGACTACCTCCTGCGCGTCGCCACCGCCGACCTCGCGGCCTACCAGCAGCTCTACGACGAGCAACTGGCCAAGCTCCCAGGCGTCCAGCGTCTGACGTCCACCCTGGTCATGAAGAACGTCGTCCAGGACCGACCACTACCCGATTGACTTGCTCTCCCTTCTGAAGGACTCCTGAAGGAGGGAGATTCTGGCCTGTTCGCTCGGTGCGGTGCCGCTACGCGGCACGGGCATCGGGCGGGCTTCCATGGCTTCCTGTTTCTTCGCGCTGTGCCAGAACGGGTTCTGGTCTTACCGGCGCTGCGCCAGGCTGTCACCGCCAGTCCGGCGGCCTTGATGTTCTTCGCGGCGTTGTGGTCCCGGTCGTGGAGGGTGCCGCAGGCAGGGCAGGTCCATTCCCGCACGTGAAGGGGTTTGGGACCGTCCTTGATCCCGCAGGTGGAGCACACCTGGCTGGTGGGCGTGGGGCGGCCCACAGCGAGGTGTGGTTGACCCGGCGCGCTCAGGGATCTGCACCGGCGGTCCGCCGTCCACCGTCCGCCGTCCACCTCGGCTCGCGGCGCGACCTGCGGCGTCACCGTGGTGCCCTCCAAGCGCGGGCTTCGTGAGCCACGGACTGCATCAACGACGGCCTTCACCGGCACCGGTGAGGTCCGCCGGATTCAGTCACGACGAACGCCGGCAGACGGTTGCGGACTCCGGTCGGGTGCGTGGTCCGCAGGTTGATCTTGTGCTGGCTCCTACGGCAGATGGGCGTGCGCGACGGCCAGGCCGTCACCGGTGCCGGACGCGGGCGTCTCTCGCGGGGTCCGGCATGACAAGCTGTGCTTTCCATTGCCCGCACCCAGGAGGTCCCCGTGGCTGCAGAGTCTCCATCTCAAGAAGGTTCGGAGCCGGCTGACCCCGGGACTCCCGCCCTGGCGCCCGACGATGACGGCCAGTACGACCTGAAGCGCAAGTTCCGCGAGGCCCTGGCGCGCAAGCGCGCCCTGCAGGCGGGCGCCGCCGATCTTGCTGCGAACTCCGATGCGTCGAAGATCCGCGGCGCGCACGGCCCGGCTGCGAGCCAGCGGTCCTTCCGGCGCAAGAGCGGGGGCTGAGCGTTTGCGCCGGGCCCTGCCGGGTGATGCGCAGGGCCCGGCGCGGGGATGGACCTGCGGGTCTGCCGTCAGGTACGCACGCCGGTATTCGTTGCGGCTGCTGCGCGCCAGGTAGGCCGGCACGGCCTGCTGCTGGTCGTAGTACCGCTGCCACGGCTCCCGAGGTTGCTTTCACCGAGGTGATGGCACATCTGCGTGTTCCTCGCCGACGCGGACGGCCCCGCATCAGGCCGCACGATGTCCAGGCCGACAAGGCGTCCTCATCACGCGCCATCCGCGGACACCTGAGCAAGGGCGATATCGTGGGCATCTTCCTCAGGTCCGCCTGGTGGTCCGAGTGAAATCGCCTAGCCCAGAGGGCAGTTGGTGAGCAGTGTCGCGGGACCCGCTCCGGCCGGGCGCTGGATGGTGTGGTTCGCGGGAGGGAGACCGTTTCCGGTCAGCCACCGTTCCAGCGCTGTGAAGGCTGAGCGGTGGCAGGGGACCAGCGGGCGGAGCTTGCCCGGGAAGGCGTCGACGAGCGAGTCGGTGTGCGTACCGTCCTCGATGCGGTAATAGCGCAGCAGCGCGCCCCGCCCGGCTTCGCGCACCATGCGGGCGTAGACATCGGAGTCCTGGCTGATGGGCAGCAGCACGTCGAGTGTGCCCTGGATGGTGATCAGTGGCTTGCCGATGCGTCCGGTGAGGGCGATGCGGTCGACGGCACGGTGGACCGCGGGCGGCCGGGTGGCGTAGTCGTAGTCGGCGTCGCAGCCTGGGGCGCCCGAGGCGCAGAACGGCGTGCCTGCCTCGGTCGCCCCGTCGAAGCCGGGGTCGAGTTCCTCGCGGTAGATGCGCTGCGTCAGGTCCCAGTAGACCTGGTGGTGGTACGGCCACAGGAACTCGGAGCCCGCCGGGTAGCCGGCCTTGTGCATGGCCTCCAGGGCGTCTTCGTCGCCGGGGCCACCGGCGGCGTACACGGGGTAGTCGCGCAGGGCGGGCGGCAGGAAGGTGAGCAGGTTGGGGCCGTTGGAGCGCCACAGGGTGCCTTCCCAGTCCACTCCGCCGTCGTACAGCTCGGGGTGGTTCTCCAGCTGCCACCGCACCAGGTAGCCGCCGTTGGACATGCCCGTGGCGATGGTGCGGGCAGGGGGCCGGTGATAGCGCTGCGTGACGACGGCGCGGGCGGCCCGCGTGAGTTGGGTGAGGCGTGTGTTCCACTCGGCGATGGCATCACCGGGCCTGCGGCCGTCGCGGTAGAAGGCGAGGCCGGTGTTGCCCTTGTCGGTGGCGGCGAAGGCGTAGCCACGCGAGAGCACCCAGTCGGAGATCGCACGGTCGTTGGCGTACTGTTCGCGGTTGCCCGGTGTCCCGGCGACCACCAGGCCGCCGTTCCAGTGGTCGGGCAGCCGGATGACGAACTGCGCGTCGTGGTTCCAGCCGTGGTTGGTGTTCGTGGTCGAGGAGTCGGGGAAGTAGCCGTCGATCTGGATTCCTGGAACGCCGCTCGGCGTGGGCAGACCCTGGGGGGTGAGACCCGCGAAGTCGGCTGGATCAGTGTGGCCGGAAGCCACCGTTCCGGCTGTGGTCAGTTCATCCAGGCAGTCGGCCTGCTGGTGGGCCGCGCCCGGTACGCGCACCAGGGCGCGTCCGGCGCAGTGACCGCCTGGTGTCTCCTCCGCGCCGGCGGCCGGCGGCGCCGCGGGGACGAGCGAACAGGCGGCCGCGAGCGACAGTGCTCCCAGAGCGGCACGCCGCCTGGGCCGTCTGCGTGGTGGGGCGGTGGCGGTGCGCGGTGGGAGCATCCGATTCCTCCAGGTCGAGTGGTGGACAGGCCGGGGCTTACCAGTCGGATTAGCGATCCGTAGTGATCCCGTTGCAGACTGTCATGCACGCGTCCGGTGTCCAGGCGGCGTGGGGCACCCTCCTCGGTGAGATCGTGAGGTTTCACCGACCAGCGTCCGCAGGGACGTGCCACGAGGGATGGCGGCTCCGGCCGTTCAGCACCAGGGCATGAAGGCGATCGGTTCACCTCCCTGAGCAACACTGGGGATCGCTAAGCCAATCAGAGACGCTAGAGGCACGATCACCGCAGGGAACATGTGTGGGCCCACCATGGCGGCGGCCCGGACAGGAGCGCCGGACACCATGGCGGGCCGTTTCACCTCACCGAATGCGACGGCTGCGTGTGTGGATCAGGGGCAGCCGCTGTCGGCGATGGTGTAGTAGCCGGTGGGCGACTCTTTCAGGGTGTGGGTGACGAAGGTGTTGTACAGGCCCATACTCTGGTTCGAGCCCTTGGCGTAGGTGTAGCCGCCGCTGGTGGTGGCCCGTCCCGCCTGTACGTGGGCGTAGTTGCTGCCCGTGTAGCAGGCGGCCGCGCTGCCGCTGGTGGTGGCCGTGATCGTCCCCGAGCGGGATCCTGCGGTGCCATTGGCGTCCCGGGCGGCGACCGCGTAGGTGTGTGAGGTTCCCGTCTGCAGGCCGGTGTCCGCGTACGACGTGCCGCTCTGCGTCCCGACGGGGTTGCCGTCGCGGTAGACGACGTAGTCCGCCGCACCGCTCACTCCGTTCCAGCTCAAGCTGATGCTGGTGTCCGTGACTGCGGTCGCCTTCAGTCCGGTGGGCGCGGGCAGCGAACCTGTCCCCGGCCCGGAGCCGTCAAGACCGAAGAACTTGGCGATCCAGTGGCTGGAGCAGATCGAGTCCAGGAAGTACGGGGCTCCGGTGCTGCCGCACTGTTCGGTCCCGGTGCCGGGATCGACCGGGGTGCCGTGGTTGATGCCGGGGACCCGGTTGACCTCGACGGCGACCGTGCCGTCGGAGCTCACGTATTCGTCGTGCCGGGTCGTGTCGGGCCCGATGCTGGAGGTGCGGGTGGGGGTCTGGGACAGCCCGTGCAGTGCCGTCCACTGGTCGCGCAGTTCGGCGGCGTTGCCCGGTACGACCGTCGTGTCCTGGTCGCCGTACCAGATGGCGGTGCGCGGCCACGGCCCGGTGTACGACGGGTAGGCGTCGCGCACCCGCTGGGCCCACTCGGTCGGGCTGAGGTCCACCCCGGGGCTCATGCACGTGTAGGGGCTGTTGTCCTTCGTGCAGTTGTAGGGCAGGCCCGCGACGACCGCGCCGGCGGAGAAGACGTCGGGATAGGTGGCGAGCATGACCGCGGTCATGGCACCGCCTGCGGACAGGCCGGTGACGTAGGTCCGCTGAGGATCCGCGCCGTAGGTGGAGACGGCGTAGCCGGCCATCTGCCGGATCGAGAGCGTCTCGCCCTGGCCGCGCTGGATGTCGGTGGTCTGGAACCAGTTGAAGCACTTGTTCAGGTTGTTCGAGGAAGTGGTCTCCGCGAGCACCAGCAGGAACTTGTCACGCTCGGCGAGCTCGGGCAGTCCGGAGTTGTCCGCGTAGACCTGGGCGCTCTGTGTGCACCCGTGCAGCGCGACGACCACGGGCGGGTTCACCGGCAGCGACGCCGGCCGGTACACGTACATGTTCAACGCGCCCGGATTCGACCCGAAGCCGGTCACGCTGGTAAGCGTGACCGCGGCGTCCGCGGTGGGCGCAGGACCGGCGAGAGCGGCACCGAGTACGAGCGCGACGACAGCGAGCAGACGAGGCACGAGGCGGCCCCACCGGCCCCATGGCCGTTTCTGAGATGAGCGGGGTGGCATGGGCGGCTCCTTCACTGGATGCGTGCCCGGTACTCCTGAGGGCGGCAGCGCATCGCTGGGCGCCGGCGGCACCGGGTGTGGCGGAACCGTAGGGTCTGGTGTGCGCAGGCGACATGGCGCCGGGAACCACAGTCGGATTCGCACCAGTCGGCATCACACGGATTGTGGGGCCGCCGTCCCATCTGCTAGGAGGACTTGGCCAGGTTCGTATTGCGTTGGGTATGTCGCGGTGGCAGGTGGGGCAGGTGCCGGTCCAGGTGATGGTTGCCGGGCGAGGGGTGGCTGTCGATCAGTCAGTTGCCTCCCCGGGCCGACCGATGGCTGCTGGGCGACGGCGCGCTCACCGGCCACGCCCTCGACGACGGAGCGGAGGCCCGCCGGATCGAGTCACTGGTGGGCGAGCCCACCCCCCGGACCTGCGCCTACGGGGAACCGATCGCCGCGATCACGACCCCGTCGCCACCGACGCCCGCTCGACTGTCCTCTTCGCCTACCCCGCGACCAGCACTCCCGGTGTTCCCACCGACCTCACGGGAGCGCAGATCCCCGGCAGCGCGGGATGCACACTCGAAAGTCGCCGGTTCCGCGCCGCCTGGCCGCGATTCCAGGCCGCCGGCATCGCCGTCCGCGGCGTGAGCACGCAATCGCCGCAGGAACAGGCCGCCTTCGCGCCCGCCGAGAACCTGCCGTTCCCCTCGCTGTCCGACGTCCAGTTCCAGCTTGCCGCGGCACCGCGCCTGCCGACCTTGCGGGCCGGACAGAATCTGCGGCTCAAGCGGCTCATCCTCGTCGTCGGACCGGACCGGACCGGACGGTACAGCACACACTGTTCCCCATCAGCGACATCCCCGCCACCATCTCGCATGCCCTGGCCCTCGCCGACGCGGACCACCGCGACATTTCCCGATGACTGGATCATGCAAGCCGACTGACAGATCTGGACGACGAAGGACGGCGCCTGCGCTCGGTCGGACACGTCCGGCCGCAGGCTCCGAACGGCACCTACCCCGGGAGTTCCGTGCGCTCCCACCACTCGTAGACGGGCAACCGGCCCGCCGAGGTCTCCTGCTGACGTGCCGTAACCCTGAAGTGTTCGTACCCTCCACGGAACGGGATCTTGATGTCGGGCCCGAGCGCGGAAACCGAAACGATCCGCTCAGGAAGATCACTGGGGCCGCCCTCGAGAACTGCTTTCGTCGCGTCGGTCATGACCAGATCTTCTCCGCAGGCCGGACCAGCTCCTCCACGACGCGCCGAGGTGCCCCCAACCCGCTCGCGAATCGCGACTGTATGAGACAGCCTTGGCGATCGGTGACTGGTAACGCGTCACAGCCGACCTGCGCAGCCCGCTCAGGCACAGGAATGCGATGTCCTCAGCCTCACATTGCCGGGATCGCACGCGCCCTGATCTGCACCGGTCCGCACAGCCAGGCGCGGGCCTTCGACGCTGCGGCCGAGGAGTTCATCGCCTACAGGCCGGACCGCCGCGCCGCGGTCCTGCCGAGACCGGCACGTGCCTCACCGCTATCGCGGCCGGGCAGTTTCTCCGGCCCGGCGACGTTCTGCTGCTGCCGCTGTGCCGGCGAGCCTGAGGGGGATCCGCACGTCCAGTTGTCCGCCGGTTCGCTTCGGTGCGCCCCCGCGGTGAGCCGGTCGGCGGGTGGACGGTGTGCGAGGCGTCAGTTCTGCTCGCTGTGCAGGGCTTCGTGGACGGGTTGGCGGGCGCCGATACGGGCCGGGGCGGCGGTGAGGGCTGCGAGCACGAGCAGGGTCGCGGTCTGTGCGGTGGACGGTTCGACCACGGTGGCGGGGCCGACCTGCAGCAGTGCGTACAGGCCGATGCCGGCGGGGATGCCGATGACCGTCGTGGGAAAGGCGGGCAGCAGTTGCGCCAGGACGAGCCCGAGGGTGGCCCGGCCGAGCGTCGCTCCGATGGTGCGGGCGACGGCCAGGGGGCGCCGCGCGTCCAAGGCGGCGTTCCACGCGGTGGCGACGGCGTTGACCACTGCCATCACGGTCACCGCGACGAATGACGCACTGGACGATGCGAGCGGTCAGCAAAAAGGCGCAGCACATCCCGCGTCGCCGCGCTGTCCAGGTTGCCGGTCGGCTCGTCGGCCAGGATGAGCGAGGGCGTGTTGGCGAGCACCCGTGCGATCGCGACCCGCTGCCGCTGTCCGCCGGACAGGGCCGACGGCAGGTGGCCCACCCTGTCGCCCAACCCGACCTGCTCCAGTAGCTTGACGGCCCGGCGGCGGGCCCGGCGCCGCCCGCATCCGGCCGACAGCGCCGGGAACTCCACGTTCTCCACCGCGGACAGCTCGTCCATGAGATGGAAGGACTGACAGCCGAAGCCCACGTGCGCGCGACGCAGCCGGGCCAGGGCCCGTTCGCCGAGCATGTCCAGGCGGTGGCCGGCCAGCCAGATCTCCCCGCGGGTCGGGCGGTCCATGCCCACGCCGGTCCGCCCGAACAGCACGACGTTGAACGTGTCGAGTTCGGCGAGCTGCTCCGCCGCGATCAGCTCCAGCTCCTTCCGGACCTCCGCGGCCAGCGGCGTGAGGGTGAACATGGAGCCGTCGGCCGTCGTGAGCGCCGCGAGCTCGCCGATCACGTGCCGCACCTGCTGCCTGAGTGCCTCCGCCTGGGCAGCGGTCTCCCGCATGGCATTCCGGCAGACGCGGTGGAACTCGGAATCCTCCATGACGCCCCCCAGCGCTGGTTATTGCCCCCATCCGGATGACTCAACCATCGGTGCGGGAGAGCCGCTCTCGTTGAACCGGACCATGTGAGACTGCGCCAGACTGCCGTGGCGAGGGTGATCGGTGGTCCGTCGGCTCATACCCGGCGGGAGCTGTATGGGGGCTGGGACCGGCCGCATCCGGCTCCTGCCGACCCCAATCCCGATCGAGGAACTCCGCTCTGAGCGACCCCGGCCCGCGGCGCGGCAAGTCGGTCGCGGCGACCTTGGACGCGTACGGCGCCAGGGCAGCGGTTTCTTCGAGGCTGCGTCGCTTCCATCCCCTCGATCTCCCGTGCCGACGCAGCGATCGTGGCCGCGGCGACTTACCGACTGCCGCCACGGGCACGCCTGGCGGACCAGAACTCGATCGTCGCCAACCCGGCCACGCACCACTGCGTCGAACGGCTCAGCCACGTCTCCTAATACACGGGCAGGGCGATGCCGAGGCGATCGGCCGTGCACAGGGCGAGATGAGGGCCCGGGATTGTGCGGAGGTGACAGTCGAGACACCGGCGGCTGGCCCGCCGACTGCGGGGCACTGGGCGACGCCGACGTTCGTTGCTCGGGTGCCTGGAGTCAGTGTTACGCGGTCAGTTGCCGCAATCCGTTCTCCAGCAGCGCGAACGCATGCTCCGCGTCAGCCACCGCACCCGCATAGCGCGCGTCGGCCGGCTCCCCGTATGCCAGGCGTTCGGCGTTGTCCTGCGCCAGCGCCCACTGGACCGCGACGATCTGGACGGCGGCCAACCGCGCCGTGAGTTCCGGAATGTCTGCCGTTTCCTGCAATGCCTGAGCAAGTGCGCGTTCGGCGCCGGTCTTGAACCGATCCATCCGGGCCACCAGCGAAGGCGCGTCGAGGATCATCTGGTGGACCCTCCGCACTTGGGGATGGTCGTTGAGCCCGGTGATCGGGTCCCGCTCGCGCAGCCCCCTGAGGAAGTGCTCGCGTACCGCGGCCAGCGGGGCGGTGTGGGGCGGGCGGGCCCGCACGACGCGTGCGATTTCGGTCTCGTGGTCGGCGAGGCGATGCACCACGAGGTCTTCCTTCGTCGGGAAGTAGGCGAAGAGCGTGCGTTTGGACACCTCGGCCGCCTCGGCCACCTGAGCCACCGAGACCTGGTTGAAGCCGTGCTCGAGGAACAGTGTGATCGCCGCATCGGAGATCGCCGCGTGGGTCCGCTGCTTCTTCCGCTCCCGCAGCCCTGGCTTGCCGTCCACGGCGCCCATCATAGCGGATAGCTCCCCTGAGGGTATTTCTGCATCTGGTATACATTTACCCCGGGGTGAGAAATGAGAGGGAGTGAAGGTGTTGACCGAGATCGAGACCGAGGTCGTCGTCGCGGGCGCCGGCCCGACCGGACTGATGCTGGCGTACGAACTGGCTCTGGCCGGAGTCGAGACCCTGGTGCTGGAGAAGTTGCCCCAGCGCATCGAGCAGGTGAAGGGCGGCGGGATCCAGCCCCGTACCGCTGAGCTGCTGGAATCGCGCGGGCTGCTGGAGCCGTTGCTTCAGCGGGGCGCGTCGCGTGAGCCGGTGGGCGGGCATTTCGCGGCCCTGCCTGTGCCCTTGGACTGCACCCCATGGCAAACCAGGCACCCTTTCCCGATCGGGATCCCTCAGTGGGAGATCGAGGAAGTGCTCGAAGAGCGGGCGATCGCCGCCGGCGCGCGGGTTCTGCGCGGCACTGCCGTCTCAGGGGTCAAGTCGGACGACGACGATGTGGTCGTGACGGCGGACGGTCTGCAGGTGCGGGCTCGCTACCTGGTGGCGTGCGACGGCGGCCACAGTACGGTGCGGAAACTGCTCGGGCTGCCGTTTCCCGGTAGGTCCGGGACCCATCAGGCGGTGTTGGCCGACATCCACCTGTCCGCCGTATCGTCGCTGGTGCCGCAGCAGACAGGACATATGAGCACCCTGATGCGCCAAGCGGGCGGCTACTGGGCCATGCTGGTCCCTCTCGGCGGCGACCGGTACCGGTTCACCTTCGGGCGCGCGGACCAGGCGGACACCGACCGCGACACCCCCGTCACCCACGAGGAGATCGCCGCCGCGCTGCAGGCCGTGTACGGCCAGGAGACCACCCTCGGCGCAGTGGACAACTCCTCACGGTTCTCCGATGCCACTCGGCAACTGGAGCACTACCGCGCGGGCCGCGTCCTGTTCGCGGGCGACGCCGCACACATTCACCCGCCACTGGGCGGCCAGGGTCTCAACCTCGGCATACAGGACGCGTTCAACCTCGGTTGGAAGCTGGCCGCGGCCGTCCAAGGCCGGGCACCGAGCGGCCTCCTGGACAGCTACCACGCCGAACGGCATCCGGTCGGAGCCCAGGTCCTGCATCACACGTCGGCGCAGCGCGTCCTGGCAGATCCGAACCCGAGCGAGGACGTGGCCGCTCTGCGTGACATCTTCATCGACCTGCTGCGCCTGCCCGACACCAACCGCCACCTCGCGGGACTGATGTCCGGCCTCTCGCTGCGCTACGAGCTGTCCGGCGAGCATCCACTCACCGGGCAGCGCATGCCGGACGCCGACCTGGTCACCGAAGCCGGCCCCACCCGGCTGTCGACGCTGTTCGGTTCGGGGCACGCCGTCCTGCTGGATCTGGCCGGAACCGTCCCGGCCGACCTCCGGCTCCCGCCACGAGTCGACCTCGTCCGCGCCACCTGCACCGACGATGTGGGCGCGGCTGCCCTGCTCATCCGTCCCGACGGCTACGTCTGCTGGGCTGCGGACAGCTCCGCCGTCTGCGGCGATATCCTGCTCGGCGCAATCGCCGAGGGCCTTGCGAGGGTGCACTGAGCCGGTGAGAGTTCTCGCCGGTGGGTGTATCCCGGTGTCATGCGGTATCCCGATGGGGGCGGTCTGACCGCGAAGCAGTGGGCTCAGCGGGAGCAAGTGCGGTTCGAGGCTGCCGGGCAATTCGCACAGGGAGTGGCGCCGCCGCTGGTCGCGCGGCGGTTACGTGTCTCCCGGAAGTCCGCCTGTGCCCGGCACGCCCGCTGGCGGGAGGGCGGCGTTGAGGGTTTGAGGCTGCCGAGCCGGTTCCGTCACGTCCCCGCGGACGTGGCGATCTCCACACGCACTCCGCGAGCCTCGAAGGCGCGGATCTGGGCGTCGGGCGCCGACGTGTCCGTGACCAGGGTCCATCCTTCCCTGAGCTTCGCCCACGCGTGGAACGGCGCGCGCCCCAACTTGGCGCCGTGAGCCAGTACGTAGACCCGGTCGGCGCGGCGTGACATCAGCTCCTTGAGACGGGTCTGACGCAGGTCCGCCTCGCAGATGCCGCGCTCGACGGTGACGCCGTCGGCGCCGAGGAAGACCCGGTCGAAGGACATGAGCTCGAGCGCGGCCTCCGTGAGTGGACCGACGAAGCCCTGACTGAGCGGGCGGAGCGTGCCACCGAGGCACTCGACGTGCAAGCCCTCCGCGTCCGCCAGGGCGTGCAGGGCGGTCAGGCCCGTCGTCGCGATCGTCAACTCCTTTGCGCCGCGCAGCTCGTGGGCCAGCGCACCCACCGTCGTCCCGGCGTCGAGGAGCAGCGTCTCACCAGGCTCGACCTGCCGCGCCGCCCACTGCGCGATGGCCCGCTTCTCCTCGTACGCCTCGCCCGTTCGCTGCCGCAGCGACGCCTCGGGGTGCGCGGACAGTGCCATCGCGCCGCCGTAGGTGCGTGCGAGGCGGCCCTCCGTGGTGAGACGGGCGAGGTCGCGGCGGATGGTCGAGGGGGTGACGTCGAAGAGCTGCGAGAGTTCCTCGACGCTGGCGAGGCCGGTGGTGGTGGCGAGGTGGACGATGCGGTCGCGTCGTGCCTGGGAGGTGATCGGCGGCATCTGTGGAGTCCTCTACGGTGCGGCGGTAACGGCGGTGCAGGGGAGGGCGGTTCAGGCCACCGGGGCGACCGGCGACGTAGCCATCTCGGCCGCCTGGCGCAGTGCCTCGACCATGCTACCGGCCTCTGCCGTGCCCTTTCCGGCGATGTCGAACGCGGTGCCGTGGTCGACGGAGGTGCGGATGACGGGCAGTCCTACGGTGAGGTTGACACCCGCCTCGATGCCCAGGATCTTGACCGGGCCGTGGCCCTGGTCGTGGTACATCGCCACGATCAGGTCGTAGTCGCCGCGTGAGGCGAGGAAGAAGGCGGTGTCGGCGGGCAGTGGACCCCGGGCGTCGACGCCCTCGGCGCGCAGCTTCTCCAGGGCCGGGACGATCTTCTCGTCCTCCTCGCCGTAGCCGAACAGGCCGTTCTCGCCCGCGTGCGGGTTGATGCCGCAGACACCGATGACGGGGTTGGGGGTGCCGGCGCGGACCATCGCCTCGTGGCCGCGGCGCACGGTGCGCTCGACGAGGCCCGGCTCGATGCGGTTGACGGCGTCGATCAGGCCGATGTGTGTGGTGACGTGGATGACCTTCACCTTCTCGGTGGAGAGCATCATCGAGACCTCCTCGGTCCCGGTCAGGTGGGCGAGGAGTTCGGTGTGGCCGGGGTAGATGTGGCCCGCGGCGTGCAGGGCCTCCTTGTTGAGAGGCGCGGTGCAGATGGCGTGCACCTCGCCTGCCACGGCGAGTTCGGCGGCACGCTCGATGTACGCGTACGCGGCGTCGCCCGCTACCGGGGACAGCTTGCCCCAGGGCAGGTCGGCGGGGAGCAGACCGAGGTCGACGACGTTGACGCGGCCGGGTGTGAACTCGGCGTCGCGCGGGTGGCCGACGGCGGCGATCTCGCAGTCCAGGCCGAGGATGCGGGCGGCCTCGCGCAGCCGCTGCGCGTCGCCGATGACGACGGGACGGCAGCGGGTCAGGACGGCGTCGTCGAGCAGGGCCGCGACGACGACCTCGGGGCCGACGCCGGCGCCGTCGCCCATGGTGACGGCGATGAGGGGGAGGGGGGTGCGCATGTGAACAACTCCTAGGCGGGAAGCGGGAGGCGGGAGGCGGACGGTGACAGGTTCAGGTGGCTGCCGTAGAGGCGGCCAGGTGGGGGCGTAGCGCGACAGCGATGCGCAGCAGTGAGTCCTCGGCGCCGTAGCTGCCGGGGCGGGTGACGACGTGGCGACCGTCGGGGGCGAGTGAATGGACGGCGCCGTGGTGGATCTGGCCGAGCGGCTCCAGCTTCCCTATGCCCAGGGAGTCCAGGGTGGTGCGGGCGGTCTCGCCGCCGGTCAGGACGAGGTCGGGGTGGCCCGGATGCGCGGCGGCTAGTGCGCCCAGGGCAGCGCTGAGGGTCCGCCCCGCGCCGGGGCGCAGGCCTGCCGAACCGTCGATGGACAACACGGTCAGGGCCGGAGCGGCGGCGGTACGCGGCAGGCGCACCGTGCCCGCCGTCAAGTCGGTCGGATCCAGCGGCACATGGTGCGCGCCGAGCGCGGTGAGGTGCGGGATCTGCGCAACCGCGCCGGGCTCGGCGGTCCCCACGACGAAGAGCAACGGGGTGCGGTGCGGGGCGGGCGAGGGCGGGGGAGTGGCGGCAACGGGACGCCCCAGCGCGCGCCCGAGCGCGACCGCCAGACCGCCGCTGCCCAGGAGCCGGAATCCGGGGCCGAGCCGCAGCGCCGCCGAGGCCACCGCGTCCAGGTCGGCGTCGGTCTCGGCGTCCGGAGCAGGGTGCGCGCCGGACGCGGCGATCCGCCGGAGCTCCGCGTCCAGGGCGGCGGGTGCGGACCGTACGACGTCGAGGGGGACCGTATGGACCGGCAGACCCGACAGCGCCTCGGGCAGCGAGCGGGGCGCGGCCGCGCGTTCCGCGCGCCAGCCGTCCGTGCGGTGCAGCGGAACGCCGTTCACGTGCACCACGCCGCCGGTCACGGTGCGCCGGGCCGCGGGCAGCGCGGGGGCGATGACGACGGCCTCGGCCCCCTCGGCGTAGGCGGCGGCCTCCGCGGCGAGGTGGCCACGCAGCTGTGAGTCGACCTTCTTGTACAGCAGACGAGGCGGGCCGGCCTGCGCCGCGCGCAGCGCCGCCCGCACCGCGTATGCCGCCTCGGCGGGTGGCAGATGACGGGTGTCGAGGTCCACGACGAGGTCGTGCGTGGCAGCGACCTCGGCCGGGTCGGCGGCGGTGAGTGACAGACGGACAAAACCGCCGAGCGCGCAGGCGGTCTCGGCCGCACCGGACAGGTCGTCCGCGAGCGCGAGGACGTACGGCGGTGCGGGTGGTGAGGCGGACGGGAGTGGGAGTGATGGCGGGGAAGCCACGGGATCGAACCTCCTTGGGCGTGCCCGGCGGTGGGCGGCCCGGTCCAGATCATGACACAAGTTGCGTGAAATGCGCGAGACCTCTTGCGTGATTCACGCAGTCGTGCGAGCGTTTCCGTGGCGTCGACGGCCGTCACCCGCGGACCGCGTCGTCCTCGTGGACGCGACGCGTGCCGGCTTACAGAGCACATCGCGCCGCACTCGGCCGCAGCGGCAGCGCAGCGCATCGCCGGGAACCATCGCGGCGACCGGTCGAGGCCGGGTAGCTGCACGGCACCACCCGCTATGCGCACATCACGCATGAGATCGCGCACGAGCACGAGACCGCACCACCCGCACCACCCATCTCGGAAGGAACCCGCCGTGACCGTCGGCCTTGAACTCCCGCATGTCCCCGTCCCGTTGTCCCGTCTCGTCCTCGGCACGATGACCTTCGGCGACACCGCCGACCGCGCGACGGCCGCCGCGATGGTGGACGCCGCGCTCGATGCGGGTATCACCGGCGTGGACACCGCCAACGGCTACGCGGGCGGCGAGAGCGAGCGCATCCTCGCCGAGCTCTTGCCGGGCCGCCGCGACCGGGTGGTGCTCGCCACCAAGGCCGGCATCCCGCACCCCGACCAGGGCGAGCACGCGCCACTGTCCCCCGAGGGCCTGCGCGCCGCGCTCGAGGGAAGCCTCAAGCGCCTGGGCACCGACCACGTGGACCTCTTCTACCTTCACCAGCCGGATCGCGGGACGCCGCTCGCCGAAACCCTGGCCACCGTCGCCGATTTCGTGAAGGCGGGCAAGATCCTCGCCCTCGGCGTCTCCAACTTCGCCGCCTGGCAGATCGCCGAGCTGAACCGCGTCGCCGACGAGGTCGGCGCCCCCCGCCCGGTCGTGGCACAGCAGCTCCACAACCTCCTCGCACGCCGCATCGAAGAGGAGTATGTGGAGTACGCCGCCACCACCGGCCTGCGCACGATGGTCTACAACCCGCTCGGCGGCGGTCTGCTCACCGGCCGCCACAGTTTCGAGCAGGCCCCGGACGGCGGGCGCTTCGGCGACTCGAAGTTGGCCGCGATGTACCGCGAGCGGTACTGGAACGAGGATCTGTTCCGCGCCGTCACCGACCTCACCCGCATCGCCTCCGACGCAGGCCTGCCGCTGACCGACCTGGCCCTGCGCTGGCTGCTGTCGCGGCCCTCCACCGACGCGCTGCTGCTCGGCGGCTCCAAGGTCGACCACCTGAAGGCCAACATCGCCGCCGCGGCCGCGGGCCCGCTGCCCGCGGACGTCCTGGCCGCCTGCGACGAGGTCGGCGCCCGCCTGCGGGGCCCGATGCCCGCCTACAGCCGCTGACCTCGCCCCCACCTCGTAACGGAGACAACATGGCCACCGGCCGCACTTCTGCCGAGTTCACCGCTGCCCTGCGCAATCGCGAACAGCTCATCGGATACTGGTCGTTGCTCGACTCACCGATCGCCGCCGAGCGCCTCGCCCGCGTCGGCTACGACTACCTGGCCTTCGACGCCCAGCACGGCCTCTTCGGCTACCAGGGCATGCTGAACAACCTCCTCGCCACCGACACCAAGGGCAGCACCGCCGTCGGGATGGTGCGCGTGGAGGCCAACGACCTCACCTACATCGGCAAGGCGCTCGACGCGGGCGCCACCGCCGTGATCGTCCCGCTGATCGACACCGCCCAGGACGCCGCCGACGCCGTCGCCGCTGTACGCTACCCGCCGCTGGGCCGCCGCTCGTACGGCCCGATGCGCGCCCAGCTGCGCATCGGCCCGAACCCGGCCGACACGCACGAGCAGACCGCCGTCCTCGCGATGATCGAGACGGCCGACGGCCTGGCCAACGTCGAGGAGATCTGCGCGACCCCCGGCCTGGACGGCGTGTACGTCGGCCCGTCCGACCTGCGCCTGGCCATCGGCGGCGCGACCTCCACCGACCCTTCCGTGCAGGACGAGTTCGAGCAGGCCCTCACCCGCGTCCGCAAGGCGGCCGAGGCTGCGGGCATCGCGGCCGGCATCCACAACGCCGACGGCGCGAGCGCCGCCCGCCGCCTCGCCGAGGGCTACACGTTCGCGACGGTCGCGGCCGACGTCGTGCACCTGCAGCAGATCGCGACGTCCCACCTTCAGGCGGCACGCGGCGGGGCGCGCTGATGCCGACCACACTCATCACGACGCCCACCTTCGCCCGGCATTCGGTGCGCCCCTGGCAGATCCTGGAGAAGGCCGGAGCGGGTCCACTGCGCCCCTGCGAGGACGTGGCGCTGCCCACCGCCGAACTCCTCGAGTACGCGGCCGAAGCGGACGCGTTGATCGTCGGCATGGACCCGATCACCGCCGAGGTGATGGACGCCGCACCCCGCCTCAAGGTGATCGCCAAGCACGGCGTCGGCGTCGACACCATCGACGTGGCCGCCGCCCGCGCTCGCCAGATCCCGGTCGTGTACGCGCCGGGCAGCAACTCGCGCGCGGTGGCCGAGTACACCTTCGGCCTGCTCCTGTCGGCGACCCGCTCCCTGACCGCCTCGCACACCGCGGTGGCGGCGGGCGGCTGGCCGAAGCTGTTCGGCCCCGAACTGCACGGCAAGACGCTGGGCATCGTCGGCTTCGGCCGCATCGGTCGCCTGCTGGCCGGTTACGCCCGCGCCTTCGGGATGGAGCTGCTCGCCCACGACCCGTACGTCTCCGAGGCTGACGTCCGCGCACACGGCGCCGAACCGGCCGCGCTCGACGCCCTGTTGGCGCGCGCCGATGCCGTCAGCCTGCACACCCCGCCCGACCCGTCCGGCACCCCGCTGCTCGGCCGCGCCCGCCTGGCGGCGATGAAGCAGGGCGCGGTCCTGGTCAACGCCGCGCGTGGCGGCCTCGTCGACGAACTCGCGCTCGCCGACCTGCTCGGCTCCGGACACCTCGGGGCCGCGGCCCTGGACGCGTTCAGCACCGAGCCGCTGCCCGCCGACCACCCGTTGCGCAAGGCCCCCCGCGCCCTCCTCACCTCACACATGGCCGCCTGTACGCCCGAGGCCAACCAGGCCATGGGCGCGATGGTGGCCGAGGACGTCGTCCGCGTACTGGCGGGCAAGGAGCCGCACCACCAAGCGCGTTGAGACACCACGGCACAAGGCATCACGGTACGACCCCTGTCCCCATTCCGGATACCGGCGACGGCGCCGGAAGATCCCCCAAGGACCTGACATGGCCACCACCACCGATGGCGCCACGGCGGCGCCACCCTCCGCGCAGACCGACCCGTACGCGCTGCGCGCGGAAGACGCCCGCCCGGCCCCCGAGAACTTCCGCGGACGACTGCGCCAGCTCGGCCCCGGGCTCGTGCTGTCCGCTGCCGTCGTCGGCTCCGGTGAACTGATCACCACCACCTCGCTCGGCGCGAAGGCCGGGTTCGCGCTGCTGTGGCTGGTGATCATCTCGACCGCGGTCAAAGTGTGGGTGCAGATGGAGCTGGCCCGCTGGACCATCCTCAACGGCCGCCCCGCGCTCGACGGCTTCCGCGACGTCGGCCCCCGGATCGGCCGGCTGAGCTGGATCAACTGGCTCTGGATCGGCATGGACTTCGCCAAGATGTTCCAGCGCGGCGGCATCATCGGTGGCACCGCCGCGGCCTGCTCGATCCTCCTGCCGATCCACGGGGCGGCGCTGAGCACGACGTCCCTGACCATCTGGGCCCTCATCGTCACCGCCGCCGCCATCCTCATCCTGCAGACGGGCAAGTACCACGTCATCGAGAGGGTCGAGGTCGTCGGCATCACGCTCAAGACGATCATCACCTTCGGCCTGGCACTCGCCCTGCCGTTCACCGCCTTCGGGTACGGCACTGAACAGCTCGCCGACGGACTGAGCTTCCAGATCCCCGCGGGCACGGTGGGTATCGCGCTCGCCATGTTCGGCATCACCGGCGTCGGCGCCGACGAGATGACGACGTACACGTACTGGTGCCTGGAGAAGGGCTACGCCCGCTGGACCGGCCCCGACGACGGCACCGAGCAGCGTGCCCGGCGGGCCGAGGGCTGGCTCAAGGTCATGCGGCTCGACGTGGGCGTCTCCTGGATCGTGTGCACCGTTTGCACCCTGTCCTTCTACGTGATCGGCGCCTCGGTGCTCCACCCGCAGGGCCTGGTGCCCGAGGGCAACGGCATGATCACCACGCTGTCGCACATCTACACCGACACGCTCGGCCCATGGGCCAAGTACCTGTTCCTGGCCGGCGCGATCGCCGTCCTCTTCTCGGTCACCGTCGCCTCGTCGGCCAGCGTCCCTCGCTTGTGGACCAACACCCTGGGTCTGCTCGGAGTGGTCAACTGGCACGACATGCGTTCACGCACTCGCACCATCCGCATCCTCACCTGCTGCTTGCCCCCGGTGTGGATGTGCATCTTCCTCTGGGTCCAGTCCCCGGTCCTGATGGTGCAGATCGGCGGCATCGGCGGTGGCATCTTCCTGCTTGCGGTCGTGGTCGCGGTCTGGCGCCTGCGCTACACCGGCGTCCCGCCCCGTTTCCGCGCCAACCCCTGGCTGACCGCCGCCCTGGTCCTGAGCAGCGCGGCGATCCTGTTCCTCGGGGTGTACGGGGTGCTGGACACGCTCGGGCTCACGCCCGGCAGCTGAATCCGGCGGCGAGAGGCGCTCGTGCCCCGACACGGCACACCGCCCGACCCGGCCTCGACCGACCGGCCCTCTCCGCCGGGGCGCGCGGTGGGGCGGGTCTCGCCCTCACTTCGTCGATCACCTGCGCGTCCGCACCGGCGCGCAGGGCCCGCACATGTCTCGCGCGGTGCCGATCGGCCCTGGGCAGCTTGTGAACCAGCTGCACCACTACGACGCCGCCTCATGGTGCAGCGCGTGGCCGAGCAGCCGCTCACCACCATCGGCGAGGACGTGGCAGTGCGCTACGTCCTCGCCGGCCGTTTCGGCAGGACGGTGCCGAGGATGTGAACGTCCGTCTGCGCAAGGATGTCGTGTCCTCAAGTGACCACTTCTCGATTTTCCTCGCGTCCTCAAGCCGGCCGACCCGTGACCGCCGGCTGGCCGACTGACCTCTGGCTTGCCGACATACCTCGCCCGAGTCACCACGTGATGTCGGCCGCGGTGGTGCCGGCCGGTCGTTCCTCCGCGCTCCTCGCCTCGAGCATCGTCGAGTTCGGCCGCCGGCACGGCCATCTCATACAGGTGATGTCGGATCAGTTGCTCCGTTGTGGGCGTGTGGCGGTTCCTGCTCTGCCACGGCTGGTCCGGGCAGAGCCTGGCCGGCCGCCGTCACCCTGTGCTGCTCCCGGCCAAACCGGGCCGGCTCATCAAGGACCAGATCGCCTGGCCTCGCACCGCTACCCGGCAGCGCCGGGCCCTGGACGAAGCCTGCCCCTACCTGCTGCCCGGAGTTCCCCGGCCGCCCTCGCATCCCCCACGGGGTGGGAAGCCTGCTGAGACGGCACGGCCTGCAGGTCCTCAGCGCCCCGAACACTGCGATGACCGAGGCCGTCACCGCACTCCCGCCCCTCGTCGTCGCTGACCTGTTCGGCCTTCACCCTTCCACCGCGGAGACATGGGCCTCTACGCCAACGACAGCTGGACCCACTACCGCGTGGCCCGGGCATGACGGGGGTCGTCACCTCTGGCTGCCCAACCGGGCAGGTCAGGTTGCGGAGGCGGGGCCGGGGGGCAGGTGGACCGTCATGATCAGGTGGCAGGTCCCGGTGCCGGCGCCCCGGTAGGTGTGGGCGGTGTCGCCGTCGAAGGTGGCGGTCTGTCCGGCTTCGACGGTGTGCTCGGTGCCGTCGACGATCAGGGTCATCCGGCCGGCTGTGACGCTGACGGTTTCGACGACTCCGGCCTGGTGGGGGTGACTGGGATATTCCTCGCCCGGTTCCAGCCGCCAGCGCCAGACCTCGACCGGGGCCGGGCCCGAGGTCGTCAGCATGAGCCGGGCCTCGCTGCCCTGCGCCCCGGTCCACAGCGGCATCACGGCGTCGGCGGTCACGACACGGACGCGGCCTTCGGCCGGTCCCTCCATCAGGGCGGATACCGAGACGCCGAGAGTGTCGGCCAGCCGGACCAGCGTGGCGAAGTTCGGATTGCCCTGCGCTTTCTCCAGCCCGACCAGGGCCCCCTTGCTGACCTTGGCGCGTCGGCCGAGCTCGTCCAGGGACAGGCCCGCACGGGTACGGGCCGCCCTGACGTTGTGCGCGAGCGTGCGCAGGGCTGCCTCTGTCTCGGCCATCCGATCACCGTCCTCGTGAGTCAGTCACTGGAATGCACCGTCCGGTCGTTTGGTTGACACGGCACGGTCGATCCGTTGTACGGTTTAGTCGTTCTGCTGAAATAGTAAGGGATGCACCGTGATCGCTCTGCTGCTGGCTCTGGGCAGCTCACTCGCCTACGGATGCGCCGACTTCCTCGGCGGCCTCGGCGCCCGAAAGGCCCACGTGCTGCGCACCGTGATGGTCGCCGCCCCGGCCAGCCTCGCGGTCGAGCTGCTGCTCTGGCCGGTCCTCGGCGCCTCGTTCAGCCCGACCGCCCTCGGCTGGGGTGCCGCCTCCGGTGTGGCCTCGGCCGTAGCGTTCGCGCTGCTGTACAAGACCCTGGCCATCGGCCCCATGAACGTGCTGTCGCCGGCCACCGCCCTGGTGTCCGCCGCGCTGCCCGTCGGCGTGGGCCTACTGCAGGGCGAGCACCTGGGCATGGCAGGACTGCTCGGCCTGCCGCTCACGCTCGTAGCAGTGGTGCTGGTCAGCGCCGGGCACGGCGCGGGCTCGTCTCGTCCGTCGCGTACGGCGCTGCTGCTGGCCTTCGGCGCGGGCGCCGCCATCGCCCTCCAGCTGATCTTCCTGCACCAGGCGCCCTCCGACAGCGGCGTGGCCCCGCTGATCATCGGCAGGGCGGTCTCCTCGGCAGTCACCCTGACCGCAGCCGGGATCCTGCACCGCCGGCTCGGCCCCGAGAAGCCCGCCTACGCCATGTCGGCCGCCGCCGGCGTGCTGGACTCCGTGGCGAACCTGCTGTTCCTGCTCGCCGCCCGCAGCGGAGACCTCACCGTCGTCGCCGTGATCACCGCCCTCTACCCGGCCGGCACAGTCCTGCTCGCCCGCAGCGTGCTCGCCGAGCGCATCCACCGCAGCCAGCTCGTCGGCCTGGGCACCGCCGCCGTCGCCGTCAGCCTCCTCGCCCTCACCTGAGCCACCCCACCGCCCGCACAAGGAGAACAGCATGTTCATCCAGCCCTGGGACGCCGCCCTGGACGACACCGAATGGCAGACCTGGATCGCCGACGGCCACGACTTCGGCCAGCTCAGCGTCAACGGCCTCCCCGGCCGTCCGCCCACCGTCATCCCCACCCATTTCACCAGCGACGGCACCCAGCTCCTGATCCACCTCGCCCGGCCCAACCCGGTCTGGGAGGCGATCGCGCACGACCCCCACGTCACCTTCACCGTCATCGGCGACTACGCCTTCATTCCCGGCCCCTGGCGCGCCAAGCCTGACACCGCACCCACCGACGGCGTCCCCACCAGCTACTACGCGGCCGTCCAGTTCACCTGCCGCGCCCACATCGTCGACGACCCCGAAGCCAAAGCCGACCTCCTGCGCCGCCAGCTCACCCATTTCCAGCCCGACGGTGACCACGCACCCGTCGCCGTCGACCAGCCCCCGTACGGCCGGATGCTGCCCGGCATCCGAGGTCTGAGGCTGGAGGTCACCGAGGTGAGGGCCAAGTTCAAGTACGACGACCACAAGCCCGTCGAGCACCGCACCACTGTCGCCGACCACCTCACCGCACGCGGCCAGGGCCTCGACGCACCCACCGCTCGCCAGCAGCGCCGTCGCCTGGACCGCATAGGCCCCTGGAAGTCCTGACTCCACCACTCCCAGCACACTCAGGAAACGGAACTCCGCGCATGACCGCCTTCCGCATCAGCCCCGCCGTCGCCGACGCCTTCCCCGACACCCTCATCGCCCTGGTCACCGCCACCGGCCTGCGCGGCCACGAACCCTGGCCGGACACCACCGCCGCCCTGGAAGGCCTCGAGCAGCAGCTCGCCGACGACTCCTGGCAGCCCGCCGACGAGAGTGACCCCCGTATCGAGGCATGGCACACCGCCTACCGCTCTTTCGGCACCAACCCCCGCCGCATCCGCCCCAGCGTCGATGCGCTCGGCCGCCGCTTGGCCAAGAAGGGGACCCTGCCGCGCATCAACCCGGCCGTCGACTCCTACAACTCCGTCTCCGTCCACCACGGCCTGCCCGCGGGCGCCTTCGACCTCGCCCACGTCACCGGCGACGTCGACATCCGGTACGCGGACGGCAGCGAGAAGTTCACCCCGCTCGGCGAACCCGACACCATCGAGAACCCCAAGCCCGGCGAGATCATCTACGCCGACACCACCGGTGTCCTGACCCGCCACTGGAACCACCGCGACGCCCACCGCACCCGCGTCACCGAAGACTCCACCCACGTCGCCTTTGTCCTCGAAACCCTCCACGCCACCCGCGACGGCCACCTCCTCAAGATGGCAGCGGAGGAGCTGCAGGGCCTACTCATCCCGCACGCTGAACAGACTGCCGTGCACTATCTCAGCCCGGCACAGCCCCAGGCCGCCACCTGAGGACGTGTCAGTCGCTCTGTTCAAGTCCTTGGGGTTCACCTGGTGTTGCAGACCGTCACAGGCGACGATGCAGACGTCTTTCACTCCGCGGTTGCGCAGTTCGGACAGGACCGTCATCCAGGTCGTAGCGCCTTCGCTTCCGCAGCCGACCTACAGGCCAAGGACGTCTGTCAAGGATGGGAAAACACCGCGGGGTGGCCACGCGACACGGCCGGCGCCGGGGCGGTTTCCCCACGTGATGAGCCCCGGCGCTGTGCCAAGCCGATCAGCCGTCGGTACGGCGGCGCTGCAGGGTGAAGGACTCGAAGGGCTTCAGCTCGCCCTGGGGGCCGACCACGTCGTAGTACGTCACTGTGATCGTCGTGAGGCCGCCGGGGCGGCTGCCCGGGGCCACGTCGAAGCTGGCGAAGCCGTAGGAGTTGGCGGCATCGCGCACCGCCGACCAGGGGGCGTCCTCTTTGGTGTAGACCGGCGGGCGCTTGCCCGTCGTCGCGTCGGGCTCGCCGACCGAGGTGATGACGCGGCAGGCCGGCGGGTTGAAGAACAGCTTGTTCGACGGGGCCGAGGTGCCGCCGCCGCCGAGCACCATGTGCACCGTGCCCTTGGAGGTGTCGATGACGTCCGTGGCGGTGGCGACCGGGATGGGGGTCAGCGTCGCGTTCTGCTGCCGGCCGCGGATCGGGTGGGAGCGCTCGTAGTGGTGCTCGTGACCGCAGACCACCAGGTCCACGCCGTACCGGTCGAACAGCGGCAGCCACTCCTGGCGGATGCCCAGGTCCGCACCGTTGAACTGGTCGGCGGTGCTGATCGCGACCTGGTGCATGCACACCACGATCCAGTCGATGCCGTCGTCGGCACGGGCGCTGCGCAGCTCCTTCTCCAGCCACGCCTTCTGCGCGCCGCCCGAGTAGCCGCGCACGTAGCTGTTGCCGGCGTCCTGCAGGCAGACGTCGTCGTTGGCGAGGAAGATGACCTTCACAGAGCCGGCCGTGATCGAGTACCACAGGCCGCGGGTCACGTCCGTCTGGCCCGACTGGCGCGGGGTCGCGAAGTAGGTCTGGAAGGCTTCGTAGCCGATCGGGCCGTTGCCGAGCTCGTTCTCGTGGTTGCCGGGCGCGGGCATCCACGGGCGGTGCCGGGCGCTGCGGGTGTTGTTGTCCCAGAAGTCGGACCAGGTGCGCACTCGGTCCGTCGCCAGGTTGGCGTAGCACAGGTCGCCGTTGAAGAGGTGGAACAGCGGCTGGACGCGCTCGACACCGGCCGGCAGGCTGCCCGCCGCGGGGCTGCCCAGGTTGTCGTTGACGTAGACGTTGTTGGACAGCTTGCCCAGGGTGGGGGTGCCCTGGTCGCCGAAGCTGGTGAAGCGCAGCGCCGCACGGCCGTTGGGGGCGGTGGTGAACGAGCCGAACTCCGGCTGCGCTCCGGCGTGCACCGCGAAGTAGACGTGGTTCGAAGCGGGGCGCAGGCCGGTCAGCCGCGCGTGGTGGGCGTAGAAGACCTGGCCCGACTTGGCGTCGGTGTAACTCACCGTCTCGGCCGCGTAGGTACGCGAGTACTGGCCGCCCGCGTTGCCGAGCAGGACCCGTGCCTCGCGCACCGGCTGGAGCGTGTGCCAGGAGACGATCACCTCGGCGGAGGCATCCGCACCGAACTGCAGGTGCAGGCCGTTGACCGCCGGGGTGTTCACCGGCGTGACGGCCTTCTGCCCGCCAACGGCGGGCGCGGCGGCGGCCGTGTCCCGGGTATAGCCGGTGCGGTCCTCCGTCTGGACGATGAGCGCCGTCAGAGCGTCGCGGACGGGCAGGGCGACGGGATCGCCGGGGCGGCGTACGCGGTGGTGGGGCGAGCCGGACGGCGAGTTCGGCTGGAGACCATCCGCGAACTGGGGCCATGGACTTTCTTGCCCGCGTCGTAGCCGCGGCCTTGCCGACAGCGGAGGCGGCCTTGACCGGCTGGGAGTCGACGCTCAGCGTCACCGGGAACGGGCAGCGGCCTGATCAGCGCGGATCTGCGCGACGGGATCGTCGGGAATAGCGTGGAGAGGAGCGGCACCGGGACGGGACGGACCTCCCGATGCATTTCCTTCGGCGAGGGGGACGCGAAACAGGGAGGAAGAGCCATGCCCTGGAATCTGAACGGCACGTACCTGGAGAGCTGCAACTGCGACGTGGTGTGCCCCTGCACCACCTCGGGCCTCACCGCACCGGCCGACCACGAGCGTTGTCAGGTGACCTTTGCGTTCCACGTGGACAGCGGGAACGTGGACGGCGTGGATGTCTCCGACCGCAGCGTGGCCGTCTTCATCGACGGGCCCCAGGTGATGGCCGAGGGCGGCTGGCAGGTGGCGTTGTACGTCGATGCTTCGGCCGACGACGGCCAGGCGGAAGCGCTCGGCAAGGTCTTCTCCGGCCAGGCCGGTGGGCCGATGGCGGCGCTCTCTCCGCTCATCGGCGAGGTCCTCGGCGTGGAGCGCGTCCCCATCGACTACCGCGACGACGGCCGTCGCCACGCCGCGCGGGTGGGTGACGCCATCGACATCGAGATCGAGGACCAGGTTGCCCCGCAGTTCGGCGAGGACGGTCCGGTGATGGGCCTGACCGGCATGTTTCACCCGGCGAACAGCACACTGACGATCGCCCGGTCCACCCGGGCGACGGGTGACGGCGTGTACGGCCGGTCCTGGGACTTCACCGGTGGCAACGGACACTCGGCGCCCTTCACGTGGTCCGCGTGACCGGCGGGCCGGTTACCGTCCGCCGCGGGGCGGGCCCCGCCGGGCTGTTGCTGATCGCGGCGGCCGCCGCCTGGGTCTGGGTGGTGACGCGCTGGGGCGGCATGCAGGCGATGCCCGGCACCATGGGCCTGGGACTGCCCGCTTTCCTGGCCGTGTGGACGCTGATGATGGCCGCGATGATGCTGCCCGCCACGGCGCCCGTCGCCGCGCTGTACGCACGCACCATCACCGTGCACCGGGCGCCGCGCATGGTCGTCTTTACAGTTGCCTACCTGCTCGTCTGGGCCGTGGCCGGGTTGCCGGCGTACGGGCTGGCCGCCGGCCTGGGCCGGGCGGCGAGCCTCCCCGCCGCGGCGGGGACCGCAGTGGCCGCGGCCGTGTTCGCGGTCAGCGGCCTCTACCAGCTCACGCCCCTCAAAGACCGCTGCCTGGCGAGGTGCCGCTCGCCGCTCGGACTGATGCTGCGCTACGCCTCGTACCCGAGGCACTCGCGCGATCTGCGTGCCGGAGCCCACCACGGGGCCTTCTGCCTGGGCTGCTGTTGGTCGCTGATGGTGCTGCTGGCGGCGTTCGGCGTGATGAACCTGTGGGCCATGGTGGTCCTGGCCGCCGTGATCACCGCCGAGAAGCTCGCTCCGGCCGGCCGCCTGGTGGCCCGTGCCGTGGGGATCGCCTCGGTCGCCCTGGCCGTCGCCGTCTTCTGGGTCCCGGCGCTGGCTCCGGGCCTCACCGGCGGTGGCATGGCCGGGATGTGAGACAGCCCGTGCCTGCTGGGGATGGCACGCGGGGTGCGCGGGCGGGTAGGCCTCACGGGGCTGCCGGCGGGTAGTCGCCAGCTTGTCGAGGAGGGCCACGACGCCAGTTGGCGGAGCGCGAAGCCGGAGACGACCGCGGGCGCACGGTTGATATCCGCGTCGGGTCTGGCCTCGGGTAAGGGGCCCCTACGATGCCGTGGTGCGGAATTCGAGGCCTTCAAGGAGGCGGTCGCGCAGACTCTCGCCGAACTGGCCCATCGGGGCGTGAGGTTGGGGCCGGTGACGGTGGCGGACACCATGGAGCGGAACGTCCATGAGGTGGCCGACCGGTTGGGCATCCGGGTGCGGTCGGCCTGGAGGTACTTCGGCGCGGCTGCGCTTGCCGAGCGTCTCGCCAAGAGCGCGCGGGAGTTCGACGACAGCAGCGGCCAGGAGGGTGTGTGCCGACAGGTCAGCACGAACCAGCCGCTCGATGCCCTGCTCGCCCGGATCAATCCGGCAGTGCGGGGCTGGTGCGCCTACTTCCGGCCCGGGGCGTCTTTCGCGAACTTCTCCTACCGGCGCCACTTGTCCAGTTCGGCGGCACTGGTGTCGAAGGAGATCAAGAACTGGCCCCCGGCCGGACACCGCACCCCGGCCGGGGGCGCGGGTCACCGGCGCGTCAGTCGAACCACCGTGCTCGGCCGGTCGCCCTTGGGCAGGTGCAGCGGCAGCCCGTGCGTGAGCAGGGTCGCCGCGTCGTGCTCGGTGCCGGTGGCATCGTCGACGTAGACCGCGGACGGAGAGAGGCCGGCCAGGCGCAGGGAGCGGCTGCGGCCCCAGGCGATCACCACGACCTTCTCGCCCGCCCGGTGCTGCACGGCGTCCGCCAGACGGTACTGCTCGCCGTGCTGCACGACCGGGCGGATCTGCTTGTAGAGCGCCACCAGGTCGCGGGCTTCGGCGAGTTCGGCCTCGGTCCAGCGGGAGAGGTCGCCGCCGATGCCGAGCGCGCCCGCCATCGCGACGTGGAAGCGGTAGGCGAGCGGGGTGGTGCGTCCGGTGTGTGGGTTGGGGCTGTCGGTGACCCAGGCGGACATGGTGCGCGCCGGGTAGATCTGGCTGTAGCCGTGCTGGATGGCGATCCGGTCGTCGGCGTCGGTGTTGTCGGAGATCCAGGTCTGGTCGGTGCGGGCCAGCATGCCGAGGTCGGCGCGGCCGCCGCCACCCGAGCAGCCCTCGATGCGCAGGCCGGGGTGGGCGCGGCGCAGCCGGTCGATCACCGCGTACACGCCCCGTGTGTGGTCGCTCCACAGCCGCTCGGCGTCGGGATTGCCGGGCCAACCCGCCTCCGTGAGCGCGCGGTTCATGTCCCACTTGAGGAAGTCGATCGTGTACGTGCCGACGAGCTGGTCGAGCCATGTGAACGCCCACTCGGTGACGTCGGTGCGGGCGAAGTTGAGGACGAGCTGGTGGCGCAGTTCGGTGCGGCGGCGGTGCGGCATGTGCAGGACCCAGTCGGGGTGTTCGCGGTAGAGATCGCTGTCCGGGTTGGTCATCTCCGGCTCCACCCAGAGGCCGAAGCGCATGGCGAGTCGGCGGACCTCCTGGACCAGCGGGCCGAGCCCGTGCGGGAACCGCTCGGGGTTCGGGTGCCAGTCGCCGAGCCCGGCCCGGTCGCTGGTACGGCGCCCGAACCAGCCGTCGTCCACGACGAACAGCTCGACGCCCAGCGCGGCCGCGCGTTCGGCCAGGGCCCGTTGGCCCTCCAGAGTGACGTCCCAGCCGGTCGCCTCCCAGGAGTTGTAGACCACGGGGCGCAGCTCGTCGGGGCGTGGCAGTACATGCTCCGCGACGTACCGGTGCCAGCCGCGGCTCGTTCCTCCGAAGCCGCTCCGGCTGAACTGGCCCGCGAACACCGGGGTTTCGTGGCTCTCGCCGGGCCGAAGCCGCCATGTCAGGCCGTCGTGCCCGGAGCCCCCGGTGACCGTGAACGGGCCGCCCGTGTGGTCACGGTGCGCGGTGATCCGCCAACTCCCTGACCAGGCAAGGACCATGCTCCACACGTCGCCGCGGTCCTCGGTCGCGTCGCCGGCGTCGACCATCACCCAGGGATTGCCATAGTGGCCCGAGAGGCCGCGCCGGCTCGTGAACACGGTCTCGGCGTACGGGGCTTCGGTGCGGCGCAGCTGTGTCTCGCCGGCCCACTCGCCCACCGTGTGACTCAGCCGCACGCCGGCCGCGGCGGGAACGGACCAGCAGGCGGCGTCGCAGCGCAGGACCTCGATCGGCGCCTCGGCCTCGTCCGTGCCCAAGTGCCGTAGGGTCAGGGACCGTTCGACGACGTCGCTGTCCTTGTGGACCGCGTAGTGCAGCGTGCACGCGAGCGGGTAGTGGCGGTCGCGCAGTCTCAGGTGCAGCCGGTTGCCTTCGATCTCATGGCCCTCGTGGACCCACTCGACGCAGCGCGCTCCGTCCGCGTACCGCACGAGAAGGGAGGGCACGCCGAACCGGGCACCGCCCTCAACGGCCAGCTCTTCTCCGCTGGTTGAGGCGAAACTGCTGGTCACCCCGTCATGCGTGGGCAGCGCGACGGCCTGGGCCAGGGTGAGGGGTGCACCCCAGTGCACGTGCTGTGGGGCGTCGTCCGCGCCGATGCGCAGCGCGTACGAGGTGGCGGGGGTCGTAAGCAGATACGTGCGACTGGGCGCGTCGTAGGACACCTGTGACATGAGCCGGGAGCCTAGATCTCAACTCCTCGAATTTAAATATTGACGAAGGAAATTATTCCCCCTACGTTTCCCCCATGTTGCTGAACCGAGCGAAGCTGCTCGCGTCTCCGGCGGCCAACACGGTGTTCACGACGGTGCTCACGCGTGGTCCGGTCGTCCGCCCGGAGATCGCCCGGATCACCGGTCTCTCCTCCGCCGCCGTCACCAAGGCGGTCAAGCCGATGATCGAGGCCGGATACCTGGAGGAACTGCCGCAAGGTGCGCGGACCGCCGAGGGCGCGGGCCGCCCCGCACACCCCCTCGCGGTCCGCGCCGACCGGGAGTTCTTCGTGGGCGTCAAGGTCACCGCCGATGAACTCATCGGTGTGGTCACGGACTTGAGGGCGCAGGTGCGCGCCGTTCGGCGCAGGCCCGTGTCCGAGCGGTCCGTCGAACACGTCGTCGGCGACATCGCCGCCCTCGTGCGGGAGCTGAGTCCCGCGCACGCCGAGCGCACGCACCACATCGGGCTCTCCGTCTCGGGTGACGTGGACCGGCCGGGCGGTGTCGTGCGGTACTCGCCGTTCCTCGGCTGGCGCGACGTCCCGCTGGCCGAACTCGTCGCCGCGGCCACCGCGTTGACGGTGACCGTCGAGAACGACGTGAAGGCGCTGACCGTCGCCGAGCAGTGGTTCGGCGAGGGCGTGGGCGCCGACTCCTTCGCCCTGGCCACTGTCGGCGTCGGCATCGGGTGTGCTCTCGTCATCAACGGCCGTCTGGTGGCGGGCGGTTATGGGGTGGCCGGGGAGATCGGCCACATCCCGGTGGCCGCCGGCGACGGACCCGCGTGCCATTGCGGCGCCCGCGGCTGTGTCGAGGCGATCGCCTCCGAGGAGGCCATCGTCGCCCGCGCCCGGACGGTCTCGGGTGACCCGACGCTCGACATGGCCGGCGCCATCGATCGCGCCCACGGCGGTGACGCCGCCGTGCGTGCCGTGTTCGCCGAGGCCGGCCAGGCCATCGGGCTCGGCCTCGCCGCCATGGTCAACATGGTCGGACCCGAGCGGGTCGTCGTCTCCGGTGAGGGTCTCGCCGCGTACGACCTGTTCGAGGAGCAGATCCGCGCCGCCTTCACCACCCAGGCATTCGGAGCCGCCGCCCGCTGCCCTCTCGTCGTACGCCCCCTGCCCTGGGAGGAGTGGGCGCGCGGAGCCGCCGCCGTCAGCATCCAGTCCCTCTTCGCCGCGTGATGTCGCGTGCCGCCGAGTGACAGCGCCTCGCACCTCCCCCGAGCCGTTCCCCGGAAGGACCCTGTCATGACAACCAGCTCCGCTCTGAGCCGCCGGGGATTCCTCGGCACGTCGCTGCTGTTCGTCGCCGGAGCCGCCGTCGCGTGCTCCAGCAACCCTCAGGAGACCGCTTCCGCCAAGGGCGCCAAAGTCACGCTCACGCAGTGGTACCACCAGTACGGGGAGGAGGGCACCCAGGCCGCGGTGAAGCGGTACGCCGAGGAGTTCACCAAGGCCAACCCGGACATCGCGGTCAACGTCGTGTGGGGCGCCGACACCTCCCAATACGAGACCAAGCTGAACGCCGCCCTGCTCGGCGCCGACGCCCCCGACGTCTTCGAACTCGGCGACTTCCGCGCCGAGATGGCCCGCAAGGGACAGCTCGAACCCCTCGACGACGTGTACGGCTCCGCCAAGGACGGTTTCAACAAGGCCGACCTCGACTACCTCACCGTCGACGGCAAGCTCTACGGCATGAAGACCATCGACGACGTCATGGTGCTCTTCTACCGCAAGTCGATGCTGAAGAAGGCCGGGGTCACCCCGCCCACCACGTTCGCCGAACTCGCCGACGCCGCAAAGAAGTTGACGGACGGCGACGTGAAGGGCCTGTTCATAGGCAACGACGGCATCGGCGACAGTCCCTACCTGCTCGCCTGGTCTCAGGGCGTCGACCTCATCGACGGGGACAAGGTCGTCTACGTCGACGCCGCCAAGTCCATCGGCGGCCTGCACGACCTGCACTCCGACAAGTCGGTGCTGCTCGGCTTCACCACCGACTGGTACGACGCGGGGGCCTTCACCCAGGGCGCCGCCGCCATGCAGTGGTGCGGCCTGTGGGCGCTGCCCACGATCGAGAAGGCGCTCGGCGACGACTTCGGGGTCGCGCCCTGGCCCGCGTACGACTCCTCCGGAAAGCCCGTCTCCCGGCTCGGCGGCTGGACGCAGGCGATCAACGCCAAGAGCAAGCACATCGCGGAGGCCAAGAAGTTCCTCCAGTGGCTGTGGATCAAGCAGACGGACATCCAGATCGACTGGGCCGTCAAGTACGGCTTCCACGTCCCGCCGCAGACCGAAGTCGCCGCGAAGACACCGGAGTTGAGCAAGGGCGCCGCGAAGGACACCGTCGCCATCGGGACCAAGTACGGCATCTCCTTCCCGGCCGAGTGGACCCAGGCGATGCAGGCCGAGTTCATCGCCGCGGCCGCCGACATCGCGAACGGCGCGGGCGCGGAGAGCACCCTGAAGAAGGCCCAGTCCAAGTCCCAGTCCGACCTCGACAAGGAGATGGGCTGAGGGTCATGACCGCCACCGGCACCACGCCCCTGAGCAAGAGTGCCGCCCGGCCGACGCCCGCCACGGCGCCGCGCCGACGGCGGCTGACCGAACGGCAGTCGAAGGCCCTCGCCTTCGTCGTGCTGACCGCGCCGATGCTCGTCGGCCTCGGCGTCTTTCGCTACGTCGCCATCGGCTGGAGCTTCCTGCTCAGCTTCAGCGAGGCCCGCCGCACCATCTCGCTGGGCAACTGGGTCGGCTTCGACAACTACCAACAGCTGCTCAATGACGAGCGGTTCCGTGACTCGCTCACGATGATCGTGCTGTTCACCGCGCTCATCGTGCCGCTCACCTTCGCCGCGTCCCTGGGACTCGCCGTGCTCGTCAACCGGGTGCGGCGCGGCCGGGCCTTCTTCCGCACCGCGTTCCTGCTGCCGGCCGCGGTCAGCTATGTGGCCGCCGCGATGATCTGGAAGATGGCCCTGTTCAGCGGGGTGCCGTCCGGCCTCGCCAACACCCTCGGCGCGCTCTTCGGCGCCGACCCCACACCCTGGATCCAGACCCAGAGCCCGCCCCTGTACTGGATCGTGCTCGTCACTCTGCGCCTGTGGCTCCAGGTCGGCCTGTACATGATCCTGTTCATCGCCGGACTCCAGGCCATCCCGCAGCACCTCTACGAGGCCGCGTCCCTGGACGGCGCCGGACCCTGGCGCACCTTCCGCAGCATCACCTTCCCCATGCTGCGCAACACATCGGTCGCCATCCTGCTGCTGATGTTCATCGCGGCGCTCCAGGCCTTCGACGAGTTCTACGCGATCTTCTCCACCGGCGCGTCGCTGGGCAGCGAGCCCGTCCGCACCCCGCTCATGCACCTGTACGGCGTCGCCCTCCAGGACCAGGACTACGGCGTCGGCTCCGCCGGTGCCTTCCTGCTCACCCTCCTGATCGTGCTGGTCACGCTCCTCCAGGGCCGGATTCTCGGGTTCGCCCGCGACAAGGACTGAAGCCCATGAACCGTTTCCGAGGGAGCGTGCTCGGCTCCGCCGCCACGTATGTCGTGCTCTGTCTGCTGGCCGCGGTCTTCCTGATCCCGTTCTACGTCCTGCTGCGCAACGCCTTCATGACGACACCGGAGGTCACCGCCACCGACTGGCACTGGCTGCCGTCCTCGCTGAACTGGGACAACTTCACCGCCCTGTTCGACAACCCGGAGCGGCCGTTCGGCCGGTCCCTGGTCAACTCGCTGCTGATCGCCGCCATCACGGCGCCGGTGTCGACGCTGCTCGCCTCGATGGCCGGGTACGCGCTGGCCCGGATCGCGGTGCCGGGCCGGGCGGTCGTCCTCGCGCTCATCGTCGGCACGCTGATGATCCCGCAGGCCGTCACGTTCCTGCCCACATTCGTGGTGGTCGGCTCCATGGGCGGCGTGAACACGATGTGGGGCCTGATCGCGCCGGGCCTGTTCAACGCGTTCGCCGTCATCCTCTTCCGCAGTTTCTATCTGTCCTTCCCCGCCGAGATCGAGGAGGCGGGCCGGCTCGACGGCCTCAGCTACCTCGGCGTCTACGGGCGCATCATCCTGCCCAACTCGGCCACGATGATCGCCTCCCTCGGGGCGCTGTCCTTCATCGAGGCGTGGAACTCCTTCCTGTGGCCGCTGATGATCGGCCAGGACCCGAACAGCTGGACCGTACAGATCGCGCTCTCCAGCTTCCTCACCTCCCAGACCGTCAATCTGCCCGAGCTGTTCGCGGGCACGGCCGTCGCGATCCTGCCTCTCGTGATCATGTTCCTGGTCGCCCAGCGCCACATCGTCCAGGGCATCGCGATGTCCGGTCTCAAGTCCTGAACCCGTCTCTCCACCCTTCCGGAGGTACTCCCAGTGACAAGAACCACCCGCCGCGCCGCGCTCGCCGCCGCCTGCGCGCTGCCGCTCGCCCTCGCCCTGCCGTCCGCCGACGCCGAAGCCAAGACCCCGTACGTGAAGCCCTTCATGGGCTGGAGCAGCTGGAGCGTGGAGTCCTCCTCGCGCAGCGGTTACGGCACGCACTGGCTCAACGAGGGCAACATCAAGAATGCCGCCGACTCCCTCAGCAGCAAGCTGTCCTCGGCCGGGTACAAGAACCTGAACATCGACGCCGGCTGGAACTTCGACTACGACTGGAACTTCCACACCGACGCCAACGGCATCCCCGACGCCGACAAGGACCGCTTCCCCAGCGGGATGCCCGCGCTCTCCGACTACGTCCACGGCAAGGGCCTCAAGCTCGGCCTGTACGGCGCTGCCGGCCTGGAGCAGGAGGTGTACAACAAGAACGCGCCGATCCTCGGCACCGACTGTCATGCACAGGACATCGCAGTGCAGCCGCTCACCCCGACCAACAAGTGGGGCGGCAACTGGAAGATCGACTACAGCAATCCGTGCGCGCAGGACTATCTCGACTCCATCGTCGCCCGGTACGCCTCCTGGGGCATCGACTTCATCAAGATCGACGGCGTGACGAAGGACAACGTCGAGGACATCAAGGCCTGGTCCACCGCGATCGACCACAGCGGCCGCAGCATGTGGCTGTCCGCCAGCGCCTGGCCCGTGGACATCGAGGCCGCCGACGGCCTGAAGCCCTACGCGAACGGTGTCCGCGTCGACACCGACGTCGAGTGCTACTGCGAGACCACCAGCAGCTGGACCAGCTCCGTCGACGACCGCTTCACCGACCTGCCCAAGTGGCTGCCCAAGCTGGCCGCTCCCGGCTACCTCGCCGACCTCGACTCCATGCCGATCAACAACAACACCGGCAGCGGACTGCAGGACGGCCTGAGCGACACCGAGCGACAGACCGTCATGACGTTCTGGTCGATGGCGTCGTCCCCGCTGTACGTCGGCGGCGACATCTGGTTCCTCGATGACAAGGCCAAGGCCATCCTGACCAACCCGGAGGTCATCGCCGTCGACCAGGCGGCCGTCCTGCCCAAGCAGATCCGCTCCGGCGACACGCAGGTGTGGGCGAAGAACATCGGCAAGGACACCTACCTCGCGGTCTACAACCTCGGCTCCTCGGCCACGGACATCTCCGTGAACTTCGGCGATCTGGGCCTGTCCGGCACCAAGCGTCTGCGCGACCTCGTCGACCGCAAGGACCTCGGCACGGCCAAGCGCTCCTGGACCGCGACGGACGTGCCGGCACACGGCTCCCGCCTGATCAAGCTGTCCTAGCCGCCCGCCGCGTACGTACAAGGAGCCGCACATGAGCAACGGACACCCGTCCAGACGTCTGGTCCTCGGCCTGGGCACCGCCCTCGCCCTGAACGCGCTGCCCACCTTCACCGCGCACGCCGCACCGAGCCGCCCCACCACCTCCCCGCTCGTCCCCGCCGACGTGGCGACGACCCTGTGGTACCCCGAGCCCGCCGATGAAGACCTCCTCATCGAGCAGGGTCTGCCCCTGGGCAACGGCCGCATCGGCGCCCTCATCGGCGCCGACCCCGCCCGCGAGCTGCTCCACGTCACCGACGCAACGCTGTGGACCGGCGGCGCCAACACGACCCTCGACTCCGACGGCCAATTCCCCTACGGGCGGGACGACTTCGGCAGCTTCACCCTCCTGGCCCGCGTCATGCTCCACATGCCGGGCCACGAGTTCTCCGCCGTCACCGGCTACCGGCGGGCCCTCGACCTCAGCAACGGCCTGGTCACCACCACGTACACCAAGGACAAGGTCCGCTACGTCCGAGAGATGTTCGCCGGCGCCGCCGACGACACCATCGTCGTCCGGCTCAGCCAGAGCGGCGGCGGATCCCTGAGCGGAGCCCTCATCCTCTCCGGCACGCACGGCGAGACGACCGGCGTGGACAAGGACCAGCGCCTCGCCTCCTTCTCGTCGTCCTTCGCCAACGGGCTGCGCTACGCCGCCGCCGTGGCCGCCGCCGGGGACGGCACGATCGCCGCCACCGGCACCCGCGTCACGTTCACCGACTGCACCGAGGTCACCCTCGTCATCAGCGGCGGCACCGACTACGCGCCGGACCACGCCGCCGGCTACCGCGACCCGGACGCCGACCCGCTCGCCCTCGCGCAGTCCAAGGCCCTTGCGGCGGCGCGAACCGCAGGCAGTCGGCTGCGGGACACACACGTCGCCGACTACCGGTCCCGCTACGACCGGCTCACGCTCGACCTCGGCAGCTCCAGCACGCGGCAGCGCCGCCTCGACACCTGGTCGCGGTTGAAGGCGCGGGCCGCCGACGGGGCGGCGCCCGACCCCGAACTGGAGGCGAGCTACCTGCAGTTCGGCCGCTACCTGACCATCTGCGGCTCGCGCGACGGCCTGCCCATGGGGCTGCAGGGGCTGTGGCTGGAGGGCAACACGCCCGACTGGATGGGCGATTACCACACCGACATCAACATCCAGATGAACTACTGGCTGCCCGACCGCGCCGGCATCGGCGACACCTTCACCGCCTTCGCCGACTACTGCCTGGCCCAGCTCCCCGCCTGGAACGAGGTCACGCAAGCGAAGTTCCAGGACTCCCGCAACCGCTACCGCAACACCTCGGGCAAGGTCGCGGGCTGGACGGTGGCCTTCTCCACCAACCCCTACGGCGGCCTGGGCTGGTGGTGGCACCCGGCCGGCAACGCCTGGCTGTGCGAATCCCTCTACGAGCACTACGAGTTCACGCAGGACACGAAGTATCTTGCGCGGATCATGCCGCTGCTCAAGGGCGCCTGCGAGTTCTGGGAGGCGCGGCTGATCACGACGACTGTCGACAGTCGCGAGGTCTTGATCGACGACCACGACTGGTCACCCGAGCACGGACCGCAGGACGCCCGCGGCATCACCTACACCCAGGAACTCCTGTGGTCCCTCTTCGGCCACTACGAGGAGGCGTGCCGCACGCTCGACCGCGACCTCGAACACGCCGCTGCGGTAGGGGAGGTGCGGGAGCGTCTGTATCTTCCGCGCGTCAGCCCGAAGTCCGGCTGGCTCGAGGAGTGGATGAGCGAGGACAACCTCGGCGAGACCACCCACCGCCATCTCTCCCCGCTGATCGGCCTGTTCCCAGGCGACCGCATCCGCCCGGACGCCGGTGACCCCGAACTCCTCAAAGGCGCGACGGAGTTGCTCACCGCACGCGGCATGGAGAGCTACGGATGGGCCTGCGCCTGGCGGGCCGCCTGCTGGGCGCGGCTCAAGGACGCCGACAAGGCCTACCAGCTGCTGCTCACCAATCTGCGGCCCTGGTCGGGCGGCGACACCGGCACGGCGATGAACTTCTTCGACATGTACCGGGTGTCGGACACCCGCGCGATCTTCCAGATCGACGCCAACCTCGGCACACCCACCGCCATGCTGGAGATGCTCGTCCATTCCCGCCCCGGCCACATCGAACTGCTCCCGGCTTTGCCCGACGCCTGGGCCGGCTCCGGCTCGCTCAAGGGAGCCGGAGCCCGCGGGGGATTCACGGTGGACGTGTCCTGGAGGCAGGGCCGCGTACGCGAGGTGAGGCTGCGCAGTGTCGGAGGCCGCAGGACCACGGTCGCCGCGGGCGCGAAGAGCACGACCGTGACGCTGGAGCCTGGCGACACGGTGACGCTGACGGAACTCGTGGACTGAACGCGCGGGCACGACAGCCACCTGGCACGCGTCCATGGTGTTCCCCAGAGCGTCCGGCCCGGCCGGACGCCGGGAAACACCGGGCCGCAATCCCCGTCGTGCAGGGACGACGAGACGAGCGGAGAGAGCGACGATGTTCCCCAAGAAGCAGAGCCGAGCAGCGAGTTGTGGGCCCCGACTCAGATTCTTGCTTCCCGTGGTCGGCGCGCTGATCGTGCTCGGGCTCGCGGTCGCCCCGCCGGGCACCGCGAGCACGGCCACGCCGTCGTCGCAGGACAAGGGCACCCGGGTCAGCGCCTGGTCGCCCAGCATGACGACCGGCGGCCCGTCCTTCGAGAACCAGACCATCCGGATGGTGGTGCACAGCAGCGTCGCGGGCTCGGGCGCCCGGATCACGTTGTCGAACCGGTACAGCCCCGAGCCGCTCGACGTCGGAGCCGTGGACGTGGCCGTTCAGGCGAGCGGCGGCGCGGCGAAGCCCGGAACCAGCCGGCGCATCACCTTCGGTGGGGCGCGGCAGGTGGTGATCACCGCCGGTGACGAGGCGGTGAGCGACGCTGTCCCGATCTCGGTCGAGGCCGGCCAGAACCTCCTGATCAGCCTCTACGTCCCCGGCACCACCGGCATGTCGACGTGGCACTCGGACGCGTTCGACACGACCTCCATAGCCTCCGGCGACCACACCGGCGACGAGAGCTCCGCCGCGTTCGCGACCACCACGACATCCTGGTACTACCTGGCGGGTCTCGACGTCCTGTCCTCGACAGCGAAGGGCGCTGTCGTCGCCTTCGGCGACTCCATCACCGACGGCTACCACTCCTCGACCGGCACGTACACCCGGTGGCCGGACTTCCTCGGCCGCCGTCTCGCCGCCGAGCCGGGCCCGCAAAAGCTGAGCGTCGTCGACGCAGGCATCGGCGGCAACCGCGTACTCACCGACGCCCCCAACCTCTGGCAGGGCATCAGCGCGCTGAAACGCTTCCGTCACGACGCCCTCGGCCAGCCCGGCGTCAAGGACGTGATCCTCTTCGAGGGCATCAACGACATCGGTAACAACGCCGGGCCCGATGGCGGGCCGCTCACCGCCCAGGACCTCATCAACGGCTACCGCACACTGATCGACGAAGCGCACGCAGCCCGCGTCCGTGTCGTCGGCGCGACCCTGATGCCGGACAAGGGCAATGGTTACTACACGCCCGCCGCCGAGGCGATCCGCCAGAACGTCAACGACTGGATCCGCACCAGCGACGCCTTCGACGGCGTCATCGACTTCGACCAGGCCATGCGCGACCCCGCGGACCCATCGGCCCTCAACCCCGCCTACGACTCGGGCGACCACATCCATCCCAATGACGCGGGCATGGAGGCCATGTCCGAGGCCATCGACCTCCGACTCCTGCACCACTGACACAGGTCCGGCCGCCGCTGGACACCGGCCGTCCCGTGCACCACATGCCCCATCACGTTGTGCAGCCATCGGGGCGGAGTTCGCGCTCCTTCTCGGCGCGGGGGTGCTCCCTCTCAGCCGGGAGTGATGCCGAGACGCGTCAAACCACCCTGGTTCCGAGGGCGTGGAGGGCCCCCGCAGGGGAGAGCCTGCGGGGGCCATTTTTCGACACACCGTGGCTGGATCTGCGGGCCCGGGTGTCAGGCGTACGGGTCGAAGGGGATTCCGGACGGCATGGAGTAGGCGAGGGCGTACTCGAAGTCGCCGTCATCGATCTTGATGGTGGCCGAGCCGAAGTCGGCGCTCATGAGCTTGTCGCGGTATCCGGCCGGGTAGCCGTTCCAGCCGACGAGGCGCGGGTAGAACCAGCCGCCCGTGACGTTCTCCGGGGGCTCGTCATTGGTGTTGGCGAAGCGGAAGTCGTGGGTCGAGACGCCGTCCTTGTGGTAGACGATCTTCGGGTGGGTGCCGTCGAAACGGACGGCCGAGGCGGCTGCCACCTGATAGCTGGAGTGCTGGGACACCGAGACGTACTGCGCCTGATTGTTGTTGATCCACACCACGACGTGCTCCCAGTCATGCCTGTGGCCGATCGCCGCGGGCCCCAGCGTGGCCTGGTCCTTCTCGAAGTAGCTGGCGTACATCACGGCGCACCAGTTGTTGTTGCACTTCTCGCGCGAATAGGTGTTGGCGTTGGCCAGCTGGGCGTAGTCGTGGCAGTGGCCGTTGACGTCGCCGCCGAGCGCCAGGCCGGGGTTGATGGTGCCGTCGGCTCCGATGGCGGCTGTGGCGTAGCAGCCGTCGCCGTCGTAGTCGTAGGCGGGCGAGAAGGTCTGCTCCAGACCGTCGGCGTTCTGGGGCAGCAGGGTCAGGACATCTGCGTGGGCACTTGCCGGGACCGCCACGACGAGCGTCATCGCGCCGAGTGTGCCGAGGAGGACCTTGGTGAGGGATCTCAACTTGCGCATTGCGGCTCCTTGTTGAGCGGCGGTCGTCAGCAGTAGAGGTTGCTGCCGGGGCTGACGCCGAGGATCGAGGTGAACCTGTTGTAGGCGTCGACGCGGCTCTGCACCTGGGCCGGGTTCTTGCCGTCGCACTCGAGGGAGCCGTTGATGGAGCGGATGGTCTGGCCGAAGCCGGCGCCGTTGACCATGGCGTTGTGCGGGGTCATGGTGCCGGGGCCGGTCTGGGTGTTCCAGTACCACAGGCCGGTCTTCCAGGCCACGGCCGAGTCGTTCTGCACCAGCCAGGGGTTGTTGAGCAGATCGAGGCCGAGCGCGTCGCCCGCGGCCTTGTAGTTGAAGTTCCAGCTGAGCTGGATCGGGCCGCGCCCGTAGTAGGCGGCCTGGCCGGCCGGGCAGCCGTACGACTGGCTCCAGTCGCAGTACGTGGGGTAGTTGGCGGTGTTCTGCTCGACCACGTAGACCAGGCCGCCCGTCTCGTGACTGACGTTGGCCAGGAAGGCGGCGGCCTCTTGCTTCTTCACCGTGTCGCTGCCGGTGTTCGCGAAGCCCGGGTACGCGCTCAGCGCGGCGGTCAGGCCGCTGTAGGTGTAGAAGGAATTCCGGCTCGGGAACATCTGGTTGAACTGGGCCTCGGTGACGACGAATCCGGACGGGGTGCCGCCACCTCCGCTCGCAGGGGCGTTCCACTTCTGGTTCGCCGCGCCGGTGCAGGTCCAGATCTGCAGCCGGGTGCCGTTGGCGCTGTTGTTGTCCCGGACGTCCAGGCACTTGTTCGCGGCCGGATTGACGATGTCGTGCGCCGCGGTGACCACCCATTGCTGGTTGGCGCCACCCGAGCAGTCCCACAGCTGGACCGCCGCGCCGTCGGCGGTGCTGCGGTCGACGACGTCCAGACACTTGCCGAGCGCACGCAGGGTTCCGTCACCGGAGTTGGACCAGGTCTGGGCGCCTGTTCCGTTGCAGTCGTAGAGCTGTACGGCGGTGCCGTTGGCGCTGTTGGCACCCGCCACGTCGACGCACTTGCCGGCGAGCCCGGAGATCGAGCCGTCGGCGGCCTGGGCGGGCGTCACCGTGAGCAGCGCGGTGAGGACGGCGGAGAGAACGGCGAAGACCGCGAACCGGCCGCCGAGGCTGTGTCTGGTACCGGACCGTCTGTGGGGGGAGATGCGCATGGTTGGGGACACTCCTTGGGCGTGTTGGGGTGGACGGCCCTCCCGCCACCCGCCGTGAGGCGGGGTGGCGGGACGGCCGACGGGCGGAGCTTGCGTCTTCGGGGTGCGGACGCTCTACGGATAGGCCGTCAGGTTGGCCACGTTGGTGGTGGAGTTGGACGGGCCTCCGGTGTTGTTGATGACGTGGCTGATGGTGCCGGTGCCGCCGAGGGAGACGGTCACCATGCTGGTGAAGCGGACGCCGGCGTTGTTCGGGGCCTCGATGGCGTGCGCGGCCGTCACACTCGGGTTGACGTTGAAGTAGCAGTAGCTGCCCAGGCCGTAGGCCTGGTGGCTGGTGACGGAGTCGGCGACCTTGTAGGCGGCGTAGCCCTGGGTGGAGCCGTTCATCCAGGCGGCCTGGTTCGGTGGGTCGTAGGGCATCTCGTTCTGGAAGAAGTACGTGCGGCCGCCGTTGCCGTTCCAGACGGTCTGGTACTTCTGGAAGTGCTCGACGAACAGGCCGTACATGGTGACGTTGTCGCCGTTGACGATCAGGCCGGTGTCCGCTGTGTTACTGGTCCAGCCGACGCCGCTGCCGTGGTCGGCGCGCCAGATCCACATGTGGTCGCCGATGACGTTGTCGCTGTTGACGACGAGGCTCGTGGTCGCCTTGCCGACGCCCGCGCCGCCGACGCGGAAGTACACGTCGTGCAGGGAGGTCGGGTCGGCGGCGTGCGTGGCGGACGAGTTGGACGGCCCGACCTCCATCAGACTCGCCGAGTTGGTGGTGCCCGCGTCGAACAGCAGGCCCGCGACCTTCACGCCGTCGACGTCGGCCACCTTCATCGCGGTGATGCCGTTGTCCGGGACGAAGGTGGCGAGGCCCAGGCCGAGGACGACGGTGTCGGCGCGGTTGACCTGCAGGGTCTGGTCCAGGTGGTAGACGCCTGGGGTGACCAGGAGGTTCTTGCCGGCGGCGAGCGCGGCGTTGATCTGGGAGGCGGTCGCGCCCGGCTTCACGACGTAGAAGGTGTCCAGCGACAGCGAGCTGCCGGAGGGGCCGCCTGCCCAGCTGGTCGCCGTCGAGTTGGACCGCAGCGACGGCACGAACACCTGGTAGGCGCCGTTGCCATCGACGTACAGGAACGGCTTCTCCCGGCTGACCGGGGTCTGCGCTACCGTGGTGTCGGGCGGGCTCGGGAAGCTGGTGCCCGGCACGCCCTGGCTGCCGACGAAGACCATGTTCCAGTTGGAGCCGGTCCAGCTGCCCAGCTGCGAGTTGCGGGTCAGCCACTGCTGCTGGCTGCCGGAGTTGACCTGGCCGTCGACCTTGCTGTCGGCGAGGTAGCCGCCGCTGGACCAGCCGCCGTCGTCCAGGGCGAGGTTCCCGCGCAGGTGTATCCGGCGGTACGGCGCCGCCTGCGAGACCGCCCAACGGTCGCTGCCGCTCGTCGGGTTGACCGACAGGTTCTCGGCGCCGCGCCAGAAGTTCTGGGTGGCGTTGCCCTGGAACCAGTCCGCCTCCGCGTGCACCGCGCCGTTGATCGTCACCGCGTCGGGCGACAGCCCGAGGCCCAACACCTGGGTGTAGAAGCCGACGTTGACGTCGGCGCTGTAGGCGCCGGGCTTGAACAGCACGGCGTAGCGCTGGGAGCCGAACTGGTTGGTCTCCTGCTGCTGGAAGATCGAGTTCAGCTTGCTCTGGATCGTCGACGAGGACATCGAGGGATCGAAGACGGCGACGTTCGGGCCGAGGTCGGGGTTGGCCGTCGACTGGGTCACGGGGACGACCTGGAAGCGCTGGGCGGCGGTGCCGTTGCAGGTGTACTGCACGAACTGCACGCTGTCGGCGGTCGAGGCGCCGGGGTCGTCGAGGCACTTGCCGCTGTTGCGGTTGACGAAGTGGTAGGCGCCGCCGCCCTCGTCGACCGGCAGCCACTGTTGGTTGGTGCCGCCGCCGTAGGTCCACAGATGGACGGGCGCGTTGTCGGCCGTGGACGTGTCGGCGACATCCACGACCTGATTGGTGTTGTTGCGGTTGTTGATGCGGACATAGCCGTCGCTGGTGGAGGTGAAGCTCCACTGCTGGGCCGCGCTGCTGTTGCAGGAGTACTGCTGGACGACGGTGCCGTTGGCGGTGGCAGCCGACCGGGCGTCCAGGCAGCGGCCGCTCGCGGCGTTCATGACGGTGGCGAAGTCGGTGGGCAGGGCCGTGGCCGCGCTCGCGGGCGCGGGTGCGGAGGTGAGCAGGGAAGCGGCGGCCACGGTGACCAACGCCGCGGCGGTGGATCTGCGGCGGCGCTTGAGTGGGAAGCGCAAGACGGTGAGCACGGGGGTTCTCCTTGCCGAACGAAGCGAGACGGGGGTTCCCTCGCCCGAAGGCTGGGGGAGGGGCGGCTTGTGGTGAGGGGTGGGTGGGACGGTTCTGTCAGCCGGTGTACGCGGCGAAGACGCGGGTGTAGTCCCAGTCGGACTGGCTCACGCCGGAGCAGCTGTCGGCGGGGCCGCCGGTGCACGGGCGGTCGCGGTTGACGGACCAGAAGGTCAGCCGCGCCAGGTGGTGCTGCTGGGCGTAGGCGAGGATCGTCCGGAAGTCGGCGACCGTGACGGTCTCGTTCTGGTCGGTGATGCCGTTCATCGACGAGATGCCCATGTCCCGGTAGGCCTGGTCGTCGCTGTAGCCGTACGCGTTCTTCAGCGCGTTCTTGAGGCCCTCGGCCGCCTGTGTGGTGAGGTTGCCCATGTTCTGGCCGGCGCCGCCGAAGTCGAACGGCATGATGGCCCAGGCATCCACGGTCAGACCGGAGGAGGCGGCCCGGTTGATCAGGCTGGTGTCGGGACCGCTCTGCCCGGTGCCGATGGTGACGTACACCTTCAGACCCGAGTTGTTGGCCTTCACGGTCTTCAGCGCGTCGACCGTGCGCTGCTGGACGGTGGGGTTGCTGTAGGCGTCGGCCTCGATGTCGATGTCGATGGCCTTGAGGCCGTAGGCGGTGATCACCTTCTGGTAGGCGGCGGCGAGCTCACTCGCACTGGAACAGGAGCTCTCCAGCTTGTTGCCGCTGTAGCCGCCGAAGGACGGGATGACGTCGCCGCCGTTCGCCCGCACAGTGTTGATCGTCTGCTGGTCGACGCCTCCGGTCAGCGCCCGGCTGCCGTCCCACTGGGGATTGCAGTAGCCGTTGCTGAGCACGAAGGCGAGGGTGAAGTACTTCACGCCGGTGGCGTTGGTGACCGTGGTGGGGCTCGGCGGGCTGCCCCAGCCGTTGTAGAGGTACGGCGCCACGGCCATCGGCGCGGACGGGGTGGTGCCGTCGCCGGAGGCGGGCGCGGTCCACTTCTGGTTGGAGCCGCCGCTACAGCTCCAGATCTGTATGCGGGTGCCGTTGGCGGAGCTGTTGCCGGTGACGTCCAGGCACTTGTTCGCCTGCGGGTTGACGATGTCGTGCGCGGCAGTGACGGTCCACTTCTGATTGGCGCCGCCGGTACAGCTCCACAGCTGCGCCTGCGCGCCGTCGGCGGTCGCATTGCCGGTGACGTCGAGACACTTGCCGAGGGCGCGGATCGTGCCATCGCTGCCGACCGTCCACTGCTGGGCGGTGGTGCCGTTGCAGTCGTAGAGCTGGACGGCCGTGCCGTCGGCGGAGTTGGCGCCGGCGACGTCGAGGCACTTGCCGGCGAGGCCGGTGATGGTGCCGGTGGCGGCCTGCGCGGGCGAGGCGGTGAGCAGGCCGGTGGCGAGGGAGAGCGCGGTGAGGGAGACAGCCGCGGGGAGAGTTCTGGGCATGTGTGCGGAGGGCCCTTCGTGGGGGGATGAACAACCGAGGCTGCGTTCACCTCTTGAACGGTGAGCGCGTCCCAGGGTGTGTGGCTGACCCGTGAACCTAAAGGTATGGACCACTTTCGTCAAGAGGTGAAGTAAGCAGTGAAAGAAGCGAGTTGCAGCTTCCGGTCAGGCCTCGCTCTGGCACGGGGGTACGCATACGCGGCGTTCGTCCTGTAGTGGCGCTTGCCGGCCGAGGCCGCGGGTGAGCCGAGGATCACCTGATTCTTGCGAGGATGCTCCGGCGTTCACGCCGGGGAGGAATCGCATCCCGCGTGGGCGACGCGGAGCGTCGCCGCGTCTGGTCCGGGCGCGGAGGGCCCACGGCTGACCAGCCGGACGGCCCGGGCGAACACAGGCGGTCCACCTGCGCAACAATGCACACCCCCAGGACAAGCGGACGTGCGATCCCGGGCAGCTCGACACGATGTTGACCGAGGCCCGCGCCCGCACTCCGTGGCCGGCCGAGGGCTCCTCGGTGCCGCAGCAGCAGATCGTCCGCGACTTCGGCAAGTCCCGTACGAAGGCACAGAAGGACATCAAGGACCGGCTGCCGATGCACCGCCGCGCCGGGCTGCCCACGCCCAAGAAGAAGCGCGAGGCCCTGCCCACGCTGGACTGCGCGAAGCGTGGATTCCGGCTGAAGGACGGCCGCCTGCACCTCGCGGACGGGATCGTGCTGACGATGGTGCGGTCGCGGGACCTGCCGGCCGACCCGTCCTCGGCGCGCGTGTACCGGGACGTGCTGGCGCACTCGTACTGCTCGTTCGTCGCGCCTGCCGAAGCGCAGCCGCTACCGGAGACCGGCCCGGCACAGGTGGGTGGTGCGGGTGGTCTCGGGTCGGTGGCCTTGGTGCCAGGCGTCGATGCGGATGAGGTTGATGGCGGTGGCGGCGAGGCAGCGGCCGAGGCGGGTGGTGGCTGCATTCCGGTAGCGGCTGCGGCGGCTGTGGGTGCGGTGGACGATCTGGCAGACCGTCGACTCGATCCCGGCGCGGGGTCGGTGGCGTGCCCGCCAGGCGTCGGTGTCTTGCTCGCGGCGGCGTTGTTGGAGCGCGGCCCGCTGGGCGGGTTCGCGCAGGGTCAGAGCTCGTCCCCATGTGCCGTTGCCCGCTGTCGTGCATCGCGACTTGAGCGGGCGGTCGCGCCAGGTCGCGGCGTCAAAGCGGATCTGGACCAGGGAGGTGCGGGTGCGGCGGCTGCTGCGGGTGGTGGCCCAGGAGACGCTGGTTTGTCCAGCAGGCCGGGATATCGGCCACCGCCTCCGCGGCGGTGGCCACCACCTTGCTTCTCACGCCACGACCTCGCCGGCCGCCAGATCGGACGGGTGCTGCGCCAACGGCGTGACCTCCACCTTCATGAAGGGGAAGAGAGGGAGATTCCACAGGACGCGGTGCAGTGCCTCGTTGTCGGCGACATCGAAGACGCTGATGTTGGCGTACTGGCCGACGCACCGCCAGATGTGGACCCACTCTCCCGACTTCTGGAGCTGGTGACAGTACGCCTTCTCACGGGCCACCAGATCCTCGCGCACCTGCGGGTCGAGGTCACGCGGAATGTTCACATCCATGCGTACGGCGAAGAGCACGGTGCATCACGCCTTGTCGAGGACGAAGTCGTAGGTGACCGCGTTGCCGTTGCCGGTCGCAGTCGGGTCCAGGATCAGCTCGGGCTTCACGGCCGTAGCGATGTCGTTGTCGACGTACTGGCCGTCCTTGAAGTACAGCTGGGTGGTGATGAGCTGGTAGCCCGGCGCGGAGACCTTCAGGTGGAGGTGGGCGGGGCGCCAGGGGTGCCAGCCGGCTGCCGCGATGAGGCTGCCGCAGGCGCCGTCGGTGGGGATCTGGTAAGGCGCCGGCTGAATCGTGTGGATCCAGAAGTTGCCCGTCTCGTCGGCGATCACCGTTCCTCGCAGGTTCCACTCCGGCAGGTTGGGCGCGAACTGGGAGTAGTACCCGTCGTCGTCGGCCTGCCAGATCTCCAGCTTGGCGCCCGCCAGCGGGCTGCCGTCGACAGCGGTGACCTGTCCCTGGAACAGCAGCGGCGTCCCCGCTTCGCCCTCCCGCATCGGCAGGGTCGCCTCGGCGGGCAGGGCGGGCGCGTCCGGCACGTAGTACGGGCCTTCGATGGTGCCCTTGCTCCCCTCGCGGCTCTCACCCGCGACCTCCTCCACCACGTGCTCGACCCACACGTCGAGGAAGAGCGGCCACTCGCCGTCCTCGCCTACCCGGATCAGCCAGGACTTGAGGGCGTCGTACTCGGCGTAGGTGACCTTGTGGCGTCGGATGATGTCGTGGGTGGCGGTGAGGAGCGCGGTGACGAGGGTGTCGACGCGCTCGGTGCCGACGTCGGCCGCGGCGGCACCCTTGTTGCGGAACTGCTCTGTCGCCGCGGCCCCTGAAGCAGCAGCGGTGGCCTTCTCGGTGGTGATGTCAGTCATGATGTCCCGTCCCTTTATTGCGGTTTGCGGCTCGTGGTGGCTCAGTGGTCCTGGCGGTAGCGAGCCAGTTTTTCGGGGTCGACGTCGATGCCGAGCCCGTTGCCCTCGCGGACGCGAAGGGCGCCTTCCCTGATGGTCAGCGGTTCGGCGAGCAGGTCGTCGGTCATGTCGAGGAAGTTCGACAGTTCACCGGGGTGATGGGCGCTGGTGCGGTGGGCGGCACCGAAGGCGACCGTGCACAGGGTGCCGATCTGCCCGTCGATCTGGTTGCCCATGACGATCTCGACACCCAGTCCCTCGCACTGGCGCAGAATCCGCTGGGAGGCGGTGAAGCCAGTGCGAGCGGTCTTGATGCTGATCGCGGTGGCCGAACCGCCGAGGAGTTCACGCGTCACGTCCGCCGCGTGGGTGGCGCTCTCGTCTGCGATGAACGGGATGCGGCTCTGTGCCACCAGCCAGCGACGGCCCAGCACATCGTCCGCGGGACACAGCTCCTCGGCAAACGTGAGCCCCAGGTCGTCCATCTCGCGCAGCGCGCGTGCCGCCTCGGAGGGGCTCCAGCCCCGGTTGCCGTCCACGTACAGGTTGACGTCAGGGCCGAGCGCCGCACGCAGGGCGCGGCAGGCGTCGACGTCGTCGGTGTAGGGCCGACGGCCGACCTTCACCTTGAAGGTGGTGATGCCATACGTGTCGCGGATCCGCTCTGCCTCCGCCACCATCTCCTCCGCAGGCGCGAAGCCGACCATGTGGCTCACTCGCAGGCGATCGGTGTAGCCACCGAGCAGCCCGGAGACCGGCATCTCCGCGGCCTGGCCGATGATGTCCCACAGCGCCATGTCGATCGCGGCCTTCGCGGTCGGGTTGCCGACCGTGCGGTCCAGCCTGGCGTGCACGACCTCGCGTTCCAGAGCCGTGAGGCCCAGGATCTGCGGGGCGAAGATCTTGTCGATGACCGCAACGATCGACTCCTGGGTCTCCCCGTAGGTGTACGGGCGAGGCGGAGCCTCGGCAGTACCGACGAGACCCTCGTCCGTGTACACCCGCACCAGCACGTGGTCAGCGGTGTGCACTTCGCCGCTGGCGAACCGCAACGGCTTGGCGTAAGGGATGGCGAAGGGAATGGCCTCCACCTGGACGATCTTCATACCACTCCTTCGAGAAACACGTCGTTCTGCTCCAGCACCTGAAGGAGACTGCGCAGCAGCGGAGAGTCGTCGTTCTCCCGCCAGGCCAGATCGAGTCGCACGGACTGCGCGTCCACGAGGTTCTTGCACACCACGCCTTCGCGGGGAGCAGAGCGGATCGACTCCGGCAGAACGGCGATACCCAGTCCGGCGGCGACCAGCGCCAGGGCGGCCGAGGTCTCGGTGATCTCGTACGCACAGTGCGGGTAGTAACCCGCGCCGAGACAGGTGCGGACCACGGCGTCGTTGAGAACGGATCCCAACGTGGCGCCGTACATGATGAAGTCCTCGTGCCTGAGGTCCTCGGCCCGAACCGAGTCCGTCCGGGCCAGTCGATGTTGCTCGGGCATGGCGACGACCAGCGGCTCGTCGGCGATCGGCCGGTGAATGACCCCCTCCTGCCGTACCGGAGGGCGCAACACGCCGACATCGAGACGGCGCTCGATGAGTCCTGCTTCCTGAGCGGGTGTGAGCATCTCCGTGTGCACCTCCAGCATCACTTGAGGCATTTCGCGCTTCACCAGCCTTGCGAGTGCGGGCAGTTGCCGATATGAGGCAGAACCCGTCAGGCCGATCCGCAGTACTCCCTCCACACCCGAAGCGAAGCGCGCCACTCGGGCGACCGACTCGTCGACGGCCTTGAGAATGCGCTCCACGTCCCTGCGAAAGACCTCGCCGGCACCGGTCAGGGCCACCTGCCGGGTCGTGCGAGCGAACAGCTCCACCCCCAGTTCCGCCTCCAGGCGACGGATCGCCTGGGACAACGGCGGCTGGGCAATGCGCAGTTGTTCAGCCGCTCTGCCGAAGTGACGCGTTTCGGCCACGGCCATGAAGTACCGAAGATGCCTGAGTTCCATCAGTTGCCCCCTCCTGTGCCGGGGCCTCTTGATCGGCCACCAGCGTATGGACGCGATCCCATACAACACAAATACTTGATACCGCGAGATTGAGACTCTGCAGATATCGATGGCGGCACTCTACGATCGGGCAGGTGGGCCCTTGCCGAAGCGACGGGTCCAGCCTCCTGCGCGGTTGCGCGCTGCCCCCGAGGCCGCGGTGTAGGGGAAATCCTCAGCCGCGACGGAGGAACTCTCGATACCGCCCACCGCGCACGCCGTCCTAACGTCGGGACAGCCGGGGTTGGCCCGGAGCGCCCAGGTCCAGGCAGGAGGAACGGTGGCTGAGAGCATCTCCCGACTGACGCCGACGCAGCGGATGTTCCGTGATGCGATGGCGAATCTCTCCGCAGGAGTCAACATCGTCACCACGGACGGCCCCGGCGGCCGTGCAGGTATCACCGTCAGCGCGGTCTGCTCTGTGACGGACACACCCCCCACCATGCTCGTGTGCATCAACCGCTCCAGCCGCAGCCACGACATCTTCAAGGACAATCGGCGCGTCTGCATCAACGTCCTCGGTGTTGAGCACGAGGACGTGGCAATGGCCTTCGCCGGCCGGGTGCCCGCCGAGGAGCGGTTCACCGCGACCGGAGAGGTGTGGGACCACTCCCACGGCGTGCCGGTACTGCGCGACTCGGCGGCGTCAGTGCTAGGCAGCATCACCGGTGTCGCGGAGCGCGGTTCGCACACCGTCATGTTCGTCGAGGTGGACCAGGTCATCAAGGGGCAGGACGACGGAGGCGGCCTGGTCTACTTCCAGCGTCAGTTCCATCCCATCCCTCAGTCCCTGACTGCGTGACGCCGGAGCACACGCCGTGAGTGACGCCTCTCGCATGATGTTGACCTGCGGGGCAACGAGATGTTGCAGGACCGGGCGGGGGTGACGGGATGGGCGGGTTGCGGGAGGTGGCCGCGTCGTTCGTGGTGCCCGGCCCGGCGGGGGTGGCGGTCCGGGCCCGGCTGCGGGTGTCCGAGGCGGATGCGGTGGTGCTGGCCGAGGTGGGGGTGTTCCTCGGCTCGCTGGCCGCGGGTGATCTCTCGGTGCGTTCCCGGCAGGGCCTGGAGCACGGCAATGAGGCCTGGGCGGTGCGCAAACGGGAGTCGACCGGGGTCTGTTCGGCGCGGTGGGCGGGCAGCATCACCAAGGCCACGCACGACCAGTGGGCGCTGGCCCGGCGCGGCCAGACGGCCGAGATGGCGTGGCTGTGGGGGTTGTTCCGCGCATGGTGACGTCCCGATGTCGGTCCGTGCCATGCAGGCCGGCACGGTGGACTTCCTGGAGAAGCCCTGCGAGCCGCAGCGGATGCTGGAAGCCGTTCAAACCCAACTGCGCGTGGCACGGGACGCGTTCGCCCGGCGTGCTGGGCGGCGTCAGGTGGAGGGGCGGCTGGGGAGCCTGACACCGCGCGAGCGCGAGGTGCTGCGGCTGGTGGTCGATGGAATGCCGAGCCAGATGATCGCACGCCGTCCGGGAACCAGCGTCAAGACCGTGGATGTCCACCGGGCCCGGATCAAGGCCAAGACCGAGGCCGAGAACCTGGGAACGCTGGTGAGGGACCTCCTGCTGCACTGCATCGACATCTGACCGCCGATCCGGACGGGGCCCAGGGTTCGTCCTCGCGCCGGTCGATCCATCGGGTCACCGGGCAGCGGGGCGGCCCTGACGTCGTTGCCGGCGTACGCCCGCTCAGAAGCAGGCCTTGGCCTCGACCTCGGCCTGCGCCAGAGCCCGGTTGCGGAAGTCCCGTGGCGTCGCACCGTACACGGACTTGAAGACGCGGCTGAAGTGACGGCAGTCGAGCAGGCCCCACCGGGCAGCGATCAAGCTGATCGGCTGTTCCCCCGACGCGGGGTTGGCAAGGTCGCGGGCACAATGCTCCAGCCGCCGGGTCCGGATCCAGCCGGCCACTGTCAGGTCCTCGGCTGCGAACAGTTTGAAGAGGTAACGGCGGGAGATGCCATGCGCCTCGGCGATCGTGTCCGGCGTGAGGTTCGGGTTCGACAGCCGGTTCTCGATGTAGGTACGGATGCGCAGCATCATCGCCTTCTGCGGCGCGGCCTGTGCCGTCCCGGCCAGCTTCTCCGAGACCAGCGCCGTGACCAGGGAGACCACTCCGTCCGTCAGGCTTAGCACGGCTGCGTCCGAACACGCTCGGTTCTGCTCGCTGAGCGAACGCAGGAATGGTCCGACAACCGCTCCCACACCCCCGTCCGTGGTGAGCCGCCGGGCGGTGATGTCCCGGATCGTCTCCGGACGCATCGGCAGCATAGGGCGCGGCAAAAGCATGAGAACGGTACGGAAGTCACTCTCGTAAGTGAACGAGTAGGGCCGTGAGGTGTCGCAGATCGCGAGGTCCCCTGGGCCCAACGACTCGGTGGCACCGTCCTGTTCGATCAAGCAGTTGCCGGCGACCTGGAGGGCCACCTTGTAGTAGTCCTCCTCGTGCTGCACCGCCAGTCGCTTGGTGCGGCGGACCGCGAGCGGCGCCGCGTCGATCGACGCGAACTGGAGCAGGCCGAGCGTGTCGCTGGTGGCCTTGCCGTGGAAGGAAGTCGGGGCGGCAGGGCGGCTGTCGAGGTCGCCGAACACCTTGGACACCTCGTGTGCCCAGTGATCGAACCGTTCCGTCCGTGCGACGGTCTCGGTGGTCACGAACGAACCCATGCTGTGCTCCGCCTACCAGACGTCTTTCGGCCACGGTAGTCCGCCTGACGCAACCACCGTATTGCTGAATGTTTCACCCCCGGACATGTCGCGTAAAGCCCTTCCGGGGCGAGGGCGCGCCCGCCGGGCTCTCGGCGGCGTCCGTGCATGCAATGGCGGTAACGGGTGCACGCCGGCCCACCCCGGTGTCCTGCGGCGCGCGCACACTACTGCACACCGGGTGGCCGAGTCGCCACCCCTCGGATCCAGACACACGGCCGTCGACCCGGATGCTCCTCCCCGGCCCCGACCACCCGCCGCTCCCCGTGCCATGCCGGAACGGCCCATCGCTCGTCCGGCCCTCCCCGCACCACCACATGCCATGTGCCCGGCCTTGTCGCATTCCAGGGAGTCCTCGTGACCCAGCAGCCCTCAGATCCACAGCATCGAACCCAGCTTCGCCAAGGCGTTGTGGGGGTGGTGGGAATGGTCTTCTTCGTCCTCTCCGCGCAGGCCCCCCTCACCGGTGTAGCCGGAACCCTGCCCATCCCGCTCGGCCTGGGCAACGGCGGTGGCGCGCCCGGCGTCTACCTGGTGGTCGGCGTCATGATCACGCTCTTCTCCGTCGGCTTCATCGCGATGAGCCGCCATGTGACCGACGCGGGAGCCTTCTACGCCTACGTGTCCCGCGGCCTCGGCCGGCCACTCGGTGTCGGGGCCTCCCAGGTCGCGGTGCTCTGCTACAGCGCCACCCAGGCCGCGCTGTACGGCCTGTACGGAGTGGTCGTCCAGGGGCTCGTCCAAAGGTATGCCTCCATCGACCTCCCGTGGTGGTTCTGGACCCTGGCCACCATCGTCGTCGTACAGATCCTCGGATCTCTCGACATCGAATTCGGGGCGAAACTCCTCGGGGTCCTCGTCGTCGCCGAGACCTCCCTGCTGCTGATCTTCGCCTGCTGGGAGCTGGTGTCCGGCGGCGGGCCTCGTGGGCTGGACATCGTTGATTCCTTTGGTCCCTCGGCCTTTCTCGACGGTGCCCCGGGAGTGGCCCTGACCTTCGCGATCGGCTGCATCCTCGGCTTCGAGTCCACGGCTTTGTATGCCAAGGAAGCCCGGGACCCGGCCCGGACCGTGCCGCGCGCCACCTATCTCGCGGTGGCCCTGATCTCGGTGTTCTTCGCCTTCGTGTCCTGGATGATCGTGAGTTACTACGGGTCGGACAAAGTCCAGGGAGTGGCGCTGGAGGCGTTGCAGCGTGGTGACGCCGCGTCGGTGGTCTTCGCACCGATCACCGATACGCTGGGCGCATGGGCCGCCGACGCCCTCCAGGTGCTGCTGGCCACCTCGCTGCTCGCCGGTGTCCTGGCGTTCCACAATGGGATCAACCGGTACTTCCACTCCCTGAGCGGCGCCGGCGTGCTGCCGCGCCGGCTGTCCAGGACGAACCGCCGAGGAGCCCCCTACGCGGCCAGCCTTCTCCAGACGGCCGTCGCCCTGGCCCTGATCGTCCCCTTCGCGCTGGCCGGCGCGGACCCGGTGCTCACCCTGCTGACGTGGGGCGGCGGAGTGAGCGTCCTGGCCCTGATGCTTCTCTACGTGCTCACGTCCGTCGCGGTCATCGTCTTCTTCCGCCGGACCCGACTGGACACCCGGCCCTGGAACACCTTGATCGCCCCGCTCGCGGCCATCGCACTCCTGCTGGGTGCCACCGTCCTGGCGCTGAACAACTTCACCACGCTGATCTCCGCGTCCGGCACCACCGCGCTCGTCCTGGAACTCGCCGTGATCGTGGTCTTCGCCGGGGGAGTCCTGCTGGGCCGGCTCCGGCCGGGCCAGGACAACCTCTTCGCGACAGACGGCGTTCCGGCCGGCTCCGCCGAAGAGGTGCCCGCCTCCACCTGAGGGCGACATCCCTCCGGGACCGTACGTCCACCGCCGGGTGCACGGGCTGGTGATTGTCCGTGCACCCAGCGGTGAGGCCATCGGCGGCAGTCCGCCTAACGTCGTGGACGCCGCGCCGCAGAAGCCCGTTCGTGGCATGGCGTGGCGTTCGCCGGACACGCCCTGTTGGGAATCGAGGAACGATGACGGCCCGATTGTTGTCCCAGACGCCCCCCACTGACACGCACCGCCACAGCGGGAACCACCCGGAGACGGTCGCCGAGCCCGCGGACCTCGTCTACGTCCTCGACGACGACGACCAACTCTGCCTGTCCCTGGCCTGGCTGCTGGAGTCCGTACACGTGCGCACGGAGTGTTTCACCGAGGCCGACTCCTTCTTCGCCGCCTTCGACCCGGACCGTCCCGCTTGCCTGGTGCTGGACGTACGCATGCCGGGCACGGGCGGTTTTCGTGTGCAGGAACTGCTCAACGCGCATGACACGGTACTGCCCGTCGTGTTCGTCTCGGCCCATGGCGACATCCCCATGTCGGTCCGGGCGTTGCAGCGTGGTGCCGTCGACTTCCTGGAGAAGCCGTACGATCCCCAGCGCATGCTCGACACGGTCCAGAGCGCCCTGCGAACGGCGGGGGAGCGGTACGCGCGACGCGTGGAGCGACGGGCGATGAAGGCCCGGCTCTCCACCCTGAGCACCCGCGAGAGGGAGGTCCTGCGCCAGGTGATCGCAGGTGAGCCGAGCAAGACGATTGCCAAGCGACTCGGTATCAGTCTGAAGACGGTCGACGCCCACCGGGCCAGGATCAGGGAGAAGGCGGACGCCGACACCCTCGGCTCTCTCATCGGCGACATGATGCGCTGCCGTCTCGACCAGTCCGAGGTGTGAGCCGCATGATCCAAGTCTCCGGTCCCGCACAGCGCGACGGCCGGCGGGCCGAGTTCGCCGCCTCCGACCTGGCTCGTCTGTTCAGCGCACTCGAGCATTGCGTCCTGGTGCACGACGCACGGACGAAGGAGATCCTGTGGGCCAACCAGGCCGCCTGCTCCGCCCTCGGATTCACGCTCGATGAACTGCTGCCGCTGAAGGCGCCAGACATGAGTGCCCGGGCTCGTCCGTACGCGCGCGAGGTCGGTCTGGCCTGGCTCCAGCGTGCCGCCGACGAAGGCAACAGCGTCATCGAATGGTGCTACCGGACGAAGAGCGGCACGGACATCCTCAGCGAGGCCCGCGCAGTGCGGGTGGATCTCGCCCATGGCCCTGTCGTCATGGTGCAGTTTCGCGACATCGCAGAGGAGAAGGCCACACGACGTGACCTGTGCCGTACCGAGGGGCGGCTGCAGGCGTTCCTGCGTAACCTCGACGAGGGCATCGTGGTCCTGGACGACGACGGTCATGTGCTGTTCGCGGGCGAGTCGGCCGGGAAATTGCTCGACTCGGACCCCGAGGCACTCATGGCGGCCGACTTCGCGGCTTTCCTGGCGCCGGACTCCGCGGCCGTGCTGCGGGACGTCCTGGCCTCCGCCACACGCGGTGGTCAACCCGCCGACGCGCGCTACCGGTTGGCGGTCTCCGACGAGGTAGGCGGGCCGGACCGGTGGTTTGCCGCACGCTGCCAGAGCATCGACATCGAGAACGACCTCCGCGGACTGCTGCTGCTCTTCCACGACATCACCGCCACCGTACGCACCGAAGAGGAACGCCGGCGCGACGCGCAGTACCTCAACCATCTGGCCCGCTACAACGCCATGGGTGATATGGCCATGGCCATCGCGCACGAGGTCAGCCAGCCCATCTCGGCCGCCCACAACTTCGTGGCCGGCGTGCGCGGCCGTCTCCGTGGTGATGCGAGCCCCGAGCACCTCGACTGGGGGTTGGAGCACGCCACCCGGCAACTGGATCGCGCCGCCGTGATTCTCCAGAGCCTGCGGGAGTACGTCGTCCGGCTGGAGGAGTGCAAACAGGAGGCCGACCTGAACGACATCGTGGCCGACTGCGCGTACTTCGTCGACGTGCGCGCCCAGCAGCACACGGTCGCACTGCGTTGGGAGTTCACGGACGAGGACGTGCCCGTGGAGTGCGAGAAGGTTCTGATCGGCCAGGTGGTGACGAACCTCGCCTTCAACGCCATCGAGGAGATGGCCCGGTGGCCCGTGGAGCAGCGCACGGTGGTGATCAGCACGCGCCGGCACGACGCGTACGCCGAGGTCGAGGTCAGAGACACCGGCCAGGGGCTGTCCGTCCCGCAGGTCGGGCGGATCTTCGACGGTGCCTTCAGCACCAAGGGAAACGGCCACGGGATCGGCCTCGCGCTCAGCCATCGCATCATCACCCGCCACGGCGGTGAGATCGAAGCCGGTGCCAACACCCCCCGAGGGGCCGTCTTCCGCTTCCGGCTGCCCCTGCGCCGTAAGGAAATCCCCTAGGCGGGCCGTCGGATCCCCAATTGTTGCCGCAGGAGCCATGCGCATAGTTTGCGGCTGAGGCGATATCGACTGATCGCCGGGACGTTGCCGGAGGACTGCCCATGACGCATTCGCTTGATACATCCCCATCCATCGCCCCACGGGGAAAGCCGGACGACAAGACATTCGAGCACGTTCTGGAATTGGTGGCGCAGCGGCGACAGGAATTCGAGGAGCAGCGGCACGTTCCCCGCGATGTCATAGCCGAGTTCAAGAAGGCCGGAATCTACCGGGCCAGTGCTCCCCGGCGCTTCGGCGGAGAACCGCTGCCGCCCGCCGAGTTCCTTCGCTTGATCGAGCGGATCTCCGAGGTGGACGGATCGGCCGGGTGGGTCGCCAGCTTCGGCTCGTCGCTGATCTACCTCGCCGCCCTGCCCCTGGAAACCCAGGCGGAGTTGTATGCGGAAGGGCCCGATGTCGCCTTCGCGGGCGGCCTGTTCCCCGTCCAGCCGGCCGAACAGGTCGACGGAGGTCTGCGGGTCTGTGGCGGCTGGAAGTTCGCCAGCGGCAGCAAGGGCGCGGACGTCCTCGGGGTGGGCGTCAAGGCCGGCGAGGATCGCGCGGGACGACCCCGGATGGCCCTGCTGAAGCCCGAACAGGTCGAGATCGTCGACAACTGGGACGTCATCGGCATGCGGGGGACCGGCAGCCACGACCTCGTCGTCGACAACGTCGTCGTACCGCTGGAGTGGACCTTCGTCCGGGGCGGCGAACCCACCGTCGAGGAGCCCTTGTTCCGCTATCCGGCCATCCCCTACGCCGCTCAGGTACTCGCGGTCGTCGGCCTTGGTGTCGCCCGTGCGGCCCTGGACCAGGTCATCGCCGAGGGCGGACGGGCCAGCTACACCGGTGGGCCCGTCGCCGCCGACCGGGCCTCCTACCGGATCTCGGTCGGCCGGACCGAGGCGCGGCTGCGGTCCGTTCGAGCCTTCTTCTACGACATCACCGAGGAGGTCTGGGAGACCGTGGACCGCGGTGACCGGGCCACCCCGCAGCAGGCCAGCCTTCTGCGACTGGCCTCCGCCCACGCTGCGAAGACCTCCTTCGAGGTCGTCCGGTCCGCCTACCAGCTCGCGGGCATCCGGGCCATCGCCGACGGGAGCCCCATGCAGCGTTACCTGCGGGACGCCTCCGTGGTGCCCCAGCACGCCTTCCTCCAGGAGGGCATGTACGACGGCGCCGGAGCCGTCCTCACGGGCACCCAGCCGTTCCCCGGCTACCTCTGATCCGACCCTTTACTCCTCTCACGTGGCACTACGAAAGGCATGACAGACGTGTCCTCCTCCGAAGCTCCCCTGCGGGTGCTCTTCTGCATCGGCGTCAACCAGAACTTCTTCGACCTGCCGACGGGGCAGCACTCGACGGTCTGGGACGGCACCGTGAGCATGCTGCGACAACTGCACGAACTGCCCGGCGTGTCCGTGATCGGCACCATCGACGACGACCAGCACATGGTCGGCCCCTCCGACTCCTGGCCGTGGACCTGCTACGTCCTGGCGGACGTAGCCGATCAGGCGACGGTCGCCGCGGCCTGCAACCTCTTCCGCACCGTGCAGGTCGGCGAGTACGGCCTGTGGCGTTACATGAAGATCGAGGCCCGCATCGGCCGCCCGCTGCCGGACGTGACCCTGTGAGCCCGCGGGACATCGCTGCGGCAGAGGAGGGCGACGGCCGGCCGGTCGCCCTGGTCACCGGGGCAGCGGGCGGCCTCGGGGGCTGCATCGCGGCGCGGCTGTACGACCGCGGTCACCGCGTCGCCCTGACCGACCTGGACGCCGAGGCGGCTGCCAAGGCGGCCGAGGCACTCGACCCCACCGGGGAGAACGCCCTCGGGCTGGCGCTGGACGTGCGCGACAAGGACGCGTTCGTGCGGGTGCGTGACGAACTGGTGGCGCGGTGGGGCGTGGTGCACATCCTGGTGAACAACGCCGGGCATTCCAAGATCGAGGCCCTGATGGACATCACGCCGGAGAGCTTCTCCGCCGTGGTCGACACCAATCTCAACGGCACGTTCTACGGCTGCCAGGTCTTCGGGCAGTACTTCGCCGAGCGTGGCTTCGGACGCATCGTCAACATCGCTTCCCTCGCTGGGCAGAACGGCGGGACGGCGACGGGCGCCCACTACGCGGCCGCCAAGGGGGGCGTCGCCACCCTGACCAAGGTCTTCGCCCGCGACCTCGGTCCGCGGGGAGTGACCGTCAACGCGATCTCCCCCGGCCCCCAGGACCTCCCGGTGGTCCGGCGGACCGTCGACCCGGAGAAGTTGGCGCAGACCGAGGCCATGATCCCGGTGGGCCGACTGGGACGCCCCGAGTTCATCGCGGACGCGGCGGTACTGCTCTCCGCGGCGCATGCGGACACCGTCACCGGCGCTTGCTGGGACGTCAACGGCGGGCTCTACATGCGCTGACGGACCGTCGACCTCGCCCCTTCGGGGTGGAGGCAGGGAGACATGCGCGGTCCCTGCGTGGGGGAGTGCGCCCCCGACAAGGAGGGGCTCCGACCACCGAGTGGTCGGAGCCCCTGCTCGTGCGTTGTCTCAGAGGTACAGCGACTGCGGCTGGAGGTACGCCCGCAAGCCCTCGGGGCCGAGTTCGCGCCCGAGTCCGCTGCCCTTGACCCCGCCGAAGGGTGCGATCGGGTCGGGCAGGTAGCGGTTCACCCCGATCGTGCCGGTGCGCACCCGGCGAGCTACCGCCGCTCCCCGCTCGGCATCGGACGTCCACACCGTGCCGCCCAGGCCGAAGTCGGAGTCGTTCGCGATCCTGACCGCGTCCTCGACATCGTCGTACGGCAGGACGCACAGCACCGGCCCGAAGATCTCCTCCTGGGCGAGAACCGAGCCGCCTGCGACATCGGTGAAGACGGTCGGCTCCACGAACCAGCCGCGGTCGAGCCCCGCCGGACGGCCGCCGCCCGTGGTCAGCCGGGCGCCCTCGGCGCGCCCCTTCGCTATGTACCCTTCCACCCGCTCCCGCTGCTGCGCCGTGACCAGGGGACCGATGAGCGTCCGCTCGTCCAGCGCGTCGCCCACGGGCAGCGTTCGGGCCAGCTCCGTGACGAGATCCACCACCTCGGTGTAACGGCTGCGGGGGGCGAGGATCCGGGTGCTGAGGAAACAGGTCTGGCCGTTATTGGTGAAGGTCGCCCGGACCAGTTCCTCGCCGATCGTCGCCGGATTCAGGTCGGCGTCGTCGAGCACGATGCCGGCCGATTTGCCGCCCAGTTCGAGCGTCACCGGGCGCAGCAACCGCCCGCACACCTCAGCGATGGCCCGCCCGGCCGGGGTCGAACCGGTGAAGGCGACCTTGTCGACGCCGGGATGGGACACCAGATGGGCGCCCGCCTCCCGGCCTCCGGGCACGATGTTGAGCACGCCGGCGGGCACGCCCGCCGCCTCGGCCGCCTCGGCCACCACGAACGAGTCGAGCACCGCCTCGGGAGAAGGCTTGAGGACCACCGTGCACCCTGCGGCCATCGCGGGAGCGATCTTGAACGTGGAAAGCACCTGGGGGTAGTTCCACGGCACGATGGCCGCGACCACGCCGACCGGAACACCGCGCACCTCCACCGAACCGCCGAGCAGCCCGGCGCGGGTCTCGGTGAACTCGGTGGTACGGGCCAAGCCGGCGTAGTAGCGCAGCACCGCACTGGGGTAGCCCACCTCAAGCTGCCGGGCGACGCCGATCGGCATGCCGTTCTGACTGCTGACGGCGGACGCGATCCTCTCCGAGCGCGCGTCGAGCTCGGTGGCGAAGCGCTCCATCACCTCGGCGCGGCGCTCGGGTTCCCAGTCCGCCCAGCCGCCGGCCGTGTCGAACGCCTCGCGCGCCGCACGGACCGCGGCGTCGACATCCACCTCCACCGCCTCCGGAACCGAACCCAGAGGTTCCTCGGTGCTCGGGTTGACCGGGGTGATGAGGCGATCGGTGGTGGGCCGTACCCACCTTCCGCCGATGTAGAGATTCTCGTGGCGATGCTTCATCAACACGCTCCTTGCGATCCGTACCCGTACCGAACCAGGACGGGGTTACCGCGACCATGACTCGCGAGGCCTTCAGCGATGTGTGGTTGAGTGCACGGCCAGCCACCAGGAAATGCACGGAATCGGCCATCCCGCGGACCGTGGAAGAGCGCGTGCACGAAATGGCGGTCAGCCGTGCACCCGATACCCACCGGGGCCGCGCTCCGAGCCCCTACATTTCCACCCCAGCGAGCGTTGTCCGCGAGATCGAGCGTGAACCGGCATCGGACCGGATCGGCCGGCCACGCGTATACGCGTGCTTTTCCCCGCAAGGTTTTTCACAGCATGTTTCCTCAGAGAAGTACAGCAAAGACCATGGAGTGATCATGACCGATCGACACGACCCGCTCGCTCCCGTCACCGAAGAGGAGATCCGGGTGACGCGGGACGTTCTGAGGTCGGCCGGCCTGGTCGCCGAGACGACCCGCTTCGCCTATCTGGGCCTCGAGGAGCCGGCCAAGGAAGAACTGTTCCATCAGGACCCGGACACCCCGGCCGAACGCCGCGTCCGCGTTCAGCTCCAGGACATCTCCGGAGCCCGCGCCCATGACGTGGTGGTCTCCCTGACCAGGAACACGGTGGTGTCCGACCACGTCCTCGATCCGCTGATCGACGGTCAACTCCCGGTACTCGAAGAGGAGTTCGGCGTCGTGGAGCAGGTCCTGTCGGAGGATGCGCGCTGGATCGCCGCGCTCGAGGCTCGTGGCCTGGAGGTCCACCAGGTCCGCGTGGCCCCGCTGTCCGCCGGTGTGTATGCCGACGACTACCCGCAGGAGAACGGCCGACGTATCCTGCGCGGCCTTGCCTTCGTCCAGGCCCACGCATCCGACCACGCCTGGGCCCACCCCGTGGACGGCCTCGTCGGCTACGTCGATGTCACCCAGCGCACGGTGGACCAGATCATCGATCTGGGTCCGGTTCCGATCCCGGTCGGCTCGGGCAACTTCAACGACATCGAGATCACCGGACCGCACCGGACCACCCAGCGCCCCATCGAGATCACCCAGCCGGAAGGGCCGAGCTTCACCCTCGACGGCAACCGGCTGGAGTGGGAGAACTGGACACTGGGCATCGGCTTCGACGCCCGCGAGGGCCTCGTCCTGCACCAGATCGCGTTCGACGACCGCGACACCGCACGCAAGCGCCCCATCGTCCACCGCGCCTCCATCGCCGAGATGGTCGTGCCGTACGCCGACCCCTCGCCGGTGCGGTCCTGGCAGAACTACTTCGACACCGGCGAGTACATGATCGGCCGGTACGCCAACTCCCTGGAACTCGGCTGCGACTGCGTCGGTGACATCACCTACCTCGACGCGGTGATCGCTGATGAGCTCGGCGCCCCCCGGACCCTGCGCAACGTGGTCTGTCTGCACGAGGAGGACTTCGGCATCCTCTGGAAGCACACCGACCTGTGGGCCGACTCCGCCGAGACCCGCCGCCAACGCCGCATGGTGATCTCCTTCTTCACGACCATCGGCAACTACGACTACGGCTTCTACTGGTACCTGTACCTGGACGGCACCATCGAGTTCGAGGCCAAGGCCACCGGTGTGGTCTTCACCGCCGGCTACACGGGCGACGACAGGTTCCGAGCCGAGATCGCGCCGGGATTGGGCGCGCCCTTCCATCAGCACCTGTTCTGCGCCCGTCTCGACATGGCTGTCGACGGCCTCACCAACCGCGTCGAAGAAGTCGACGCCGTCCGGGTGCCGATCGGACCCGAGAACCCGCGAGGCAACGCCTTCACCCTGCGCCACACTCCCCTGACCAGGGAGAGCCAGGCGCAGCGGCTGGCAGACAACGCCGTGGACCGGACGTGGCACATCACCAACCCCGCATCGCTCAACCACCTCGGCCGCCCGGTGGGTTACGCCCTGCTGCCGGAGGGCAAGCCCACGCTGCTCGCGGATCCCGCCTCGTCGGTCGCCGACCGGGCGACCTTCGCCACCAAGCACCTGTGGGTCACCCGGTCCGACCCGGCCGAGCGCTACCCGGCCGGCGACTTCGTCAACCAGCACCCCGGCGGCGCCGGCCTTCCGGCCTTCGCCGCGGCCGACCGGGACATCGACGGTCAGTCCCTGGTGGTGTGGCACACCTTCGGCCTCACCCACGCCCCGCGCCCGGAGGACTGGCCGATCATGCCGGTGGACTACACGGGCTTCAAGCTCAAGCCGTTCGGATTCTTCGACCGCAACCCCACACTCGACGTCCCGCCGTCCGGTGGCCGGTCGGCCTGCGGGACGCAGGGCTGCCATGAGTGAGTGTCTGCGGTCACCGGGCGTCGGCGGCCGGAGGGCTCGGGCCGGGCGGCGCGAGGTCTGAGCCATGGACGACGTGCTGTGGTTGACCGGGTTGACCGGCTCGGCGCTGTGCCTGGCCGTCCACGCGCGCGCGACCGCGCGGAGTTGGCCGCCCAGTGCCATCGCCCTCGGGGCGATGGCACTCATGGCGCCGGGCGCTCCGCGCTGGCAGGTGCTCCTCGCGTGCTTAGGATCCCTGCTGGCGCTGATCGGCACACTCGGCGTGGGCTGCCCGCTGAACCGCGGGCGCAAGGCCGATCTGCTGATGATGACTCTGCTCAGCGCGGCGATGCTGAAGACGCAGGGCCACCACAGCCATCACTCCAGCGCTTCGCCCCAGGGCGCCACGGCGCTCGCGGTGTTCTTTGTGGCCTGCTGGGTCGCGCTGAGGGCGGGTTCCATGCTCATGGAACGGGTGTGGCGGACGCCGCCCTCGGGTGGCGTGCGGGTACCGGTCCGCCACCGTGTGCTCGGTGAGGTGGGCGCTGCTCTCATGATGGTCGGCATGGCCTGCATGCCGGCCTGAGCGGACACGGGACGGGCGGCGGGCTCACCGAAGGCGAGCGACGACACCAAGAGGAGCCTGATTCTGCGTGCAGCCCCGCACTCTGTCGGAACAGCCGCCTGAAGCACCTCAGCGGTCCAGCGATTCGGCCACGGAGCGCGCGGTGCGGCGTGCGAAGGCCTCGGCAACGGAGACGGCGGGCAAGGCGAAGCCGTGCGCGTGCCGCTGGCCGACGGCACGTGACGGTGTCGACGATCGTGAGCTCGTCGTTCAGGACGTACGCTCCGGCAGCCGACAGCAATCAGCCACGGTGGCGGGCGCGCCGACCGATCAGGCGCACGTGTGTCTCGCTGCAGCTCGTTGGCGATCAAAGGTCGTCTCTCAACGCCGCGTATGCTCGGTCGACCTCGCCCAGGTACTGCTCCAGGCGGAAGCGAACCTCCTCAATGGGCCTGCCATCAAGGCCTGGGTACATCAGGTCGGACCAGATGACCGTCTCGTCCCGGAGCCGGATCCGGATGGTCAGTTTGTCCGGCCCTGGCTCGGGCTGCTCCTGGGCCGCCACATCCACCTTGCACGGCCTGTCCGTCGGATAGAGCGGTCCGCCAGGGCGGAGCAGCCTCGGGCCGAGCCCGGCCATCCTGCTATCGCTGCGCGCCACCGCCTCGAGGCCATCGACGAAGAGGTACGTGTGCACGGCAGCACACGCGGGCGGCCCAAGACACGTGCTGATGAACAGCATGCTCACCGCACCATCGCTTTGTCGGTCGGGCACGGTGGCCCTCAGCGCGCGCGGGGATTTACGCGGCATCCGCCTGATGTGACGTCATAGGCCGATCTTAGCGGCTACGCCGCCGGTGGCGGCTGACGAAGAACACCTGCAGCGGCACGGGAGCGTTCGCCCGCGCCCCCCGTCACCGGCCAGACCCGCTGCACCGTCACGGTGGCCGGTGGCCTCACCTCGGCCGGACAGATCGGCGCTCGTCTCGTCCTCCTCGACAGCGACACCGATTGCGAGATGCGCCGTCGAGGAGAGACCGTGCCCGTGCCACTCCACCTCCGTCACCTTGGCCGATTGATCGCTGGCGTATGCTCCGCGTGCCCGTATACAGGGCACGACCGAGGGGGGGCGTTCATGAGTGATTCCTGGAGAGCCGGTTCGGAGACCAGGCCCAGGGACGGGGTGGGCGAGGAGTCGGGAGGGACGCCGTTTCCAGAGAACGTGAGCGGTACGCCCGGAAGCGGTGCCGGGCTGCGGCGCCTGCTGTCATGCCTGGGGATCGTCGTGCTCGTCCTCGCGGCGCTGGCCGGAGGGATCGTCTGGCTGTTTCGGGATGAACTGTTCCACCCGTTCGGCGATGTCCGAGCATGCGAGGGAAGTGACCTGCAGCTGCCAGGCGTGATCAACGCCGGGGGCGCATCGATCCCCGCCGACGCCTCCGACATCCACTACTTCACCCGGAACGGCAGCGCTGAGGTCTCCTTCCTGAGCAGCCAGATACCGGACTACCTCCACCGCGCGGGCGTCATCCCGGATGACAAGCTCCTGTTCGACGAGAATTACGGAACCAAAGCGGTCGCCGACGACGAGATCGAGCTCCCGGACGGCCTGTGTGGCTCTCCCCTGCGAGGCCCCGCCTGGATCTACCACCCCACAGGCACCACCGGCCCCGGCGTCAACGTCATGGTCGAGCGCTCTCCGATGGTCAACGACTTTTTCCGCTCCCCGGCCCGCGCCGTGGTCACCTACAACACCCCCTGACGCAACGAGCCATGTCGAAGTACCCTGGCTCCGCGTCACGGACATGTCGTCTATGGATTGTCGCGTCAGAGCCGATACACGAGCTCCTGCGGTCGGTGATGTGGAGTACAAGCGCGGCACGGACGCTGACCCGTCAACTGAACTACTGGCGGAGTTTTCGCAGGTCAGTGACCTCGTGGCTGAGACGTCGTTGAGTCGGCCATGGAGGCATCTCGAGACCTGGCGGCGCTGTCCGTACCCCTGGCCGGGGAACTGGTGGCCATGGATGATCCGTGGGAGCCTTACCGGCTCATCGACCAGGCCAGAGAACCGGTCGAGGGAGCTCGCGCCTTCCTACGGGACCTGCAGGGAGCCGGTCGTTCGGCGGCGACGGCCCGTTCCTACGGGATGGACATGCTGCGCTGGTTCCGACCTGTTAGCTGCACCATGTCCCGATCGTGAACCAGGCGGATCGCCTGGTCCTTCCAGGAGCGTGGTGTGGTGGAGGACGTAAGACGTGCCCTGATGGAGGGGAAATGCTCGCTTCCCGAAGTCGGCGATCTCTCAGGCACTGCGGCGACTCGGCGCTGCCAAGGACAATCACATCGACGAGTTCTCCGCAGTCGGACTCCGCCGCCACCGCGACACAGACGACTGGCTCTAGCCCACGACCGGTCAAGGCCCGACGAGCACACCACTTGACTTGGTGCAGGGAAGGAGCGTAAGTGCTACGGACCGACCAGCAGTGCGGCCAATTCGCCTCGGCTGCTCGACTGGTGCAGATCACTGACTTGGCCGTCACTGACTTCGGCGACCCGCCACACCCCGTCCGAGCGAAGGGCCACGTCGGTTGTGACGAACCGGAATCCTAGGCGCCGCACTGCAGGCCCGATGTGATCAAGGTCGGGCACCAGCCCGCGCCCAAATGGGCTATCCGGATGGGGCGTCAGCAGCCTGGGTTCACCATCGAGCCACCAGACGCGCACTTCAGCCGCGACGGACTCAAGCCGCGAGAACGCCTCGAAGGCGCGGAGAACGATCCCACCAGCCAGGAACTCCTCCTGCAACTCTACAAAGCGCTGCACGACCCGCGTCAGCTCCACAGCGTCGGCGAGAACGGGAATGAAGCACGCCTGCTCCCACTCGTGCTTGCGCGATTTGACGTAGTCCTTCACGATTCCCGAGCCTGGCAGCAGGGGCTCGGCGAGAGCAGCCAGGTCGTCGGCGGTCAGCATCTCACCGGGCGGCGACAAGTGGGCAGCGTTCATCATCCGTTGCCTTGAACACGGGCCGCGCCGGTTCTCCGAGCTGCGTGTGCCGCTGAGCCGCGTCACTCCCAAGGTCCTCACCCAGTCGCTGCGGTCCCTCGAGCGAGATGGTCTGGTCAAGCGCACCGTCTACGCCGAGGCCACCCCGCATGTCGAGTACGAGCTGACGCCGCTGGGCCGCAGCATGCTCCAACCGATAGCGGTCGCCTGCGCTTGGACGGCGGAACACTGGGACGAACTACTCGACGCCCGCGAGTCGTACGACAACGCCACCCGCCTCGGCCGGGCCGGATAACGCAGCGCGAAGTGGTCCTGCGCTGCAAGAAGTCAGGCTCACACCGACCGCCGCTTACGGGCTGTCGGGCATGGCGAGCGCCTTCGTCAGCCCGTGGACCGTCGGCTTCGACTGCTCGGTGCCGTCGGGGCGAACGGGCCGTCCGCCGCAGCCCGGGTGGGCCGGCCGGCCCAGAGGCGACCGGTCAGTTCGTTGCCGTCAGGTAGGTCTCCCCGAATGCGGTGAGGAACTCCTGGGTCGCCGGCGGCTCCCGCGTACCGCTGGAGACGACCACCCACGTCACCCCGGCCTTCTCGATCTCGGCGAAGGCCGCCCGGTGGCGGTCGGCGTCGGCGGCCGGGTCGGCGATGGACCGGTCCGGGTAGGAGTAGACGACGTCGAGCGGCTCGGGGCGGCCCGCGGTCTCGGCCGCCGCGCGCATCTCGGAGATCTGGGCTGCGAGTTCGGCGAGCGAGCCGAGGGCCGGCGTCCGCGCGGTGGCGGCGAGCTGCGGCGGCCCGGACATCGTCAGCCAGCCCTGCGCCCGCTCGGCCACCCTGCGGCGCGCCAGGCGCGAGTTGCCGCCGATCCATATGGGGATCGGGCGCTGGACCGGGCGTGGCCGGGCGATCACCTCCCGCGCGTCGAAATGCCGTCCCCGGTAGCTGAACGGTTCGCCGCTCCAGTGCAGCGGCAGTACCTCCAGCGCTTCGTCGAAGAGGGCGTTGCGCTCGTCGAGTTCGACTCCGAGGGCGTGGAACTCGCTCTTCTGGTACCCGGCCCCGAGCCCCAGCGTGAACCGCCCGCCGGAGAGCACGTCCAGCGTCGCAGCCGCCTTCGCGAGCAGCATCGGATTCCGGTACGGCGCCACCGCCAGGTTCGTCACCAGGCGAAGCCGCTGTGTCGCGGCGGCCGCGTACGCCAGGGCGACCAGCGGGTCCAGGGTCTGATGGCCGCCCGAGGCGAGCCATCGCGCGCCGGGCGCCGGATGCTCGCTGAGGGAGAAACCGTCGAAGCCGGCGCGCTCGGCGGCCGCGGCGATCTCGTGCAGCGGTCCGGCGGCCAACGCGTCGGCGTCGGGCCCCGACCCCTCGGGATAGTGGAAGATGAAGCGCAGTCGCGGGCTCATGTTCAAGGCTCCGTCCATCGAGAGCGGGGTACGGGTGAGTGCGCCGGCGTAACCGGTCAGGGCATGCCGCCGTCCACCCGGAGAGCGGCGCCGCTGGTGTAGGCGGACACATCGGACATCAAGTACAGGGCGGCGCCGACCACTTCGTGCGGCGCTCCGATCCGGCGCGGGGCGTCCGAGCCGACATCGGCCGCGAGCCGCTCCGGGGCGTCGAGCCGGTGTTTGATGGCGCCGGTCGCGAACGGGCCGGCCATCAGGGTGCTGAGGCGCACGGTCGGCCCGAGCGCCTGGGCGAGGCCCTCGGTCACCGCGTTCAGCCCGGCCTTGGTCGCCGCGCACGGAACGATCTGCGGGCGCGGACGGATCGACCCGGTCGAGGAGACGTTCACGATGGCACCGCCGCCCGCCGCCCGCCGCCCGCCGCCCGCCGCCCGCCGCCCGCCGCCCGCCGCCGCCATGCGTTGTCCGGCGAGGACCGAGAGTCGGAACGGCGCCCTTGAGGTTGAGGTTTGACGACCGCGTCGAACAGGTTTTCCGTGACCGAGCCGAGGGTGTCGTAGATGGGCGACATCCCCGCGTTGTTGACGAGAGCGTCCAGGCGCCCGAACCGCTCGCACACTGCGCCCACGAGCCCGGGCGGTCCGTCCCAGCGGCCGACACGCACCCCGTGGGGCAGGGCGGTTCGGCCCGTCTGCTTCTCGATCTCGGCGACAACACGCGCGCGTGCCTCGTACGTGCGACTGGCGACGACCACGTCGAAGAGTTCATCGGCGTATCCCGTGCCCGCCGTCCCGTTCACCACCGTTGCCGGGGTGTGTCGTCGAGGCGCAACGGCCGGTCGTAGGAGACGTCGTCGGTGTCGCGGACGCCCTTGAGGAATCCCTGTTCCTTGAAGAAGCGGGAGTTCAGGGCCGAGGCGTCGGCCGTGCAGGACCAGTCCACCGTGCAGCGGCGCAGCGCGATGCGCCATGTCTCTCCATCGGCGTCCCGTTCGAGCCGGTCGACGTAACGGCCGCTGAGCAGCTGAACGGTGGCCCCGTCCCGCAGCAGCAGGCCGACGAGAACGTAGCTCTCACAGTGCGCGGTGTCGCCGGACGGATCGATCTCGCAGGTGTGTGTGGTGATGTTGTGGGTGTGCAGTTCGGCGGCGGCCGCGTGCGTCGAGTTCGCCCACTGTGCGTACGTGGAGGCCGAGTTGACGTGCCCGCCGTGTTCGTCGGTGCCGTCGGCGGTGTACGCGGCGCGCAAGAGGTCGACGTCGTGGCGGTCGTGGCCACGGGCGTGGGAGGCTACGCGGTCGAGGATCGCCGAGCGGTCCTTGAGGTAGCGGACATCTTGTCGCAGCCGGGCGAGTTCGGCGTCATGGCCGTGCATGGGGCCCCTTCCTCCGGTCCGGATCCGGCATGAGACGACGGCGCGTGGGGCGGCGTCGGCATCCCGTGCGTCACGGCTCTGGAAACTTGGCTCTGCCTGAGAGAGACTCGCATTCTCATTGCATGTGGTCAATCCGATCGAGGGCTTCGGCCGGACAGAGAGGGAGACATATGCGTATCGGTCTGACAGGGGGTGCCGCGACGACCGACGGGATCGTCCTGCAGGCACGCCGAGCGGAGGCCGACGGCTTCGCGGCCCTGTGGTACGCGAGCCTCGTCGCCGGGGACCCGCTCGTCGCCATGGCCCTTGCCGGACGGGCGACAGAGCGGATCGAACTCGGCACGGCCGTCCTGCAGACCTACCCCTGCCATCCCCTCCTCCAGGCCAGCCGGGTCGCAGCGGCCGCCGAGGCGATGGGCCGCCCCGGCCTGACGTTGGGAATCGGTCCCTCCCATCGCGCTCTCGTCGAAGGGGCCTTCGGCCTCTCCTACGACCATCCCGGACGCAGCACGGAGGAGTACACGCGGATCCTCACCGCCCTGCTCCGCGGCGAGGACGTCGACTTCACCGGCGCGGACTGGTCCGTCCACAGCGCCGGCCGCTCGGTCGCCGGGCCAGGCAGGCCCCGCGTGCCGGTGCTGCTCGCCGCGCTAGGTCCGCGCCTGCTGCGGGTCGCCGGGCGGTACACCGACGGCGCGGTGCTCTGGCTCGCGTCCGCCAAGGCGATCGCGGACCACGTGGCGCCCAGGCTGCGCGAGGCGGCCCGTGAAGCCGGACGCCCCACCCCACGCATCGTCGCCGGACTGCCGGTGGCCGTGCACGACGAGGAGAACGAGGCCCGCAGCGCCGTCGCCGCCGGCTCGGACGCCTATGCCGGAATGCCGAACTACCGGCGCATCCTCAATGCCGGTGGTGCGGGGGACGCCGCAGGCGCCGCCATCGTGGGCGACGAGCGGGCGGTGCGGGAACAGCTGACCGACCTGATCGAGGCGGGCGCGACGGATGTGTGGGCAAACGTCGTCCCGGTCGGCAAGGACCGCGCCACGCGCCGGGCCTCCGCCCGGCGCACCCGCGACCTGCTGGCCGAACTGGCGGCGGAGGCCTGACTCGGGCGAGGTGAACTACCTGGCGGCCACGGTCAGTTCACACCTCGCGGTGACGTCAGGCGCGCCCGCCATGTGCCGGTCCCGATGAGCCGGGCCGTCTCCTCCTTGATGATGTCACTGACCCGGGTGGCCAACCCGGTCGGCAGATCCAGCTTCGACGTCACCGAAACCCGCAACGGGCGGGTGAGAACCGGGTCGAAAAGAGGGGCATGAGAGAGCCGGTTCGAGACGAATTCCCGTACACACGAGGAATAGGGCAGGACCCCGAATCCGTGGGCCGCCGCGATGGCTTACTGCCGCGGCATCGCAGGTGAGGCAGGCCGTGCCTGTCTGGACCTGGCGTTTCGTCAGCTTGCAGATGTCGCCCGTGTGCAGGGAGCGGAGGGCGACGTCGGCGCCCGGCCGCCGGGCCGGAGCGGTATCCCTGCTGCGGGCGCCGGCGGACCGGCGTAGGGGTTCAGCCGCGGGTCAGGGTCTGGAGGCCGACGACGCGCAGCAGCTCCAGCCGCTCGTAGGACTCACTGCCCGGGCGGGCGGCGTAGACGATCAGCCGCTGGTCGTGCTCCGGGCTCAGCAGTACCTCGCAGTCCAGCTCCAGCAGGCCGACGACTGGATGCAGGAAGCGCTTGACGTCGGCGCGGCGCACGGCGACATCGTGGGTGTACCACAGCGCCGAGAACTCCTCGCTCCGGGCGCGGAGCCGGCGTACGAGCCCCGCAAGCCGCGCGTCGTCCGGGCGGCGGGCGAGTGTGGCGCGCAGATCCGCCACCGCCGCGTGGGCGGCGCGGTCACGATCCTCGGCCGGGAAGAGTTCCCGCGCGGACGGGTCCGTGAAGTAGCGCCAGACGACGTTGTGCTCCGCCTCGGGGCGGGCGGACGCGTCACCGCCGCGCACGATGAGCCACCTGGACGACCTGCTCGCCGGCGTCGACGTGGCGCTCACCGACGATATCCTCGACCGGATCGACGAGATCGTCCCGCCCGGCACCGACGTCGGCACGCTCGACCAGGCTTACGTTCCGCCTGCTCTCCAGCAGACGAGTCTCCGCCGCCGACCCGTCAGCGAACGCACCGCCGCCTGACACGTCCCGCCACCGACGGCAGGGCCGCGGACGACGCCTTCGGGAGCTGCTGCTGCGTCGTGCCGAGCAGCGGCCCGGACCAGCTCCCGAGAAAGGCAGAATCATGAGTAACTCGAATTCGAGTGCTCAGGAGCCCGACGGTGAGATCGCTTTGGGTATCCAGCTCGAGCACGTCGCGGACACGGAGGTGCACGCGCGTGGCGACAGTGGAGTTCGCGGCCGGCCAGGACGGACGCGTCTACCTCTGATCTTGCGCAGTGCTCCCTCGTTTACAGGGGAGGTGAAGCGCATCTCAAGACAGCTCTGACCCGCACGTGTGCACGGGTCGGCACTGTTTCGCTCAGCCCAGGGGGCGTTGCTGGTTCTCGATGTACTGGCGTACGACGGTCAGCGGTGCCCCGCCGCATGATCCGGCAAAGTAGGAGCCGGACCAGAAGTGCCCGCCCCACAGATAGCGGCACACGCGCGCTGTACTCCTTGCGCAGCAGGCGGGCGGAGACGCCCTTGAGGCTGTTGACCAGCTTGGAGAGTTGGACCTTGGGCGGATAGTGCACGAGCAGGTGGACGTGGTCGTCCTCGCCGTTGAACTGCTTCAGTTCGGCCTCGAAGTCCTCGCAGACCTCCCGTATGGTCTCCTCACACCGATCCTGCTGAGCACCGGCGCGCCCTACGCGCCCTCGCTGACGACCGCGGTGCCCGCCTGCGCACCAGCGGCCAGATCGTCCAAGGACTGACCTGCACCATCCGCTACGCCGACCAGAGCGCGCCCGACTCGTTGGGGCTGGTCGCCCTGCACGGGACCGTCGTTGCACCCAGACCCTGTCGGGACTGGCGGGGCAGGCCGAATGCCGGCGGTGAACGGCGTCGGTGAGCCGTGTGCGGGAGAACCGCACGCACGGTTCGATGCGGCGGGGGCTGGAAACGGGGCGGACGTACTCCGCAACCGCGCCAGCCCCCGACCCTACGTGACGGTCCGTCGGTTTTTCTGACGGACCGTTTCGGTGTTCAGGTTTGATCGCGGGCGGGCCGGTGGCCCGGCTGTGGCGTCGGGTGGGCGCGGGGTTCCACGGCTCCGGTCGGGGTGGTGCTGTTGGTAGGGGCGGGAAGGTGCTGGTCAGCCGGGGTTCGGGAGAGCTTCGAGTCGTGCCAGGGCGTCGGTGATCACGTCAGTCCAGGGCCAGTGGCGTGCGAATCGCAGGTGCCGGCGGCGCGCGGTCGTACCTATCTGTGGCGGCGACGGAGAAGAGGCGGAGCCGGAGACGGCGGGCCTCCCACCCACGGGTTTTACCGCTCAGGGCGAGCACGGGCATCCAGGCGAGCAGGCCGAGGGTGATCTGGACGATCTCAAGCCAGATCTGGTTCTGCGCAGTGTCGTGGAGGGGGAGATTACGCAGTCCGGTGGCGCGGGCGGCGCGGATGCGGTCCTCGGCCCGGGCCCGCAGGCGGTGGCGCAGTTCCAGTTCCGCGATCGGCGTGCCGATGGTGTTGGTGGCGCAGCAGGTCAGCCGCACCCCGTCGGCGTAGGTGAAGCGCAACTGGGCGCTGGGGCACGGGCGTTCCTTGCGTACGACCAGCGGTAGCCCCTTCGGCCGACTGTCCAGCACGTCGCCTGCGAGTTCGGCGACCCAGGCGCCGTTGCGGATGTCGCCGTCGGGTTCGCGCCCTCGCTACCGGTTCCTGCACCGACACTCCTTGACGACGCCCTCACCGGCGGTCGTCGGCGCATGCGCTCCTACTTCGCCCAGCGTGACCTCGAACGCGCCACCCGCCGCGCGGTCACCGCGTCCAACCAGCTCGGCTACACCGTCACCCTCAACCCAATCCCCAACGCAGCCTGACCGGCAGCCAGACACCCGGCGACCATCACAGCCACCGGGCACCCAGTCCTGCCCACTCCCACTCTGACCTGGATCTGTCTACGCGTCAGAGGCTCAGGTGAGGTCGGACATCGACTTGCCGACGTCCGCGAGAGTGGCCGGCTTGCCGTAGTCGCCCTGGTACTTGTAGCTGGGCGCGTCGCAGCGGTAGAGGCCGCTGTCGGGTTTGAAGTCGGCCGTCTGCCAGCCCTTCGTCGTGGCTTCGACGATGGAGTAGCACTTGGACGGAACATCCGTCTTGCTCAGGTCGACCGAGGCCTGCAGGCCGCCGGCCGTCCAGTCGGTCTGCTTGATCGCGTTCTCGTAGACGCACTTGCGGGTCAGTTCGGCGCAGTCGCGGGCCGAGGTGGCGAACAGCAGCCAGGCGGAGAAGGCACGCAGCACCGGGTAGGTGACCTGCTTGTCGGGTGCGTACTTCTTGAACAGGTCGATGACCTGCTGGACGGCCGGGTCGTCGGCGGCGCTCTCCAGCGGGGCGGTGGCGAACAGCTCGGCGTAGTTGTGCTGCTTGGCCAGGGCTGGGCCTGCGAGTTGGAGGAAGGCCGGGCCGTAGGCATTGCTGTTGGCGTCGATCCAGTCGAGGGTGTAGTCGATGTTGGTGAGCGCCTGCTCCAGCTTTGCGAGGCTCGCGAAGTCGCCGAGGAACGTCAGGCCCCTGACACCCTTGCTCTTGATCGACTGGGCGTAGGGGGTCCAGTCGGAGACACCTGTGGGTGGGTAGAGGTCGGTGTAGGACACCTTGCCGCCGAGGCCGCCGACAGCCTCCTTGTACTGAGCCATGAACCCCTTGCTGACAGGGCTGTCACCGGCGATGATGCCGACCTTCTGTGCCGAGTCCGGGTACTTCTCCTTCAGCAGCCAGGTGTAGTAGCCGGCGTAGGGGAAATAGCCGACGGCCGCGCTGCTGGGCAGGACCTGCAGATCGGAACCGATGGTCTGGGTGGACTGCGCCGGGAAGCTGGGCAGCAGACACTCCAGACGGTCCGCCACGCCCAGGGAGTCCATCGCGGAGCCGCCGCCGACCAGAGCGAAGTCGGACTTGCAGGCCTCCAGGACGCCCTGGCGGACCTGCGTCAGCTTGGTGTCATGGGTGACGGGGGCGAGCTTGCGACCGTTGATGCCTCCCGCGTCGTTGCACCAGGAGGTGAACACCTCGGCTGCGTCCGGGAATTCACTGTTCTTGGTGAAGCCGACGTCGGACATGACGCCGACCTGGATCTGCTTGTCGGTGACGCCCTGAACGGTCGAGGGCTTGGCGGTGCCGGGCCCGCACACGTTCTTCAGCGTGCCGAAGTCGGCCTGCGACGAGGGAGACGTGCCCGTGGCGGGGGTCGCGCTGGACCCTCCCGGGGTGTCATCGCCGGAACGGGTCGAACAGCCGGCCAGCAGCACCGCGACCGCGGTGACCGAACCGATGAGCAACCTTCGCAAGGTGCCTCCTCGGGGAGTTCGGACGTCGTCGTCCGAGGGAGGTGAGGGGTGCGGATCAGGTGACCGCGCTGCTCGCTCAGGGAGTGAGGATGCGGTCCCGGTAGCGGCCGAGCTCGGTATGGATCTCCAGGGTCAAAGCGGCGAGCTCGGGGGCGACGAGGTCGAGGCGGGTGCCCTCGACGTCGAACTGGGCTGAAAGGGAGGCGAGTTCGCGCTCGCCGGGCTGTGCGAGGCCGGCTGTTGGTGCGGACCCGCTTGTCGTGTCGGCCTGCAGGGTGTCCTGGGCCTGCGCCCAAGGGTCGTCAAGTGCCGCGAGGTGGTTGGACCACTCGGCGAGGGCGGCCCGCGGACGCCTCGCGGAGGATCTTCGTCTTGTTGTCGGTGTGCGCTGCGCTGGACTCAGGGTGGTGGAACGTGGGCCGTCGGCGAGTCTCGCCTGACCGGGCCGGTGGCACATGTTCGGCCGTAACGTCGCCGACTGGACCGTGGCGAGGTAGATGTGGACGACCGTCCACGCGGCAACGTTCGTTCAGGATGTGCGCGCCCCACCCGTCGGCGCCCTGGCGTACCCCTCACCGTTGCCTTGTCCGACACCGGTGATGACGGCCGCCTTGCCCTTGAACCGCATCCGGTCCTCCTTGGCAGTTGGGCGGAAACTACATTCTCCCTTCCTGTAAATCAAGCATTCGGGCGAGAGAATATTATGCTTGCTGCGACGGGTCGGCGAGTGCCAGGGAATCCTGCGCAACAGGACTCCCTGGGACTCACTCCGACTCCTGATCGGCGATCAACCCTCGCTGCCGAGGGGGCGCAGAAGTCGCAGGATCATGTCGACCGTGCGCTCCACGGGGCGCTGCCGCGTCGGAACGCTCGGCAGCAGCGTGCGGCGCAGCACGGCGCCGAGGAGCATGTCGAAGACGTCGTCCGGGTCCACGGCCGGATCGACGCTGCATGGCGGCGCCGCGCGCAGGATCTCCTGGAACTGCGGTCGCGCCGATACGCGCAGGTAGAACTCCGGCGGACGAGTGCGACCGGACGCCTGGTGGTGCGCTATGAGGCCGGCCGCGGCGGCGCGCGAGGCAGGCGCACTGAACGCGGCCAGATAGGCGCGGACGAATCGGCGCACGTCGCGGCGGAGATCGCCCGTCGGCTGGACGCTCAACGGGCTGAGCCCCGGGAAGGTGGCCTCCTCGATCAGCTCGATCCGGGACGACCAGCGTCGATAGATGGCGGAGGCGTGCACGCCGGAGTGTTCCGCGACGGCCTGGATCGTCGTCGCGTCGAAGCCGCGTTGGACGAGCAGCTCGCGCGTGGCGGCGAGGGCCCGTTCATTGATGCTCGTGTCGCGCGGACGGCCGGGTCGACGGCTTTGCTCTGCCATGCAGGCGATCGTAATGAGTTGTCAGGCATGAGCCTCCGCGCTGCGTCGCCCTCTCGCAATTTCAGGAGACGGTCTTCTGTAATTCCTGCGTCCTCGCTACAGTCCCGGCAGGGAAGGAGAACCCATGCGTGCTGCTGTACTGCGGTCAGGGGCCGTGAAGGCACGGGTCATCGACGATCCCGTTGCCGGTCCTGGACAGCTTCTTGTGCGATCGCTCGCGTGCGGGATCTGCGCGTCGGATCTCCACTTCATGGACCATCCGGAGGCTGGGGCCGACGACGACAGCGGGATGTCGACCTACGACCGGGACGTCGACATCGTCATGGGTCACGAGTACTGCGCCGAAGTCGTCGCCTACGGCCCCGACACCGAACGCCGGATACCCCTCGGCGCGCGGGTGAGCTCCCTGCCGATCCTGGCCACTCCCGGCGGCCGCAAGATCATTGGCCAGAATCCCGAATCGCCGGGTGGTTTCGGCGAGTACTTCCTGCTGACCGAGGCCGCCACCCGGGTCGTGGTCTCCGATCTGCCGAGCGAGGTCGTGTGCGTCGCGGATGCGATCTCGGTCGGCTGGTCGGCCGCCGTGCGGGCCCAGGTGACGACGAACGAGGTACCGCTGATCGTCGGGTGCGGCGCGATCGGTCTGTCGGCGATCGCGACCCTCAGGCACCTCGGTCTGGGCCCGGTGGTCGCGGTCGACTTCGTGGCGTCGCGCCGTGAAACAGCCCTGGCCATGGGGGCGGACGTCGTCGTCGATCCCGCCGAGATCTCGCCGTACCAGGCGTGGTGTGACGTGGCCCGGACATCGGCCGGGTCGATGGCGGAGATGCTGGCGACAGTCGGCTTGCCGGGCTGCGTGGTGTTCGAGTGCGTCGGCGTCCCGGGTGTCCTCGACTCGATCATCAAGGGGTGCGAGCGCGGCACCCGGATCTTCTCGGTCGGCGGCCCGCCGGAGGGCGAACACCTGCACACCCTGACCGCCAAGCGCAAGGGCCTCAACATCCAGTTCGGCGGCGGTCCGCTGCCGCCTCACTGGAACGAGGCATTCGAGGCGGTCTGCTCGGGCCGCCTCGACGTCACCCCGATGCTGGGACGGACGGTCGGGATCGACGGGGTGTCCGCAGCGCTCGACTCCGCACGCGACGCCGATGGCCCGGTCCGCATCGTCGTCGTGCCCTGACCGTCCCGAGCCCTGAATCCGTTGCCTGCGGAAAGGTCCCCCCATGAGCGAGATCGACGAACTGCGCGCCACTGTCGAGACGCTGGCGGTCAGACTGCGCGCCCTTGAGGACCAGATCGAGATCATGCAGCTGGTCGCCCAGTACGGGCCCGCTGTCGACAGCGGTTCGGGGGATGCCGCGGCGGCGTTGTGGACCGACGACGGCACGTTCGACGCCGTGCCGCAGCTCAAGATGCGGGGCCGGGACGACATCGCCGCCATGGTCCACGGCGTCGGCCATCAGAGCCTGATCGACAACGGCTGCGGCCACATCCTGACCGTGCCGCACATCGCCGTCGACGGCGACGAAGCGACCGGCCGCAGCTACGCGCTCAACATCCGCTGGGACGCCGACGCCGACCGGTTCTGGGTGGCCCGGGTCTCCGCGAACACCTGGCGCTGGGCTCGCACCCCGCAAGGCTGGCGAATCACCGAACGCGTCAACGCCAACCTCGACGGCACCGCCGCACACCGCGCGATGCTGACTCCGCCCGCGACCGGACGCCCGACGACATGAGGGGGACGCCACGCCGTCGACGGCCGTGCGAGACGCAGAAGTCGTGTTCGTGGGCCCGGCCGGCAACGGCCGGCGCGTCAAGCTGGTCAGCAACGCGCTGTTCGTGGCACAGGTGGGGCTCGCGATCGACGCCGTACGCCTCGCTGGCTCGCGGGCTCGCTGGGAATCGAGGAACGACCGATCCTGGCTGCCGTACGGCATGGCAGCGGCGCCGGCCGCGCCCTCGGCATCGTGACGGGCGGCGGGACGGTCGAGTCGGTCCCAGGCCGGCTCGGGGACCTGATGCGCGAGGTCGCCCGAAGCGCGGGAGCCGACCTCGGAGTCATCGGGACGGTTCTGTCGTCGGAGGCGGTCCACAGCAAGGTGCTCCGTACGGTGCTCGCTCGAGACTCCGTTCGCGCAGAGGCCATGAGCGCACATGAACTCGCTGGGTTTCGCCCCCGCTCCATGGCCCGGAGCGCGGCGCTCGACGATGGAGGGACATGGACCGACTGGCGATAGAGCATCAGACCGTATTCGGGCTCCCGCCCGTCGAGTTCGTCCGTCTCGCAGCCGACCTCGGCTGCCGCCACATAGCCGTCGCGTTGACCGGTACACCGCACAATCCACACGGCTACGCGCCGTACTCGTTACGGGCCGACGCTGGGCTTCGAGAGCGGATGACGGCTGCGATGCGTGACTGCGGGGTCTCGATATCGCTCGGACCTGGCTGCGATCGATCCGGTAGTGATCGGCTACGTCCAACTGAGCGACAACACGATCCGGCAGCGGAGTTCGGTATACCGGGAGGATTCGGTGAACCGGATGGTGCCGGGCGAGGGCGAGTTTCCCTTGGCGGAGATCCTCGCCGCACTGCCCCCGGACGTCGTGATCGGTCTCGAAGTGCCCATGCTCTCCAGGGCCGAGGCCGGAGAACAGACCGAGGACAGGGCCAGGCGGTGTGTCCGGGGAGCCCGCGATCTTCTGGCTGCCGCAGGCGTGGGCTGAGACGCCGAGACCCGTGCGCCCTACACCTCGCCCAAGTACAGGACAGGCCCGATCAACCGGACAGGTCCGACCAGACCATCCCGGGCCCGCCGGAGCGGTTTCTTCACCTCGGAATTCGATCTGTACTTTCGACCAGTCGAGGAGGACGCCATGGCCACACCCTTGGCAGAGGCTTACGGACCGTGGGGCGTCATAGCCGGCGGATCCGACGGAGTCGGTGCCGCATTCGCCCACAAGATCGCCTCTCAGGGAATCAACGTCGTGCTCGTGGCACGACGCGGGCCTGTGCTGGAGGCATCCGCCGACGAGATCCGGGCGAAGTACGGCGTCGAGGTCCGTACGGTCGTGCTCGACCTGAGCGTTCCAGATGCCATCTCGGGACTCGCGAGGGCGACTTCCGGCCTCCAGGTCGGGCTCTTCGTGTTCAACGCCGGCGCCGACGACATCAGTGTCCCCTTCCTCGACAAGGACCTCGACACCCATCTCTCTCTGGTCCGACGCAACTGCGCCGCCGTGATGGAGGCGGCCTACCGCTTCGGCGCCCCGATGGCGGCGCGGGGACGCGGCGGCCTGGTGCTGGTGACGTCGGGCGCGGCCTGGGCCGGCGGTGCCGCACGAGCCGTCTACGGGGCGACGAAGGCGTTCGACCTCATCCTGGCCGAGGGCCTGTGGGCGGAGTGGCGCAGCCGAGGCGTGGACGTCCTGGCCCTCGTGCTCGGCCGGACGGACACCCCCTCTTTCCGCCGGGCGCTGGAGGCCATGGGGGATGGACCGCCCGGCGAGCTCGCCGACCCTGACGACGTCGCGGAGGCGGCGCTCGCGCACCTCGCCGACGGCCCCGTCTGGATCTACGGCAGCGCGGACCCGGCCGGCGGATCTCCGCTGGGCGCGCTGAGCCGGCGCGACGCCGTACTTATGGTGAGCGGGAGTTGGTCCGCGAACACCGAAGAGGAGGACAAGGTCTGAGCGTCAGGGGCGCAGCCATGCCGTGCGACTGGCAGAGGAGGGCGCCGACATCATCGCGGTGGACCTGTGCCGCGATCTCGAGTCGATCAAGTACTCGCTCGCGAGCCCGGACGACATGAAGGAGACCGTGCGGCTGGTCGGCGCGCTGGGCCGGCAGATCGTGGCGATACAGGCCGACGTGCGGGAGCGGGAGCAACTGCGCGCCGCGCTGGAGCAGGGCATGAACGAGCTGGGCCGGCTCGACATCGTGGTGGCCCAGGCCGGGATCGCCGCCATGAAGGGCGAGCCGCCGCTGCAGGCCTGGACCGATGTGATCGACACCAACCTGATCGGCACGATCAACGCGATCAACGTGGCAGTGCCGCACCTGGATGAGGGCGCCTCGGTGATTGCGACCGGCTCGACCGCGGCTTACATGAACGCGTTTCCCATGCAGCAGGTGGGGACGGACCCGGGCGGCATGGGGTACATGGTGGCCAAGCGGATGCTGTCGCAGTACGTGCATGACGTGGCGCGCGAACTCGCTCCACGGAAGATCCGGGCCAACGTCGTGCACCCGACCAACGTCAACACCCCCATGCTGCACAGCGAGCCCATGTACCAGGCCTTCCGCCCGGACCTGGAACACCCGACCCGCCAGGACGCGGAGCCGGCGTTCCCGGTGCAACAGGCCATGCCCATCGCCTGGGTGGAGCCCACCGACATCAGTAGCGCCGTGCTGTTCCTGGCTTCCGACGAGGCCCGCTACGTCACTGGCATGCAGTTCCGCGTGGACGCCGGCGGCTACCTCAAGTGGTACGACTTCCACCTCTGATCGTGCCGTCTCTGAAACGCCCCCCGCGCAAGGAGATCAACGCATGAGTCCTGAAGCCGCCGAGCCCGCTGACACCGACCGCAAGCAAGCCAGGTTCCCGTTCGACCGGCATGCCCCGGGCTACCGGGACCAGTTCGAGGCGATCGCTCAGCAGATGCAGTCCGGATGCCCGATCGCCTGGAGCGACACCCACGGCGGCCATTGGGGCGCGGCAGGCAACGCCGAGGTGTTCAAGCTCGCCCGCTCCGCCGACGTCCTGTCCAACGACCACGACATCCACAACGAGCGGCGCGGGTACAAGGGCGTCTCCATCCCGGCGGCCGTGGACGCGCCGATCCGGGGCGGGTTCCTGGAGATGGACCCGCCGGAGCAGCGCTACTGCCGGCAGCTGATCAACCCGTACCTGTCCCCGGCCGCGGTCAACCGGTGGACGCCGGTCGTCGACGAGCTGACCCGCGCCTGCCTGGACGAGAGGATCGAGAACGGCCGGATCGACTTCGTCGACGACCTCGCCAACATCGTGCCGGCCGTGCTCACGCTCGCCATGATGGGCATCCCGCTGGCGAACTGGACGATCTACTGCGAGCCGTCCCACGCCGGGGTCTACACCCCGCCGGATTCACCCGACGCGCCCCGGGTACGCCAACTCCAGGTGGAGATGTTCCAGGACCTGTTCTCCCAGTTCACCCAGATCCGGGAGAACCCCCGGCCCGGCCTCGTGGAAGCGGTGGCCGGGGCCGAGCCCAACGGCGAGAAGCCGGACGACATGGATCTCCTCGGGATCCTGGCCCTGATCATCGGCGGCGGTTTCGACACCACCACCGCGCTCACCGCGCACGCCCTGGAATGGCTGTCCCAACACCCGGATCAGCGGGAGCGCCTGTCCCGGGAGCGGGACACTCTGCTGGATTCCGCGACCGAGGAATTCCTCCGGTTCTACACGCCGGCCGTCGGCGACGGACGTACTGTCTTCGTCGACTGCGAGCGCGCCGGCACCCGGTTCAGGGGGGGGCGATCGGCTGTGGCTCTCGTGGGCCATGGCCAACCGGGATCCGTCGGCGTTCGACAACCCGAACGAGATCGACCTGACTCGCACCGGAAACCGGCACTACAGCTTCGGGTTGGGCTTCCACCGCTGTATCGGCTCGAACATGGCCCGGATGGTGTTCAAGCGCATGGTCGCCGCCGTGCTCGACCGCATGCCCGACTACCAGTGCGACCCATCAGGAACGGTGCCTTACGAGAGCATCGGCGTCATCAACGGCATGCAGCACCTCCCGGCCACCTTCACCCCCGGCCCCAGGCTCGGAGCCGGTCTCGAGCAGACCATCGAGGCCGTCCAGAAGGCCTGTGACCAGCAGCAGCGTCTCGCCGAACCAGCCTGCAGCAGCCACGCTGACAGGTGAACATGCGAAGAGGCCCCGGCCCCGAAGGTCCGGTCGGCCGCTCCGTATGTGCCCGCCGTCGGCGGCAGCCCCGGCGAAGCTGCGGCCCCGGGCGGGGCATCCCGCCGGCGGAAGCGGCCAGTATGCCCTCTGGTGAGGAGATCTGTATGCCGAACACGCCCTGCCTGCCGGCCGTTGTCGGCGGGGCACCGGTGGCGGACGACTCACCGCCGGTGCTGTGTGACGGCGAGAGCGGCGTCAGTCCGCCCGTCGTCCGGGATCGCCGGGTTCGACACGCACGCGCCGCGCATACGCGAACCGCCGTCGCTTGGTCACCAAGCGCGGCACGGCGGCCATCGCGCTTTCCAGGTTCCGCCGGGGAGGGCGGCGGCTATGACGGCGGCCGCGGCTTCGGCCCGTTCCTGGGTGAGGTGGGCGTTGCGGGAAGCGGGGTGGCCGTCCGGGGCCGCAGCAGTTCCTTCCGGGCGTGGTGGTGCTGCGCGGCGGCCGGAGTCGGTGTCGGCGGCCGCCCCGCCGGCATGGGGAGATCCCGGCCGGGGCCGGGGCCGGGCGGGTCAGCGGATGGCGAGGGCCGCGGCGGTGCTCCTGGCTGTGGGCGGTGGCCGCCTGAGGTGCAGTCAGAACCGTTGTTCGTCCACACTCCACGCAAGGGTGCCGATATCGCCGTTAGGGGACGATATGCACCACCTTGTTCGGTTCGCCGTTGTGTGTGGATGAGGCGCAGCGATCAGTTGCTTGGGGTTAGCCGATACCGGGTGCCGAGCGACGGAACTCAGTGGGCGGGAACCGGCTCGGATGATGGCTGCCACTCCCGCCTGATCAGCCCGTAGACCCACGAGTCAGAGACCTCGCCGTTGACGACGCAGTCTTCCCGCAACGTCCCTTCCCGCACGAAGCCGAGCTTCTCGAGCACGCGGGCAGATGCCACGTTGCGCGTATCGGTCTCAGCCTGGACGCGATTTAGGCCCAGCGTGTCGAATGCCCACCGCAGCAGAGCGCGCGCGGCCTCGGTCGCGTAGCCGTGGCCCCACGCTGCATCGTCGAAGCAGTAGCCAAGCGATGCGCTGCGGTAGTCCGGATTCCACCTGTTCAGGCTGCACCAGCCGATGAACGCCCCGTCGGAGACACGATCTACGGCCAGCCGCGCCCCGGTGCCCTCCTGTGCCATCTGCCGGCAAGCCGTGATGAACTTCTCGGCGCGCACGCGTTCGCTCCACGGTGGCGCGTCCCAGTAGCGCAGCACGTAGGCGCTGCTGTGCAGTGCGAAGAGGTCGTTCGCATCCGCGTCTTCGAAGGCACGCAGTCGAAGACGAGCGGTGTGCAACGAGGGGGTGGGCGGCGACGTCCTCACGTTCCCTCCCTTGATCGGTGGGCGATCAATCAGACATCCGATGCGGATCACTCGCAACGGGTTTTCTCGTCGGGCTGGCAGAACGACGTGTCCGCTCATCGGCGCGACCGAGCGAGCCGGTGAGCGTGGTGACCTGCCACAGTGAGCCGGCCGAGGCGGAGGCAGGAAGGTACTGGATGCTGTACCCGTCG